>JAHHHI010000014.1 GCA_019359435.1 Kaiparowitsia implicata GSE-PSE-MK54-09C
GTCCCGCGAGCACTACGATAATCGGGGACGGTCTGTAAAGCTTCAATGAGATTCATCGCGACACCAGCGTTTAAGGGATGTCTCTATAGCTTAATTTCTATCTCATCACAGTGAATCAGCCCTACCTTAGGCTGGACTCATTTGTAAGAGGGTTACATTAGAGTTTTATTAGAGGTGCGCTAGGATTTAGGTATGCTGCGGCGCAGCTAGCGTTATGTCTTCGCGACGATGGTCACTACAGAGTCTAGATAGTTATTAAAGCCTTATTCTGCGAGGACTTCACGCACTTTATGCTGCAAATGCCTCAATTTAGGTGGCCGCAATTGTGATCGTCTAGCCAACATATAGTGGGAGAGTTGAACCTAATGTTTTTAGATGAATTATCGCCTGTTGCAAAGGAACTAGTAAGTCATCCAGTTGCTTTTCTAGGAGGACTTGCATCTGGGCTGTTTCGCCTTAATTTGTCAGATGACCCTGTCAAAAGTTGGCTAGAACAACAGACTGGGGCAAGCATTAGCTCACCATCGGCAGATGGTAGTTTGTCTAATGGCCGGGGAAGTGGCCCACAATCAATTTCGATCGACTAACGTGCGATCGCCCAACTCCACAACGGCTAATTGACAGGTGCTTATTCGCTGACAGAGCACCTGAAGTGCTAGCCGATACAATCAGTATTGTGGAATCTATGCGAATAGAGAGTTACACAATACTGATTGTTTCAATCCAGTAGATATCTATAATAAAGGACTAAAAGCCCCCTATCAACAGACTCAAACTTCCAATGGGGACAATAACTCATTCATCCAAGCTGCGACGTGCAAATGAAGCCGCGTGGAATTGTTGTCCACAGCACTCGATTCTGAATGCTTGATAGTATCAAGGGCTCGCTGATAATCGGCGATCGCACAATTCCAATCACCCCACAGATGATAGGTTCGCCCTCGCTCGCTGTAGACATGACCTTGCAAACAATTCAGCGCGAGTGCAGCATCAAAACTCTCGATAGCGCGGTCATACATCTGCATATCTCGAAATGTAATACCTTGGTTAATCCAAGCACGTATATTTTCTGGATTTAATTCTAGCGCGGCGTCATAATCTAGAACTGCCTCGAGTAACTGACCTTGCACAGCATAGTAATTAGCCCGATTGTTGTAGGCACTGTCTAGCATTGGGTTGATATCTAGAGCCCGATTGTAGTCGGCAATTGCTTCTACCATCCGCCCACCTTGAAAGTAAACTAGCCCTCGATTGTTATAATCGCGAGCGCTAGAGGGGTTAAGGAGTAACAATCGATTGAACAAAGATAGAGCCGCATCAAAATTTCCATAATGCACTTGCTCTAGTGCTTGCTGTCGCAACCGGGTTTCGTGCTCGGCTGGCGTCATTGCTATAGGATGCCCCATGGGTAATCGCTTCGACTGCCAGCGTTTCTGAGCCCGCTTAACAGACTTTTCCAGGATTTGCACCTGGTTACCCACAGCATTGGTTGGGTTTGCCTTTGTTCGACGGCTAATAAAGGGGCGGGTATTCATGGTTTTAGCATCCTTGCGATGAATCAGAGCCTATGGACAGCACCACTAAGATTCAGTCTCTTTAGATTCAGTATCTTGTGGTTAGATAACCGATGCATCTATCCCTGTGTCACTTGTTAATGTGTCTTATCGACCGGGTTTGCGGCAGGTTGAAACTACTGAAAACAATTCGTAGGCTAAATAACAAAAAATGGTTTTATCTTGCTGAAACCCTTGCACAGAAACCTATCTAGCCCCCAAAGGAGAACTACAACGTCTCTCCGTATAATTCCTGAGGAAACGGCATATTTTCTTGAAGAAGCATGAGATTGAAGTCAGAAAGACGCTCGTAAGTATAGATAAATTCATTGAAGATGGCCTCTGGAGGCCCAAAGAAAATGATGAGGTGCATGCCCATCACATCGTTTTTAACCCAACTAACAGTTTCGCCGTATAGACCGCAGTGAAATCGCTTCAATTACAGTTGATATAGGACGATCAATAGTTCAGCCACGTTTCTATACAAGCGCTGAAACATCTAAATTTTCTGCTGGGCAAGCTATTGCAGAAGATGGCTAAAACTCGTTTTCTAACGGTGACTGTCAAAGTTGACCGGGATATGGGTTGATGCTAGTCGTGTTTTTACGTAGTTACTGAGAGATGCAAACGGTGGCTGTGTGAGAGCTTTTTGCGAGGATAGCCTCACAAGATGCACATACCAATTTCATCCATAGGTACGGGTTTAGATGATTGAGGAACCTGACCTGCAAGGATCCTACGAGAAAAATTACCTGGCTCGACTGAAGCAGTTAGGAGTATTCCATCTAAGGTTACGGTCTGCTTTGAGCAGGGCTGTCACCAGTTGTCAGACCTCTGGCTTGGCTGCGCCAATGCTCCTACGGGGCGTTGCATAATTAAGAGATGAATCAAGGTGATCTGCGATGCAATATCCAGAGTGTGGAGCCACTCCTATCCTTAAGAATGGCAACAAGAAAGGTAAGCAAAATCAAATTGGTGCAATCTGCGGTCGTCGGTTTCGGGTTTCGGGCCATAGAACGGGTTAAAGGGAGCTTACCAAACGACGGTGATCACTTGAGTGAAGCAAGTGGGCGAACGATTCAGAATGTTGACGACCCTGAAACGACTCCAGAGGTCGGCGAACTCAACGTAGCTTGCTTCCCGAAGGGCATTGGGGTCGTGTTGTAGACATGTGGATGATAATTCTGAATGCCCTAAGCCTTAAGCAGTTTAGCAACCCTGACCACAGGTCTAGAACATCACCGGGCATTGGAAACCTTTGTCGGCTCAAACAAACAAGATTTGGCTGTAAATGGACGTTGACCAATGCAGAACATAGATTTTAGTGCTCCTAATCCGAGACGTTTCAACCGCTCTGGACGCGGGTCGCCCATTGGCAGCGCCACTTCTACGTCAACGACGGGTAGACGGTGTATCCCAGGTTTATTCCAGAGGACAATCAAATTGCCTGCAAATCCTACATGACTTGGTTCGTTTGCGCAGCGTCTCCCTTGGGAACGGGAGACAACACTCGTACGCCCTTGGCGGAGCGAAGCTTTACATTGCACTATCTAGCCCGCCAGCACCACAAAACACTCTGCTGCTTCGAGTCCGTAGAAATGCTGGCTCACGCTGTGCGACTGTTACTTTACTGCCTTACGTTCGAGGGTGTCCCTGTCTCTTCAAGGTTCATTCCTCAATTCAGCCACATCAAAAAGTCTAAAAAACCTGAGCGATCTGTAGATGCTCAAGTTCGCGCATGGAATTCGGCGCAATAGGCTTAGCGAGTGCCGGAACCTTGTGTATTACCGGGGCCATCTGCAACAGGGGGGCTATAGGGAGGAGAGCTAGACCCGTTCGCAATTTGAATAATTAAGTCGGCGGCTATCACACCATTGGCCTCATCAGTATGACGCTCAAACTCTTCAGGCATTAACGTAATAGAAGCAGCAGACGCCTCCACCTGCTGAGACAAAGGCTCATTACCCAACGTTGATGCCACCGCATGACTTGGTGTCGCGATAGACAGTCCCATCGCAGCACATGCAACCGCTAAAAATTTGAAAAGAGCGTTCATACGAGAGCTTTCGGTATTTCTACTTAAAATATACAGCCCTTTACTAAGGAAGACTGCGAAATATTTAGTTATTTCCGAAAAATCTATCAGAAGGCTGAGGAGTTTTACACATCCTTAAGAGATATTTTGGATTTTGGCAGATATTCCTTCAGTCATAGGCCACGATTTCCTCAGTCATAACGCTAGAAATTCACAAATTATGCAGTTTTAGCGAACTTCTGACGATATTTAAAAATTCTTCGTGAAGTTTATTTTAGATTTGCATAGCCTCTCGAAACAAAAAAATCAGGAGATCCGGTCTCTCCGCTTCATTTCTTTGAGGATGATCTGAACTGACGGTTACAGGGAAGTATCGTCATACCTCAGAGGCAAAGGACGCGGATCAGGAGAGTGTTCACAGATGTTTACAATTCCTAATAGTCTAGGGCCAGGGGAGGAGGCCGGGATGCTGATAGGTCTGTGCGCTAGGCAGGCTACCAGTAGGTCAATTCCTAGTAGAGATGGCCTTAGCTTGGGGTTGGGCTTCAATGTTGAGCGGGTGTGCGCAGACATAAGCTGGTTATAAAGATGTGGATGATAAAGCATGCCAGATGCAGTGGATGCAGTAATTGTAGGCAGCGGTATTGGCGGGCTGGTGGCAGGCGCAATGCTGGCGCGCTATGGGCGTCGGGTGGTGGTGTGTGAGAGTCATGGAATTGCTGGGGGTGCCGCTCATGGATTTGAGCGGCGGGGGTTTCGCTTTGATACGGGGCCGTCGTTTTTCTGTGGATTGAGTGATCGCACCTCCTTGAATCCGCTGCGGCAGGTGCTAGATGCACTGGGGGAGACTGTAGAGGCGATCGCCTACGATCCCCTAGGGCATTACCACTTCCCTGAAGGCACGCTGCCCATTTATGGCGATGCCGCGCGCTACCGAGAGGCGGTTGCGCAGTTCACCCCGACCGGGGCTCAAGAACTGGCGCAGTTTGAGCAGCAGATGTTGCGTTTATATGAAGCGCTGCGGGGCATTCCGACGCTGGCGCTGCGAGCAGATTGGAAGCTGGTGAGCACGCTCATGGGCCGCTATCCGCTGGCGTTGCTGACGCTGTTGCCTCACCTGCGGCTGATTCGGGGCTCGGTGGGGGATGTGTTGGATACCTGGGTGCGAGATCCCTTTGTGCGGCGGTTGGTGGATTTGGAATGTTTTTTGCTGTCGGGGCTAACGGCGGCGGGCACGGTGGCCCCTGAGGTGAGCTTTATGTTAGGAGAGCGATCGCGCTCTGTGGTGGACTATCCCCTCGGTGGGGCCGAGGCGATCGTGGCGGCGCTCGTGCGGGGACTTAAAACGTGGGGCGGCGAACTGCGGCTGAATACTCATGTGGAGGAGATCGTGGTTGAGCAGGGGCGGGTGCAAGGCGTGCAGGTGCGGGGGGGCGATCGCCTGTTGGCTCCAGTTGTGATCTCCAACGCAACCATCTGGGACACCTATACCCATCTGCTCAAGCCTGACCGGCTGCCCGCTACCTATCGGCAAACCGCCTTAGACACTGCGGCGATCGACAGCTTTATGCATCTGCATCTGGGCATTCGCGCCGACGGGTTAGAAGGGCTAACAGGGCACCATGTCGTCTTGCATGAGGGCGATCGCCCTCTGACAGACCCAGGGAACACCTGCATGATTTCCATTCCGTCTGTATGGGATGCAACCCTAGCGCCCCCGCAGCACCACGTGGTTCATGCCTACACGCTAGAGCCCTTTGTGAGCTGGCAGCGAGATGGGGACTATGCCCACCGCAAACACGCCAAGGCGGAGCCGCTTTACCGAGCGCTAGAGCGGGTGATCCCCGATGTGCGGCAGCGGGTGGTTCAAGAGATGATCGGCACGCCGCTGACCCATGCTCACTATCTGCGGCGCGATCGCGGCACCTATGGCCCCGCGATTCCGGCCAAGCAGGGTATGTTTCCCTCGCCGCAAACGCCCATTGCTGGGCTGTATCGAGTGGGCGATAGCACCATGCCGGGAATTGGCGTGCCTGCAGTCGCGGCATCGGGCCTGCTGTGTGCCAACACGCTGGTGTCGCCCCAGCAGACGACAGATCTGCTGAATCAATTGGGGTTATAGAGTGCTCGGATACGTTGGATCTACGCTAACAATGACGTGGGTGATCGCCCTTTGCCCGACGACGCTAGGCACCGTTGGGGATGGGGGAATGGGCTTGCTGATTGCGGTTAAGGGTGAGTTGGCAGCATTGGCCGGAGCAATGATTTGGGCGATCGCCTCGGTCATCTATTCCCACTTGGGGCAGCGTCTGTCGCCGCTGGTGCTCAACCTAGTCAAAAGTGGATTGGCGATCCTAATGCTGGCGCTGACCTTAGCTGTGCTGCAGCAGCCTCTCACGACCACCAGTCCAACGCCAGTGCTGTTGCTGTTGCTCAGCGGTGTCATCGGCATTGGCCTGGGCGACACGGCCTTCTTTGGCTGCATCAACCGCTTGGGGGCGCGCCGTGCGTTATTAATGGAAGCCTTGGCTCCGCCGCTGACGGCCCTGCTGGCGCTTCTAACCCTGCAAGAATACTTGCGGGCGATCGCCTGGTGGGGCATTGCACTGACGGTCGCTGGCGTGACCTGGGTGATCGCCGAACGCACTCGTCCTGCCACCCTGGCGTTACCCATTGACGCCCCGCCGAGCCAGTGGCGAATGGGCGTTGCGCTGGGTCTATTGGCCGCCCTTGGGCAAGCCGTCGGCGCAGTGCTATCGCGGGCGGCACTGGCCACGACCGATATCAGTCCACTGTGGAGCACGGTGTTGCGGCTGGTCGCGGGCGTCTTCATCCTATCGTTGGGTGTGGGGCGGCAGCCTCATATACTGAGAGAATTAAAATGGCTGCGATCGCCCAAAGTTCTACAGACTGTAGTGTTAGTCGCGTTTGCAGGCACCTATCTCGGCATCTGGCTCCAGCAAACAGCGCTGAAATTTACCGCGGCGGGCATTGCCCAAGCGCTAGGAGCAACTAGCCCGCTCTTTATACTACCCTTAGCCCTAAGACTCGGCGAGTCTCTTAGCGTGCGGGCCTGGCTGGGTGTTTTGATTGCGCTAGCGGGCATCTGGCTCCTACTGGCTCGGGGCTAGCTTGCTCCTCAGCCAGCATTTAGCCTGAAGTGGCTTGGGCAGGTAGCCATGCTAACCGACTCAAGGGCGATCGCAAGGTTAAACTAAATATAAGAAAACCTAAAGTCACGCCAAAATTACTAGGGGCTGTCATCAATTAGCCTCTGATATCCCAGAAATCAACCGTCACAGCCCCTAGCCTGGTTTTTGGGTCGGGCGTAGCAACGCTCATAGCATCAGGCGTTTGGTTGGGATTGATGACACGCCCTAGGGCTTAGGTTAGCGGCTTGTCCCTAGACTGAGCCTTGCTAGGGCGTTACTCGTTCAGTTCTTCAACATTCATCAATTGATCCACAAGGCACTGTCTAGGTCATTGCCTAGGTTCAACTTTTATGAGCGATAACCCCGCCCAAACTATAGCTGGAGCGACGCTACCTCAATTGAACTTGCTCCAGCCTCAAGCGCCTTGTCAGACCTGGTGTCATCCCTCATGGTGCGACGGCTGATGCTGAGACTCCCTGACGGCTGTCCGACCAGACGATGGAATCTCAGGAATGTCGCAGTGTCTCAGGCCCATACTCGAGCGTGGGAGCTGTTTGCTCGGCATGAATCTCTCCAGTAGCAGCTTGGGATGCCTCAGATTCAAGCAGACAGCGTGTGGCGATCGCCTGCAGATGTTCCAATCGTCTTAGCAGAAGCCTCAGAACGCGCCTTAAGCAGGGAAATTAGAAAAAGCCATCTGCTATAGACAGGCGCTAGGGAATTCTAAGATACTCGCGAACTCCGCACTCAAGATTGGTTAGGAGTTCTAGAGACTTTGGACAGTAGCTGAGAGCCGAGCTTAGGGCAATCTCTGCCAGAGACCCTCCCCGGTCAATTATCAACTACACCGTAGAAGCGAACGGTGGTTTATCCAGTCGGGACGGAGCTTTTCGAGAACTGGTCTGCATTCTCCATCCTCCTCAATCCGATCCGTGAGCTGCAAGCGTTCTAGTGAATTGAGAGCAGCTTGTGATTCTACATTGAGCCCACTAATTGTCACCTATATTTTTACGCTCACCTTCTCTGTCTTGCCCACCTTGAGTTGGATTTATCGATCCGCCCTGTTTGATCTTTCTGTGTATTTATTATGGATAAGCACCTGTTTTTAGAGAAAACCTCAGTCAAAGTTCGAGCGCTGTTTTTGGGAGAACAAATTGATCACCACGCCTTAGAAAACACAGACTATCTTGCGCACGACCCGCTGGTGGTGACTGCAGGCGATCATGGGTGTGTTGTGCTGTTTCGCTATGGTGCGGTTGTGCTGTTTGGGCTAGAGCCTATTGAAGAAGCCTCATTCTTAACTAATCTCAAGCCGTTTGTGGTTCAGCCGTTCGAGTCACCCGAGTCTGAAGATGCCCTGCTGCGGCTTGATCCCGTGGGTGCAGGGCAGGTCGAGAACGGGGTCATTCGTCTGCAAGATTTCACCACAGCGCGAATTCAAATTGTGGCGGATGTGCTGGCAAAAAGCGTAGTGCTGGCTCAATACGAAAATGGCACCGCCAAGGTGTTTGATCGCTTGGAGCCGTTTGCGACGAGCCTGCAACGCACTACCAAAAACGATCAGATGGGGAAGGAGTTGCTTCGGCAATTGGGCACGACCCTTTCGATTCAGCATCGCATGGTAGGGCGTGTAGAAATTATTGATAAGCCAGAACTGCTGTGGGATTCTCCCAACTTAGATCGCATCTATCAGCGATTAGAAAATGAGTATGAGATTCGAGAGCGTCATCTAGCACTAGAGCGCAAGTTGGGGTTGCTATCTACCACCGCAGAGACGGTACTCAATCTGCTGCAACACAACAGCACCCTGCGCGTCGAGTGGTACGTCGTAATTCTGATCGTGGTAGAAATTTTGCTGTCGGTCTACAGTATCGTGATGAGCCACTAAGGATGAGTCACCAAGGCCAGCACAGGCTTCACAGGGCTGGTGGGCGATCGCCCCCAATCGAAACCCCATATCCTGCCATAACTTAGATCGGATCTTCTATCTAGCGGTATTTGCCAGCGTCAATTGCTGATCGGCTGGCTTTACCTGGAATTTGACCAGATTGGCAAGCTCTTGAAGCTGACTAATAGCTTCTGCGCCTTCTAGCTTCATCAGTTCACGGTCATCTCGCATCTCTGTCCACGTGATGCCGTAGTCAGACACCAGAAACCGAATGAGATGATTTTCGCCCAGGCTCACCATGAACGAGGCGCTGTTCATTTGATCCCCGCAGGTATAGCAAGACGCTAAATAACCCTGTCGCTCAAGCACCGTTGCCAAGGCCTGGAGATTCATCACTAGGTCTTGAACAAACTGTCTGTGCTGGTTTGCAAGTCTTACAAACATTCCCGTTCTCCAATCACCACACTCAATTTTAGTTGATTTTATACTTTCTTAAGAATTCGTTTCACAGTGCATCTTCTGCGGAGGCGCGTCACTACATCTGCTGACCTTTCAGAAAGTGTCGCTTAAAGTCAATCTGCCCAATTGTTCAACGATTTCAACATTGAACCGCCTGAGCTAAACAGTCTAAAAGTCTAAACCGCTGAAGCTGGACAAAAAAACTGAACAACTGGGCTAATCACACGCTCAAAGCTTGTAACTAACTATAACTAATACGGTTGGAGCAAGTAGAGGCTCGTGCTGCGGATCATCAGCCCTGACTGATTTTTTGGCCTACACTTACAACGCACCCAATCTAGGATATTCAATTCGATGCAATCCATAGGTATCGACTGCAACATTCAGCCATGAAATCGGAAATGCCGTTAGTTTGGCACCACGTTATGACGATTTGCGACTGTGGTTCTATCTTAGTTCTACTTTGGTTTTTTGGGTTCGACAGGATGCTTGCCAACAATTGTGAATAAATCAAGAAAAATTCATACTTCTCAATCAGGGAGGGAGTTGTGGGAGATGCGCCTAGAGTGCTTTGTTGCCTGCGTCTCTGGGCAAAATCTAAGCAGACCCAGACAAAATACTTATGAGACTGTTCAGTAAAACTTGATATTCATCATGCTTTTGAGGAACGGATAGTGTGCTCCGATCGACCCTAATTGCGCGGTCCATATAGCTCTTGCAGTAGACCGCGCTCTATATCCGTGCCGATGACGAGCGATCGCACTAAGTCAAAATGCCATGCGTTTAGGGGCACATCGTCAGCCATCACAATCCGGTGCAGTTTATCCACCTGATCCAACAGGGATGCAGATGCCTCTAGGTCTTCTAAAAACCAGTCTGCCAGGGGGTGCTCCCAGGTTGTCAGAAACTGTTGGATCAGGGCGCGATCGCCCTCGCTGACAAACTGCGTGGGGGTTGTGACCCAATACAGTACGGGGTCAGCAGGTTGATTAGATTGGCTGAGCGCCTGAGTTTGTAAGGTTTCCCATTGGGTTGCGATGAGCGGCGGCACAGCCCCAATGGGGTAGCGTCCCTTCACGTCTAACTCTAGGCTGCCGATGTGCGTTGAGTGCTGATGCTGCTCTAGATAGGTGTAAAGGGTATTGAAAAAGGGCTGCACTACTTCGCGCTGCACGATAGCACAAAGGCGATCGCCTGCTGCCGAAAAGTCTAGGCCACCTGTGCTGAGGGCATCTTGATGCAATAGGTGCGATCGCACGAGCGCTTTCTGACTGCGCTCATCGAGGCAAAACCACACCGAGCTCCCCAGTTGGGTCTTTAGCGCTTGCACGGCGGCATCTCGATCCCCTGATGTGTGGGCCACTGGCGGGATCACTGGGGCAGGTTCGAGCGGTGGCGGGGATGGCGGGGCGGGAATTGGGGACGACGAGGCAGGGCGATCGCCGTTAGGCTGGAGCGATCGAGGCTGGGGCGATCGAGGCTGGGGCGATCGCTCCACCGTCGGCGCAGGGTCTGTTGCAGCCTTTCCTTGATCTGGAATACCGGAAATTTCGGAGGCCGTCGTCTGGGGTTGCTCTGCTGAGCTGGCAGCCATTGGGTCGACGCGTTCCGGGGCTGTTCCGGTAGGGGCAATTGGGGATGAAATTGGAGCGACGTTTTCTAGGGCTGTTGCGCTGGGGACAGGTGGAGGTGAATCCGTTGTGGAGGACTCTGATGCCGTCGCATTCTGTTTGGCAGCCGCCTGGGGATCGCTGGCAGTGCCTGGGTGAATTGCTGTTGCATCATCTGCAAGGCGCGGCAGTGGAACGGCACTGCTTGGGCGTTCCCGGTTTTGGTCAAGCTGGTGCTGCAGGGCGGCAATGTGGGTAGCTTGTTCAGCAATTAGTCGATCTTTTTTTTTAAGCAGGTCGTCTTTTTCTGCCAGTTGCAAGGCATTGAGTGCGGCATGCATGAGATCGGCATAGAACGGATGCGTGAGATCCACGGTCTGCGCCTCACCCGTTGCCCGCACCAGTTGCCCCACTTTGTGCTTGGGGCGAATCACCAGCACGCCCCCTTCGGCATTGTGAATATGCAGTTCGCGGCTAGTGTCGTGGGGCAGAATGCTGCACTGATAGCGACGACGGCTGAAGGTAAAGGCAATTCCATCAACCAGCGGCGGCGAGACTGGGGACGGCGGCAACGGCTCTGGAGTCGGGCCTATGACAGGAATGGTCAGTTGCGGAGAGGTCGCGTCAGAGGAGGGGAGATCATCCTCCGCGGGTGAGGAGAGGAGATCACCCTCCGAAGATGCAGCCACGAGGGGGGCCGTCTCTGACGGGATGCGGCAGGGCAATCGAACCCCAACCAGTTCTAGTTCAACTGACTGCCGCCCGTTCCACTCATTGAGCCGCAGTCGATAGGCAATGTCTATGGGGCTTGGCAGTGGGCAGTATTCACCCCAGCGCCAGGCGATCGCCTTCATGGCATCTGCCCCATCTCGGGCTTGCGCCATCGTCACCTTGAGATGATCCCGGTTCTGCCCGATTGTCTTTTGTTCCAACACGCGCACGTTGGGCGTCCAAAAGACGGGGTCAGGATTCTCGATCCCGCAGGGGTGAAGTTGATCAAAGGCCTGGTATAGATCCAAGGTGAGGTCTGCGAGTTTGGCTTCGGCATCTACCGACACGAGCGGCTGCAGGTGCTGCGGTTGCAGATGCATGTTGGCGAAAATAACCAGGCGCGATCGCATCTCGCCTAGGTGCGCTGCCGCTAGGGAAAAGCCGCCCGCCGCTCGGTGGCCGCCAAACTTCTCCAACACATCAGCACAGCACTGCAAGCCTTCAAACACGTTGAATTCAGGAATGCCTCGAGCTGAGCCGCGCACCTGCTGCTGCGCCTCATCCTCATAGGTGCCAATAAACACAGGGACACCGTAGCGCTCTACCAAACGCGACGCCACAATGCCGATGACGCCGTGGTGCCAGTCCTTTTGCACCAGCACCAGCACCCGATCCCGCGCTAGGTCATACTGCTGCGCCTCGCAGTGGGCGATCGCCTCCTGCTCAATCAGCTCGCACATCCGTCGCCGCAGTTGGTTCACTTCTTCGCACTGCTGGGCACGTTCCAGCGCCACCTCAAGATCATCCGTCGTCAGCAGATCAATCACCACCTGGGGATCGCCAATTCGCCCCACCGCATTGATGCGTGGCCCCAGCCGAAAGCCAATCGCCTCAGGCTTGAGCGCCCCTTTTTCTTGACTCACACCCGAAACCTGAATCAGCGCCTGCACACCCGCTAGCCGCGACTGCGGTAGTAGCCCCAACCCCCGCCGCACCCAGCGTCGATTTACCCCCGTCAGTGGGGCCAGATCGGCAATAGTGCCTAGGGTAAACAGCTCCAATAGGGGATTCGTCAGGGCGGCGGATTGGTTGAACACTTGCGCGAGGCAGATTGCCAAGATGTAGGCCACGCCCACGCCCGCGACACCGCGAAAGGGAGACTCTTCTCGAATCAATTTGGGATTGAGAATGGCGTGGGCAGGCGGCAACTGCGGCGGAAGGTCGTGGTGGTCGGTGACAATCACGACCATGCCGAGGTTGCGGGCGTGGGCAATGGGTTCGTAGGCGGCGATGCCGTTGTCGACTGTCAGAATGAGCCGCACGCCTTCTGCGTAAAACTCATCCACAATGCGCTGGTTAATGCCATAGCCCTCTTGCATTCGGCTAGGAATGGCGTAGCTGACCTGGGCCCCGAGCGATCGCAACGCCCGCAATAGTAACGCTGTACTGGTCATGCCATCAGCATCATAGTCGCCGCAGATGGCAATGGGCTGCTGCTTCACCACCGCCTCGCCTAAATATTCCAGGGCGATCGCCAGGTCGGGAAATTCTTCTAAGACAGACGGCAACTGTTGCAGTTCTGGGTCAAGGTAGCGCTCGGCTTTTTGGGGCGTGTCGATGCCCCGATTTAGCATCACCTGCGCCAGCAAGGGGGGTAGGTGATGCTGCTCAGCTAATCGCTGGGTGCGATCGCCCCCATCCGCTGAAATCTGCCACCGCTGCCGAGGCAGCCGCACAGCCCAAGGCGAGTCAGCAGAATTGGCGTGAGTTGAATCAGGCGAGGACACAGCAGCTACGGCCAATAAGAACAAAATCAGCGGTGGTTTAGCCCATGATAATTCTGTTTTATAACTCCGGTTCTACTTTTGTGAGGTCTAATGTCAGGGCTGAGGGGCATCTTGCTTCGGATGTTCGCTATGGGTGTTTCCCCTATGGGTGTTCTCTCCATGGGTGTTCTTTCTATCAGAGGCTGAACAGGGAGGGGCGATCGCCGTTCGTTTGGGCTAAAGGTTTCAACCCAACCGGATCAGTCCAAACGGTAGAATACAGGCTTGCCGACCATACTGGGGTTTGACGGGGATCATGGATTATCGCGAGGCGGGGGTTGATATCGAAGCAGGGCGGGCATTTGTGCAGCGCATTCGCGACTCAGTCGAGAGCACCCGACGACCCGAGGTGTTGGGCGGCCTGGGTGGATTTGGCGGCTTGTTTCAATTGCCAAGGGGCTATCGGGAGCCGGTGCTGGTGTCGGGCACCGATGGGGTGGGCACCAAGTTAAAGCTAGCGCATCAGTGCGATCGCCATGACACCGTAGGGATTGACCTAGTGGCGATGTGCGTCAACGACGTGCTCACCTGCGGTGCAGAGCCGCTATTTTTCCTCGATTATCTCGCTACGGGCAAGCTCAACCCGGCCCAGCTAGCCCAAGTGGTAGAAGGCATTGCCGAGGGCTGTCGGCAAGCAGGCTGCGCCTTGCTCGGCGGCGAAACCGCAGAAATGCCAGGGTTTTATCAACCGGGCGACTATGACTTGGCGGGCTTTTGTGTGGGCATTGCCGAAAAGCAGCAGATCCTGAATGGCTCTCAGGTGCACGTGGGGGATGTGGCGATCGCCCTGCCCAGTAGCGGACTGCACAGCAACGGCTATAGTCTCGCCCGCAAAGTGATAGAGCTGAGCGGCGCAGCCTTGGATGCACCGATTGCAGCCCTGGGTTCCCAGCCGCTCGGAACCCTGCTGCTAACGCCCACCTATATCTATGTGAAGCCAGTGCGGGCAGCGCTGCGAGCAAATCTACCGATTCACGGCATGGCACATATTACAGGTGGCGGCCTACCCGAAAACCTACCCCGCTGCTTGGGCGCTAATCAATCCATTCAGATTCACCAAGCCAGTTGGTCGATCCCACCGCTGTTTGACTGGATCGCCGCCACAGGTAACATCTCGCGCACAGAAATGTTTAACACCTTCAACATGGGCCTGGGGTTTGTGGTGCTGGTGCCGGGCGATCGCGCGGATGACGCGTGTGCCCTCTTTCAGCAACAGGGGTTGGCGAGCTGGATCGCAGGCGAAGTTGTGGCCGGTATGGGCGAGGTTCTTTGGGGATAAACCATGCCGCCATCACCAATTTCTGCCATCACCAATCATTGATCTCACGGTGATCCAACATCAATATCGAATGCCGAATAAGTTCCTAAAAGTTCCTAAGACACTGCGCGCTGAGCCAAACCTCTTATACTATCCAGATCAACAATTCAGCATCTTAGAGGCTAATGGAAGAAACAACCCTAAATCGACCGCAACCTGATCCCGGTGGTGCACCTGATACGGGCGTTTGGGGGGCGATCGCCCGTTATTTTGACTTTGAATCTTACGCCACCACCTTTCGCACTGAGGTGCTGGCAGGCGTTACCACGTTCATGACGATGGCCTACATCCTCATCGTCAACCCCGCTATTTTGTCCAACGCGATTTTTCTGACTGAAAGCGGCGACCTGTTTCCTCAATTGGTTGTGGCCACGGCGGTGTCTGCCGCCATCGGCACCTTGCTGGTAGGGGTGCTCGCAAAATATCCCTTTGTCATGGCACCGGGCATGGGCATTAACGCCTTTTTTGCCTTTTCGGTTGTGCTGGGGCTGGGGATCGACTGGCGCGTGGCGCTGGCCGCCGTCTTTATTGAAGGCTTGATCTTTATTCTGCTCACGGTGACAGATATTCGGCGGCACCTGATCACGGCTGTGCCTGACAGCATCAAGTTGGCCACCACAGTAGGGATTGGCCTGTTTTTGGCCTACATTGCTCTGGGAGGTGACCCAGCCACAGGCGGTGCGGGCATTATTGTCCCCAATGAAGCGACAAAGACTAGCATTGGCTCCTTTGCACAGCCCCAAGCATTGCTCGCCATTTTTGGCATCTTTTTGAGTGCAATGCTTTTGGTGCGGCGAGTGAAAGGGGCGCTGCTGTGGGGCATCATGGGCACTGCTATTCTCGGCTGGGTGTTTGGTGTGGCGAGTCCTCCCCAGGCTGTGGTGGCGCTGCCCGTTTTCCCCGCTGACCTGTTTGGTCAGGCGTTTGTGGGGCTGGGCAGTATTGGCGCTAATGTGTGGAATTTTGTGGCTATCGTGCTGGTGTTTCTGTTTGTGGATATGTTTGACACCATTGGCACCCTCTCTGCTGTGGGCACCCAAGGCGGCTATATTAATGCGCGGGGCGAACTGCCCCGCGCTAACGAAGCACTGTTTGCCGATGCCGTAGCGACGACAGCGGGCGCAATCATGGGGACTTCAACGACCACCACCTATATTGAATCGGCGTCAGGTATCGCAGAGGGGGGCCGCACGGGCTTTACGGCAGTGGTGGCGGCCGCGCTGTTTGTGCTGGCGCTGCTATTTGCACCCTTGTTTGAGGCAATTCCTGCCTTTGCGACAACTCCCGCGCTGCTGATTGTGGGCGTACTTATGATGAAAAGCGTCCGCGATATTGACTGGACTGACCTAACAGAAGCAATCCCGTCATTTCTGACGATTTTTCTGATTCCGTTGGGGTACTCTATCGCCGCGGGTCTGGCTGCGGGGATCATCGCCTATCCGATTATGAAGCTGTTTCAGGGGCGAGCGCGTCAGGTGCCAATTGCCACCTGGATTTTGGCAGCTATTTTTCTCTCTCGATACGTCTTTATGTCGGGCCTGATGGAATAAGGGTGCAGATGGCTTGCACTCAGCCTAGAGTGCCATCGATGTCTTGGCCTCCATCGTTCTCTAGGCGAGCGTGCTGCCTGCGATGCCAGCAGCACGGTTGTTTCAGCTCCGCCGCGCAGAGCTGAAACAACGCTATCGACCTCATGTGTTTTTAATTTACTGGGGGGGTGAAAAGGGCGATCGCTCTCCATCTCCATAGACTGCCCCAGCGCTGCAATCTCGCAGCCATAGCCGCACCGCCTGCGCCACGACTCCATGGCTGTTGTCGCGGGGTGGGCCAGGGGGCAAGCGCGCGGGATAGTCTTGAAACGCCGACTGCATCAGCACTAGTTGCCAGCCTAGTTGCGTTGGCGTGAGAAACAGTCGGTGATGCACCTGAAGTTGAGCAAAGCCGCTGATGCCATACTGGCGCTCTAACGTGGTGAAAAAAATCGGCGGCGCCTCTGTAGTTGAACCAGCAGTTGAACCAGTCGTGGAATCCATAGTGGAATCCATAGTGGAATCAGCGGGAAAGGCGATCGCCGCAGTGGCATCCTCTTCTAGGGCTGAGGCCGACTCTGAATTCATCTCTCGCTCAAAGGTGAAACCAGCCTCGTCTGGCAGATCCGCCTCGTCTGGCAGATTAACATCGGGCTGGCTGGCGAGTAGCACGTAGCCGGAAATATCTTCTGAGCGACGGCGATCGCGCGATCGCTGAATCACCCGGTTGGCATAACTGGGCAGGTCACGCAGCAGCAGCGACAGTAGCTCGTCTAACTCGGTTGGGCAAGCGATGCTGGGGCGAATCGGCTCAGACGGGCTGGCAACGACGCGTTGTCCAAGAGAAAGCATAGTGAGGGCGATCGCCACGCTGATCCCCCAAGCACTCTGAGCCTTTTCCGTTCTCACCATCCTGATCGCAGCCCTCTTGAGGTTCATCACGCGCAATTGCTATCTCAGTGGGTTATGTAATGGGCGAATCCAATGGGCGAATCCAGTGGGTGCAGTTGATGGATTAGGGCGACTCATCCCAGCTTACGCCAGACCCTATTACTCATGCAGTCTCCCATTGGGACTCAAATCGGGGATCAGATGCGCGAACAGACTGGGCGATCGCCCCTTGTTTTGATCACCCCTCATTTTGACCGCCGTTTGACCCCCGTTAGCTTGACCCAACTGTGGCGCACTCCTCGCAGACTCGATCAAACGCCACTGCGGGATCAGCCGCACCCGTAATCGGTCGCCCCACCACTAGGTAGTCAGCCCCAGCGGCCAGCGCCTCTGCAGGCGTCATCACCCGCCGCTGGTCTGCCGCCACTGACCACGCGGGACGGACGCCTGGGCAGACCAGCACCGCATCCCGCGTCAGCACTCGCCGCAACTCCGCGACTTCCTGTGGCGAACATACAATGCCCGTCACGCCTGCCTCTTGCGCCAGCATCGCGAGTTTGAGCGCCTGCTCCGGCAGTTCTAGCGGCACATTGAGCTCTAGCGCCAGCATCCGCGCGTCGATGCTCGTGAGCACGGTGACGGCCAGGAGCTGAGGCGGCGCGCAGCCCGTTTCGGCAGCGCCCTCTGCCACCGCCGTCAGGGATGCTGCCAAGGCCTCGTTGCCCGCAGTGGCATGAACCGTGAGCAGATCGACCCCGTAGCGCCCCACCGCGCGGCAGGCCCCTGCCATCGTATTGGGAATATCGTGCAGCTTGAGATCCAGAAAAATTCGCTTGTGCCGATGCTGCAATTCTTGCAAAATCTCTGGCCCAGCGCTGATGAATAACTCTAGCCCCACCTTCCAAAACGACACCTGGGGCAAGCGGTCGAGCAGGGCGATCGCCCCTGCCTTTGTCGGCACATCCAACGCCACAATGATTCGATCTGAGATCTGCATTCTTACATCACCAATCGCACAAACTTGCTCTTGCCCATCTGCAACACCTTGCCCTCCAGCTCTGCAGCGCTGTCAAAGCTCAGGTCTACGGCCGAGACGCGATCGCCCTCTAGTCGAATTGCACCTCCTTGAAGCTGCCGTCGCGCCTCAGAACTACTCTTGCACAGGCCCGTCGCCGCCACCAAATAAAACAGCTTCACCGGAAACTGCACCCCCGCCAGAGAGAACTCGGGCACCGCCTCAGCCGCATCAGCATTGCCCTGAGTCAGGTGGAGTGCAGCTGCCTGAGCCTCTATCGCAGCCGTCTCGCCGTGGTACTGGCTAACCACAGTGAGGGCGAGGAGCTTCTGGCGATCGCGCGGGTTCTCAGGCAATTGTGCCAGCGATAAATCCGTCAGCAGCTCCACATAGTCGCGAATCAAGCTATCCGGCGTTTTTTCTAGCTTTGAATACATCGTCAGCGCGTCCTCTTGCAGCCCCACATAGTTGCCCAGTGATTTCGACATCTTCTGGCTGCCGTCTGTGCCAATCAAAATCGGCATGAGCAAGCCAAACTGGGGCCGCTGCCCAAAGACCCGCTGCAAGTCGCGCCCTACCGCCAAGTTAAACTTTTGATCGGTGCCGCCCAGCTCAACATCCGCCGCCAGCGCCACCGAGTCATACCCCTGCATCAGCGGATAGAGGAACTCATGCAGATAAATCGGCGTTTGCTTTTCGTAGCGTTCAGCAAAGCCCTCCTTTGCCAGCATTTGCCCCACCGTCATCGTGCCCAGCAGCCCGAGCGTTTTGCCCAAGTCTAGCTGCGACAGCCACTCCGAGTTATAGCGGATCTCCAATCGCCCCGGCGTATCAAAGTCTAAAATAGGCCGCACCTGATCCAGATAGGTCTGGGCGTTTTGCTTCACCTGCTCTGGGGTCAACTGCTTCCGCACCTCCGACTTGCCGGTGGGGTCGCCAATCTGCGCCGTAAAGTCGCCAATTACCAGCACCGCCGTATGCCCCGCATCCTGAAACTGGCGCATTTTACGAAACACAATGCCGTGCCCCAGGTGCAGCTCTGTGCCTGTTGGATCAATCCCCAACTTAATGCGAAGGGGGCGATCGCTCGAAACCAACCGCTGCGTCAAATTTTCATCTGGGTTTTGCGAATCATCCACATTCGGGAAAATTTCACTAACCCCACGACGCAACCACGGAAACAAAAGAGGAGAAGAATCTAAGTCCATAGCTGGCAGGTCGCAAGGTTGATGAGTATGATTGAGACACTAAATAGCAAGACATCAAGACAACCTTGATACTCGCATCCACTTGGCACGCGCTTAGGTCTACTTCATTCATACTATTCAAGGGGGCGTTGATTCAACCTATTCCCTGATCAACACCCGGCTGAATTGTAAAGGATAGCAATCACTGCATATTTTTTTGCAACCTTGGCCCATTTAGCCGCTATAACCTGTGTTAGAGATCACGGTTAGAGACACGCATAGGATAACGTTGGATGTTTGATCAACCTGAACCTCGAAAGCAGGGCTGAATTTCAAATCGGTGCTCTATGAACTCCAAGATTCTGCATGGACTGGCCAATCTCTGTCCTTATGCAGTATCCCTGAAGAGCAAAGACTAGAGATGCTGAAGAATCGAATTTCCCTAGGCCTATACATCTGTAAATTCTGCACATCTGTAAATTCTGCACCCTACAGAACCTAAGCAGGCCACACCAAGCCTCAGTTCCACAAGCGGGAGTAAAGGTTAGGGATGAAACCGCTGAGTCACACCGTAAATTGCTCCCACCTACTATGCCCTCACAGTTCAGCGATCTCCTGCTTTCCCAGCGTTACCGTTCAGTTCATACCTGTTGAATGCACCTTTATTTGACGGCTGATTAAGCCACTGATTCAACATTTCCCCCTCATTCACAAATCAGTTCAGTAGTCACCACTTTTAAGGATCACAGCCAGCCGTGTCGTCCAATACCGTCAGAAAAGGACAACCTCAAAAACCCCGCAAGCCCAACTCTTCCCAGTCGCCAGCGGAGACAGGGGCACCCCAGGGCAAAGCTAGCGCCCCATCGACTCCGGGCGTTGCCTACAGTGCGTCTAGCCGTAGTAACGAAACACAGCCGATCTTTCACTTTGTGCAAGCGGTCGGAAAGGTCACGGCAGGAACCCTCCTGAGTGCCACAATGCTAGCTAGCTCAGTTGTCGCGGGGGGATTGGTGGGGCTAGCGGTGAGCTTTCGCAACTTGCCCGACGTGCGCGTGCTGCGGAACTACATTCCGGCTGAAACCACCTATATCTATGATGTCGAGGGCACCCTGCTCGACAGCATTCACGATGAATACAACCGAGATATCGTAGATCTCAATGAGGTGTCACCCCATCTCAAGCGAGCCGTACTTGCCATTGAAGACAGCTACTTCTTCTCCCATCAGGGAATCAACCCCACCAGCATTGCTCGGGCGCTGCTGAGTAACCTGCAGGCGAAGGAAACAGTCGAAGGCGGCTCAACCGTAACCATGCAGCTGGTCAAAAACCTATTCCTTACCCCTGAGCGCTCAATGAGCCGCAAGGTCGCGGAGGCCGTGCTAGCCCTGCGCCTAGAGCAGATTTTTGCCAAAGATCAGATCTTTGAAATGTATCTGAACCAGGTTTACTGGGGGCACAATAACTACGGAGCCGAAACCGCTGCTCGTAGTTATTTCAGCAAAAGTGCGTCGGAGCTTACCCTAGCCGAAGCCGCTATGATGGCGGGTTTGATTCAGGCACCCGAAGACTACAGCCCCTTTGTGGACTATGACTTAGCAAAACGACGGCAGGCGACTGTACTCAACCGGATGCTGCATTTGCAGTGGATTACGCCCGCCGAAGCAGAAGCTGCAAAGCAGCAGCCTATAGACTTAGGGCAGATCACTGCTTTTGGGGCCAGCAAGTCACCTTATCTCACGGAAGCGGTCGTACAAGAGTTGCAAAGCCGTTTTGGGCGTGATGCGGTCTCAAAGGGTGGTATGAGGGTTCAGACCACCTTTGATTTAGAATTGCAGCAAATTGCGGAAGACACAGTCCGTCAAGGCCATGCGCGGCTGTCGCGATCGCTCAATGCTGACCAAATGGCATTGGTCGCGGTAGATCCCCGCACCCATTTTGTGAAAGCCATGGTGGGCGGCGTCGATTATCAAAACAGCCAGTACAACCGTGCTATTCAAGCCTTGCGCCAGCCAGGCTCAGCCTTTAAGCCTGTAGTCTACTATGCGGCGTTTGCCAGCGGCAAATACGCACCTGAGACAACTGTGGAAGATACGCCCGTCACCTATCCTGACGGCTATGAGTATTACGCACCCAAAAACTATGACGGCAGCTTCTATGGCTCCATGAGCATCCGCGCAGCGCTAGAGCAATCGCGCAATGTTCCTGCTGTGAAGCTAGGGCAGGATGTAGGGATTAATCGGGTCATTGAGATCTCTCGAATTCTAGGCATTAAGAGCCCAATTGAGCCAGTAACCTCGCTGCCGTTGGGGTCGGTAGATTTAACCCCGCTAGAGATGGCAGCGGCTTATGCCACATTTGCCAACGGCGGATGGAAGTCAGAGACCACCTTTATTGTGCGGGTTACTGATAGCGCGGGGCGAGTGCTGCTCGACAATACGCCCCAGCCTCAGCTCGTACTCGACCCCTGGTCTGTAGCCGCGTTGAATGATGTGATGCAAGGCGTGATTACTCAGGGAACCGGGACTGCGGCTCAAATCGGGCGTCCGGCTGGGGGCAAAACCGGCACGACATCGTCTGAGCGTGATATCTGGTTTGTAGGGTATGTGCCCCAGCTATCGGTTGCAGTATGGGTCGGCAACGATGACTATTCACCAGTGGGGCGTGGCGCAACTGGGGGTAGTTTCGTAGCACCAATTTGGAGAGATTTTATGCAGCAGGCATTGCGCGGTGTCCCGGTAGAAAATTTTCAACCCTCGTCTAGTTTCATTCGTCCTTAATGTGGATTCGAGATAAACCAAGTCCCTTGCTGTGCAGACTGGACAGCAAGGGACTTGGTTTTTGGGGCACCGTGCGTCGTTCAATGTCTACAATCTTTTCAAACCGAACTGAGTTTAACGTCAGTTCGACAAATGCTTGGAACCGTTCTGCCCGCATCACAAGCAGAGCGGTTTAGCGTTGTTCGACCCCGCATTGCAAGGCTGAAACAACGCTTTTGGATTCGCGTGGATTTAGCGTCAGTTCGAGATAGTCTAGATCCTTCCCTCAAACCGACGCCATAGCGCTTAAAATATTGTGGCGATGGAACTATGAAGAATTTGGCCCGAGTCGATTAGGGCTGTGCTAACTCCCGTTGATAATTGGAGATACTATGGGACGCAAGAGGAGTTGAGTCGTTAGTCTGGTCGTTGTAGAAAAGCTCTGTAGGAGTTTGAGCGCTGGGGCATTCTGGATTGGCTAGGCGCTTGCGTAATTCTTGCGTGAGGTTTTTTGCATCTTGCTTGGCTGAGCCAGTTACAAAATCTGCCACTGACAGAGCTTCGCCAATGCGAACGGTAACACTGTCGCCCCAGCGAGGTAACTCTCGACTGTATTCAATCTGAATCGGCAAAATTTTGATGCCCAGTTCTGGTGGATTACCCTCAGCTTGGATCGCGAGCCGAGCGAGACCTTGTTTGAGCGGGTGTATCGTGCGATCGCGAAAAATGCCGCCTTCTGGGAAAATTACCAACATTTCGCCCTGTTGCAGCAGTTCTACACCATAACGGAGGCTACTGATGCCAGGGCGACGAGGATCGACCGGAAACCCACCTAACCGGCGGATGAGCCAGCCCTGAATCCCCTTAACTTCATCTGAGGTGACCATAAACCGCAGATAGCGGCCTGTTAGGTTGGGGCCTGTCACATGGGGGACAACGAGAGCATCCCAGCGCGAGCGATGCATCGGAGCCAAGATCACTGGGCCGCTTTGGGGCACATGCTCTTGGCCTGTGACGTGAATCTGCCCAAAGAATGCAGGCAGCAGCAACCGGCTCCCTAAGGAATAGGCGATCGCCGACAGCCAAGGCGAAATCCGAGAGTTAACCGTCGTTGACCGATCCGGTACCTGCATAGTCAAACTGGAACTCCGATTAAATAGACCCATAGCGTATAAAAAAACAGGGCATGGATAATCCAACCCTTGCATCCTCTTGTTCTTCTAGCATAGCTGTGTGGTAGGTGTGCCTCTCTCGCCGGGATGACAGTTGTCGGTCTGTCATGGCAAAGCCGTAAAAACACTGAACCAGCAAAAAATCTGGATACCGCCCTGAATTTAAGATACCCGTAATGCTAAGGGCTAACGCCGTTGCCGAAACCAATGTTGCAATTGCTGTTGGCAGTCGGCAGCTAAGATGCCGGGCAAAACGGTTAACCGATGATTTGAGCAGGCGCTGTCTGGCAAGTTTGCCACGGTGCGAACGGCTCCAGCTTTGGGGTCATCAGCGCCGTAGACCAGCCGACCTAACCGCGCCAGCAGAACGGCACCGGTGCACATGGGGCAGGGTTCTAGAGTGACGTATAGCGTGCAGTGATTGAGATGCCAAGTGTTGAGGGCTTGCCCTGCTGTTCGCAGGGCGACGACTTCAGCATGGGCTGTTGGGTCGCGATCGCGCTCCCGACGGTTTTCTCCCTCGGCAATTAAGGTATTTGTAGCATCTACGACCACAGCCCCCACTGGAACTTCGCCAGCTGCACCAGCTGACGCGGCTAGGGCGATCGCCCGTCGCATCCAGCGGCAGTGGGTTTGGTAATCGGGATGATCTGCCAACGTCAGCATTGGCATCCTTAGTCCGCTGGCATCTGGCTTAGCAGCCCATCCAATTGGCCTGCCCGATCTAGCTCATAGAGATCATCACAGCCGCCCACATGCTGATTATTGACAAAGATTTGGGGAACCGAGCGCCGCCCATTGGCCCGCGTTGCCATGTTTACCCGTGCTGCCCCATCTCCATCAATCTTATATTCCGTAAAGGGCACTCCCTTCCACCACAGCAGCAGTTTGGCGCGAATACAGAAGGGGCAAGTTTGCCAAGTATAGATTTCAACCTGGGCTTGAACTCGCTCAGGGTGCCGATTTAGCCAGCGGTTGATTTGATCCATCATGATCGGAGCCTCCTGGATTCCCTCTGGGTCGTGTGGGGTTTGGATAGTGGGATTTGGGTAACAATAGCGAATAGCGCTGGGCGATCGCCCCACGTTACGCTCAGGGGCTACACGCCATTCAGGTAGCGTTTTCCGAACTTTAGCCCCTCTGCTATCTAGCTTACAATGGGTGTATCTAAACCATCACAGCAACTGCTCCATGCGGGCGGGCTGCGGTTGCCCCAAACCTGCCGATAGATTGCCAATCGTCTGAGAGAGCCGATGGCATCAGCATCTAGGTGATAAATCTGCTGGGAACGAATTCAGAACGAGTGGACTGGAGTAGCAATGAGTTTTTTTGATTCCGAACTGGTACAGCAAGAAGCCAAGCAACTGTTCGAAGACTATCAGCAGCTGATGCAGATTGGCAGCAATTACGGCAAGTTTGATCGTGAAGGTAAAAAGCTCTACATCGACCAGATGGAATCGGTGATGGAGCGCTATCAAATTTTTATGAAACGGTTTGAGCTGTCAGAAGACTTTATGGCACAAATGACAGTCGAACAGTTGAAGACTCAGCTTAACCAGTTTGGGGTCACACCTCAGCAAATGTTTCAACAGATGCACATGACGCTAGAACGCATGAAGGCAGAAATCAAGGAATAACTCACAGACGGGAATCCGCAGGTTAATGATGTGCCAGGGGCCTGCGGAGGGTTGCTGACCGACCTCGTTTGTGATTTGGCCAGGTCTTGTCGACATGTCCCGTCTCTTGTTCTTGAGACAGGTCTTGTCCACGTGTCCCGTCTCTGAACTGGGAAAAACCCCAATCAGCAGGCTTACTATTTTCTGGTGAGTCTTTAACCGGAACGTAAAGAGACCGCCCCTAGCGCAGCAGTGAGGCGATCATGCTGTTTGCCTGAGCGGCATACCCGCCGCCAAACAGGTTGAAGTGATTCAGGATGTGATACAGGTTGTAGAGCACCTTGCGTCGCTCGTACCCTGGCGCGAGGGGGAAGCTGCTTTGATAAGCGCGATAGAAGTCGTTGGGGAAGCGGCCAAACAGCTCGGTCATGGCGAGATCGACTTCGCGATCGCCAAAATAAGTCGCCGGGTCTAAGATCACGGGCTCTTCGAGTTTGGTAACGGCAGCGTTGCCCGACCACAAATCGCCATGCACCAGTGACGGCTGAGGCCGATGCCCTGCCAACAGATCGGGAAGGGCGGACAGAAGGCGATCGCCCTCAGGAAATGAGCCGCCCTGCTGTTTTGCCAGAGTGAGCTGATAGCCCAGCCGATGAGTGCCAAAAAATTCAGTCCAGTCCGCCGTCCAAGCATTGATTTGGGGGGTTGAGCCGATGGTGTTGTCGTGTTCCCAGCCAAACCCGTGGCTGCTGGTCACGCGATGCATGGCTGCTAGGTTTCGCCCCATCTCTTCCCACGATCGATGGGTGCCATAGCCCAGATCCAACCATTCCATCACCAGGTAGGCAGACGACTCGGCCACGCCCCAGCAGAGTGGACGAGGCACGCGAATGGTCTGGGTGTCAGCGATTTGCTGTAGGCCTTTTGCCTCGGCCTCAAACATGGAAAGCTGATCAGCCCGATTGAGCTTCACGAAATAGGAGACGGCATTGACTGCATCTCCATTAGATACTGCGTAGGCGCGGTTGATGCTGCCGCCGCCCACGGGACGCTGATGCCGCGCTACAAATTCGACTGCTGTAGCCTGGGAAATATGGGCTGAAATTTGATTCCACATCGCAAAATACAGGGGGCGATCGCCCAGAGGTAGGGCGTAGGTCTCACCCACCATAACTCCAGTTTTGATCAGTAAACCGCTACGCTTGCCCTTTGTATACTTAAAACCCGCATTCACTCGAAACCATGTTCGTTTGACCCCTCAGCGTCTCCTAGTCTTCAGGTCGCATGACCACCACGCCATAGGCTTGAGGGGAGAGGCTGCGCTGGGCGGCGGCTTGCAGTTCTTCGGGATCGAGCGATCGCAATTTAGCAGGATAGTTCAAGGCGGGCTCTAGGTCGCTCACGGTGGCTTGGTAATACCCATACAGGCTAGCGCGATCGCTCGGGGCCTCATTGCCAAACACAAACCGATTCGTGACGAGGGTGCAAATGCGCTGCAGCTCAGACTCGGCTACTGGCTCATCATGCAAGCGTTGGATATGCTGGACGATCGCCGCTTCCACCGTCTCGAGATGCTCCACCGACAACTGCGCTGAAATGTAAAACAACCCTTGCTGGTGGTAGGTCATGTTGCTTACCCCCACGCTTGACACCAATCGTCGATCTTCCCGCAAATCGCGCACTAGCCGGGCCATGCGCCCCTGACCGAGCACCGCTGCCAGCATGTCAAAGACATAGGTTTGCGGCAGGTGCTGCATTCCAGGTACGCGCCAGAGCATCACTAGCCGCGCCTGTTGCAGGGTCGGATCAACCACTGTCTGCCGCACGATAGAGGTAAAAGGCGGCTCTGGCACGCTGCTGCTGAGGTCTACGGGTGCAGGATTGATAGAAGACTTGTGAACCGGCGCGCTGGCGTGGCTAGCAATCGATTCAAACCCATCTATTAGAGTTTCCATCAACTGCTCAACGGGCAAATTTCCTACGGCCACTGCTGTCATTCGGCTCGGCTGATACCACTGCTGGTGAAAGTCGCGCATTTGCTGCGCCGTTAGATGTTCTATAACCTCACTCGGCCCCAAGACTGGGCGACGATAGGGCATGCGGTCGAACCCGGTTTGCATGGCGGTGCGATATAGCCGCCGCTGAGGGCTATCTTGCGACCGACGAATTTCTTCCAAAATCACCGACCGTTCACGCTCAAAGGCCTCATCGGGGATCGCCGCATTCAGCACCACCTCGAGCTGGTGGGGCGCCAGATCGGCAAAATCTTGGGGCGCAGTGGTGATGTAGTAATGGGTATAGTCTTGACTGGTGGCCGCATTCGTCACGGCGCCCCGCTGTTCTATCAGCCGTTCAAACTCGCCGCTTTCTAGACGGTTAGTGCCTTTGAACACCATGTGCTCTAAATAGTGAGCCATGCCGTTGATGGCATCTGATTCCGCAGATGAGCCCACCCGCAGCCAAAGGCTGAGATTGACAGCATTGACGGGAACCTGTTCCGCAATCAAGGTGATGCCGTTAGGCAGGTATTGAATGGTAGGTGAATTAAGGCTGTTGAACTGGGCGGAAGGCGCGAGGGTGAAGGTCATGAAATCCCGTCTGGATGAGTCTTAATCTATCTTAATCGGCTCGCACCCCAATCGGGCGCAAATCCAGACGGGCAGGTGATTTGCCGGATAGATGCAAGGCAAGGCTGCTGGGGGGCGATCGCCCTGAACCCAGGCACCGCAGTGGCTTGAGCAGGGCGATCGCCCCCTAAGCTGAATCTGACGTATGATCGAGAGTGTAACGTTATGTAACCTTCTCATGCTGCCAGCCGCTGAACCCCAGGCTCACCCAGTGATTGTGATTGGCGCTGGAATTGGCGGGCTGACGACGGCGGCGCTGTTGGCTCATCGCGGCTATCGGGTGCAGGTGTTTGACCAAGCGCTGGTGCCGGGGGGGTGCGCTTCTACCTTTCGGCGGCGAGGATTCACCTTTGATGTCGGCGCAACTCAGGTGGCCGGGCTAGAGCCGGGGGGCATCCATCACGACATCTTTGCCGAGTTAGGGGTGGCGCTGCCCGAGGCGGTACCCTGCGATCCCGCCTGTGCGGTATATCTGCCCGGCGACGCTGAGCCGGTGCGAGTCTGGCGCGATCCCCACCGGTGGCAGGCCGAGCGACAGCGACAGTTCCCCAACAGCGAACCCTTTTGGCAACTGATGGTAGAGCTGTTTCGCTACAGTTGGGCGTTTCAGCAGCGGCAGCCGGTGCTACCCCCTCGCAGTGGGTGGGATGTAGGCCAGATGCTGCAAGCAGTGCGCCCGGGCACGTTGATGACGCTGCCCCATACGTTTTCCACGGTGGGGCAGGTGTTGCGGTGGTATGGCCTAAGCCACGACCATCGGCTGCGGCGATTTTTGGATTTGCAGCTCAAGCTGTATTCCCAGGTCGATGCCGAAGACACGGCGTTGCTCTATGCCGCTACGGCACTTGCCATGTCGCAAGCTCCCCACGGGCTATACCATCTCCACGGCAGTATGCAGGTGTTGAGCGATCGCCTGGTAGACGCCCTTGAGCGAGACGGGGGCAGTCTGCACATGCGCCACACGGTTGAGCAGATTGAGGTGGAGCAAGGGCAGGCGATCGCCGTCTCAGTGCGCAATCAAAAAACAGGCGAATCCCGCCGCATACCTGCCAGCCACGTAGTCGCCAACGTCACCGTGCAAAATCTGATGCAGCTCCTGGGCACTGCGGCCCCTCAGGGGTATCGCCAGCGCGTAGACAAGCTGCCGCCCGGATCGGGCGCATTTGTGGCGTATCTGGGGGTGACCCAGGCGGCGATTCCGCCAGATTGCCCACCTCACCTTCAATTTTTATATGACGACCATGGCCCCATTGGCGAAAATAATTCTCTTTTCGTCTCTGTGAGCCACCCAGGAGATGGGCGGGCTCCCGACGGCTGCGCCACAATCATTGCCTCTAGCTTTACCGAGCCCGAGCAATGGTGGCGCTGTGAAGATTACGCAGCGCTAAAGCAGCACTATACCGATGGGGCGATCGCCCGCTTAGCCCAACACTTTCACCTCACGCCCGACACGCTACTTCATATTGAAGCCGCCACCCCCCGCAGCTTTGCCCATTACACCGCGCGCGATCGCGGTACTGTCGGCGGCTTAGGGCAGCGGCTCACGACATTCGGCCCCTTTGGGTTCGCCAACCGCACCCCCATCGCAGCGCTGTGGTTAGTGGGCGACTGCACCCACCCCGGCGAAGGCACCGCTGGCGTCAGCTATGCCGCCAAAATCGTCGTGCGGCAAATTGAGCAGGCCAACCGCTGACAGCCGATCTGGGCAAGGTTCAAGCTTGGCGAACCTTAAGCCGTCGCGCTCAACCAATGCTGCAAAAACTGATTCAGCCAGCTATTGACGCTCTCACCATAAGCCTGATGCTGGGTCAACTGCTGAGCTGGAGACGGAGCTTCTGGACGTTTTAGAAACTCTGCGCCACGCACCGTCCACTCCTGAATCATAGCCGCGGTTATTTCAGGATGGAACTGCAACCCATAGGCCGCCGCCCCATAGCGAAACGCCTGATTCATAAACGTTTTGCCCTGCGCTAGCCGGGTTCCCCCAGTGGGGATATCGAACCCCTCTCGGTGCCACTGAAACACCTGGCGCAGCTCCGCCAACTCTGGCGCAACCTCAACCTGCGGATGAATGGGCACATAACCAATTTCCATAATCCCATCAGGATGAGGCGTCACCGCTGCCCCCAACACCCGTGCCAGCAGCTGCCCGCCCAGGCAAATGCCCAGATAGGGCTTGCCCGATGTCAGCATCTGCTCAATCCAAGTCAGCTCTTGCCGAATGAAGGGAAGCGTCCCATCATCGTTGGCGCTCATGGGGCCACCAAACACCACTGTGCCACTGTGGTGATCCATTGAGGCCGGCAGATCTTCCCCAACGGCAGGACAGCGAATATCAAGATCACAGCCGTGCTGGCGCAGTAGATGGCCGACTAGGCCGGGGTTGGAGGTAGCTTGATGAACGACCACAAGAACCTTGGGTGTGCTTGATGCGTCAGAAGGAGTAACAGCGGATTGCATTCAGAATGTGGAGATTAGCTAGAGGAGAAAATCAAAAAAGCGAGACGTTATCTCAGAATGCTAGCGAATAATAGCTGTTGCGTTGGCTTAGTAGAGACAGTTGCGAGCAAATGACCTGGTTTGCACCACCCTTGTCTGTGCTATCTCTATCTGCTCTATCACTAAGAGAACCGCTGCAGGTGTACTCCGTGAACCATCACAGATTATTGCAGCCCTTAGACTGAACCAAACTTGAGGATGCATGATCAACAGTTAGCCCTGTCTTCAGTCCTATTTTATGACCAGCGGGCGAAAGCTAGGGGCTGTCATTAATTAGCCTTTGATATCCCAGAAATCAACCGTCACAGCCCCTAGCCTGGTTTTTGGGTCGGGCGTGGCAACGCTCATGGCATAAGGCGTTTGGTTGGAATTGATGACACGCCCTAAGCCTGCTCTTGTTATCTATGGTGTTATCTACAGGGGAGGTGCATGATTTTCCGGTTCCACTCTGACACAAGGCCTTGCAGGAACAGGGCTGACGCTAGGTTCTCGATAAAACGATCAGGTCTTACACACGTTGTGCGGCGTCCAACTGCGTAAGTCCTAATAGAGATGAAAACGCGATGGCGATAACTCCAGCAATGGAGCCGGAACCATGACAAACCCGCTTAACGAGCGAATTCTACGCCCAAGTTCTAGATGCGGGCTGGAACTCTAAATGGAATTTACCCATGATCTATCGTGATTGAACGCGATAGATCTGACAAATCGCAGGCGAATTGCAGGTTTTCCCGATGCAGTACTCTTTTGAGCTTGTAGGCATTGCGCCAATCTTGAATTTCTTCAACCATCAATACAACACAGAAGCGCAGCGGTTGAGCGGGGCCGAATATTTGGCGACGCATCGCTGCACGCTGGATGCATTTCTAGAATCGGCTGAGACTGTGGTGCCAGAACGCGGCTGGAATCTCGATCGCGTGGTAGACGACGTGATCGAGTTCTGGCTGAACAACGCTGAGCAGGTCAACCACTGGAAGCAGCGATTACAGGATGCAGGAGCGGATACGTTGCTGATTGGTCGCCTTGGCGATTATAAGGCGATGCAAATTGAATTTGAGTCGTTGCTGGGGAAGTAGGTTCGGAGGGTGATGTGGGCCATTATCCACCTGGATCACTGGATTGAGGGATCACCCAGCGGCCTCAGTATGAACCTGTGCAACAGATCTGCCGATCCTCGCTTGCGCTCTCAGACCCATCTGTATCATGATGTAGGCTCTATACGCACAGCGGTCTGGTGATTCTTACCTGAGTGCCATGACATTCGGATAGTTCCTGCTTGATAGAGGGTTGGAACGAGATTTTGGTTGGTGTTTTTTAGCACCTTAATCTCTCATCCGAGATCTTGACCGGCTCAGACCGCGCCTTATTTCTTTACAGCATGAAAAAAGTTGTTGTTCTCGATACGAACGTTTTGCTCCATGACCCATCTGCGGTGTTGCGTTTCGAGGATAACGATGTCGTCTTACCGATGACGATTATTGAAGAGCTGGATCGGTTTAAGCGCCAGCCAGACATGACGGGTCGCAATGCGCGCGAGGTGTCGCGCCTGCTTGATGCGCTACGGCTGGAGGGGCACCTGATTCAGGGCGTCACCATTAATCAAACGGGGTCGCTGCGGGTGGCGCTATGCAGCCGCGAAACGTTGGCTGGGCTGCCGCTAGAACTGGAGGGCGATCGCGGCGACAATGCCATTTTGGCTGTGGCAATTGAACTGAAGCACCAGTGCCAGTGCCCAGTGGTGATGGTCAGCAAAGACACGAACCTACGGATTAAAGCCGATGCGCTGGGGTTAACGGCCCAAGACTATGAAACCGATAAGGTGGATGTGGGAGAGCTCTATCTCGGCTTGACGGAAGCGCTGGTGGATACGGCGCAGATTGATCAACTCTTCAAAGGCGGTGGGGTCACGCTGGAGCGCACGTTCTACCCAAACCAGTCGGTGACGCTTGTTAATGCTACTAATCCTGACCATACGGCACTGGCGATCGCCGATTCCAAAGGGCGAACGCTGCTGCCCATCACCAAGCTGCCGCATGCGGGCGTTTCTCACATTCAGCCTCATAATCGCGAGCAAAAGTTTGCGTTGGATCTGCTGCTGCGCGATTCTATTTCACTGGTCACGCTAGTGGGCAAAGCGGGAACGGGAAAAACACTGTTGGCGATCGCCGCAGGCCTACAAAAAGTATTGGAAGAAGGCACCTATAGCCGTCTGCTGATCTCCCGCCCAATTGTGCCGATGGGGCGCGACCTTGGCTACCTGCCCGGTGATATCAATGAGAAGCTATCGCCCTGGATGCAGCCCCTCTACGACAACTTTGACCTGATCTTTAGCCTGCAAGAGGGGTTTGGCAAACATACCCGCTGGTGGCGCGGCTACGACGAACTCATTGAGCAAGGGTTGTTGCAAATTGAGCCACTTACCTACATTCGTGGACGCACCATTCCCCGTCAGTTTTTGATCGTGGATGAAGCCCAAAACCTAACACCTCACGAGGTAAAAACCATTCTCACCCGGGCCGGAGAAGGCACCAAGATTATTCTCACAGGCGATGTAGAACAAATCGACAACCCTTACATCGACGCCGCCAGCAACGGCCTTACCTATGTCAGGGAGCGGTTCAAGCACGATCCGCTAGCAGCGCACATTACCCTGCTCAAGGGCGAGCGATCAGAGCTAGCAGAACACGCGGCAGCGTTGCTGTAAGGTTCATCTAAAAAGCCTGAGTTCGGGATAAGCTCAAAACCCTGTTCCCTCAAATTGACGTTAAACCCCATCTAAAAGCAGTGAGGGTCGGGCGTATTGCGCCCGACCCTCACTGCTTTGTAGTTGCGAATCTAGGGCAGCGAATCTGGAGCCACGAGTGATTTAATTACACGCGACCGCGCAGAATCTGCGCCATTTCGTTGGGCTTAGGCGACAGTTCCAGTGCAGTTTCTTCCGTAATCCGCCCTGCCTCATAGAGACGATAGAGGGACTGGTTCATCGTGCACATGCCGTCAAATTCGCAACGGGGCAGGAGCGCTTCAACTTCATCCAGATCACCCCGGCGAATATAATCGCGAATCGCGTCGGTGTTAATCAGGATCTCGTGGAAGGCGGCACGTTTGCCGTCGGTGGTGCGGCAAAGGCCTTGGGCCACTACACCCACTAGGGATTCGGCGATCGCCAACCGCACCGGGACTTGCTGCTCAGGTTCATAGAGACCCACAATCCGCTCAATCGTCTTCACAGCGCTGTTGGTGTGCAGCGTCCCCATCACCAAGTGTCCAGTTTGTGCCGCCTTCAGGGCCGTGTTCACCGTTTCCTGGTCGCGCATCTCACCCACCAGAATAATGTCAGGGTCTTCTCGCAGAGACGCCTTTAGCGCAGACTCAAACTTGAGGGTGTGCATGCCCACTTCCCGCTGTTTGATCAAGCTTTTCTGGCTCGTGTGAACAAATTCAATTGGGTCCTCAATCGTGATGACATTTTTCGCCATCTCTTTATTGATGTAGTCAATCATGGCAGCCATGGTGGTGGACTTGCCTGAACCCGTTGGCCCCGTTACCAAAATCAGCCCTTTATGATAGTGGCACATGTCGCGCAGCACGGGCGGCAGGTTCAGCTGCTCCATGGTGGGAATGCGCAGGGGAATTAAGCGCATCACCATAGCAGGCCCGCGCAACGAATCAAAGATATTGATCCGCACCCGAGCAAACTCATATTGCGTGGCACCATCAAACTCAAGATGATCTTCAAAATGGCGGATTTCTCCGTCGGTCAGCACCTCACCCAGCCAACTCATGAACGTATCGCGGTCGGTGTTGGGGTAATCCGTAACGTCGATCTCCCCCCGGTTGCGAAAGCGGGGCACTTCACCCACGCCGAGGTGAGCATCGGAAAAGCCTTTATCGAAGGCTTCGCGCACGATTTGTGCCAGCGTAGGCTGACCCGGCGATAGTTTCGTCTGAGTTGCTTTTGGCGGGGGAGCACCGGGGCGATGGGCCGCAGGCGGTGGCGGCGGTGGCGCAGCAGGGGCGCCTGCCATGGGTGGCCGTGTGCCTTGAGGTGCATTAATCGCAGTCGCCGGCCCCGTGTTGACGCGAGTTGAGGTAGTGGGGATGCCCTGAGTCGGCATGGGGCGCGCCACCTGCGTCACCTCTGGATTGCCCTGAGCCGCTCTTGGAGGGGGGGCTGGAGGGCGAGGCATAGAAGGTGGCGGATTGAAGGGATGTTGGGCGTCTGTCATAAGCCAGGTCTCACGGTTGGATGTTCAGGTAGGTCTATCGTAGGTGCTTGTGTCAAAAAAATAATGAAACTTGATGATGAGAGGTGAAAATCAGGACTTGTCCTCACAATACTCAACCAGAATGCCCAGAAACGACAGGCTTGTTATCAAATTGTTGACCGGCGTTGGACTTCGCTGTCTTAACTCTGGCAGAATAATTAGGCTCACTTGCTGAATCCTGTGCCGCAGCCTTTGGTTCGTTCAGGCTTGAAGGTCGCTTGAAGGTTGCAGTATCAGCATGGATCAAGGGGCTCAATTCACTTTTAATCCAATTAGAAGTGGGTTTGAAGTGGGCTAGAGAGGCGTTATCGACGTTGAATTGAACGAGTCCAGTGGCGATCGCAGCACTGACTCACGAGCCGGGGACAGGGAGCATAGCCCATGATGATGAATCCATGCTGTCTAGTATAGGAAAACCTGAAGACTGACAAAAGTAAACCTAATGATCTGTCTAATTGATTTACCCTAAAAAGAGTAATGGTTTTTGTTTAACATCTCAAAAGGTATCGTTTTATGCACCTGAGTGACGTTGCCCACCCTAACCAGTTGCATGGTCTGTCAATTAATCAGCTAGAGCAAATTGCCCGCCAAATTCGAGAGAAGCACCTGCAAACCATCGCCGCAACAGGTGGACATCTCGGGCCGGGGTTAGGCGTGGTGGAACTGACGCTGGCGCTTTATCAAACCCTTGATCTCGATCGGGACAAGGTGGTTTGGGATGTGGGGCACCAAGCCTATCCCCATAAGCTGATCACTGGACGCTATGGCCGCTTCCACACGTTGCGCCAGAAAGACGGCATCGCTGGTTATCTAAAGCGGTGCGAAAGCAAGTTTGACCACTTTGGCGCAGGCCATGCGTCTACGAGTATCTCTGCGGCTCTGGGGATGGCGATCGCCCGTGATGCCAAAAACGACGACTACAAAGTCGTTGCGGTGATTGGGGATGGCGCCCTAACCGGGGGCATGGCGCTAGAAGCCATTAACCATGCGGGCCACCTGCCAGACACCAACTTAGTGGTCGTGCTTAACGACAATGAAATGTCGATTTCTCCGAATGTGGGTGCCATTCCCCGCTATCTGAATAAAATGCGCCTCAGCCCGCCGATGCAGTTCCTCACCGATCGGCTCGAAGAAGACTTCAAACACCTCCCGTTTGTGGGCGAAACCCTCACCCCAGAGTTAACCCGCATCAAAGAAGGAATGAAGCGGCTGGCGGTGCCGAAGGTTGGTGCTGTGTTTGAAGAACTGGGCTTTACCTACATGGGGCCAGTGGATGGGCACAACCTAGAAGAGTTGCTGGCCTCTTTTAATCGGGCACATCAGATGACGGGGCCGGTGCTGGTGCATGTGGCTACAACCAAGGGCAAGGGCTATGCGATCGCCGAAAAAGATCAAGTCGGCTACCATGCCCAAAGCCCGTTCGACCTGGTGACAGGCAAAGCCAAACCGTCCAACAAGCCCAAGCCTCCGAGTTATTCCAAAGTCTTTGGCGAAACGCTCTCAACTCTGGCCGAGAACGATGGCCGCATCATGGGCATCACCGCAGCAATGGCAACCGGGACTGGGCTCGACATTCTGCAAAAACGCCTGCCCCACCAATATATTGATGTGGGCATTGCTGAGCAGCATGCCATTACCCTGGCCGCAGGGATGGCCTGTGAGGGCATGCGCCCCGTGGCAGCCATTTACTCCACCTTCCTTCAGCGTGCCTTTGACCAGATTGTGCACGATGTTTGCATTCAAAAGCTGCCCGTATTCTTCTGTCTAGATCGAGCGGGAATTGTGGGCGCAGATGGCCCCACGCATCAGGGGCTCTACGATATTGCCTACCTGCGATGCCTGCCCAACATGGTGCTGATGGCTCCCAAAGACGAAGCTGAATTTCAACGTATGATTGTCACCGGGGTGAACTATACCGATGGCCCGATTGCGGTGCGGTATCCCCGAGGCAGCGGCATCGGCGCACCCTTGATGGAAGAAGGGTGGGAACCCCTGCCCATTGGTAAGGGCGAACTGGTGCGCCAGGGTGACTCGCTGTTGATGGTGGCCTACGGCACGATGGTAAACACCGCATTGCAGGCAGCAGAAATCCTTAGTGAGCATGGGGTAGAAGCGACAGTGATCAACGCCCGCTTTGCCAAGCCGCTCGACACAGAACTCATTCTGCCGCTGGCGCAGCAGATTGGGCGAGTGGCAACGCTAGAAGAAGGCTGCTTGCCCGGAGGCTTTGGCACGGCGGTGGCCGAAGCGCTGATGGATGCAGGCATTACGGTTCCGGTGACACGCATTGGAGTGCCGGATGCGCTGGTGGATCACGCGACACCCGCAGAGTCGATGGCGGCTGTCGGGCTGACGAGTAACCAAATCGCTGAGCGGTTGCTGCAGCAGTTTAGTGTAGACACGCCCGCAGAGCGCTCAAAGGTTCACTAAATGTCTGGTGGGCCTAATTTAGTGGGCCTAACTTAACGTCAGTTCGGGATAAGAGGGTTTTGGGACATCGCGCGACGCGCAATGTCCCAAAACCCTTAATGTGCCGTGCGCATCGCGCACGGCACATTAAGGGTTTGAGCGTATCCCGAACTCAGGTTAACTTAAAGGATGAAATAGAGGATGAGGATGCCCAACCGCATTCTCATCCTCTATTTTTTTCGCCTAAGGTCGCGTCAGGCTGGGGAATTCGAGGCGTTAAGTGCCCCAAACCCAAGGATGCAGGCTGATGCGAGCTTTGAGAGATAACGCCCTTGTTCGCTTGCCTAGCGGGTAGACGCAGGCAAGTCTCGGGACGGTGGGGAGGGCGATCGCACCAACACCGTCATATACTGCCCGTCTATAAACGGCGCAGGAATAATCGGCGTAAACTGCGCTCGATCCGTCGCCACCTTTTTCACATACAGCTCGTTCATTAAGTGGATCACCTGGTCTCTCGTGCCGATGATCCAAATTTGCGCGTTACTCTCGCCCTGGTGCGATCGCACCAAGGCCTTAATCTCAGAACTCATGGGTTTTTGCCTCGCTAATGAGATGTATCGAAGAAACGCGCTCGGGGGTATGGTTGACCCAACCACTTGTCAGCATTAGCGAGGCGCTTGATAATCATCAAAGCCTGGCTCCTGCCTTCGCCAGGAGTCAGGTCAGCTGGTTAGTGAGTGCTGGATACACTCCTAATCAGCGCCCAAAACCCCAAGCGCGCATATTACTTGTCACCGGAATCCAATTCCGGTACCGCAAAGAATAAACCAAACGATCAAAGAAAACAAGTATTTTTCTCTACATTTTGTAAGGCCGCGCCACTGACCCATACAGATGGCACCAGTAGATGCTGGATAACCCCGGAAGCGAGGGTATTATCCAGAACATTCGACGGATAAGCACCCCATTCTTTAGGATTAACCATCAGATCTACTGGATAACACCCCAAAGTCTCAGACTTATCCAGCAAATATTTTGTTTAATTCCTTAAAAACTAAGTATTATCCCATAGATCTGCTGGATGATGCGGGAAAAGTAGGATCTTATCTAGCAGATCTGACGCTTGATACATAGTTAGACATCTCAAAAAATTTAGGAGAGATATGAGTTCATATCTCTCCCATTTGAAGTTTAGAGTTAGTTTTAGTGATGGGTCAATTTATGTTTTGGCCCTTGATATCCGTTGTTCAACTGTTCAACACCAAAACCTCCACTGAACGTTAGCCTTCAGTCATACTGACCTCGATCACATTCTTAGCAAAGCCTTGGTAAGCACCACCAATTTGCTTGGCCATGGTGTCAGGAAAAACATGGAATTCACCGGCTTGAAGTGCGGAAATAATCCCTTCTGCGACTAGGGTAGGCGATTCTGCAATCTCAGTCATTCCAGCAGCATCCCCCATATCGGTTGCAATGGGACCAGGATGAACACTTAACACAATGGTGCCTTGCTCATGAAGGAGTTCTCGCAATGCCTGGGTAATAGAATAAGCTGCTGCTTTGGAGGCAGAGTAGGTAGCAAAGTTTGAGAATGACTTCATCGAAACCACCGAGTTGAGCTGTGCAAAAACTCCCCCTCCATTGGCTTTGAGTACTGGAGCAAAGGCTTGAGCCATAGTAATCAACCCATATACATTAATGTCCATCTCAAATTTGAGGGATGCGATCGCATCTTCGGCAAACGGGGTTGAAGTTTTGAGCACCCCAGCATTGTTCACCACAACCTCTACATCCGTTGCGGTTTGGGCAGCAGCGACAATGGATTGGGAGTCGGACAGATCAATATAAATAGGGACTACTTTGTCACCGTATCGCTCAACTAGCGGTGCAGCACTTTCAAGCTTTCGCACAGCAGCATACACTTTAGCCGCCCCGTGCTCTAAAAAAGACTCAACCAATACCTTACCAATGCCGCGATTGGCACCCGTAACCAGAATTGTTTTGTTAGTAATGTCGAAAGCCATTGGAATACCTCCAGAGATGTAAATGAAAAGATTGAACAATCGGTCTAAGTTAAGCCAAAAAAATTAGCGGCAATCGAGAAGGGAAATGGCGGCAGTAACCGCCCCTTCTAAGGTGGTGTCATCATCCATCACACGCCCCAGCAGGGCAATCCCTTGGGTGGCGCAAAGCAGTAAACGAGCCAGATTACGCGGATTGGCATCAGGGCTGATTTCCCCTGCCGCTTGGGCACGCACTAGAGTTGCAGTGAAGACATCTTCAACCTGGCGCAAATAGCCCCGCATAACGTTGGCAATGGCCTCGTCATCGGTATTAAAATCGGCAATGTTGGTGCCGAGCATACAGCCACAGCTACCAGGTTGACTATGTATTTTCTGCACGTTTCTCAGCAACTGCTTCAAATTGCCTAGTGGAGAACCAGCAGCAGCAAGACAATTCCGCATATCCCGAATAATGGAGTTGGCATAGTGTTCTAGCGCCTTGAGAAAAAGCGATCGCTTGTTGCCAAAGGTGTCGTACAAGCTTTTTTTGCCAATCCCCATATTTTTTAGCAACTCAGAGAGGCTTGCGGCTTCGTAGCCATGTGCCCAAAACACTTCCATAGCTTTGGCTAAAGCGATTTCTGTATCGAATTGCTTTTCAGGACCACGAGTCATCGAAAATCTACCCGCTGTTCAAGCACATTACAAGACTAACATAACTTAAACTGAATGGTCAATGTTTTGTTTAGGGATATTTCATTGTGATGTTCCTGATTTTCAATGCTGAGCCATGCTTGTTATTTCTCAAAGGTATAACTGAGCTGTTGGTAGATGTCTAACAATGCCCATGCACACCGACCGTTGGGAGGTGATCGGTGAGGTTTGAGAAGTGTGTGCGGCGGGTGATGGGCACCGTTAGCTAGCTTCGGTTGCGAGTGGTGGCATTATTTGAAAAACATCTGTGATGTTCAAGCTTTGGTCAGCCAACAGCTTTTGGGTCATTGCCGTACCATCGCGTAGCCAGTTCATAAAGGTGATCAAGTGTTCCCGATAATTCTTTGCCGCGTTCAGTGAGCGTGTAGGTGACCTGCGGTGGAATTGTGGGTTCGTGGTGACGGTGGACAAGTTCAATTGATTCCAAAAGCCTTAACCGCTCGGTAAGCACTTTAGTAGAAATGCCGTCTACTTTTCGTCTCAGTTCACCAAAGCGAAGTGTACCATTCGTGTCAAGGATCCAGATAATGTAGATTGTCCATTGTCCTGAGATGTGTCTTAGCAGAGTTTCCAATGGACAGCACTTAAACTCAGTCATGTCGACTCACCAGTTTCCCTTAGGTTTCTAGTTACTTTTTCGTTTCTACTTTACTTCAGTAAGTTGCCAGTCTACTGTCTATGTAGCAAATGAAAGTACTGGTTAAGGTTATGGAAAACATTCTGCATATTGATTCGAGTCCGCGTGGTGATAGCTCCAAATCTCGCAAGTTAGCCAAAGAGTTCATGGCTGCGTGGCAAGACCTACATCCTGATGATGTGATCACCTATCGTGATTTAAGACAAACGCCAGTTCCTCATGTCACCGAAGACTGGATCGCGGCTGATTTTACTCCTCCGGAAGCGCTTACCCCAGAAATGGCTGAACTGCTTAAGTTTTCTGATGAGTTGGTGGATGAGTTTTTGGCGGCTGATCGGTGTGTTTTCAGTGTGCCGATGTACAACTTTAGCATTCCGTCCAACTTCAAAGCGTACATTGATCAAGTGGTTCGTGTAGGTCGCACATTCACAGTTGAAGATGGTCAATTCAAAGGACTTGCGAACGGTAGAAAAGTTTTGTTCATTACATCACGAGGCGTTGAGTATGGAGCAGGTTCTCCTTATGAAGGGTGGGATTGTCAGGAACCTGCGCTCCGGTATGCTTTTCAATTCATAGGTGTGACTGATATTCAGTTTATTCATGCCAATGGTCTAGACATGGGAGACGAGGCACGGAAACGGGGGCTAGACGAAGCACAATCTAAAATTCAAGAACTAGTTGGCGGTTGGTAGCGCCAGCCAGCTAACAAGTCGATGAAGCGGACAGTACAGAGATTATCGATGAGGATTCAAGTTTATTTGCCGCCGCTTATCTTAGTCGTTATGCCGCTGATTAGTTGGTGAGGGCGCAGCCGAAAGCTTACTTGTTGGTGCTTGAAGTTAAGGTGGTGTAGAGCTGTCGTGCAGGCGGCGTTTTGGAGCTATTGGCGAGGCATCGCAATATGTTGTTGGAAACTAAACGGTTAATTTTGCGAGAATTGACTCCCAATGACGTGGATGATTTACTTGAAGTCCTCTCTGATCCAGAAGCGATGCAGTTTTATCCACAGCCGTTTGACCG
>JAHHHI010000015.1 GCA_019359435.1 Kaiparowitsia implicata GSE-PSE-MK54-09C
CTATTTCAACTGGATTTGGCAGCATAGCCGTCTTAAAACTACCGCCGCACAGCGAGCGAGGTTAGCAACACGGTCCTGGAATTGGCACGATATTGCCACCTATCCCACATTAATTTGAGGCACTACCCGAAGTTCGTTGTCTCAACCATTCCGCAATCTCTAGATCAGCAACCACTTCAGCATTACTCTCTGTTGCAAAGAAGCCCGGAGCAACTGCATTGACCGTAATTCCAAAAGCTCCAAGTTCAGCGGCAAGTGTGCGGGTTAACGCTTCTAGTCCTCCTTTGGCAGTTGTGTAAACAGCATCTCCTGCATCTGCAATCTGACCCGCGATCGACGTAATGTTGATTATTCTTCCATCGCCCTTTTCCATCATCAGCCGAGCGGCTTCTCGTGACAGATTGAAGGGTGCAATCAAATCAGCATTAATTAGCTGACGAACTGCATCCATCTCAAACTCAAAGAAACCGCGACGATCGCGCATTCCCACATTATTGATGAGAATATCTAAACCACCATGGTTTTCTCGAATTTCAACAAATGCGTTTTGAACAGCAAGCTCGTCTGTGATATCGAAGGCTAGTGAAGAGACTGCACCGCCCATTGACTTGATTACCTGAACTGCTTGCTGAAGCCGTTCTGGATCTCGTCCATTCACGATGACGCACGCACCTACTTCGGCAAGTAACCTAGCGATTGCTAGCCCAAGCCCTCGCCCTGCTCCCGTCACTAAAGCCACTTTTCCATCTAATGAAAATTTAGATAACGCCACGATGATTTGCTTGCTGCGATCGTTCTCGAAGGATCATGACATCCTACAGATGACTTGGCAACTACGCCCCACCCACCAAAAGCCAGCTAACTAATTGTTGAGACTGTACTGATCTAGGGTTCGGCCAGTGGGAAAAGTGGTTAGACGTACAGCGCAACCGTGAAATGCCGGAGTTTACTAAAAGAGTGAGTCTGGCGTTTCAGTAAATTCTCACACAATATTCAGACGCCCCCTGGATGGTGAATTATGGAAACATTTGCTTTTCTTCAATGGTTTGCTCGCACCGATGATGACGCTGAGGCTGTGACCACACAGGCTGCTCCGATGACACCGCGGGATGAAGCGATCGCCCCATCCCAATCGCCTGCTGCCCTGCAAGCCCAACGCGAGGCAGACGAACTGCAACAGCCTCGCTTTTGGATGATGCCTTAGCTGCGGAAGAGGCGAGTGTAGAGCGTTTCGTGATTCATGCTGGCGATCGCCCAGCCCCAGTTGCAGGCATAGAGCGCTTCATCGGGGAGCGCCTGCGCTGTTTCTACCGTCTCGTGAAGCGTGGGATAAAGCTGCATCAGCAATCGCTGCCCGGCGGTCTGCCCTAGAGGAATGAGTTTGACCCCGGCATTGATGGCAGTCGTAAGCCAGCTATGGAGATAGCCCAGCATGGCGGATTGAACCGGAATCTGCCAGTGGGCAGCGGCAATGGCAAACGCAGTGGCAAAATTGGTGCGATCGCCACAGCGCTGAAAAACGGGAGTCAAGTCTGGCTCCAACTCCTGCATTAGCCGCACCAGCGATCGCCCCATTTGCCAGCTTTGCAGCCGCACTTCTTCGGTGTCGCGCAGGGCCGAGAGCCACTGGTTCCACTGGGCGATCGCACCGGGCTGGTCAGCCGTGACGGCAGCGTGGAGGCGGGCGATCGCCACTGCCTCTAGCCGCACCGCGCCCGTCTGCAATTCTTGCGTCAGCCAATCCTCGAGTTCCGCAACTGTGGTCAACAAACCCTGCTGCACCAGTGTTTCCAACCCTTCAGAATAGGTATAGCCGCCTACGGGCAGTGCCGGACTAGCCAACTGCAAGAGATACGCAAGGGACGCACTGGAAGATGCACTGGAGTCAGCGGGGATGGGCATGATCAGCGGTATGGGAATGCGGTTCAGCGTGACTATACGGGTTAGCGTGACTATGCGGTTCAGAATGACTATGCGATTTAGCATGACTATGCGACTCAGGGTCAGCCGCAGCACCATGGCGATAGGCACCCGTCTCGGGATGAAAGGGGGCGATGCCCTCGCTCACCTGCACACCTAGTTGCTCTAGCATGGCGCGTAACACCGAGTCTGGCGACAGCCGCAGATAGCCGGGTGTCACCTCTAGCGGCACATGGCGATTGCCCAAATGGTATGCCGCACGCAGCAGTTGCAGCGGCGTCTCGGCAGTCACTGTAATCACAGGCTCAGGCTTGGCAACAATTTGCACCGTGCGATCGCCCGTTTCGGTCATCAGCACATCGCCATCTTGCAACACTGTGCCGCGCGGCAGTTGCAGATATACCGCCTGTCCCTCTGATTCAAAGCAGTGGCGCGATCGCGTCCGCTCGTCAGCGGTTAGCGCCAGATGCAGCGTCACTGGCGGGCCCTGCTCTACACATCGCTGGGTTAACCGCAGCATTGTCACTCATCTACCTCACATCTGCGGGTCATTCTAGGGTCAGTGTTTTGGTCGTGCGCCCCTAACGGTCTAGGTATCGGCCTAGGTATCGGCATCCACAGGCTCATCGTCATCAGCCGCCGCAGAGAGCAGCGGCAAAACGAGAGATGCGGCCACCATCCCCACCGATGCGCTGCCCGCTAGCAGCAGCCCAATCGGAATCCGCACCGTTTCCATTGTTAAAAAACGTAGAGAGACGGGTCTGGCGTTTTGAACGGATAAGAGGGCGATCGCACTCACCCACGCCGCCATAATAATTGAGGCTAAAACATTGACCATGACTCTAGCGTTTCAGTGATAAAAATTCTGAGACAGCCATAGTAAGCAACCTTACTGCTCAGCCTGATTGGACGCCCCATTTAGGGACTCCCGATCTTGTGACTCTCCTGTCTCGTGACTATTCCTGTCTCGTGACTATATAGTAGCGCGCAGGGCAACTCTTCAAGCTGAACGCATAGGCTGTTGCCGTCAACAAACTAACGCTATCGAGTTCCTGTTAACGGGAGTTGGATAGCCTCTCAAACCCTGGATAAGCGGTGCGCAACAGGCTCAGCACATCAAAGATTGGGAAAGGCATTGCTCCGGTGATAGCGTGTGGGAATCAGCATCAGCTCAGCGTAGGGTCGCGGCAAAGAACCTTGAGCGTCGTGAGAGAGGCATCTTCGCAGCCTGTGATCACGCCGCCTGCGGCCTGCACTTGCGTCAGATACTCCAGCGCGGCGGCAGTCAGGCGATCGCCCGGCAGCAGCACCGGAATTCCCGGTGGATAGGGGCATACCATCTCCGCCGAAAGGCGATCGCCCGCATCCACCAAGAGCACCGTTTCTGCTAAGGCAAAGAACGCGTCACGCGGTGAGACTGGGGGCACCTGGATAGAACCAGGCATCTGAAACGGGGCGAGGGGAGCAATGGGGGCAGCCGTTGGAGAGTGGGTGGCGGCGATCGCGCCCAACCCTTGCACTAGGGCATCAATATCTGCTGGAGTATTGCCCAAACTGATAATAAAGGTGAGATGGCGCAGGCCGGGCAGCTCGCACGTAACCTGCCACTGCTGGCTGAGGCAGTCATCGGCAGCAAAGCCTGTCATCCCCAACGGGGACACATCCACCGTGAGGCGAGTCGGGTCGAGGGCGGCGCAGCCCGGTGTGGGAGCAGGCAACGACAGCACCTTGAGCTGGGGAATGGCAGCCAGGTGATCGCGCGCTTGAGCCGCCAAGTCCAGCGTGCGTGCCATCAGCTCGGCTCCGTGGTGAGCCATTTGATGCCGGGCCGCATCAAGCGACGCCAGCAGTAGATAGCTGGGGCTGCTGGACTGCACGAGGGGCAGGGCACGACAGACCCGTGCGGGGTCAACCCACGGCCCCTGCAGGTGCAGCATAGACGCTTGAGTGAGCGCGCTCAGCACTTTGTGGGTGGACTGCACCACCAGATCAGCTCCTGCCTCTAGCGCCGACGCAGGCAACTGAGAATGGAAAGCCAGATGCGCCCCGTGGGCTTCATCCACAATTAGCGGAATCTGGTGCTGGTGCGCCACGTGGGCGATCGCCCTGACATCGCTACACATTCCGTAGTAGGTGGGTGACACCAGCATCACAGCGCGAGCGTCTGGATACTGCGCTAGGGCCGCGGCAACGGCATCCGGCGTCAGCCCGTGAGCAAGGCCCCAATCAGAATCGACCTCTGGCTGCACAAAAATTGGATGAACCCCAGCCAGAATCAGTGCAGCAATAGCCGACTGGTGGCAGTTGCGGGGCAAAATCAGGCGATCGCCCGGACGACAGGTCGCCAGCACCGCCGCCTGAAGACCGCAGGTAGACCCGTTTGCCAAGAACCAGGTGTGGTCTGCCCCAAACAGCTCTGCCGCCAACGTTTGCGCTTGGGCGATCGCCCCCTCTGGTGCAAACAGATTGTCGAGCGCAGGCAACTCTGGCAAATCAGCCTGAAACACCGTCTTACCCAAGAGATCCTGTAGCGCTTGCGAGATTCCCCGGCCTCGCTTATGCCCTGGCGTGTAGAAGGCGGCATCAGGCGCATCCCGACAGCGTCGCAAGGCTGCGACTAAGGGCATCGCACCTTGCGACGAAGGCTGAGAGCGAGGCAACTGCAATGATGCGGGCACAAGAGGGGACATACAGCGCGATAAAGAGCAGGTGTACCAAAGCGTAATAGATAGCGCCAAGAGGGACGTGACGGTGATCCCAGCGAGTGATGCGTCAGGTTAAGGGGCCACCTGCGGCCATTTTCCTAAGCCGCGTGGCGAACATATTTTGAACCTATCAGGACAAGGCTCAATGCGGCTGTCGTGATCAATCTGCAGGAAGCCGTCGATCCGTTGAATTGCGGATCGGAGCTTGATAGGGTAGTGAATAGGGCGATCGCCATCGGTCTGGTTCATCTCATCATTATCGATCTCACATGGCCTAGGTCTCACACTACAGTGTGTCTAGAGCAGGGCGACTCCCCTAGGATTGGCGACTGCGTCATGCGGAGTCATCTGGTTTGCTCGTCTGCCCTTCTGTCTGCGTCTTCCCGTCTGCGTTTTCCCGTCTGCGGCCCAACTGCCGCCTGATACAAGGCAACTGTTCCCATGATTACGATTTTGATTTTGCTGGTGGCCCTAGGCATTCTTGGCTGGGGGTTTGTGCGAGCCCGCCCCTTTGGGCAGGTGGGGCTGTTGGCTTGGCTGCAATCGGTGGTACTGATGGCACCCTGGCTGGTGTTTTTTGGTTTATTCGCGGCTGGGCTCTATCTCAATCTGGCGGCAGTGCTGTTGATGATTGTGCTGTCTACGGTGCTGTATGTGGTCTTAGGAAAACGGCTGCGATCGCTCGGCAGAGATCCAGCAATGCAGCAGCGGCTCTCGCCTCAAGCCTCGGCCCAAGATGCGGCAAACATGGCAGAGGGTAGCACCGATGGCAGTCTAGACGGCAGCGGCGAGCGTGTCGCAGACGGAACGGCGTCGAAGGACGAGAACGCCTCTAAATCTACACCTGAGAAGGCTGAGTTCGAGGCCCTTCCGCCTGAGGATCTCAAGGCGATTCAGGGACTCTTTGGCATTGATACCTTTTTTGCGACGGAAACGGTGCCCTATTTGGATGGGGCAATCTTCAAAGGCAACCTGCGGGGAGAGCCGGATGCCACTCACGCGCGACTGTCGAATGGCCTGCAAGAGCGATTGGGCGATCGCTACCGCCTATTTTTAATCAGCGGCCCCGATCAGCGCCCCACGGTCGTGGTGCTGCCGAGCAGTAGCGACCCACCCAAAACCACAACGACGCAGTGGAGCTTGGCGATCGCCCTCGGCGCTGCGACCATTTTGACCTGTTTTGAGGCGGCGGGGTTGCTGCTGGGGTTTGACCTATTTTCTGATTTTGGGCGTGTGGGCGAAGCACTGCCCATTGCCAGCGGCATCCTCTTTATCCTCATAGCCCATGAGGTGGGGCATCGCTGGATGGCGCGTCGCTACCAGATTCGCCTCAGTCCGCCCTTTTTCCTCCCCACTTGGCAATTGGGGTCGCTGGGATCGCTCATGCGGTTTGAGTCGTTGCTGCCCAACCGTAACGTGCTGTTTGACATTAGCCTGGCGGGGCCATTAGCGAGCGGTATTGTGTCACTCTTGATGCTGATGCTGGGGTTAGTGCTGTCTCTCAACGGCAGCGACTTCACGGTGCCGCCCAGCATTTTTAAAGGGTCTATCTTGGTCGGCACCTTGGCGAGCGCGGTGCTGGGCAGCGCGCTGCAGGAACCTGTGGTGGCGGTACATCCGTTGGTGGCGGTCGGCTGGATTGGTCTGGTGGTGACCGCGTTGAACACAATGCCGGCTGGGCAGCTGGATGGCGGACGCATCATGCAAGCAATTTATGGCCGAACTGTAGCAGGACGGGCAACCTTTGCTACCGTAATAGTTCTAGGGATTGCATCGTTGGTGAATCCCTTGGCGCTCTACTGGGCTATTGTGATTTTGTTTGTGCAGCGCAATGCCGAACGGCCTGCCCTTAACGAACTTTCAGAGCCTGACGATACACGAGCGGCCCTGGGGCTATTGATTTTGTTCCTGATGGTGGCTACGTTGTTACCGCTCACCCCAAGTTTGGCTGGGAGATTGGGCATTGGAGGCTAGTCATGGCATTTATCCCGCCGGTACTGCTTGTGTTGGATGTGAGTGCCTTGTTGGGGGGCTCAGCCAGTGAATGGTTAGAATTTTCGCGGGTGGGCAAGGTGTGCCTGCCGCAGGCGGTGTATGAGGACATGCGGCTGTTGTCGGATCGAGCGCCCGATCCGGATTTGGCGGAGTTGGCGAAACGGTTTAGCCATTTTTACCCCATTAGTGGCTGGCAGGTGTCAGATGCGTCGGCACACCACTCGGCGCTCACGGCGGCGGGGCAATCGCTAACGAAGCGGGCGCGGGTGTCTCTGGCGGCAGCGCGGACGGCCTATGCCCTGTCGCTTGGGTTTCCAAAGCATCTGGTGGTGTTGGTTACGCGAGATCAGCAGCTGCTGCAGCGAGTTTATGATTTGCCATCTAATAATTTTTGTGCGATTCTGCCGCCGGCTTTATTGCAGTGGAGCCGCACGGGGCAGCGCCCGATTTTGGTGAGTCAACTGCTCCAGCAGTTGCGCGCCACGCTCAGCGCCACCATGACGTCGGGGCTGAGCCGCTCGGGCCAAATGATTCCAGCACGCCCTGAGGGTCGTAGCTCTACTGTTCAGAGGGGTGACAGCCGCTTTGGCTCTGCGCCAAAGCCGAAGCGGCACTCGCGCCCTTACTTTGAAGGGGATGCGAATGAGGCGTTATCGAATTTGCTGTCGTTGGGGTTGGCGATCGCCGGACTAGCGCTGGCGGGCTGGCTATTGTGGTCGGTGTTTAACAACAGTAGCTGGCTAGAGCCGCTGCGACAGCCGCTTGATCCAACGTCACAGTCACAGGTGTATGGGGAATGATTACGGCGATCGCCAATCAAAAAGGGGGCGTTGCCAAAACCACCTCTAGTCTGGCGCTGGCGGGGCTGCTGGCTGACGAGGGCACCTGCCTGGCGGTCGATCTAGATCCCCAGGGCAACCTAACTACGGGCTTTGGTATAGAGCTAGCGCCAGAGCAGTCCACGGTGTATGAGGTGCTGACGGGGGTGCTATCGGTTAAAGGGGCGATCGCTCCTACGCGATCTGGCGTGGCGCTGCTGCCGGGGGATATTTCTCTGGCAAAGATCGAGAAGGAGTTGATGACGCAGCCCCATCGCTTCTACACTCTCAAAAAGGTGCTTAACCCCGTGCTGGCAGAGTATGAGCAGGTGGTGATCGACTGCCCGCCGAGTTTGGGACTGCTCACCATTAATGCCCTCGCGGCAGCGGATGTGCTGCTGGTGCCGGTGCAATGCCAGTTCTTTGCGCTCAAAGGGTTGCAGGGATTGCTGGAAACGATTCATACCGTGCGGCAGCGGCTCAATCCTACGCTGAGAATTTTGGGCGTGCTGCCCACGATGGCCGAAACGCACACGGTCATCACCCAGGAGACGATGAAAATTTTGCGATCGCAGCTTCAGGACATTCGGGTGTTTGACCCAGTGCCCAAGTCGGTCAAATTCCCTGAATCTAACATGGCCGGAGAGCCAATTCACCGCTATGTGCGCGATTGGAAGCTAGTGCAGCCCTACCGTGAGGTGGTGCGAGAGCTATTGATGCTGGAGAAGTAAGCCGATGAACCTGCAAGCAGAACGCGTAGAGTCCCTCAAGGCGGGAGTGTTGGGGGCAGGGGCGATCGCCCTGACATACCTGGCCCTAACACTCATGCACGCCTATGCTGAAACCCAAGCCAGCACTGAGCTGTTGGATCAGGCTGGGTTTGCTGACTGGCGCAACTGGTTTAGCTTGGGCAGCACGACGTTGACGGGGGGACTGTTTGGCCTCACTTATCGCTACATCATTCGGCAAGATACCAATTTGCATTTGGGATCAGGCGCAGTCTTGGCCTTTGGGCTGGTGCGGGGTTTGGCTCAAATCGACCCGCTGCTGTGGGTGGCGTCGTCACCCTTAGACTTGACCGTGCGGGTTGGCGAGAGCGTGCTGCTGTTTGCGATCGCCCGTCTAGTCCTAGATTGGAGCCTGCGTCGGGGCCTCGTCAAGCGGTTTGAATCTTCCTAAGTTCGACCCTTGATTAGGTAGTCGGGTAAGTGTCTTGTCTGATGCACTCAAGTTGTCGGGCGCGATAGCCACTGGGGCCGCAGACTGCTCAGCCGCCGATTGGGATTCGCGGCCCACTCTAGCGAGAGCAGAATGCCGTTGATCAAAAATGCGAGCACAGCTACGGCGATCGCCCCAGCCCAAATTTTGTCATTGCGGTTTTGGGCAATGCCGTCAAACAGCAGCGTGCCCAGCCCGCCCGCGCCAAACTTAGCGCCAATCGTGGCAATGGCGATCGCCACAATTGCGGCCAGCCGCAGCCCCGCTAAAAAAATTGGCAACACCAGCGGCACCTGCACCCGCCACCAGCGCTGCCACACGCTCATGCCCATCCCCCTCGCTGCTTCCATCACCGCTGGCTTAATGCCTTGCAGCCCCACAACTAAATTGCGTACCAAAATCACCTGGGTATAAAGCACCATCGCAGCGACCACCGATGTGGCATTCAGCCCAAACAGCGGCACAAGCAAAATAATCAGCGCTAGGCTGGGGATCGTATACAAAATCCCTAAGGTGCCCATCACGGGCACGTTGAGCCAGCGATAGCGGTAGACCAGCAGCGCCAGCGGAAGAGCTAGGGCGATCGCCACAAGCAGCGCAATCAGCGTCATCTGCAAATGCTGAAGCACAAAGCCCCAAATAATGCCGGGGTTGTTGAACAGGTAGAGCATGGTTAAAAGGGGGAGTAGGGATCTGCCCGTGCAACACGGCTAGGCGGCAACGCTAGCGGAATCGCGGATATGCTCCAGCGTCAGCACGCCGACAACTGCTCCGCCATCTTCAACGGTGAGCTGCAGTGCGCCAGTGCGGAGGATGAGCGACAGTGCTTCGCGCAGGCTGTCGTGGGGGGTAATGGTGGGCTCGCTGCCATTTTGGAAATTGATGGGTGCATCGACCATCGCGGTTTCGACCCGGAGCAGGCTGAGCTGGCGCACCATGTCATCAGCCCCCATGAGGTTGTGAACAAAGGGGCTCACCGGCTTCGTGAGGATATTGAAGGGCGTATCGTATTGCACCACTTCCCCAGCTTTGAGAATCAAAATGCGATCGGCTAGGCGCAGCGCTTCTTCCACATCATGAGACACAAAGAGAATCGTCTTCTTGAGCTGGCGCTGCAGCCGCAGAATTTCATTTTGTAAACTGGCGCGGGTAATGGCGTCGATCGCCCCAAACGGCTCATCCATCAAAATCACCTGGGGGTCGCCTGCGAGGGCCCGCGCCACCCCCACGCGCTGCTGTTGCCCGCCCGACATCTGGGCCGGAAAGCGATCGCGATAGTCGTCTGGTGGCAGCTTGACCAGCTCAAGCAGCTCATCGACCCGCGCCTGAATGCGGGTGCGCGACCAGCCCAGCAGCTTGGGCACTACCCCGACATTCTGCGCCACCGTCATATGTGGAAACAAGCCCGACTGCTGAATGACATAGCCAATCTGCTGGCGCAGGGTGGTTGCCTTCATCTGGCGGATGTCCGTTCCGTTGAGGTAAATCGTGCCCTGGGTTGGCTCATAGAGGCGGTTGACCATTTTGAGCAGCGTGGTTTTGCCACAGCCGCTTGGCCCCAAGATCACGACTAGCTGCCCGGCTTCAATGTCGCACGTAACGCGGTTAACCGCGGGTTGGCTAGTTCCAGGAAACCGCAGCAAAACCTGATCGAAGTGAATAGCGCTCACGGTTATAGCATCCCCTCTTGCGTGAGAAAGTCACGGGCCACGTCGGCGGGTTCTTGCTGCTCACCGCTGACCTGATAGTTCAACTGCTGCATGGTTTCATCGGTTAGCCGAGCGGCAAGGGTGTTGAGGGCGTCTGCCAGACCTGGATTTTCATCAAGCACGACCTGACGTACTACAGGTGCAACCTGATAGGGCGGAAACAGGTCTTGATCGTCTTCGAGCAAGACTAGGTCAAAGGCGCTGATTTCGCCATCGGTGCCAAAGGCGACGGTGACATCGGCGTCGCCATCGACCAGTGCTTTGTAGCGGAGGCCGGGGTCAATCGCTTTATATTCCTGAAGTTGAAAGTTGCCGTAGGCTTGCTGCAAACCGGGTAGTCCGTCTTCCCGCTCTTGAAATTCTGGCGGGCCCACCATCACTAAATCGCTAGCCTGGGCTGCCATATCAGAAATGGTGCGGATTCCCAAATCGCTTGCTTTTTGGCGGGTCATGGCGATCGCCTGAGTATTGTTCATAGGCGCGGGCTCTAGCCAAACCAGGTCGAATTGCTCTTTATAGCCATCGGAGACGGTCTGAAACACCTCGTCTTGATCACTGGCGGCCGGTAAGTTGAGCACCGTGAGCAGACCTGTGCCAGTGTATTCGGGGTAGAGGTCAATCTCACCTTGAACTAAGCCAGCGTGGGCCACGGGGGTGCCGCCTAGGTTGAGCCTGCGATCGACCTGAAAGCCTTCATTTTCAAGAATTAGGGCATACATTTCACCGATGATGAACTGTTCGGTGAAGTCTTTAGACCCGACACGGATAGCAGAGCCATTGCTGTCGCCGCTACCGCAGGCCACAACAAGGGAAGCCGTGAGCAGAGCAATCAGCGGCAGCAGCAAAAATCGACGGAGAACTTTCATAAAGGGGGGTGCAAAATGAACTGTCAGAAATCAACTCAACAATCGACAGCAGGGGGCAGTCAATCCATGGCCCTGATCATTCCAAGATCTGATGTCTCAGAACTTTATTGTTCTTAGAATCAGTGAATCATAAGCGTTGTGGAATCTTCCTTTAGAGAGGGTTTAATACTTCACTGCATAGGGCTTAGATGTTTCTAGGGTTGGTTTCACAAACTATTCGCCCTACTTTGACCCTACTTTGCTCAGGATGGTAGCTGCGCTACATCTACCATCCTGCACGATCTAACCTTGTGCCCCAAACTCTGAGCTGGGAGTGAGAAAAACGGGAGAGCGCGGCTAGCAACCCATAAACTCCCCGATCGCTCCAACTATCGTGTGTTTAGATCATACCGAGCGGATTCAGTTTGGACGAGGGTGTGGCCTAGTTCGTTAGGTTCCTAGAACCCTTCGCTTAGGGTAGCCAGCGGGGACGAATGCCTGCAATGGGCAGTGGCTGCGGCTCAATGGCGCTAGGGCTACCGTCCACGTCTTTGAGGATAGGCTGAACCCAGAGCTGGCTGCTGGCGATCGCCCGACCATCACTACCCCGCAACACCGCGTCATCGGTGGGGTTGGCTGACTCATCGTTTATCACTTGGTCAAACAACAGCCCTAGCCCATCAGGCGATAGGTGCATTTGAATATCGCGCTGAATCGGTAGCTTCAGCATGGTTTTGGCGTCGTTGGTGGTGAGGTTGACCACGACTAGATAGGGCTGCTCTACATATTCCGCTGCATCAATTCGCTGGGTCACGAGGACATAGAGGAGCGATCGCAACTGGTCAAACTGGGCACTGAGGAAGGAGCCATTGGTTTCGAGCAACTGTTGCTCAGTGCCTTGATTGGTCACTAGAAACAGCGATCGAGTCGGGTCGTCTGGGTTTTCGTTAAACCGCACCATCGCGGCTGCGGCGCCATCGGGGGAGAAGCTCATGACCATGCCAAACTCTGGCAAAAAGTCGAGAGGGTCGGTACTGGCTTCGAGGGGCAAGATTGCCATGCCCTGCCCCTGCGCCATGGCGAGGGTGGAACTGTCGGGGGCAATCAAAAAATCACCGCCGGGTTCAGTATCAAGCGGCTGAGCCGCCTCACCCTCAGGCACTAGCCACAGGCCATAGTCTCCCGGATTGCTGCGGTTTACCCGCTGCACCACCAAAAAGTGCCCATCTGCCGATAAGTCGAATTTTAGGTTTTGGTAGTCGTCGCTGTCGAGCACCAGGCTAACGATGCCGGGCGGTTGCGCGTCTTGGGGGCGATCGCGCCGAGTGTCTGGCGTCTGCCCAAGGGGAGTCTGAGGTGGGGTGTCAAGGTGAATGCCCGTGGTTACGGTGTAGAGCTTTTGGTTCAGCGTGCCCTCGTCTAGCTCGGTGCGATCGCTCGCCGAAAACAGAATGCGATCGCCCTCTGGATAGGGGATATAATCCATCACCACTAGGTCAGGCGGCGTTAGCGCTAGGGTTTCTTGCTGAGTCAAGTTGTTGAGCATCAGCCGCCCGGCCTCCTCTCCATCCACCCCAAGGTAGACAAAGGCACGATCGCGCGAGCGAAACTTAGCCTCAAAGGTTGGCATCGCTTGCCCTTCATCAGAGTCAGAGAAGCGATCGCGCGCCCCTTCTAGCGTGAGCGTAAATTCTGTTCCATAGGGCGTTGGGTCATCTAGCGTATAGGCCATGCGCCGCCCGGCCCAGCTAAATTTGCCCGGCAGGGGCGGTTCAATGGTTAACCCCTGCTCCACGCTGCCTCGATCCATCGGGCGGGTAAAGCTGAGCAAAAAAGCACGATCTGCCGAGCTAATCTGCGCATCTTGCCAGGTGAATTCCCGAATACGGGGCGCGGTAGTGCTGCCCATCAACAGCAAAACCGTGATCAGCACGGCCAGCAGCGCCATCAGGCCCAGCGCCATGCGATCTAACGGTTGAAACGAAAAACCAGTGCGCCGAGCGCGAGACGAGCCAGTAGTCATGAAGCCATGCCAAGTGGGTGAGTCACGGGTGATCAAAGAGAAGCCTGTGCCCCCAATGCACCCCGCAAATGTGCCATTATCCGTGATGAACGGTTCAGCATCCGTATTGTTTTAGCCTTGTTGCTCTTGGTGCAAGCCCAGTTGCTCTTGGCGCAAGCCCCACCCATCCAACTACTGTGTATACGCAAGTCCTGAGACTCTTGCGACCAGAGCTTTTCCCTCATCCCCTTCTCCCCTTCTCCCAGAACGGGAGAAGGGGAGCCGAAACGCCTTGGCTGGCCTCGCCCTCGCCCATGTTTGGGAGAGGGGGACTGAGGGGGTAAGGGCCAAGATTGTGTATAAGCAGTAGCCCATCCAAGAAGTCCAAAATGAGGTGACCTTCACGGACGGACGTTGGAGCGCGGCAGCAACGGCTACTGACGGCTACTGAACTGATCAAACCTACCACACTCTTCCTCTGTCCTGTTTGCTGACGGGGGCTGATGGGCTGCAACCGCTTGACGCAGATTGCCTTGGTGAGCCGCCAAGAGGCGATCGCCCGCCACCGCATCCAACCCTGTCCAATGCAGCAGCAAGGCGAGCTTGACGCGCTGCTGGCTCTGTTGCAACAGCATGGCCGCTGCATCGCGGCTCAAGTGGGTTAGGTCTTCCAGCATTCGCAGCGCCCGATCCAGCAGTTTAGTATTGGTCACGGCCACATCTACCATGCGGTTGCCATACACCTTTCCCAGCTTCACCATGGCCCCAGTCGAGAGGATATTGAGCGCCAGCTTAGTGGCAGTGCCCGCTTTGAGTCGAGTCGAGCCAGCCAGAACCTCTGGCCCTACCAGCAGCCGAATATCGATATCCACCTCGGCGCTCACCTGATCAGTCGGCACGCAGGCGATAAACACGGTGGTAGCGCCACGCTGCCGTGCCGCCGCCAGCGCTCCGTGAACATAGGGCGTGGTGCCGCCTGCGGTGATGCCCACCACCACATCCTGAGCAGAAACCTGGCGATCGCCCACCGCTTGCGCCCCATCCTCGGCCCGATCTTCCAACGCTTCAGAGCTGCGCACGAGCGCCTCGGCTCCGCCCGCAATAATCGCCTGCACCATCTCCGGCGGTGTGCAAAACGTCGGCGGACATTCCGCTGCATCCAGCACACCCAAGCGTCCGCTGGTGCCCGCCCCCACATAGATCAGTCGCCCGCCTTGGCGTAGTGCGGCAGCAATGGCGTCAATGGCGGCAGCTAGGGGAACTCGGGCTTGGGCGATCGCGTCAATCACCCGCGCATCTTCGCGGTTAAACACATCCACAATGTCAAGCGCCGAGAGCTGATCCAGATCGCAACTGTGGGGATTTACCTGCTCTGTCAACAAGTGCCCCCGCGTGATGCTGGCAGAGGGCGATGGGGCAGAGGAAGGGGGAGACGGGGGCATAGATGGGGACACAGGGGACATAGAGCTTGCATCAGGCATGGCTTCGGGCATGGCTACAGTAAGCCCTCCAACCGTCGCCGCAGTTGGTCTAGCTCATCTGACGAAAAAGAGGACACGGGTTCTGCATCGGCTGTCTCTGAAGCCCCAGATGCCTCTGATGCATTGGGTGTGCCTTCAGGCGTCCAATCCGTTTGGTCTAAGTTTGTTTCGGGCGGCAGGGTGAGTGTGCCTTCGGGCACCATCACACAGTCGTAACTGGCCGCTTCACAAAACTCTTGAACGTCTTCAATGTCTAGGCATTCCACTAGGGGAGCGCTAAAGTCTTGCGCTTCGAGCATGATGCCGTAGCGAATCGCGTCTTCTTCAGACTCAAACATTAAAATCACGTTGCGATAGTCAGGCGACTCTCCCTCACCTTGCCGCAACCTTAGGGTATGAATCCCCTCGTTGTCGGTGCCTGCATTGTAGAGAAGGACGTAAACACGCATGGAATCTTGATACACATTCAGAGTATTGAATGACGATAGTAGAGACGGCTGTAGTTGGGTGCATCAGTCGGGTGCATCGCTGGCATGCTGCACAGAACGCTTAGACGGGCAATTTGCCGCCATCCTACAACAGAGCCCCATCTTTTTCAGACTGTCGTTGGGCACGGCGCAAGTTTTTGATGCAGTCAGCTCCTTTTTTAGAATATACCGACCCAGTCTATGTACAAGATAAAAAACATAAAGCCTAGGCATTGAGAGTTCATCCGTAATAGCGATAGATACGGAGCCAGCGTCGTTTCAGCTAGTCAACCCATACACAGTCCACCCAAAACTTGGAGAAGCTTTAGCCAACAGGAGGCACGGTTTTAGGAATTGGCCGAACAGATTAGGACTTACGCAATTGAACAACGTTTAGGGAGGCTTAGCCTCCCTAAACGTTGTTCAAGATTCCCAGGATGCTGCATGAAGTGCGTAAGTTCTAAATAAATTGGGTTGGATAAAAGCGAACGGACTTGGCGCAGCAATCGTGCCGAGTCCGTTGCTCTATGGAACGTTGCGGCATGGGGAACCGGCATTTTCATGCATTAAACCATCCTCCCATTAAGTCTACAAATGAGTGAAGTTTAGGACTGGCATTCTTCCCAACCCGATGCATCAAGATAGTGAGGTAAACCCTGCTCGAACCAAAAGGTTCATCCCTGGGCGGCAAATCTTTTGCTCGTTAAGCAGGATTCTTTACCGCAAGATTGTTCGGAATTTGGAAGAAATCGCCGCAGGCGATAGCAGCGTGATGCGGGGATGCGAGAGAACTCGGGCTATGCCTGCACCCTACTTACATCATTACCCTGCAAGATGTTGAGAACCCACGGCACCCAGCCGCGACGACGAGTGGACAATGCCTGTAGCGATAGCAATCACCCCACAAACGCAAGAATTGCTGATTGAAGGGGTGGATTTTGGCAAGAAGCAGGCCGTTTATACCGGGTTCATTCCAAAATTCAGACCCTCATCCTGCAATGCCCAGAGGCAAAGACGTGGGGGATTAGAGGTGCAACTTAACCAGATGCAGATGGCAGTGTATCGAGCGATCGCATGGGTTATTTACAATACATTCAGCCTACCGTGTGACCTCTTGAGAAATAGCCCGAGTTAGGAAAAGTTTAACTAACCTCAGTTCAGGTTAAGACAGGTTTTGGGATACTGCGCCTTGTTCAGCGCCCCAAAAACCTTGATGTGCTGTGCCCAACACACACATCACATCAGGGTTTGAGCTTAACCCGAACTCAGGTTCCCTAACGTTGGGTTAAGGCTTGTACAAGCTTTCAATAAGTGTCTTCTGCACAACCTCGCTTTTGGCAAAAGGTTGGCTACATCTAGCAGCAGTTGAACTATGACACAAACGCATGAAGCTGACGCCTTGGGTTCGGGAGTGGGGAATACGCAAGACCGCTGGCTCTGAGGCTACTGCGGTTGATCGGTCGAATTCTGTTGATGTGACGCTTGAGGTGCAGTCTGTGCCACGGCGGCGCCAAAACCTGTTGCCAGGGCTGATGGCGATCGCCCTAATGTCGTCTACGGCAGTGCTGGTGGCCCACTACCAGGTGCCGCTGCGGCGGTCGATCGACCTCATGACGCAGGCCTCCAGCACCCTTAGCCTGCCCAAAGACGAGCTAGCACCGGCCCTTGAGCAACTTGCCCCGGTGCTAGTGCCCTATCTAGCCGCCCCCAACACCTCAAAGATTCACAGCATGGCGCGGCTGGCAAAAGTGCCCGTGATCATGTACCACGATGTACTACCCGAAAAAGAGGTGTTTTTTGACATTACCCCCGACGAGCTAGAAGCCCAGTTCCAGCGCCTTCAGGCAGAGGGCCTAACGCCGATCACGATGGATCAACTGGCGCTGCATCTCTCAACAGGACTGGCCCTGCCACCCAAGCCCGTAGTCCTTACCTTTGACGATGGCTATGCCGGACATTATCACCACGTGCTGCCACTGCTGCGCCAGTATGGCTATCCTGGCGTGTTTAGCATTTATACCGAAAAGATTGGCACTGACCTAGGCCGGTCTAGCCTGAGTTGGGAGCAACTGCGGGAGATGGCAGCCGAGCCGCTGGTCGAAATCGCAGCGCACAGTGTCACCCATCCTGAAGACCTCACTGCGCTGCCACCCGATCAGATTCGGGCAGAGTTGGCAGATTCGAAACGCATTCTAGAGCAAACGTTGGGGATCGAAGTGAAAGACTTTGTGTACCCCATTGGCAAATATGATGACGCCGTTAAACAACTGGTGCAAGAAGCTGGCTATCGACTGGCCCTAGCGATGGATGTAGGTGAAGAAAAGTTTGCGGGCGAATCGGCAGATGGGCTAACGGTAGAGCGCATTGGCTTTAGCGGATTTGAGCGGGCGATCGCCCTTGCCTATGGCGGCGCCCCACTCCAGGTCGACCGCCATGCCGTAAACTACCGCCAGCCCATTCGATTTGAACGCGTTGACCTTGCTGATGCAGAGTTTGTGCTGGTGATGGGCGGCAAGCCAGCGACCTTTCATGCCAACAGTCGCTACCAAGTGCAAGACATTGTGGAGGGCACGGGGGCGATCGCCGCAGTGGACGGCGGGTTCTTCTCAATGGAGCTATTAGACTCGCGCCAGATGATTGGCCCAGTTCTAAGCCACAACACAGGTGAATTTGTGCAGGGTTTAGAAAATGCCAACACCAGCATCAAAGGACGTCCCCTAGTATTGATTGGCCCGGATGCCGCTCTGTTCGTGCCCTATGACGCCGAACAACACAATACCCTGACCGGAATTCAGGCCATCCTGCCCGACGTGACCGATGCTTTTGTGGCTGCCGGGTGGTTAGTGGATGACGGCATCCCCCAGCCAGCAGAACGGTTTGGCAAGATGTTTGGGGTCGAAATTCCCCGCCACCGCGCTTTTTGGGGTCTAGACTGGGCTGGGCAACCCATCATCGGCATTACCAACAGCCGCCACAGCGCAGTAGAAATCGGCGAACTGCTGGCCCGCATTGGCTTCCGCTATGCAGTGATGCTGGATTCTGGCGCGAGCACGTCGCTGGTATACAACGGCGATTCCTATGTGGGCTTTATTCCTCGCCCAGTGCCTCACGCCGTGGCGCTGTTTGCCCCAGAAGAAGCAGAGTAATATCAATCCAAAAATTTGGGCTACAAATGGGGGGCAAGGGGGCTTCGCCCCCTTGTGGGAAACGCAGTTCCCCACCCCCCTCCTCAAATAATTCGTCGTTTTGATTTAGAGAATTGATATAACATCAGGTCAGCCAATCAACCTGCAAAAAACATTCCCGCATAAGGTAGCGTCCGCTTGGGGTAAGAGGGTTTGAGCTTATCCCAAAATCAGCTTAAGTCATGCTTCAGGCGGTTAATTCAACAAGCAATCAAACGGGCTTGATATAAGCCCCCGCCGCGCTAATGGCTATTTATTTGAATGGTGTGGAACCCCGGCGTTGTGAGGATTCCACACCATTCAAGGCTTCAATTCAAGGCATTAGCCAGCGCTTGAGGCGCTATGGGTTGGGCGGTAGACCTGATGCGCGAAACCTAGAACCAGCCTTGTAGGGATAGTAGCTGGCAATCAGGGCTAGCATCAGCCACCACAGCGTACTAATCTGTGGGCGATACCAGACCGTATCCACTAAGCCGTGGGTCAGCATTCCGGCGATCGCCGCAATTGCAGCCACCAACCAAAAGCCATCCCATAGCCGCTGCCGCCGCAGGGCTTGCAGTTGCTGCAAGCCCTGGCTTAGGGTCACCGTTAGCAACCAGAGGAAGCAGGTAAAGCCAATCACCCCCGTTTCCACCAAAATTTCTAGCACGACTGAATAGGCGCTGAGAGCGGTGTAGCCCGTTCGCTGATATTGGGGATAAATGCGGTTGAAGGCGGTGTTGCCAGGGCCGATACCTAGGATCGGGCGATCGCGAATCATATCCTGCACTGCAGCCCATACATTGAGGCGAAAGTTGTTGCTGCTGTCGGCACGACCGGCAAACATGCTAAACACACGATCGCGCAGAGGCGCCACCGTCATTACCGCACCGCACACTAGCGCTACAGATACGCCCAGCACCAGCGGCATGGCCCAGCGTCGCCACAGTCCCGGTAGATATTGACTGAGCCAGTGCACCAGCAATAGCAAAAATACAAAGCTGCCTGCCACATAGCCCAGCCAGCCGCCCCGGCTAAAGGTGAGCACCAAACAGGCGGAGTTGAGCAGCGTGAGCACCACCGCCAGAGCCTTGGGCAGCCAGCGCTTCCATACAAACACCGCTGCTGCGCTAAACATGCACGCCGGAATCAGGTAGCCTGCCAGCAGGTTAGGGTTGCCTAAATAGCTATACACGCGGGTTGTGCCCACGAGCGTCGATTGGGCATCGACCCAGGTTGCCAATGCTTGCGCCCCAAAAAACCACTGCCGCAGGCCATAGGCGCTCACCACTGTGGTGGTCAGCAAGTAGAGGGTAATCACCGTGGATCGCAAACGGGGCGATCGCAGCACCCGTGCCATTAAGAAAAACAGCGCCACATTGAGCGCCAGCTTGATGAAGCCATCTGCCGCCGCCATCTTCACCGGCGACATGCCGACTGACACCAGCGACACGAGGGTATACAGCAATACCAGCAGGTGAATGGGCGTGATGCCCGGCGTGTCGTCATCAGACAGGGTAAGCAGCAGCCAAAACGCGCCACAGGCCACCATCAATATGCCGATTAGCGCAGTCGAGACGTAGGGAGCCAGCACCAGTACCAGCGCTACCAGCAGCGCCCCCAGGGGCTCGCCCCACTGCATCAGCCAACTGCCCTGCCGCCAGCGCTGTAATGATCCGACAAGCCGATGCAGATAGCTGGTTTTCACCCACTGCTGCACGGGCACCGTTGCAAAGGTAAGCTGTTGCCAAACTGAGTTCATCGCTGCTCACAACCACGTATCACCCGATTAGTATAGCGATCGCCCTAGCGCTAAAACCAAAATGGTCTTCGATTCCTTCAAGATTCCGTGAGGGCGATCGCGGCGTTTCAATTTGGCCGTACAGAGCTGAAACACCGAAAAGCCCTGCTGCCCGCGTCTTGGACAATACGGCTTTAGGCATGGGCCGAACTAATGTTCAATCTTAGGATTGGGGTGTTTGAGTGAGTTTGCCGTCTTCTAAGTAGAGGACGCGATCGGCCACGTCGATGATGCGGGGATCATGGGTAACCATCAACACCGTGCGATCGCGCTCTTTGGCAAGTCGGCACAGTAAGTCAATGACCGCGTGGCCGCTATGGGAGTCGAGCGCAGCCGTTGGCTCATCTGCCATAATCAAGGGCGGATCGCTCGCGAGGGCCCGGGCGATCGCCACCCGTTGCTTTTGCCCACCCGATAGGTTCTTTGGCAGTTGCTTTGCCTTGTCTGCTAGCCCCACTTGCTCCAGCAAATCCAAGGCTTCTTTCCGAGCAAATCGGCGGCTCACACCCTTAGTTTTGAGGGCCAACTCCACATTTTCTGCTGCTGTCAGTGCCGGGAACAGATTAAAGCCCTGAAAAATAAAGCCAATGTTTTCTAGCCGAAAGCGCGCCAGCTCACGCCGTGACATTTGGGTAATGTCTTCTCCGAGCAGATGCACAGCGCCATCGGTGGGTGTGAGAATACCCGCCAGAATCGACAGCAGCGTAGTTTTACCCGAGCCTGAGGGCCCCATTAATAGCTGCACAATACCGCTAGGCACCCGAAGCTGCACGTCACTCAAGGCCGGATAGCTGCCCCCACCTGAGCGGAACACCATATTCAAGTGGTCAGCGGCGATCGCAGCCCTACGGGGCTGATGCTCCACAGGATAGGAAGAAGACGCTGCAGGAGCAGGGAGTGAATGAATGGGATAAGTAACAGGCGATTGCAATGAGGAAACGACCATGCGTGACTTCAAATTAAGTAAACTTAGGGCTAATCGAACCGAGAAAAAACGATGGGAACTGCTGAAAAAGAGCTTAGAGCGATCGCAGCAGAAGGCAAATCGACGAGTGCCAGCCATGCAAACCGTCTACTTAACAACATGTACTTCTAAAGACTTAGACTAGCTACCTATTCTCTTTGTGCCCAGAACGCTAGAGTCAACAGCATCCTTCGCCAAGAGAAAATATAGTCTTCACTGAGTCTACCTACAGCCTTCATCAAGCCTCCGTAGCGATCTACACGAAATTTGAGCTAAATTACGCTTTAAATACGATCGCAGGATCAACATGGGTCACTTTTTGTATGGCAAATAGTGCTGAAACAACACACATGCCTACTGTGATACCCAACACCACAACTGCTGTCCCCGGCGTAATCAAAATCGTGATGCCCTGGGTGGCAAACGTCCACCAGCCCAGCCCACCGCACAAGGCAATGCTAGGGATATAGCCTAAAATCGCCATCCATAGCGCTTGTTCAATGATGATGCGATAAATCATCCAATCGGATGCGCCCATGGCCTTGAGGGTGCCAAATTCCTTCATATGGTCAACGACCGAGGCGTACAAGATTTGGCTCACAATCACCACGCCCACCACCACCCCAACCCCAGCGCCCAAACCTAGCACAAAGCCAATTCCCGTACTGCCCACCCAATAGTTTCGAGTCAGGGTAGACAGTTCAGTTTGGGTATGGGCCACCATCCCATCAAACTCCGCCTCAATGCGTCGGCTCAGAACATTCAAATCTTGCCCTGGCTGCGCCTTCACCATAACAAAGGTGATGCCGTCGCTGCCACGCAGGGCGCGCGGGGGGTCCAACGCGATATCGCTTGCATCGCGCTCAAACATATTGGAACAGGTGAGGCGATCGCCCTCAAGCTGGCAATTTGAGGTCGTGGTCAGCCCTGAGTTTAGATAGGCGTTGGCCGTGCGCAGTGATGCAAACACATACGCGCTAGACGCAATAGACTGGGTGCCGCGAGTAAAGCCCGTGATCGTAACCGGAAGTGAATTGATGGAGGCAGATTGACCCACCTCGTCTAACCCCAATGCTCCCAGGTTGGCTCGGTCAGGGATCACCGTGTAGGGCTCTTGCAAATTGGCGATCGCCCCTTCCGTCAGCTGCCCCATGCGAAACATGCGGCTCGCAGGGTCAAAGCCAATCATCTGCACCGGAGCAATATCACCCGTGGGGCTACGCCAAGTCGTGGTGCGGCTAATAAACGCTTCAGCCTGCTCCACCCCATCCATCGCGTGAATCTCCGACACAGTGGCAGCAGGAATAGGCAGCGTTAATTGGAGATTCACCATTTCCTCTGCACTTACCCAAATATCCACCTCTGAGTCATCAATCAACGCCGATGTAGACCGACTAAACCCATTCAGAATGCCAGTTTGGATCGTGACTAGACTCACCGCAAACATGATCCCGGCCTGGGCCACCAAGAACCGAGGGATATCCTCAAATAAATTTTTGCGTGCAACAGATGCCATAGCCCCAACAATAGACTCAGAGAGCACTAGGTGTGAATACGTACGGGATCTCGACCCTATTTCCAATCTATCGGCTGGGGCGGATGGGCTGAGTGTCGCTATGACAGTGCCTCGATTGGCTTGATGAGCCGTGCGGAATTCAGAAATCCTGTCAATCCACGGTCAATCAATCTACAGTCAATCAATCTACAGTCAATCAATCCATAGTCAATCAATCCATAGTCAATTAAGCCTCGGGTCACAATGCATCATGCAGAGCCCCCAACCCCTCCTGGCCCGAATTGACATGAGTCTCCAATGCCGGGAGGCAGGGAGGTGCAAAGAAACAAAAAGCCCAGCTACCAAGAATTTCAGCATTACTGATGGACTTTGTGTTTGAGAAGCCCTATTGGAGATTGGCGTGGGTTGCCCAAGCCCGTTGACGATGGGTCAGGAAAATTTAGTGAGCAGCCCCAGCAGCTTTTTCGAGCGCGGGGTCAGCAGCGTGCGGCGATAGGCGTCTGCTGCTTTTCGAATGCCCTCAGCCTGGGTGGGATATGGGTGAATCGTCTTCGCAAGGGAATTTAGCCCCGCCCCGGCCACCATCGCTGTGGTCACCTCGCTGATCATCTCCCCGGCATGACGCGCCACAATCGTAGCGCCCAAAATCTTGTCAGATCCTTTGGGATGCAAGATTTTGACGAACCCTTCGGTTTCACCATCGGCGATCGCCCGATCCACTGAGCTGAGGGAAATTTTGATGGTGTTAGCCTCAATCCCCTGCGCCTGTGCTTCCTCTTCGTATAGCCCAACATGCGCAATTTCGGGATCAGTGTAGGTGACCCAGGGCATGACTAGGCTGCTCAGGCGATCGCGCCCCAGCCCAAAGGGCGAAAACAGCGTGTTTTTGATTACAATCCGGGCAGCAGCATCAGCGGCATGGGTAAACTTCCAGTCCATGCACACATCCCCAGCGGCAAAGATTTTGCGATTGCTGGTTTGCAGTTGATCGTTGACTTGGATACCCCGGCGCGTATCGTACTCTACCCCCACCGCCTCTAGGTTTAGCCGTTCCACATTGGGTGCGCGCCCAGCGCCTGCCAAAATTTCGTCTACGGCGATCGCCCCCTGCTTGCCGCTGCTGGTGTAGTGAATCACCTTGCCATCCGACTCTTGCGTGACCTCCTTTAGATCAGCGTCCAGCACCAGCTGAATGCCCTCTGCCAAGAACCGCTGCTGCACAATCTCCGCCGCATCCGCATCTTCTTTATTCAGCAGATGCGAGCCCTTGTGGAATAGAATCACCTCACAGCCCAGCCGATGAAACGCTTGAGCTAGCTCACAGCCAATCGGGCCGCCGCCAATCACGGCCAGCCGATTCGGACGCTCTGTCAAGGAAAAGACCGTTTCATTGGTCAAAAAGCCAGCCTCAGCCAAACCGGGAATGGCGGGCCGCACGGCCCGCGCTCCCGTGGCAATCACCGCCTTCTTAAACTTCAAAACCTGGCCGTTTACAGTAAGCGTTTGCTCATCTCGAAAGCTACCCTCGCCCAAAAACACATCCACCCCAATCTTCTGAAAGCGGTGCGCTGAATCGTGGCTGCTAATGCCCGCCCGCAACCGTCGCATCCGCTCCATCACCGCGCCAAAGTCTATTTCAACAGAGCTGGGTGGCGTGATCCCAAAGGGTTCAGACTCCCGCATATCTGCCACAACTCGTGACGAGCGGATGATGCACTTTGATGGCACACAGCCAACATTCAAGCAGTCGCCTCCCATCAAGTGCCGCTCTACCAGCGCAACCTTTAGGCCCACATCTAACCCGGCGGCTCCGGCCGCTGTGACCAGCCCAGCGGTGCCAGCCCCAATCACAACCAGGTCGTACAGATCTGCAGGCTTGGGGTTGGCCCAATCTGACGGATGAACGTGAGACACCAGAGTTTGGTTATAGCTGTCTTGCGGCAAGACGGTTACAGAAGTGGGCGACATAGTGAGGGTTCCTAAAAACTTAAAAGTTAGAGAATACAGCGAAGAACTAGGGTAACCGTTGTCGGGCAGGGGCGATCGCCATGAAGGGCTGATCGATTCAAATATCAGGTTGAAGATAGGGCGATCGCCAATCTATTCAATATCGTTCACGTTGAAGAGAGCGCAACAAACCTCACTCATAAAAGGCAAAGAATCACAAGATCAAGAAACAAGACGCAGGCTAAACGCAGGCAACTTAAAGCGCTTGGGAAAAGACAAGCCTGACTGATCCCCAGTCTCTAAGCCCAAGCCCTAGGCCTTACCCCCCAACATCACCAGGAGAGGCCAGCGCCTGATCCAGCGCCTTTCGAGCAATGCGAGTAACGTAAACAGTGACGGCGATCGTCGCCACCAATCCTACAATCCGAATAATCCATTGAATGGTTGGATTGGCCGGTGCATCACCTGCGCCCAGCGTCGCCAAGTTGCCCGCCAGCGACCCCAAATATACATACATGATGGTGCCAGGGATCATGCCGACAGAACCCAACACATAATCCTTAAACGAGACGCCAGTGACGCCAAACGCATAGTTCAGCAAGTTAAACGGAAAGATCGGCGAGAGGCGGGTTAACAGAACGATTTTGAAGCCCTCATGTCCTACTGCTTGGTCAATAGCATGAAATTTAGCGTTGTTGGCGATTTTGCTAGACACCCAGCCTCGTGCCAGATAACGCCCTACCAAAAAGGCCAGTGCCGCGCCCAGGGTAGCACCAATAAACACATAAACAGCCCCTGCTATGACCCCGAATACGACCCCGGCACCCAACGTTAAAATGGAACCCGGCAGGAAGGCGACAGCCGCCACGATGTAAATGCCAATGAAGGCGATCGCCCCCAACGGCCCCAGTCCATCAATCCATTGCAGAGCATTAGTCAGCAGTTGCTGAGGGTTAAACCCAGATGACACGTCTCTGGTCTGCGCTAACGCGGGGGCTGCAGTGAGGGCAAAGGCAGCGATCGCCCACGAGAGAGTTGCATACATAGTGCGACGGCGAATAAACGGCATGGTAACTCCCTTAAGGATAATGTGGGCTTGCGAGGGGATCGTCTTTAGAACTGAGGAGGCAAATTAGCTTTGTCCTGGGGCGTATCATCAATTCCAATCAAACGCCTGATGCTATGAGCGTTGCCACGCCCGACCCAAAAACCAGGCTAGGGGCTGTGACGGTTGATTTCTGGGATATCAGAGGCTAATTGATGACAGCCCCTAGTATCTGGCGCAAGTTCAGCTACCGAGCACTAGGGGCTTAATGCAGTTTCTGTCGAAGAAAAGTCTCTATCAATCAGCCATTGCACTGTAGGGGTGAACAATCATTCGCCCAATACAGGAAAACTCTTTGCCAGAGATACCTAAACCCCTTGCCTGAGCGGCCACCGAGTAGCGAAATGTCTGCCAAGAAGTATTAACGCTCCCCCAAACCGAACTGAGCTGAAAATCATGCTTTCTATTATTGATGCAATAAGCGCCGCTGGGGTGATAGGTTCCTGAAGTGCTTCTGAAAATTCCCTGAGGAAACGTTAGTTGCGGAATGGCCAGGATTGTCCCAACTTCCTACCCAGCCTGAGGCTGGGTCAAAAAGGTCTAAAATTCGGCCAATATTCAAAATTGTGCCGTCCGCGGCGTAATCAGCACAATTTTGCGGTGTTTCGGCCCGTAGCACAACGCTAAAACACCGCAAGCAAACTCACGTCATCCTGAGATGAGCTTATCCCGCAATTCAATCTATCTATAAATTTTTGCTATCGAGAGCACTTCAACCGACCCCCTTGATTACTGGGATCACCGAGGGATTAGGGCTTGCGGCCAAAAAAGCTAAACCGCTTACTAGTTGGCTTTTGGGCAGTAGCCGGTGTATCAAGCACAATATTGAGTCGAGTGGCATATTGCAGCGCTAGCGGATCTTTTGGGTTGAGCTTGAGCGCTTGCTTGAAATGAACCTTGGCCATCGTCGGCAAATCTTGCATCAGATAGGCTTTAGCTAGCAGAGAATGAAACTCGCTGCGCTTGGGATCGAGTTTGATAGCATCTTTTAGCTCCCGCACAATCATGGCCCAGTTGCTGTTGCGCCGCGTATATTCCAACGCGCGGTCATAGTGGCGCTGAGCATAGTCAGGGGCTGCTTTCCCTGGGTCAGATGGAATGGTAGCAATCTCAACTGGCGCGGAAGGAGCTGCTGACACAATACCTGTCCGCTTCTCGCGAATGATGGGCTCTCCCATCTTTTGCTTGAGATAGACCAGGTTAAGTTCTTCTAACTGAGGGGCGATCGCCTCAAATAATTCCAGCGAATGAAACTGCGTCTCTGCTAAACGAGAAATGGCCTGCTCATAGAAGGTCTCAACTTGGGGTGGCGGCTGCCGCAATAACTGTTGAGCAAATTCCCCTTGTAGCGCAGGCATCCCGTCCCGATTCATTCGCCGCACCCGGAACCGCAACATTGCCAAGTATTCAGCTCGACCCTTATCTTGCTTGAGCTTTTGATAGGCAGGGCTAACCAACCGCGCAAATAACTGGGACGTCGTTTGCCGTACCTCTGGCAACGCTTGAACATACGCATCGGGATGAAGCCGTTTCGCCACATCGCGATAGCGCTTTAGCACACGCCGATCGTCAGCGGTCACAGAGAGCCCCAGAATTGCATAGGGGTCAGCGTATTGCTTCAACCATTCGTTTGAAAAGAGGATCTGCGACATTGCGCCCAAACCAGGTAAACCGCTAGCACTGAATAATCAAATCGAAGCTCAAACCGTTAGGTGTCAATTGCTAAACATATTCACATCTCTATACTTTCTCTTCTTCTCTCTTTTGTTGTGCTTTATTGCTCAATGCCGATGTAGTTTATCAGTCTCTTGAGTTCGCAATGATCGCAAGATCTCTTAGATGCTAGCCGCTGTCAGACATTGGTTATAGCCTCCCGGCAGGGTGCAGCCTTTTAAGAGTGTTATTGTCAAACTGCCACTCCTGCTAAACCTCCGTAGGTCAAGGCCACAGGCGACCAATAGGCACTAAATTAACAGCTAATTTACTTTATACAGATGAACTATACAGAATTTATCACAGATGAGGGGTCTTACCCCCCATCTGCATTCCGATAGACGATGCTGAGACGCCTGAAGCTCATATTTTTTCAATGCCCGCATTTTTGATCTACGAACGGCTCAACATTTTAGATGCCCATCTGGCGGTTTATGAAGGCTTTGCTACCAAGCGGCGGAGCTTGAATGACGGTGCCTAGAGACACATTCAACACATTCAGTGGAATGCGGACACTAAGAGCAGGGTAGGCAATCTCTGCTTAGGCTGACCGCTGACCCTCAAAGCCAAAACGCATGGGCCGAGAATCATTTAGAGGCCGATGGATCAGCCACCTACGTCTTCATAAGGTGCCCCTCAATAAATATTCAACGGGGAGCCTTAGTTTCCGGGCAGGAAGTAGGGCTATGACAAAATTTAACCTGGAGCAGCTAAACTAGCCTATCATTGCCGGGGTAGGGAATGGAGCTAGAGGTTGAGGGGGCTATGGTGTGCAAAACCATCTGCTGCAACCGATAGGTAGAGGTGCTGTGAGGGCAGCAACACAGTTTTCGTTGATAAGTAGTTTGAGAGACCCTACTCAACGCTAAGTATTTTTGCAAAGAGACGTACCCTGACGGTTGCTACGTCTAAAGTTCCCACTTTTTTGAGTTTCTATAAGAAAATCTGATCCACATTTTTCACAAGTCACACCTCAAGCTCTAGGGCGTGTCATCAATTCCAACCAAACGCCTTATGCTATGAGCGTTGCCACGCCTGACTTAAAAACCAGACTAGGGGCTTTGACTGTTGATTTCTGGGATATTCAGAGGCTAATTGATGACAGCCCCTAGCGTTTTGTATCGCTTATGCAGCGGACGACATAGACCCTGTTGCACTGCGACCGCTCTGCGGAGTCTCATGCTGCATGAGCGATCGCCCTAGAAATAAAGCCAACCCGTGTCCTGTGTGGCTGTTCTGCGGGCTTTTGGGGTTTTATCAGTCCTCAGGCTTTGGGGTAGCTAGTTTGGATGATATAAATTTACATAATCTCTGTCGATTGGTAGAAGCTTTTAGACTTCTAAGTTATCCATTCAGCACCAAATCAGGCATTGGGTCACGGCAACACATATGATGAATCGCTTTTCTATTTCTCAACAACTTAAGCATCCTCTTCTGCGTGAGTTGTTAATCAGTCTGTCGATTTGGCTAGGCTTAGTGGTGGTTGTGCTGGTATTACTCCCTAGTGCGGAGGTGCTGCAGCCGGGCGATCGCCTTCCGCTTTGGTGGTCGATTGCGGTTCCTTTCGGCTTAATTGGAGCCATGCTGCTGGCTCTTGCGCCCCACTGGGTCTCGCGATCTAAACGGCTTCGTAATGTGCATAATCGGCGATCGCGCCTTCTGCTCAGCCGCCTAGCCGGGTGGTTAGGGCTGATGGGCATTAGCTTTCCACTGTTTATTCTTGTGTTTGAAGCCGTCAAAAGCACCGTCAGCTATTACATGCAACGATAGGCTTAACTAACGTCAGTGTTATTGAAGCGACTGTATGACGAGAATGCTAGGGTCAGATGAATACCGCTGGGCAGATGAATATCGTGATTATGGTCAGTCCCTCACCAGTTGGGATAGGGTTAGCGTTTGGCTCTGTATATTTACCAAAAGCTCTGGCTGAGTGCTTGGCGCAATTTACCTTACCATCCTGAAAGGTAATCGTTAGGGGTTGATGGCCCTACTGCCAGCTATAAATCAATAAAACTGATTCTTGATAGTCTGGCTAATGGGCAGGCACAGCGGTGTGTTAGATACGGGGTCGGTGATAATGCGGCTCTTCAAGGCAAACACTTGCTCTACCATTTCCTCGGTGACTACCTCAACTGGTTTGCCTTGGGCCGATACCATGCCGCTGCGCAGGGCGATTAAGTGGTGGCTGTAGCGGCAGGCCATATTTAGGTCGTGGAGCACCATAATGATGGTGCGTCCAGCCTGACGGTTGAGCTGATAGAGCAAGTCCAGCACTTCGATCTGGTGAGCTAGATCCAGATAGGTTGTCGGTTCATCTAGCAATAGGGTTTCAGTGTCTTGGGCCAGGGCCATGGCAATCCAGGCCCGCTGGCGCTGTCCGCCGGAGAGGGTGTCGAGGGGGCGGTTGGCAAACTCGTGCAGGTGGGTAGTGGCGATCGCCTCCTCCACCTTCAGCTCATCTTCCTTGGACCACTGCTGGAGCCAGTTTTGGTGCGGGTAGCGGCCCTGGGCCACCAGCTCCCGCACGGTCAGGCCCTCGGGAGCACTGGGGCTTTGGGGCAAAATGCCCAGACGCTTGGCGAGGTCTTTGGTGGGCAGGTGGGCGATCGCATCGCCATCTAGATACACCGTGCCCCCCTGGGGCTTGAGCAGCCGCGCCATGCCCCGCAGCAGGGTCGATTTGCCGCAGCCGTTTGGCCCTACTAACGTAGTGATTCGGCCCTGGGGTAGAGCTAGGTCAAGGCTTTTGATAATGATATTGCCGTCGTAGGCGAGGGTAAGCTTGCGGGTGGTAAGAGCGATTTGCGTGGCAACGTCGAGCATAGTTATTAGTAGCAAGTGCTAATAAGGCTAGGGGTATTGTAAGGGATAAGACGGGGTAGTTGGGTGAAGGGTAAAGGGTGAAGGGGGCGAGGTGTAAGGGGGGGATTGGCAGACTCTTTTTGTTTTTGCACTATAACCCTGCAGTCTCTTCTCTCTTGACTTCTTTACAGAAATCCTAGACTATTGAGACTAATTTTTAATAGTTTTGAGCTTTTCTCACGCTATGGTTGAGCTGACGAGCCAGGAGGTGAATGCCATTTGGGTCGAGGCCGAGCAGCGCTGCCCGCCTGCGGTGTCTATCGATCGTCTAGAGACGATTCGCACGATGCCTTCGCAACTGGGTAGCGGCTATAACCGCGATATGGAGCTATGCCCAGGTTTAGAGCTATCTATTTTCAACGAAACCTATTACGAAGACCTTACGTATCGGGGAAGGGAGCATCTTCATCTGGTGCAATTTATGGTGCATCTGTCAGGTGTGGTGGATAGCGGCGATTTTCTCTATCAAGATGCCACCCAGAGCTACATTGGCGGTAGCGGCATTCAACCCGCCGTGACCAACTTTCATCCAGCCAATCAGCCCGAAGTGGGCGTTAATATTCACCTTGAGCCGCACCTGTTTAGTCAGTTATTTGCTATGCCAGATGGGGAATTGCCCTCTGAGTTGCACCCTTTGATGCGAGGGGATGATTCGCAGCGTGTCTTTTCGCCCAGGGTGACAGGAGCCATGCGCTCGGTGGTGCAGCAAATCATCAATTGTCCATTTCTGGGAATCACCAAGCGGCTCTATTTGCAGGGCAAAGTGTTTGAACTGATGGCACTGCAACTGGACGGGATGCTGAGCCATGAAGCAACCCCATCGTCTGATTCCCTTAAGGCAGACACGATTGCCCGTATTCACTATGCAGCAGAAATTCTGCGATCGCACCTCGAAAACCCGCCCTCGCAAACCGAGCTGGCGCAGCGGGTGGGAGTGAGCGATCGCACCCTCCGGCGCGGCTTTCAGGCCGTCTTTCAAACCACGGTGTTGGGCTACCTCACCGAGCAGCGATTGCGGTGGGCAGAGCAACTGTTGCGGCAGGGCTACACCGTGGCGGAGGTCGTGCATCGCTGCGGCTACAGCAACCAGGGGCACTTTGCCGCTGCCTTCAAGCGTAAGTTTGGCATCACACCCAAGCAGTGTGCCATGGGACATAAATTGGCTCGGCTCTAAAATTAGCCAAACTGGTTGTGATAGGGGCAATGGTCTAGGGTTTGCGGTGTCGGGGATGACTAATACCGTAAACCTTGCACCCTTCACCGTAAACCTTGCACCTTAGGCATGGCAGTCTACTAGAGTTTGCTACGATCAAACCGTGCTTATGCTGGGGCGATCGCGGAGGCTGGAGATCATGACGCAAATAGTGAGTAAGTCCTCCAAACCCATGACCCTGGAGGAGTATTTGGACTATGACGACGGCACCGACACCCGCTATGAACTGGTGGATGGGGAATTAGTGGAAATGCCGACGGAATCGCCGGAAAATTGCCAGCTGGCTAAGTTGCTGATGTTTGAGTTGGCCAAACATGTGCCTATCGCGCTGATTAACCTCAAGGATTTAGAAATTGCCGTCAGCGGCAGACGGGCAAAGGTGCGCCTGCCTGACTTAGCGGTACTCAGCGAAGAGGGGCAGGCCGCATTAGCAGGACAACGCCGCAACACTATCACTCAGGAAATGCCGCCACCTGTGCTGGTGGTTGAAGTCGTCTCTCCAGGGCCAGAAAATCGAGACCGCGACTATCGCTACAAACGCACGGAATATGCAGCCCGTGCCATTGCGGAATATTGGATTATTGACCCGGAGATGCAGCAAGTGACGGTGTGCCTGTGGGTGAATGGCCAGTATGAAGACAGGGTGTACCAGGGCGACGGTCCGATTCAATCCACTGTGATTCCCGGTTTTGGGCTCAGTGCCGCCCAAGTTTTGGCGTTTGGTCAGAATTAGTTCCAAAAAATTGTCCGGTTTCGGATCAAAGGCCGGATTTGAGTAGACGCAGATCTCTCAGGTTCCTTACACTGCCTTTCATTGCAATCGAGAAAGATTGCCAATAGAGCATTTAGTGTGAGGCGTTGAGATGAACGTGTGGCAGGTTTATGGGTCGGTATCGCTGGCGTTGACATTGGGTTTGGCGGGGGGCTTGTCTGTGGCCGCGCAGGAGAGCGGTCAGGACGTGGATGATGGGATGAGTGGGCGAGTAGATGAGACCGAGCAGTCCACATACTCACATACCCATCCACCCATTCACCCATCCACCCCCACACCCATCCACCCCCCTGCCCTCACCCTCTCCGACTGGGTTGCCCAAATCGAAGCGTCGCTGACGCAGATTACGGGGGTGCGAGTTGAGGAAACTGAAGCGGGTTTGCAGCTGGTCTTAGAAACCGCCGAGGGCGACCTGCCCGCCCCAACGACCCAGACGGTGGGCAATGCGCTGATTGCCGATATTCCCAATGCGGTGTTGGTTTTACCCGATGGCAACTCGTTTGAACAATTTGCCCCAGCGGAGGGTATTGCCCTGGTGAGCGCGACGAATGAGCCGGGCGACTTGGTGCGGGTTGCGATTACTGGGACGGATGCGCCGCCTGTGGCAGCGGTGACGGCTACGGGGTTGGCGGTGACGCTGGGCGAAGCGGTAGTCGGTGCGGAGGATGACGCGATTCAGGTAGTGGTGACGGGAGAGCAGGACGGTTACCGAATACCCAACACCTCTGTGGGGACACGAACCAGTGCGCCCCTGCGCGATATTCCCCAATCCATTCAAGTCGTCCCCCAGCAATTGCTACAAGATCAGCAGGTAACCCGCTTGGACGACGCTCTCAGAAACGTTCCAGGGGTAACGGCAGATTTCAACTCAGGCCCAACATTGACCTATCGCATTCGCGGCTTTGAGGCCCTTAACAACAACCTACTCCGCAATGGTCAGGTGGATGCAGGAGGCGGAGAGTATGTTGAACTGGGTAGTGTTGAGCGGGTTGAGGTGCTGCGCGGGCCCGCTTCAGTACTGTTTGGCTTAGGCAATCCTGGCGGCAGCATTAATTTAGTCACCAAGCAGCCCTTGAGCGAACCTTTTTATGCCGTTGATGCCACATTGGGCAGCTATAGTTTTTACCGAGGTGCTGTAGACCTATCAGGGCCACTCAATGAATCGGGCACGGTTCTGTATCGGCTAAATGGTGCTTACCGCAACTCCGGCAGCTTTATCGATTTTTACAATAGCGATAACTTGAATATTTCTCCAGTGATCAGCGTGATCAGCGATCGCGGCAGTCTGACGCTTGAGGGCGACTACATTGAAACCCGAGATAGCGGCTTTACTCCCTTTGTGCCTGTAATCGGGTCAGTTTTGCCCAACCCCAATGGCACCATTCCCCGCAGTCGTAATGTGGGCGAGCCCTCAGATCGCATTGACAGCACCCTCACCCGCGTTGGTTATCGGCTAGAACATGAGTTGAGTGACACTTGGACAATTCGCAACTCGTTTCTATATAACAATCGCGATTACAGCGATCGAAGAACGCTGCCGGGTAGTCTGGGAGCCGACAACCGCACCCTGAGTCGTTCCTATCGAGAATATGATTTTGTCAGCACCTCCTACAACTTAGCCACCAACGTGGTCGGTGAATTTTTGACGGGTTCGCTTCAGCACGAACTTTTGCTAGGTTTTGATATCAACAGCTATGAAAATCTGGTACCGAGCTTTAGGAGTGCTGCCGCCGCACCCTTGGATATTTTTAATCCTGTTTACGGGCAGCCTCCCGGCGCTCTAGGGGAAGATTTTAGGAATACGGCAATTACACGATCTTTAGGTTTTTATATTCAAGATAAGATTGATTTGACTGATAACTTAATAGTTCTATTAGGCGGTCGGTTCGATCTATTTGATCAAGTATCAAAAGACTTTTCTACCAACTCTGAGAGCACCCTATCAGACAGCGCATTTAGCCCCCGATTGGGAATTGTGTATCAACCGATTGAACCCCTTTCCCTTTACGCTAGCTATACTCGTTCATTTACTCCCGGTAGCGGCGTCTTTTTGTTTGGTGGCGCACTAGACCAAACGATTCAGCCTGAGCGCGGCCAGCAGTTTGAAATTGGAGCTAAAGCTGATTTAACTGATCGCCTTTCCGCCACCCTGGCACTCTACGATCTCACCCGCACAAATGTGTTAACAGAAGATCCTAATAATCCAGGATTTCAAATTCAGACTGGGGAGCAAAACAGTCGAGGACTGGAGCTAAATGCTGCTGGTGAAATTCTGCCGGGCTGGAATGTTTACGCAGGTTATGCCTACACCGATGCCCGTATCACCCAAGACAATACCTTCACTGTCGGCAACCGGCTACCCAATACGCCCTACCATTCCTTTAACCTGTGGACTGCCTATGAAATCCAGGCAGGCAATCTTCAGGGGTTAGGAGCAGGTTTAGGATTATTTTTTGTGGGCGATCGCGCAGGCGATCTCGAAAACACCTATGATATTCCGAACTATCTTCGCACTGACGCGGCAGTTTTCTATAACCGTGATCAATTCAGAGCCGCGCTCAATATTAGGAATCTGTTTGACATAACCTATTTCGAAAATGGCTCTAGCTCCACTCGAGTAAATTACGGCCAACCTCTCACCATTCAGGGAACTGTATCCTGGCAGTTTTAGCGATTGAACCATGCGACATTTCTTTGACTGGCTCATACTTGGTCTTTTAGGTTTTGCCTTGGTAACGGCCTGCCAATACAATCCACCTCAAAGGGTATCGTCCTCACCTGAAACACCCGTCACAGAATGTCGCATGGTTACCCATACTCAAGGGGAAACCTGTGTGCCAATCAATCCCCAGCGGGTTGTGACGTTATCCTTACCTACATTAGGCAATACGTTAGCACTGGGCATTAAACCTGCTGGTTCTACTAACGAAGTTCATCAGGGCAATAATTCAGTAACATTTGTGCCCGGCGAATCCGAAGGCATCAAGCTAGTTGGCACCTCTCAACCAAATCTGGAGGCTATCTTGCAGCTCAAGCCAGATTTGATCGTTGGCGTAGACTGGTTCTCATCCATTTATCCAGCTTTATCGCAAATTGCTCCGACTGTTTTAGGCACCCTTGAATACCCAACTTGGGATCAGCATTTCAGTTTTTTGGCTGAGGCATTGGGCAAGCAAGACGTTGAAAAAGCAGTTTGGGATCACTATTACCAGCGTATAGAAGAGCTAAAGTTGGCGTTGGGCGATCGCTATAAGGATCAAAAGATCTCCTTCATTTATCTTGGGAAAGGTCAAATCAATATTGATACCAAGGACTCATTTGCTGGCTTCATCTTAAATGATGCAGGGTTACAACGGCCTGCATCCCAAATGATTGAAGTACCTAATGCTTACTATACCGTTTCGAAGGAGGAAATAGAGAAAGCAGATGGTGATGTTTTGTTTGTGACGACATTTTCCAATGATGGAGCCCAAGCCTTTGAAGAAATTCAGCGAGATCCCCTCTGGCAAAAACTTAAAGCGGTTCAAAATAATCGTGTTTATTCTGTTGATTTTATGTCATGGTCTGCGGGCCACATTCTTGGAGTCGATGGTGTAATTGATGATCTATTTAAGTATTTAGTCAACACTCCCTAAATCTATGCCCAAGCATACCCTCTTTGTCTGCCAATCCTGCCATCATTCCCCCGAAGAACGTCCTAAAGATCAACCGACTGATGGCGATCGCCTACTTAAACAGATCAACACATTAGCATCTGAACAATTACAGTCTAATGATTTTGAAATTCAGGCTGTAGGGTGTTTGTGGATCTGCGACAAGCCTTGCACTGCCGCCTTCTCTGCTCCCACCAAACCCACCTACCTATTCACCACATTGCCGACAGATGAAACCGCCCCCGCCCTTCTTCAGTTTGGCCAGCACTATCTCAACAGCACCACAGGCGATATTCCCTGGGAACAGTTTCCCGCCATGTTGCAGTCTGCCAGCATAGCCAAAATTCCAGCAGTAGAGGGAAGGGAGTAGAGGGATGAGTGAGTGAGTGGCTGTGTGAGTGATTATGCCCTTTGTACACTTTGTGAACGGGCTTTGGAAAGGGGGGCGATTACCTTCATTCGCCAACATCTTCTAGTACTCGTTCATACAGAGTCTGAACAACCCAAAATCCAGCTTGCTGCACCAAAGCCTCTAAAATTGGTTTCACTGTTGAGATTAGCCCTAGCATCTTTGCTGTCTTCAAAATCCCTAAAATGCCTGTAATGTTTAACCCATATCGCATATGGCTACTAGACGCCCCAGTCGCTCATCAATTAACAATCGATCTGCTTCGAGTTGCAGCGCTAACGCGATTGCTTCTGCTTCACCGTCATCCAACTCTTCTTTGAGTTTGTCAACCAACAAAACGTTTGTTGGTACTTGCACATTTAGCCAGGTTGCCGATGTATAAGCTGCAAGATCAATTCCAAAAGTTTGAAGCGCACGAACCTCTCGATCAACCGTAAGCGGAATTACCACCTTCTGATAGATCTGCTGAATCAGTTCAAGCTGTCCAACAATTAACAAATTACTAATTGCAGAGGTATCGCTGACAACAATCATCGCCAATTATGCTGACGCAAGTTTGCTACATCTGCCTGATAATCTTCTAGCCCATAGTGGACTGAGATTTTGCGACTAGCCAGCAGCTTTTGAAACTCAAACTGGTGCATTCTAGCAATTTGGGCTGCTTTGCCTAAAGTCACCCGCTCCCATTGAAATAGGAGAATCGCAATCTCGCGCAGCAACTCAGCCTGAGTCAATTCAGCAGACTGATCAATACTATCCGGGATGTCAATCGTGATTTTCATAATCCTTCATGTTTTAAGCCATGGTGCCTTCATTCTACCTCTATCACAATAAAGCTTTGACCATCATGGCTTCATCTACTCCTAACGCCCATCCCCGGCGATTATTCAGCTTTGAAATTCAGCCTGTAGGATGTCTTTGGACATTCGACAACCCCTGCGCCGTCCCCTTTTCTGCCCCCACTAAACCCACCTACCTATTCACCACATTACCAACCGATGAAACTGCCCCTGTCCTACTTCAATTTGACCACCTTTATCTCAACAGCACCACAGGCGATATTCCCTGGAAGCAGTTTTCTGCTGTGTTGCAGTCCGCTAGCATAGCCAAGGTTCTAGCAGTGGGCATGTGAGTGAATGGGTGGATGAGTAGACATCTTCTCTAAAAGACCTGTGACACAGGCACATCTCGGATCTCCTTCAACTCTTGCACCAAAGGCTCCAAAAACATCATGTCATTCGTTAATTCTGAAGCATCATCTTCATCCAACTCTGGCATATCCAATTGAGCTTGATAGGCCGCCATCCGAAATTCTAATGCTTCTACCAGAAACCGAACAGCTTTAGGAGATAGAGTCATCATGGTCATAATTCTCAACTCACTTTATAGAACTTGTTACCCATCGACTGGAGTGCTTCTCGATAACTATCAATTGGCATGGAATAGCTCGGTTCCCACAACCAACTCACTCCCGATGCTCCCACAAGATTTAATCACATTCGCCCAAACCTATGCTCAAACGTGCCCTCTTCGTCTGCCAATCCTGTCACCGCTCATCCGAAGAACGCCCTAGCTGTCAACCCAATGATAGAGGCCCCTCTATTCACCACATTACCAACCAATGAAACCGCCCCTGCCTTATTTCAGTTTGGCGGTGATGTTCTAGACCTGTGGTCAGGGTTGCTAAACTGCCTAAGGCTTAGGGCATTCAGAATTATCATCCACATGTCTACAACACGACCCAGTTTGGCCAGCTTTATCTCACCAGCACGACAGGCGATATTCCCTGGAAACAGTTTCCCGCTGTGTTGCAGTCCGCCAGCATTGTCAAAATCCCTGCTGTGGGGTGATGGGTTAGATGGGTACGCTGCGATCGCAACAAAGATTGAACCACCTATACGTTCTCCTCAGATGATTCCAGCCAAAAGTCCCTATTCAACATTGGCTCAATTGAGGATCGGGCAATAAGACTTTAGGCAAAGGCCGATTACGCGACAGTCAGAAAACCGCAGCTAACCCACTGCAAAATCAGTCAACTTTCTCATATAGTCTGACTGGTACGCCAAAACAATTTCCTGCTTTGGGATACCAGCCTCAACCAATTCATTGGCTAATCCTGCTTCTGTCCCGTCATATTGAATCCAAACTTTCCCGTCTGCTTGAATATCAACATGAATCAAACAACCATAGACTCGCCGCCGATTTTCCCATCCTGCATTAATCAACTGGTAATGATTCCGTTCTTGATCAAAAATTGTTTGTCGCTCGATTTCGCCATAGGCTGGCTTGATTTGAGCATATTTGCACAGAAGATCTTTAACAATTTCACGCCGCTGGCTTAGTTTATCCATTTCACAATTACCTCACCTTCTGGATCAAAAATAACTAGCTTGATTTGATACTCCTGCAAGCTTAATTGGGGTAGTTGACGAAAGAAAAAACTTTCATAGATTTCTACAGAAACACCTAAATAGAGCAGGCGATTAGGCTCTTTTAGCTTCAAGACCACCCTGTAGTTTAGATACTGTCCTAATGCTGTATGAAACTCAGAAATTGCAGAGGGGGCCGTAAAGCTTTTAATTTCTACCGCTATTTGCTGCTCGTCTTTATAGGCCGCGATCAATCGCTCAGCACCTAAATCTATTTGAAGCTGACCATCAGCAAGGGCAATGGTTAAAGGGTCATGGGTGATCGCCCACCCGTCTTTCTGTAAGGCTGCTTTTACGGCGTCGTGGAAAAGGTCTCGTGCATACATGCTTTAAAACTTGCTTGCTAATCCTATTCGGCGTTGCTGAATCAAGGGATGAACCTGGGAGGGAACGGGACATCGTCGAACTTGAGGGAGTGAAGTAGCAGGCGTACAGAGTGAGCCAGCATTTCTACGGACTTGGAGTAGCAGAGCGTTTTGCGA
>JAHHHI010000016.1 GCA_019359435.1 Kaiparowitsia implicata GSE-PSE-MK54-09C
CTTTCTCGTCAACCTGGTCTCGGGCCTGATTGCCTACGCCTACCACCCCGACAAGCCATCGTTGGGCATCCCAGATGATGAGCTTAAAGCCCTGCCACAAGCCGCTTTTTAACGGTCGAACTCAGGTGGGGTTAGGTTCTAGTCGCCGCGATGCTGCCGCTATTTCTCAACAGAGAAATTGGGGACGTTCATTTCTAAGGGTTAGGGTGGGCCAGCCAAAGTGCGTAAACTCCAGCCCCAAATTTCGGGACTGGAGTTTGGCTAGTAGGTAGCCCGCTGGTATAGCGGGATGAGAGCGGGCGATCGCCCTAGCCCTTATACGCCGCAATCCCTTCTTCTACTAGCGAGAGCACCTGATCCGCATCCTTCCAACCCAAAATTTCCGTCACCTTTTTCTCTAGGTTTTTGTAGGTGCGGAAAAACTCGGCCACCTCGTCTAGCCTGTGCGAAGCCACGTCGCTAAGAGACTTAACATGGGCATACCGGGGATCTTTGTCAGGCACGCAGAGAATTTTCTCGTCGCGATCGCCCCCATCAATCATCTCTAGCATCCCAATCGGGCGCGCCGGAATCACGCAGCCCGGGAAGGTCGGCTGATCCATAATGACCATGCCATCTAGTGGGTCACCATCGTCCCCCAGCGTATTGGGAATAAAGCCATAGTCAAAGGGATACATGACCGAGGCATAGAGAACCCGATCAAGCGCAAAGCAATTTAAATCTTTGTCAAATTCATACTTATTTTTGCTGCCTGCGGGAATTTCGATCAATACATTGATCAGCCCGGGCTTTGGTTGGGCTGGGATACGGGATAAGTCCACGATGAGAGTCTCCAAATTCCTGTTGTAACTGCAACTCGACAAAATCCAAGGGACAACATTTGGCGATCATCGCCCGTTTGCTGACACAGCAAAGCTTCCCTCGAATTTGCTCAATTGCAATTCTAGGGGAAGACGGACACGCGAACTGACTCTGCCCCAGAACTTGATGGAAACATCGTCTGCGGCAGAGTCGAGCAAATGCCGTTCAGGCTGCTATCTGAAGGAATGTAGTCCTAAGGGCGCGTCATCATAGGAGCCGAATAGCCGGGTGGCGGCAACACCTGCAAACTGGACGAGGAGAAATAGGCGATCGCCACGACCGGAATGGTCAACGTCATCAGGGCGATCAGCGCTCCAATTAATTCAGCAAGCCGATTGGAGACACGCTCAGGAGGGTTGTCGAGTTGACTACTACTAGATTCCATATGTGGGTGTGATTTAGTCTGCACTGAGTGAGGACGGAAGATAGACGACAAAACTTCAGGAAAAACCAGCGGTTTGCCAGAGCTATCAGACGATAGAGCCAAAATTACGCTGCATCAGCGCGGCTTTACCTACTCAACTCAGCCAGAGGTGGCGTGTAGCTAGACTAGCCAACAAAATGGCAATCGTCCACGCTACGTCATCCATTGTAACGACTTTCGCCATAAGAAAAAGTTATAAAAATGACGAATTGATTTAGGGACGATTACCTGTGGGCCAGCCTTACGGGGATACCATAGTTTCAGCTGTCAGTTTCAACCGTCACCAATTCAGTTGCGGGAGATTGCTAGGAGAACTGGCTTCTAAAATCACTACGCCAATGCGCCTTCTTGCTCTGGCGCGGGCGCATCTCTCAGACGTTCTTGGAAGCGCCGATCTTCGGCAGGGATTCCGTTACCGCATGGGATATGCCGTTGGGAGAACCGGAAGTTTGTCGATGCTGTTATGCTGATGTAGCGGTAGTCATGCCCTTGTTCGTTGTATCCGACATTCGGCCCTCTACCGATGAAGCAGCTAATCGTAAACTCCAGACCTTTTAAGCGAATTCTTCCATGACGACCACCACCCAGGCCAAGCACGAAGTTAAGGATTTATCTCTCGCAACCCTTGGGAAGCAGCGGATTGAATGGGCCGGCCGAGAGATGCCCGTGCTGCGCCAGATCCAAGACCGCTTTGCAGCAGAAACCCCTCTGGCCGGCATTCGCCTCGTTGCTTGCTGCCACGTCACGACAGAAACGGCTCATTTGGCGATCGCCCTCAAAAATGCTGGAGCTGACGCCCTCCTCATTGCCAGCAATCCCCTCTCGACTCAGGATGATGTCGCGGCTAGCTTAGTTGCTGACTACGGCATCCCTGTCTTTGCCATCAAAGGCGAAGACAACGAGACCTATCACCGCCACGTGCAAACTGCGCTTGATCATCGTCCTAACATCATCATTGATGACGGCAGTGATGTGGTAGCTACGCTGATTCAAGAGCGGCAGAATCAGGTTGCCGAGCTGATTGGCACCACCGAAGAAACCACCACAGGAATTGTGCGGTTGCAGGCCATGCTGAAGGATGGGGTGCTGACTTTCCCGGCGATGAACGTGAACGATGCCGACACCAAGCACTTCTTCGACAATCGCTATGGCACCGGTCAATCGACGCTGGATGGCATCATCCGCGCGACCAACATTCTGCTAGCAGGCAAAACCATTGTGGTGGCTGGCTATGGCTGGTGTGGCAAGGGCACCGCTTTACGCGCGCGTGGGATGGGTGCCAATGTGATCGTGACGGAAGTGGATGCTATTAAAGCGTTAGAAGCCGTAATGGATGGCTTCCGGGTGCTGCCCATGAGCGCAGCGGCTTCCCATGGAGATTTGTTCGTCACAGTTACCGGCAACAAGCATGTCATCCGCAAAGAGCACTTTGAGGATATGAAAGATGGGGCGATCGTCTGCAACTCGGGTCACTTTGATATCGAGATTGACCTGAAATCTCTAAAGGGCATGGCCCGTGAGGTTAAAACTGTACGCAACTTCACCGAAGAATATCGCCTCAACAGCGGTAAGTCGGTGGTGGTGTTGGGCGAAGGCCGCCTAGTCAACCTGGCTGCTGCTGAGGGGCACCCCAGCGCGGTTATGGATATGAGCTTTGCCAACCAGGCGCTGGCCTGTGAGTATCTAGCGAAAAACAAGGGCAAGCTAGAGCCTGGCATTCATTCCATCCCTCGTGAGGTCGATGAAGACATTGCTCGCCTGAAGCTGCAAGCCATGGGCATTGCCATCGACAGCTATACGGCCGATCAGGTGGAGTATATTAACTCTTGGACGGCGGGAACCTGATGCATCTGTGAAGGAGCCGTGAGGATGTTACTGTTTATGGCTCTCTTTATCTGGATTTGGCTGAGTTCACCTGAAGTTAGGATGTAGAGCGATTGGATCGCTCTTGCTGCAGGGATATCGGTTGGGAATGGCATCTACGCATGGCGTGGGTGCCATTCTGCCAGAAGGCCTCAGCACTGTGACTACCGCAATCTTTAATTCCTAGGTTCGAGACTCAAATCTGTGGATAAACTTTCGGATGAATTGCAACGTCACTTCTTTGATGAAGTGGAGTCAGAGACGGTAACACTCAATCGCATTCTAGTCATTGCAGGCGAACGAGTCTTTGGGTTTTTATTTGTGCTGCTGGCGCTGCCCTCGGCCTTGCCGATCCCCGCTCCGGGTTTTGCTATGCCGTTTGGGGTGGTGTTGTTTGTCTTGGCAGTGCAGCTGATGGCTGGACGCAGAAAACCGTGGCTTCCTGACCGGCTCAAGCAATACCCCCTTGAGCTGAAGCAGGTGCAAGGCTTTCTTAAAACAGGATTACCCTGGCTCAAACGGATCGAAGCGCTAAGCCGACCCCGGATGGGTTGGTTCTGCAAAAGTTACCCAGGTCGAATGCTGATGGGGGCGGCGATCGCCCTCATGGCGATCTCAATGATGATTCCAATTCCGCTAACCAATACGCTGCCTGCTATTGGCATTTTTATTGTGGGCTTTGGGCTGCTGGATGACGATGGGTTTATTACCCTAGCGGGGCTGGTGGTCTGCCTGATGGGCGCATTGCTGACCACGTCCATTTTAGTTTTTGGCTACACCGCAGTCCGTGCCACGATCGATGCCGTTAAAGGCTTTGTGTTTTAACGCTATGTGCTGACGCTGTTGGCTCATGCCACATCTGCCGGAATCTCGATAAGGAAGGTAGACCCCTCGCCGGGGGTAGACTGGCAGCGTAGGGTGCCACCATGCGTCTCTTCAACAATTTGTCGGGCGATCGCCAGGCCAAAGCCAGTGCCTTTGCCGACGGCTTTGGTGGTGAATAGGTGATCAAAGATGCGATCGCGCACGGTTTCGGGAATGCCAGGGCCATTGTCGGCGATCGCAATCTGCACGCGGTTATCATCTAGAACCTGCGTGCGAATTGTAATGAAGGGTAAGACGCCAGACTCGGGGTCGGTTGAAACGGCGGTTAAATCGGCCATCGGCTGAGCCGTATAGAACTCATCCAGCGCATCCACGGCATTGGCCAGCAAGTTCATAAACACCTGGTTGAGCTGTCCTGGAAAGCATTCCACCATCGGCAGGTCGCCGTAGTCTTTAACAATCTCGATGTCGCAGCGATGGTGGGTAGACTTGAGTCGGTGCTTCAAAATCAGCAGTGTGCTGTCTAACCCATCGTGAATATTAAAGGGCACCTTGTGATCTTTATCGGCCCGAGAGAAGATGCGAAGGCTTGTGCTGATGCCGCGAATGCGATCGACCCCCAGATGCATCGACTCGATCAGTTTGGGCAGATCGCTTCTGAGATACGCCAGATCAATCACCTCAATATAGTTTTCTATGGATGGATCGGGAGTGGGATAGTGCTGCTGATAGTGGTCAATGAGCCCCAGCAGATCCGCCACATACAGCTGAGCCGGTTTGAGATTGCCAGAGAGAAAGCCCAGAGGATTGTTGATTTCGTGGGCAATGCCAGCCACTAAGTTCCCTAGGGTAGACATTTTTTCACTTTGCACCAGCTGGAGCTGCATCTGCTGCAAGTCTTGGAGCGATCGCTCTAATTGGTGCGTGGTGTCTTGGGCCTGTTGGTAGAGGCGAGCGTTTTGAAGGGAAATAGCGGCTTGGGCGCATAGGAGCTGCAATAACTCTTGGCGATCGCTCGTAAACACATCTGCCACGAGGCGATTTTCGAGATACAGAACCCCAATTAACTGATTTTGGCGAAAAATCGGCAGGCACAGCAGGCTCTGAGGCTGATGTTGTAGTATGTACGGATCTGCTGCAAACGCGGCCTCTTGGTCTGCTTGGTGCAGCACCAGTGGTTCCTGGGTGCGGCGCACGTAATGCAAGATTCCCTGGGGCACCATCGAGCTGTCTTCTAGAGGGACGGGCTGTAAGGTGCAGTGGGTTCCACGGCACGCCACGGCTACGGTCCAGACTTCTGTGTCGAGCACCAGCGCTCCGCCGTCAGCCCCAGCAGTTTCCATCATCACCCGCATCAGGGTTTCCAGCAGCTTGCTCAACTCAATTTCGCTAGAGACCGCCTGAGATGCTTTGAGAATGGTGGCTAGATCCAGCTGCGTGGTCAGGCTGCTAGAAGAGGATGCGCCCGCATTGCCCATGACGGCATCGGTAGAGCGAGCCGCAAGGCTTGCAGTTGGATTTAGGATGGGGGCCAGCAGAGTCGCGTAGCGGTGTTCTAAATCAGTGACTTTGGCGATCGCACCCCATTGACCATATCGATAATAGGCGGCAATCAGGTAGGGTTGCGCGAGCTTGTCTTTGCCCCATTCTAAGAAAAAGCGGGCCGCTAACTCATTGGCGAGGGCTTCGTCTTGCAGGTTGCCGTGCTCCCCGGCTTGGGCGATCGCCCGGTCGTAATAGTCCAACGCAGCCAGGCGATCGCCCAGCACTCGATGCCGCTCCGCCTCAACCAGGTCATACTTATGGCCATAGTTCATGGGCGCATGCTCGGCCCAGTTATGCAGAATCGTTTGGTTGTGCAGCACGGTTGCCCAGTCTGCCGTCTGCTGCACTGCCGCATTGGGCAGCATTTGCGCCAGCAGCCCCAGTGACCCATAGCAGCAGTAGACCGCAACCTCCATTAAGGCTGCGACACTGCCGATGTAGCGCGCCGCCTCACGGGCGTGGTGGGCCGCTTCTACCCCGTGGCCAAACAGATAGTGCAGAATCAGCTTGGACAGGTGATAGGCGCAGAGCGACTGGTGGTTTTGTGCCGCCTGCCATCGAGGGAGCATGACGGTTTCATCAAAGCACTGGCCGACCAGCAGGCACGTATCGGCCGCCTCGCCTTGGAGGTTTAGGGTGACCTGTTGCCATAGCTGATTATAAGTGAGCTGAAACTCTTGCTTGCACACCCGCTGCACATCCATGGACTGCGCCTGGGCCTGCCGCACCTCGTCGAGGGGCTCACCGCTAAACAACCGATAGGCGCTGACGTTCATTGCAGAATAGGTGGCGTACTCCAGGTTGCCGGTTTCTAGCCCCATGTGGATGGAGTCTTGAAACTTGCTGAAGGTGGCGCGAGCGTGCTCTTTGCGGTGGCGCACATAGGCTTCGAATAGGTGCAGAATGCGACTGTCTTTTACATCCCACTGGTCGAGCAGGGCGATCGCTACTTGCCCAGCCTGGTGCGCTCGTTCCACTTCGTTAATAGCACCGCAGAGCCAGGCATAGGCAATATACGCAAACGGAGCCAAGGCCGAATGCCCCTGCTCTACGCAGAGCCGAAACTGAGTTTGCACAATCCAGCCGAAGAACTCAGGCTGGGTCTGATAGGCGGTTGTGGTCAGCGCCGAGAGAATTCGCAGCACCGCCAACTGGTGGGGAGCGGTCATGAGGGGGCACTGATCGAGATCTTCTACCTGGGGCAGCGATACCGCGAGATGATCCCACCCCAACTCATTCGCAATGGGAAAGTGGAGGGTGTGCAGTGCCGCCATCCCCGCTTCTAGCGCCTGCGTCATTTCGAGCTGCGCCAAGTAGAACTGAATTTTGAGCTCATACACCTTAATTTGATCTAGGGTGTCGCGGGCGTGGCGCTCGATTACGGCCACTAGTGCTGCCGATTGCTCATAGTCGGTGTGGAGGTAGGCCACTTCTGCGGCCTCACTATGGAGGTTGAGCACCAAGGGATAGACCTGCTCCCAAGCGGTGGGCGGCAGGCATTCAATCCCTTGCTGAAAGTAGCGGAGGGCGGTGGCGTAGGCGGTCGAGGCCTTGGCTTTTCGTCCTGCTGTCAAGTTGAGCTGCGCCAAGTTCTGCCGCTCTTGCGCGTCGGTCATCAGGCCAACGCCCTGATTTAGCTGGTTGACAATCTCAAAGCAGCGATCGCCCCGCTCTGCTCTAGCAATTTGGGCCAGCAACCGCTGCCCAATGGTTAAATGGGTCGCCTGAATCTGCGCCGATGGAATCAGCGCATAGGCGGCTTGCTGCACCCGGTCGTGCAGAAACCGATAGGTGGGGTTGGCCGCTGAGCTGGCTGGGGCCGGGTTTGCTGCATCGACAGGGGTGCGATCGAGAGCCTCTTCTAAACCGCTGTCTTGATAGATTTTGTAATTGTCGCTCGTGGGCACAATTAGCCCCGTTTCTAAGGCTGGCCACAGGGTGGCTGCAATGGAAAACTCAGACTGCTGAGCGGCGATCGCCAATGTATCTAGATCAAACTGATTACCCAGGCAGGCCGCCAACTGCATCGCCGCCTGGGTCTTAGTCGGCAACTTTTGCAACTGCTGCGCCATAAATTCCACCACGTCACCCGTGAGCACGAGCTGCTGAATCGTAGGGAGGTCATACACCCAGGTTTGCGTCGTGGCGTCTAACCGAATGTAGTGGTCTGCGTGCAGCGCCTTCAGACATTGACTGGTGAAAAAAGGATTGCCCTGGGTCGTCTGATAGATGATGTGTGTTAGCGCAGTCGTCTGATCTGGAGCGGTGTTGAGGGTGTCTGCCACCAGGCAGTTTACGTCCGGTTCTGTGAGCGGCTGCAGCGTGATGATCTGAGGCGTGATCCCAGATCGACGCATGTCGTCTAGGCTAAGGGTTAGCAGATGCCCAGGGGACACTTCGTTGTCGCGGTAGGCCCCAATCATCAGCAAGCAGCCACCCTCCTGCTCGCTTAGCAATAGCTTCAGCAGTTGCAGAGAGGCGACATCTGCCCATTGCAAGTCGTCGAGAAAGATCACCAGGGGATGCTCTGCTGTCGCAAATACCTGAACAAAGCCCTGAAACACTCGGTTAAATCGATTTTGCCGCGCCGTTCCCGTCAGGTTAGGCACGGGCGGTTGAGGGCCAATGATATGCTCTAGCTCTGGAACCACGTTGATAATGACTTGCCCACTGTCGCCTACGGCATTGAGGATGCGCTGCTTCCACTGCTCTAGCGCCGCATCTGACTCAGCCAAAATCTGCGCCATCAAGTCTCGAAAGGCCTGCACCACAGCGCTGAAGGGAATATCGCGCTGAAACTGGTCGTATTTCCCCTTAATAAAGTAGCCCCGTCGCCGCAGGATAGGCTTATGCACCTCGTTGACTACGGCGGTTTTGCCAATGCCTGAGAACCCCGCAACGAGAACCAGTTGCCGTGTCAGGGCAGACTCTGCGAGTTCGAGGCCTCCTGCCATGTGGTCAAAGGCGTTGAGCAGGGCCGTGACATCTGCCTCACGCCCGTAGAGCTTTTCTGAAACGACGAAGTTATGCCCTTGATCGGTGCTGCCTAAGGAGAAAGGCGCAATGGTGCCCGTAGCAGTCCATGCCTCTAGGCAGTGTTGGAGGTCAACTTGCAGGCCTGATGCACTCTGGTAGCGGTCTTCTGCCGTTTTTGCCAGCAGCTTGGCTACAATATCTGACAGCACCTCAGGCACCTCGGGCCGCAGCTCGTGAATGGAAGGCGGATGTTTGGCCAGGTGGCTGTGAATCAAGTCGAGGGGGTCATGAGTGGGGAAGGGCAGCTGCCCTGTGAGCAGTTCAAACAATGTGACCCCCAGAGAGTAGAAGTCGCTGCGGTAGTCAATGCCTCGGTTCATGCGTCCGGTTTGCTCGGGCGAGAGGTAGGCAAGGGTGCCCTGAAGCAGTTGGGTACTCTGCAGTTCCTGCGTCTCGCGGGGCAACTGTGAGGCGATCGAGAAGTCGGTGAGTTTGACCTGCTTGGTGTCGGGGTGAATCAGAATATTGGCAGGTTTGATGTCTTTGTGGATGATGCGGTGTGTATAAAGCTGGTGCAGGCTGATGCAGAGCTGTTGGGCGATCGCCAGCACCTCGGCAATAGGCAACTGAGCGGAGCTACTGGTTGCTGAAGCCAGGGCCAGATAATGCCCCAACGATATTCCGCCAAAGTCTTCTAGCACTAGGGCATAGCTGTTGCGGTATGGAACCAGCGCGAGCGAGCGGATGATGCCCGGTGCATTGCTAGCGTTGAGGATCTGCGTGACTGTATATTGGTTGCGCCACTGCACTAGGTCTGCCAGCGACGGGAACTCTTGTCGAGGGAGTTTGACGATGACCGGCTGGTCGGCAGAGAGATCCTGCCCTCGATAGACCAGCGTGCGTGGCCCTTCATAAAGCAATTCGATTAATTGATAGCCAGGGAGGGTTTCCGCAGCATCCACGGACTGAGCGGAACCGATGGAGCTTACCATGACAGCATGAATGGTATAGAACGGATGTGGGTGAACGATGCAGTCGCATAACGCAGGGCAAAGGCCGCTGCCTAGAGCCGACTGTTGACGAAGGGACGAGCGATCATCGCGGGCAGACCCTGACACCCTGAGGCTTGGGGATGACTATAGCATCTCAATAATTCTTATTAGGATGCCCATTTTGCTCAGTTTACTAGCAGGATAGCCGGATTGCTCTCGAAAGCTGATAGCCTAGCAGAACGGGATATTTGGCTACAAATTGGCAGCCCGCTGACTAGACATTGGCTAGAGACCTAACGCAACGTTCTAATTACAGGCGGCTGTTGCCGCTGCTGCGACCGCAGGGGCGCACCATTACCCTGGCGCTGATGTGTACGGCAGTGTTTACAGCTGCCTGGCCGCTGACGGCATGGCTGGCTGGCAAGCTGCTGTCTGCGCTGGTTGGGGGCAACCTCCGCACCTTGGTTCTGCTATCTGCGGTGGTAGCGGCAATTTTTCTGGTGCAAAAAATTGCCCAGTATGGGCAAGATTCTCTGATGGCACGGGCGGCGCTGGCGATCGCCCTTGACCTGCGCCAGCGCACCTACACCCATCTGCAACGCCTCAGCCTCAGCTACTTTGAGCGGGCGCAAACCGGAGATCTCACCTATCGCCTCACAGAAGACATCGACCGCATTGGCGAAGTCATTAACAAAGTCTTTCACGACTTTGTGCCCTGCCTGTTGCAGCTAATCGTTGTGTTTGGCTACATGATTTATCTCAACTGGCAGTTGACCCTAGCCAGCATTGTAGTTGCACCGCTAATGGCGGTGCTGATTGGCTGGTTTGGCGAGCAATTGATGGCGACCTCTCGCAAAAGCCAAAACCTGGTCTCAGATTTATCGTCTTTATTAACCGAGGTATTTAGCGGCATTCGCCTGGTTCGCGCCTTTGCAGCAGAGGACTTTGAGATTCAGCGATTTGGTCAAGAGGCCGAGCGCAATCGCCGTGCCAAGTATGCCACCGCTTGGATTAAGGCGGTGCAGTATCCCGTGGTGGGATTTCTGCAAACCCTCAGCATTTTGCTGCTGCTGCTGCTGGGGGGCTGGCAAATTTCGACGGGGAATCTAACGGGCGAGGCGTTCGGGAGCTTTGTTGTGGCAGTGGCCTGGCTGATTGACCCCATCGCCCACCTGACTGAAAACTACAACGAGTTCAAACAGGGAGAAGCCTCGGTTGATCGCATATTTGAACTACTGGATCTCGAGCCTGCGGTGGTGGAGCTGCCCGGGGCGATCGCCCTACCTCGCGTGACGGGCAAGGTGGAATACCAGAATGTCAGCTTTGGCTATGAGCCAAGAGCGCCCGTGTTGAGCCACCTCAACCTGCTGGCTAAGCCGGGAGAGGCGATCGCCCTTGTGGGTGCCTCGGGTGCGGGCAAAACCACCCTGGTCAATCTGTTGCCCCGGTTCTACGATCCCCAAGGGGGAACCATTTGGGTGGATGGGGTGGATATTCGCCAGGTTACGCTGCGCAGTCTGCGTCGCCAGATTGGCATTGTGCCCCAAGAGAGCATTTTATTTTCGGGAACCATTGCCCAGAATATTGCCTTTGGGCAGCCAGAGTTTGAACTAGACGCCGTGGAAGAGGCGGCGCGCATTGCCAACGCTCACCAGTTCATCACCCAATTTGCCCAGGGCTACCACACCTGGGTCGGCGAGCGGGGTGTCAATTTGTCGGGTGGGCAGCGGCAGCGCTTGGCGATCGCCCGAGCTGTGCTGCTCAATCCCCGCATCCTGATTCTGGATGAAGCCACCTCAGCCCTCGACTCTGAATCAGAAGCGCTGGTGCAAGAGGCGCTGGAACGACTCATGTGCGATCGCACTGTATTTATCATTGCCCACCGACTGGCCACAGTGCGCCGGGCTCACCGCATCCTGGTGCTCGAACAGGGCCAAGTGGTCGAATCTGGAACCCATGACGCCTTAATCCTGCAGCAGGGCCGCTATGCCCGCTTCTACGCTCAGCAGTTTTCTGGATAAGTTCAGGACGCTGCCCAAATGCTGCCCAGATGCTGCCCAGATGCTGCCCAGATGCTGCCCAGATGCTGCCCAGACGCCATATTGCCCTAGCCGCCAGCCTTAAGAAGCAGGAAAGATTGCAGATTGCAACAAAAGCCTCACCCTCCCGGTAGAGCCTTGGGGATCGCGTTAGCATCGAAAAGATTTCAGCGATGCATGAGGATGACAACGCGATTTTGTTCGTTACAACACAACTGCATTTACGAAGTGCAGTCCTAAAATCAACCCTATCTGTATAGCATTGCATCAAAGGTCAAATTGATTGCGCCATCATCACTCCATCCCCCTCAAGATGTAAAACAAATCATAAGTTTCCTCCACGACTTGGATTTGGATGATATTACAGAGGGGCAGGTGTAGCGCTGCGGATTGCATAATCGTGTGTGAAATAGCCAAACAGTCACCTGATTAATTTCTATCAATTGAGACGAGACTGCAAATTAATGGCTCGATTGAGTACTGCTAAATTGAGCCTAGGTTGAGCTATTTAAGCGCTATCTGAGTTTGGATTGCGCTAGTCAAGGGTTTTAGTTTGTTCTCGATTGGTCAGGCCCTGGTGCGCATCCGGTTACGCAGAGAGCCGCTACTTGTTTGAACGTTTTGAATTGTTGAGTTTCTCTTCATGAAGCAAATTCCAGCACCGCTCCTTACACTCATCGCTGGGGTTGTCATTACTCTGGCAAGTCTCTGGCTGGGGTATAACCACGGCCTATTGCCTGAGCAAGCATCGGAGCAAGCGCCTCTGGTGGATGAGTTGTTTAACGTCATGATGGTGATCAGCACCGCTCTGTTCATCGTGGTGCAGGGCATGATCATCTGGTTCATGATTCGCTATCGGCAGCGTGCCGGAGACGACACGGACGGCATTCCAGTAGATGGTAACTTGCCCCTCGAAGCCTTGTGGACAGCGATCCCAGCTGTGTTAGTGATCGGCATTGGGGTTTACAGCGTAGAAGTGTTTCAGGAAATGGGAGGCTTGTCCCCTGGCAGTCACCCGATGATGGGGCATCAGCATGCGGCTGCGGTGGTGGCGCAGGCTCCCAGTCCTGATGGGCAATCCATTGGAGGCGACACAATGCCGCTGATGGCCATGACCGAGGCTGAAGCCGCTGACTTTGACCCACAGTATGGCTTTGGAGCTGGCACCTCAATGATGGGGAACGCGCCCGACGTAACGGTGGCGGTGACGGGTATGCAGTATGCCTGGTTGTTTAACTATCCCAATAGCGGCATCATGACGGGAGAACTGCATATCCCCGTGGGCAAAGATGTGCAGCTCGATCTGACGGCACAGGACGTGATTCACTCGTTTTGGGTGCCGCAGTTTCGGTTAAAGCAGGATGCCTTGCCGGGGCAGCAGACTGGGCTGCGCTTTCGGGCTACAAAGGTGGGAACCTATCCAGTGGTTTGTGCAGAACTGTGTGGTAGCTATCATGGCGGCATGCGATCGCAGGTTATCGTGCATACTCAAGACGAGTACGATGCCTGGCTAGAGGAAAATCAGGTTGCTCAAGCCGAGACCTCGCCAGATGTGGTTGCAGCCAATCTGTCAAAGAATTCATCTATGCTGCCGACGGGCGACTTCTTGCAGCCCTATGTGGCCGAGATGGGGATTACGCCTGAGGCGATCGCCCACCTCCATCCCCCTGCGTCTGAGGTTGACTCAGCCTCTTAGCGGCTGCGTTAAGCCCCGTTCATTTTCGTCCATTGAGTTTTCTTAAACTCCCTCGCTCGATCCTTTTAGACATTTTTTAGAGTTATGGCGCAAGCACAAGTCCCCGTCGAAACTGGCGTGATTGCTACCCCAGCCCACGTCCACGAACCCTGGAAGTGGTACGACTACTTTACGTTCAACATTGATCACAAAGTTATTGGCATTCAGTATCTGGTGCTGGCCTTTGTGTTTTATCTGATAGGTGGGCTAATGGCGGTCGCTATGCGGACGGAGCTGGCCACAGCAGATCCCGACTTTATCAGCCCCGCGCTCTACAACGCCTTTTTGACCAACCACGGCACCATCATGATTTTCTTTTGGGTGGTGCCCGCAGCGATTGGGGGCTTTGGTAACTTTTTGGTGCCGCTGATGGTGGGTGCGCGCGATATGGCGTTTCCTAAGCTGAATGCGATCGCCTTTTGGCTCAACCCGCCAGCGGGAGCGCTGCTGCTGGGCAGCTTCTTCTTTGGTGGGGCTCAATCGGGCTGGACCTCGTATCCCCCTTTGAGCGCCATCACGGCTAATACGGCCCAGTCCATGTGGATTTTGGCGTTGGTGTTGGTGGGTTCCTCCTCCATCTTGGGTTCGGTCAACTTTTTGATCACCATCTTTTTCATGAAGGTGCCCAGCATGCGCTGGGATCAGCTGCCGCTATATTGCTGGTCGATGGTGGCAACGTCGGTGCTGGCGCTGGTGTCTACCCCCGTGCTGGCGGCTGGCCTCACGCTGCTGTTGTTTGATATCAATTTTGGCACCTCGTTTTTTAAGCCCGAAGAGGGCGGCAACGTGGTGATTTATCAGCACTTGTTCTGGTTTTACTCGCACCCGGCAGTGTATCTGATGATTTTGCCCATCTTTGGCGTGATGTCAGAGGTGATTCCGGTTCACGCTCGCAAGCCGATTTTTGGCTATAAGGCGATCGCCTATTCCAGCTTGGCGATTTGCCTGCTTGGCCTGTTTGTGTGGGTGCACCACATGTTTACCAGCGGCACCCCGCCCTGGATGCGTCTATTTTTCACCATCTCTACACTAATTGTGGCGGTGCCCACAGGGGTGAAAATCTTTAGCTGGGTGGCAACGCTGTGGGGTGGCAAAATTCGCTACACCGGCGCCATGCTGTTTGCCGTAGGCTTACTGTCAATGTTTGTGCTGGGCGGCCTGAGCGGGGTCACCCTGGGAGCGGCTCCCTTTGATGTGCATGTGCACGATACCTACTATGTGGTGGCGCACTTTCACTATGTACTGTTTGGTGGGTCAGTGTTTGGCTTGTATGCGGGGATCTATCACTGGTTCCCCAAAATCACAGGGCGGATGATGAATGAAACCTGGGCGCGTGTCCATTTTGTTCTGACTTTTATCGGCACGAACATCACCTTTCTGCCAATGCACCAGTTGGGAATGCACGGAATGCCCCGCCGCGTTGCGATGTATGATCCCCAGTTTGAGGCGCTGAACAAACTCTGTACTTTTGGCGCGTTTGTGTTGGCGTTTTCTATCCTGCCCTTTTTGTTTAATGTGATCTGGAGCTGGTCTAAGGGACCCAAGGCGAGCGGAAATCCCTGGAATGCGCTGACGCTGGAGTGGACGACGGATTCGCCCCCGATTGTTGAAAACTGGGAGGTGCTGCCGGTGGTGACCCATGGCCCTTATGATTACGGCATGAATGTGGGGTTGAATGGACAGGTCGAGCCTGTGGAGGAGGCGATCGCCCCTCACAGCAGTTAATGAAAGGCTGAGCGAGCGGCCCATTGCTCTGGCTTAGCCATTGAATACTTTTGTCTCAACCACTTTTACAACGCTATGCAAGGTTCAACTGTTCCCTCTGAAACCTCTGAAGTTCTCATCGATGGCGCGATGCCAGCCGAGGCGATCGCCCACGAGCACGAGGCGCATCCCGACCTGCGGGTATGGGGGCTGCTGACGTTTTTAGCGTCAGAGTCGCTGATGTTTGGTGGGTTTTTTGCGACCTACCTGCTGCTGCGAGGGGCGGCGGCTCAATGGCCGCCCGAAGGCACCGAGGTCGAGCTATTGCTGCCTACAATCAATACCGTCATTCTGGTATCGAGCAGTTTTGTGATTCACCTGGGCGACACAGCGGTGAAAAAGAATGATGTGAAGGGGTTACGCCTTTGGTACATTGTGACGGCGGTGATGGGCATTGTGTTTTTGGCCGGCCAGGTGTATGAATATGCCACCTTGGGCTATGGGCTCAAGTCAAATATATTCGCCAACTGCTTTTACTTAATGACGGGGTTCCACGGTCTGCATGTGTTTATCGGCGTCTGTCTGATTCTAGGCGTGCTGTGGCGATCGCGCCGTTCGGGGCACTACTCTAGCTCGCACCACACTGGCGTAGAGATGGCCGAGATTTATTGGCACTTCGTTGACATTATTTGGATTGTGCTCTTTACGCTGCTCTACATTTTGACGCGGTTTTAGGGCGAGTCTGTGGATCGTGGCTAGCTATGATTGGACTAGCCGTTGAATCAATTTGATTGAGGATTAACGTTCTAGTACCGCTCGGCGTAAATTTCCACCCCGTTGGCCCTCACCCTAAATCCCTCTCCCTTTTTGGGAGAGGGACTTTGAATCTGGCTCCCCTTCTCCCAAGTTGGGAGAAGGGGCTGGGGGATGAGGGTCTACAGGTGGCAAGACTTATGCCGCAGAGTACTAGCATCCCCTCAAAAAAGCACCCTACAGGGTGCTTTTTTTCTTGCGCAATTGGGGTGGCTGGTTCAACGATGTGTTCCGCACATAGCGCTACATAGCGCTCCAACCGCATCCAAACGATCCGATTTCGGGGCGTTCATCCTTTTCTGAAACTTTTTGGGCGATCGCCCCGTCCGAATAGTTAACAGGCCAACTCACGCATCGTCAACCGTAGATCAGCGCTGACCGGTGCAACGATGCGTAGGCTAAAGCCGTAGCTTTTCCTCAACTAACGCTCCAGACCATCGGCACTCCGGCATTCGCTTGGGGCCAGGTTTTGCATCGCACTTTACACCGTAGATTGGGGTGCTGCTGGGGGTTGAACAGAGGAATACCGTGTCGGGCGATCGCGCCACTCGGCCCCAGTGCACCGGATGCCCATAAATTTATGTGCTCCCTTAAAAAAATGCACGGATCAGGTCAAACCCGAATGGAAGTATGATGCGTAGCCATCCCCCAATCGGCTGAATCTCAGGGAATCTGCCACAATGCCTCACCCTATCAATCATCAAAGACGAGAGAAATTATGAAACCGACAGGCTGGTTGAGTCTCACCGCATTAACAGCAGTAGGGCTAGGAGCCGGTGGCGTGTTTAGCGCAGCCGCAGCGGCCACATTTGCGAGTGCAGAAGTTGATCAAAGTCGATTTGTCGTGATGGCTACCGCTGGCGGCAGTCGCCCTACAATTTTGGAACAGGTCAGGGGCGATCGCGCTTGCTGGCGAACAAGTGGCGGCACTGTAGAACCGCTTCTGCTCAACTTTGACTTCACCGGAATTTGTGCCCGCGCTACCGACCGCAACGGCTATTCTGTTCGCGTCGCAGGCCAAGATTTGGGACTGCGCTATAGCCTGCGAACCGAACGCGTGAGCAATGCTGTCGTACTCTATGCGGTGCCCAGTGACAACTCTCACCGCCTCGAAGTGGGTCGCACTAGCAGCGTCCCGAGCACCTTTGGGCAAATTCAGCTAAACTCCGGCTGGCGCCTTACTCGCCGAGTTTATAACGGCCAGCAGTTAGGGCATGTCTACCTCACCAACGACACCGCCCTGCCCACACTGGTAGCTTCGGCGACCGGGAGACCTAGCACGCCCACCCCAGCTCCAGTCGCGTCTCGGCCCGCCCCAGCCCAACCCAGCCCCGCGCCCATTGCGTCTCGGCCCATCCCAGCCCAACCGAGCCCTGCGCCCGTTGCGGCTAATCCGCCTCGCGTGCCCACCGCAGGCTCACCCATCAACATTCCCGTGCCACCGCCCGCCTCGACTGTGGTGACACGGCCCACCCCATCGCCCGTCACCCCGCCGCCTGCCTCGATTGTGGTGACACGGCCTACGCCAACTACGCCGCCTATGGCAGGGTCGCCGCTGCCGCCTCCGCCTGCTGTGTCCCGCCCTGGAGATATTGCAGTGCTGCCCGTGCCGGGTGCGCCCCCAACTCCCACCGGCCACACCCCCGGAACGCTGCCCTCTGTGGGCGTTAACCAAGGCTCTTGGGGCAATGCCGCTCCCGTTTATTCAGGCACGCCCCAGTTTTCTTCGCCGCGCCTAGCCGCAGATTTGGGCTTTAGCTATCGCGTCGTTGTGAATGACAGCAGCCCCACAGCGCAACAGCGCATTCGTTCGGTAGTTCCTGATGCCTTTCGCACGGTGGTTAATGGTCAGGTGGTGATGCAGGCAGGTCTGTTCCGCGATCGCCCCGCCGCAGAAGCCATGATACAACGGCTCAGTCAATCTAATCTGCCTGCCACCGTTGTCGCAGTGAACTAATGCCTTTAAAGGGTTAAGGCGATCGTTGACTCCCTGCAATCATCCTGAGTTGAGGACGCTAAGACCCGCTGAATTCACGGCCTGGGTTGGATCAGGCTGCGTTCAAGTTAATGCCAGTTCGGCAAATGCTTAAAACCGTACTGCCTGCGACGCGGGCAGTACGGTTTAGCGTTGATTTAGCCCCGCACTGGTGGGCTAAATCAACGCTAAACCGACTCATATTCAGGAGTTAAGCCTCGATCTTACGTTTGATCAGTGGCCTTTTCATCATCACTACGCGTGCCCGCAGCGCGGATGAGTACTGACGGTGTGGAACAGGTGGAGCACCCTCGCGTCACGGTGGATTCCACAACCCTACTTGCCGAACCCAGGCACTCTCAGCGAATCTGAGCGAATCCGTCTAGACCACGAACAGGGTGCCAAGTCCTGCGGTAAAGTCAGAACGGTGTGATGCAGTATCTACGGTACACACCCCTGTCTTGGTCGGCTTGTCTACGTACCGCAGATGACTCGTGAACTGGTGCTGTTGGGGGTGGAATGGGCCTCCGTGTTTGTGTTTGCGCTCAGCGGTGTTGTCGAAGCACGCAAACGCAATCTCGATTTCTTTGGGTCGCTTGTGATTGGGTTTGTCACGGCCTTTGGCGGTGGGACGCTGCGCGATGTGCTGCTCGATCGCCATCCCCTCTATTGGACACAGCACCCGATCTATATCGTTACTGTCCTGATCACGGCGGTGGTTGCGGTGGCTTTTCCGCTTCAGGGCGATCGCCGCACCCGTCGATTCATCATTGTGCTAGATGCATTAGGGCTGGGGTTGTTTAGCTATCTCGGCACCTATTATGCGCTCACTTACAACACCCACCGCTACGTAGCCCCTGTTATGGGCATGATCACCGCAACTTTTGGCGGTGTGATTCGGGATGTGTTTTTTGCAGAAGTGCCGCAGATTTTTCTCATTCGCACTCAGCTTTATGCCGTGTGTGCCTTGCTGGGCGCGTTTGTATATGTGCTGCTGCGAGATATCAGGCTAGACAACACTCTTGCTATGCTGGGCTGCATCATTGCAACGTTTTGCGTACGAATGTTAGCAATCAAGCTCGATTTACGCTTGCCGTTTTAGCATTATAATCAGATGTAATGAGGGCATATATCTCTGTAGCGCTCACTAGACGAAACACTCTAATTCACGTGCCAAGCAGGCTTCAGCTAATCGTATCCTGCCGAGCTGTGTCATCCTTTTGATTAGTTCGTCAGATTATTCATTAGCCTTTTGATGAACTGAGATATCTCTTCTGACGGATTAATTCACCCGACCATTCTTGATATTCTTTCATTAGTGTTGAAGTTTCGAGGTTTAACAAAATTATGAACATTATCGCTTGGATCATTTTGGGTCTGCTGGCTGGTGCGATCGCCAAGGCCATTGTTCCCGGTCGTCAGGGTGGCGGCATCCTGGGTACGATGCTACTAGGTATCGTGGGTGCATTCATTGGGGGGACGTTGGTAACCTTGCTCACTGAAGGGTCGCTGGCCTTTACAGCGACTTCCCTCAGCATCCCTGGTGTGATTGTGGCCGTGTTGGGTGCTATCATCGCCATCTGGCTGTGGAGCATGCTTACCCGTAGCACAACGGTTTAATTGATTCGAGTTGAAGTAGTCCAATTGAAGAATCAAACCAGGCAGTTCATGGCTGTTGCAGCCTAACGATGTGATTAGCTTTGATGATTGGTTCGTCATGCAGCTACCAATCACGTTGCGAACAGCGTTGCAGGTAGCACACATGTGATTTGCAACGTGATTACCGACAGATTTACTGTATGGAAAAGGAGGGCGCGTTTAACGCACCCTCCTTTTTTATGCGGTTCTATGGAGTTCTATGCGGACTTATGCATTTTTACGGGAGCTTTTGATGCGCGAACTCTTAAATTCTTGTATGTAACATCCATCGCGTGGCTGCAACCCGCAATGATTCCCCATGCAATCAGCAATTCGCACTGGCTCCAGCACAGGTTCTAGTATTTGGTGCTGCTTGTATCGGAAGGGCTAAAAATAGCGGCTCATACTGGGGGCTGTTGGGTCATATCCTTAAAACCAGCAATAACGAAATTACAAAGCTGGTTTAATGTATCTGGTGTATAAGAAACAAGGGATTAAAAAAGACACCTGTAGAGCAGACTAAATTTCAACCAGGCGGTGCCGAAACGCACTAGAGTTGTGCGATCGCTCCTCAGCGCGACAGCCACTCATCCCGTGACGACAGCGCTTACTTGTCTTAGCCTTATTCCATATAGGAACGATGTGGTGAAGTCTACAACCTGGGTAACGCAGGGGCTCTATACCTATCCTCTGCTCTATCATTTGGCTCTACTATGGTGAGATCTGTTGTGGAAACTCGACCAGCCCCAGTGCTGCAACCCTCTGCTTACCTTGCATCAACCAGCTCCAACCCGAGAAGACCTTATGGTAAAGCGCACCTTACGAATTAACCGCGACACCCAGTTCAAGCTCCGCGCAGAGCCGCTGGTACAGCTCAGCAATAACGAGCGCCACAACGTTAGGGCGGGCACTGTCTACGAAATTCAGTCGTATGCCTATGCCGATGCCGACGGAGATTTCAACGGGCATATCAAATTTGCGCTGCTCGGTCGTAGCATTCAAGGGTTTAACACGTGGTTTATCCACAGCTCTGCCGCACAGGTAGAATTTGACGGGGTGGTGGTTTATCCCCATGAGGATCAATCGTCGACGCCAATTCTAGAAGTAGTGCAAGGGACAGTGTTCAAGCAACGACCACTGCAATCGTCGGTGCTGGCCCCTGGTGAAACTGTGAGTGTGCCTCAGGGGCGACGGTTTTTGCTGCACTCCTATGCCTATTCAGATCGGCTAGGTGATTTTAATGATCATGTGCGGATTGCCATCCGCAATGAGAGCGACTTTTTGCAAGAGCGAAGCTCTTGGTATGTTTACAAATTCCATGCCTTTGTTGAGTTCGATGGTGATGTCGTTTATCCCAAAATTGAACCCAGCGACTTTGTGCTGAAGATTACTGAAAACACGGTGTTTAAGCGGCGACCGCTGCAATCGTCTCAGCTTCCGGCTAACGAACGGGTGTCAGTGACGAGTGGCACCAACCTCATTGTGGGGAGCTATGCCTTTGCCGATGCCTCTGGCTCCTTTAACAATCACATTCGCTTCTCGATTAAGTATCCCAAAGATAATATCAACGGCTTGAATACCTGGTATGTCTTTGACCAGCATGCCCAGGTATTGCTAGACAACCGCGTGGTGTATCCTCAACCCCGCCCACCCGCACCACCGCCGTCCACCTTTCCGGGAACTCCGTTTCAGGTGCCGGGGATTGGCCGGGTCTTTACCGGACAGCCGATTATCCCCAACGGCAATTTTTCTTGGGGCGAGGCAACCCGCAATGGCGCGCGCATTCCTGCCAATGCTACGATCGCCCGCGATATTGTAACCTTAGCGCGAGAGCTGCAGCGGGCACGCAATCAGATTGGCCGTCCGTTTCGGGTCAATTCTTGGTACCGTCCGCCAGATGTGAATGCAGCAGTGGGGGGGGCGTCTCGCAGTCAACATTTGTTTGGTAGAGCGGCTGATTTGCAGGTGGCTGGGCTTAGCGGGCGGGCCGTTGCTAATGCTGTGTTTCCTTGGTGGAATGGGGGCATTGGCATTTATAGCAATCTACCTAATGTGGTGCATTTAGACACTGGGCCACGGCGCTACTGGGGGTTTTAGGCTTCTATAGTAGACCTATTAAAAGTAGTGCTATTAAGACCCGCAGTTGATGCCCCATGAGCAAGCTATGGATGTAGAAGTATCAACCAATTCTGAGGGGTTGATGACGATTGAGGCGGTGCAAAAGGTGCTGAACCGATCGCGCGCCTCGGTCTATCGCTATGCCAATACCGACCCCGATTTACTCAACCCTCCCTACGACCCAACCAAGCTTAATCCTGAGCTGCGCCAGAACAAGGAGGAGGCGCTGATGTTTCACCCCAATGAGGTGAGTCGTTTTGCGGGGGATGAGCTTGGCATTAAACAGGTGCGAATTGAGGTGCGGGAATCTGCTGAAACGGCGACGCAGGAACTCTTGCGCAGCATTTTGACGGAGCTGCAGCGCATTCGCGTTCTGCTAGAGCGAGATTCGCCGCCAGATGGCAATCCGTAACTCTTGCAAAACAAACTCATAACGACTACACTTTAGGAAGTGAGAGGGGCGATCGCCCCTCTTGTTCATCCTTGTAAGTCAGGCTGTGGAGTCTTGTGTATGCGTGTTGTTGATATTCCCTTAAACCAAATTCGTCGTCCTTTGCTTCGTCAAAACGACCCAGCCAAAGTGTTGGCTTTGATGGAGTCTATTCGCGAGATTGGGCAGCAAGAGCCGATTGATGTGCTAGAAGTTGAGGGCCAGTACTATGGCTTTTCGGGTTGTCACCGCTATGAGGCGATGAGCAAGCTCGGGGCCGATACTATCCGCTGCTATGTGCGGCGTGCGCCTCGCTCAGTGCTCAAAATGCACCTCTCCTAGAGGCCGACGCAGACCCAACTTGAAGGCTGGATGAATGCCATGACAGATCTAACCGTAGGACTAATCGGGACGGGGCTGATGGGGCTGCCGATGGCGCAGCGGCTGCTGGCATCGGGGGTAGAGTCATTGCTGGTCTATAACCGGACACCGGGAAAACTGGCGACGCTACAGGATTTGGGTGCGGCGATCGCCCCCTCTGCGGCGGCAGTGCTGCAAGCCTGCGACGTGGTGCTGCTGATGGTGAGCGATCGCCCTGCCCTTGACGCCGTGCTGCTGACAGAGTCGGCCCGCTCTGCCCTAGACCAATGCATCGTGGTGCAGATGGGCACCATTGCCCCCCGCGAAAGCCGCGAACTGGCCGTTGCCGTTGCCGACCACGGGGGCGACTACCTGGAAGCGCCCGTGCTCGGCAGCATTCCCCAAGCCAAAGAAGGCACGCTGCAAATTATGGTGGGTGGGTCTCCTGACTTGTTTGAATTGTGCCTGCCGCTGCTGCAGCGATTGGGCACGCCGGAGTGGATTGGCGACGTGGGTGCGGCTGCAACACTAAAGCTCGCGCTGAATCAGCTCATCGCTTCCTTAACAACGGCCTTTGCCACAAGCCTGAGCCTGGTGCAGCAGCAGGGCGTAGATGAAGATATTTTTATGGATATTCTGCGGCAAAGTGCCCTCTATGCACCGACCTTTGATAAGAAACTATCGCGCATGGTAGACCGTCGCTTTGATCAGCCCAACTTTCCAACAAAGCATTTGCTCAAGGATACGCGCCTGTTTTTGCAGGCGGCGAATGCCGGAGGGATCAGAACCGATAGCCTAGAGGGCATTCAGCACCTTCTAGAAGATGCCTGTGCGACTGGGTTGGCGGAGTCAGACTATTCGGCGCTGATTGCGGCGATCGCCCCCAGCCTCACCCCTGACCCCCTGAGCTAATGCGGCTGGAGCCCTGCACCAATTGCCAGGGCAGCTCCTACTATAGGAGTCAAGGTGCTGCTGCAAGGCTGACAGAATCTTCCGTCAGTTGCGATTAGCGGCGCTCGATGACTGAGCGACTGCCGCACTGGGTTGCGAGCGGCGCTGCCCTAGCTGATGCACCGGAGACCCGCCATGAAACCAAAGGGAAAGCCCACCGGGCGATCGCCCCAGCCACGACGTAATCCAAAAGCCCCATCAAAGCCCGCGTCCGTAATCCGCTCTCGACGCACGATACGGGCGGTGCTGTTGGGTGGGGCGATCGCCCTCGGCATGGGGGGAGCCTTGGGCTATTTTTTGGTAGATCGACGCACGGTGGCGGTGCAAGATGTGCCACCTGGCGTGGATGTGCTGCCCCAAACCACGCTGATGGCGGTGTCGATTTCCACCGACCCCACCCAATGGCGACGGCTGCGCGCGCTCGGCACACCGGCCTCGCGCGCCGTGCTGGATGAGCAACTGGTGCAGTGGCGCGATCGCCTGTTAACCCAAAATGGTTTGCAGATCGACCGCGCGACCGCGGCCTGGCTGGGCAGCGAAGTGACCCTGGCCTTGCTGCCTTCTGCGGAAGATTTACTAGAGCAATCTCCGCCTGTTGCTCCGTCACCGTCTCTTGACTCGTCTGAAGATCCCAACTTGTCTGAAGATAGTCTAGAAGCAGACAGGCCAGACGCGCCTATAGACGGCGAGGCCGATGGGGAGCCAGAGCTAGGCGCAGAGATCGCCACGCCCGAGGGTGCCATTATCGAACTGCCGACGCCTAGCTTTGTCGAGCAGGATGCCCAGCGGCCCTTGCTTGCGGTGCTCCCCGTGACCGATGTTGAGCAGGCGCAGCAAGCCCTAGCAGACCTGAGTCCGCCCCAGACCACCGCCAGCTCTCGCACCTATCGGGGGCAAGCCATTCGAGAGTTTGTGGATGGCGATCGCACCCTAGCGGCCATGCTGCTGGGCGATCGCTACCTGATCATCACCAACCAGTCTGCTGCCCTCGACGCGGTAATTGATACCGACCAGGGCGAGCCATCGCTAGAGCAGATTGCCACCTATGGCGAAGCCCTGCGCGATGTGGCCGCCACCCAGCCCCTGGCGCGCATCTATCTAAATGGCCCAGGGATGAAAGAGTGGGCGATCGCCCGCTCTGCCCAGCCTGCGCCACTCCTGGGCCTATCGCCCATTCAGCGCAACCAAGGCGTGGCGGCTACCGTATCGCTCGAAGCCAGCGGTCTGCGGCTGCGGGGCATGGGCTGGCTGCCGCTAGAGGGAGACGATCGCCACACCGTCTCGAACCAGGCAGGCGGACTGCTCGACCTGCTACCCGACGATGCGCTCATGGTTGTCTCAGGCGACAACTTCAAAGACTTTTGGGAGACCTACCGTCAGCAGCCGGTCGCCAACCCCCGCAACCCCCTCAACCCCAACACGCTACACGAAGCCATCGTGGGCTCAACCGGGCTAGCGCTCGATCAAGATTTTGTGAATTGGATGGATGGGGAGTTTGCCCTGGCCTTGGTGGCGATCGCGCCAGAGCCCTCTCCCAACGCAGCCTCGGGGAATGCCCCAGAGCAAGCCGGGCTGGTGTTAATGGCAGAATCGAGCGATCGCCCCACCACGGAAAACACCCTCAAGCGGCTAGATGATGTGATGGGCAACCGCTACCGCTATCAAATTAGCGCCGCCGACATCGGCGGACAGCCCGTCGTCAACTGGGTGTCGCGCTTTGGCTCCCTCACGGCCAGTCATGGCTGGCTCGACGGCAGAACCGCCTTCTTTGTCCTGGGGACATCCGTGGTGAATGCGCTGCTGCCCGCCCCCGCTCAGCCCCTCAGCGATAGTGACCTCGCGACTGCAACTCAATCTCTCGACCTCGCCGCCTACAATGGCCGAGTTTTAATTGATGTGGAACAGCTGCGCCAGGTTAATCGTTCTATCCCTATTCCCCTCCTGCCTCAACTGCCAGGCAGCAGCAGCGATGCAATCCTAGAGGCGATGCGTCAGATCGGCATTACCTCTGCCATTCGGAGCGATCGCACCACCCAATTCGACGTCCGTGTGTTGCTCAAACGCGAGGGCGACCTCCAGCCGCTGCCGCCCCCCGACACCACTCCAGCGCCAGCCGACGGGCCAGACACTAACTAACCTGAGTTCGGGATAAGCTCAAACCCTTAATGTGCCGTGCGCGACGCGCACGGCACATTAAGGGTTTTGGGGCATCGCGCGTCGCGCGATGCCCCAAAACCCTCTTAACCCGAACTGACGTTAACTAGCAGAAGGGCTAAAACTGGCATAGCATAGCCAGCTACACCCCACTCCAGCGCAGCACAGTTCCCATGCGCTCAAGCAGCACCATGTCCGCATCAGCCGCCCAAAGAGTGCTAGGGTGCAAGGGAAACGCCCTATCTAACTCAACCTCTCCTATGAAAGAACAGCCCAGCATTCCTACCCTCATCGTGCTTAGCCTGGTGGGACTGCTGACCATCATCGGTCTGAATTCCTTTATCATCATCAACCCTGGCGAAGCTGGTGTGCTGAGCATTTTGGGCAAAGCCAGAGACGGCGTCCTGCTAGAAGGGGTGCATGTTAAGCCGCCTCTCATCGCCAAGGTGGATGTATACGATCTCACCGTGCAGAAATTTGAGGTGCCCGCTCAAAGCTCTACCAAAGACTTGCAGCAGCTCTCTGCCAGCTTTGCCATCAACTTCCGTCTAGACCCCATTGAGGTGGTCACCATTCGCCGCACCCAGGGCACATTGCAAAATATTGTGTCCAAGATCATTGCGCCCCAAACGCAAGAATCCTTCAAAGTGGCAGCAGCACGACGCACCGTAGAAGAAGCCATCACCAAGCGAGAAGAACTGAAGCAAGACTTTGATGAAGCCCTCGGCATGCGGCTCAACCGGTACGGCATCATCGTTCTCGATACCAGCGTGGTGGATTTAAACTTTTCGATAGAGTTCTCTAGAGCGGTTGAAGAAAAGCAAATAGCTGAGCAGCGAGCCCAGCGGGCAGTCTATGTAGCGCGCGAAGCCGAGCAAGAAGCCGAAGCCACCATCAACCGCGCCAAGGGGCAAGCCGAAGCCCAGCGTCTGCTGCGCGAAACCCTCACATCCGAGCTATTGCAGAAACAGGCCATTGAAAAGTGGGATGGCAAGTTCCCGCAGGTGCTAGGGGGCAACGGGGCCGTGCCGTTCCTTAACCTAGAGCCGGGTGTTCTAACCAAGTAACAACCAGAGAACCCATGCTGGTTTATCTGGCTCCAACAGTTAAGTTGGATTAACGTCAGTTCGGGATAAGAGGGTTTTGGGACATCGCGCGACGCGCGATGTCCCAAAACCCTTAATGTGCCGTGCGCATCGCGCACGGCACATTAAGGGTTTGAGCTTATCCCGAACTCAGGTTGGATTAAAATCAGCTCAGCAAATTGACTGCGGCTGACCCAAAAATAAGGGGTTATAGCCTCTAGCCTGTTTGTTAGTCGGGCGTGGCAATGCTGATGAAAGAAGGCTTGTAGTCAGAATTGATGACACGCCCTAGCCCTCTCTCAAGGGCAATGAGCCAGGATCTCTCGTTTGCTTCTCCTAAAGTTTTAAAGGATAAGCGATGTCCTTAGCTTGCTGAAGGGGGTTGAGGATGGGTGCAATTAACATCTACAATTCAGCAATGCCCAACGTGCTTGACCCAATGTGCTTGATCGCTAGCAGTTAGCCCTATTTGCATTCTTTGGGACACTTTGGCCAAGTAAAGCGGAAGGTTGTGCCCTGCCCGAGTACTGACTCGACGGTGATCGTGCCGCCGCCTTCTTCCACAATCTTCTTCACAATAGATAGCCCAATCCCGGTGTTTTCTTGTTCGTCGCGGGGCTTAAGGGTTTGAAAAATAGTGAAAATCTTAGCGTGATAACCAGCGTCGATGCCAGGGCCATCATCCGTCACCCAAAATTCGTAGAAATCTTCTCCGCCATCCGCACAATGAATGCTGATGTGTCCGGCAGTGTGGTCATGATGCTTAATGCCGTTGCTAATGAGGTTAGAAAAGACTTGCTCTAGCAAGATGCGCTTGGCTTTAAAAGTGGGCATGGGTGACGCGATAGTGACGTTGAACCCGGCTGGCGGTGCTAAAGAGTCGATCATTTCTTCTAACAACAATTGAACGTTGACTTCGCTGGTGGTAGTTTCGACTCGCCCCACACGAGAATATTCCAACAGCCCGTTAATGAGCGCCTCCATGCGATAAACCCGAAGCCGCATCAGGTTGAGCAGATCTTTGCTGTCGTCTGAGAGGTTCTTATCTAGGTCTTCTTCAAGCCATTCAGATAGGTTGGCGATCGCCCGCAGCGGTGCCTTTAGATCATGTGACACCACATAGGCAAACTGGTCAAGTTCTTGATTGCGCTTGCGCAACTGATGGGTAACACCTGACAGCAACCGATTAACCTGCACTAGCTCACTGGCTCGCTCTTGCAGGGCACGTTCTGTTCGCTTCCGTTCAGTAATTTCTTGCGCCGTTAGGTTCATCGCCCAAACCCGGCTACCCTCGTCCTTAATCGGGCAAAAGCTCACCAGCCACACGCGGTCACTGCCCCGCCGCGCTGGGGTACTCCCCCAGATTTCAGTGTTCAGAATGGGGTCGCCTGTTTCTAAAGCTCGATAGAAATAGGTTTGCAGTGTGTCCCAAATGTCTGGTAGAAGCTCTTGAACCGTGCGTCCAGCATGTTCGGCAATTGAGAGGCCATTGATATCGGCTAGATGTTGGTTAATGCGAACATAGCGTGCTTCGGTATCTAGCACGCATAGCCCAATTGGGGTCGTGACGTAAATCGCCTCAATTTCGCTAAACTGCCGCTGAGCAGTTTGTTCGCTGTGGCGCAGGGCTTGCTCATTCTGATGGCGTGCGGTGGTATCTGACACCACACCCACCATCCGCAAAGCCTTACCGTCTTCTCCGCGGTAACAGCGGCCATAGGTGTCAACCCAGCGCTGCTCACCCGTGGGTAACACAATGCGATATTCACAGATAAGCTCAGCACCACAGTTGGCGATCGCCGCTTCAATTTGCGCCTCTGTTTTAGCCAAATCATCGGGGTGTACTCGACACCTCCAATCCTCATAGGTGCGGTTGGGTTGCCCGGGCTCATAGCCAAAAATCTGTTCTTGCGTCGGCGTCCACACCACCGCATTAGTAGTCAAATCCCAATCCCAAGACCCCATCTGTGCCGCATCCAACGCTAAAGTTAGCCGTTCGGCATAGCGTTCGATCTCAGTGCGCGATCGCTCAGCCAACCCTTGCGCCGCCTGCGCCGCCTCAAGCAAGCCCTCCATCTGGCGGTTTGACGCTTCTAGCTGTGTGGTTCGTTCCGCCACCAACTCTTCTAACTGTGACTGGTAGCGCTTCAGCTCCTGCTCTACCCTAATGCGTTCCGCAATTTCAGCTTGCAGGGCTTGGTTAGTCTGCTCCAGAGCAGCGGGGCTCGGCAGCGCCAGCGCTTGAGGCACAATCGGCACCAGTTCAATTGCTGTAAACACCGAAATCCCCGCGGTAAAAGCCTTGACCGATCCCGAAAGCCAATAGGCTGGGTGCCATAGCGTCCAGATAGACAGCAGATGCGTGGTGCCACAGGCCACAATAAACAGACTAAACATCCAGAAAATAGCGTTAAACGGTAGATCTTTGCGCCGCCGCACAAAGTACACCAACGTTAACGGAATGGAGTAATAAGCTAGGGCAATCAGCGCATCTGAAACGAGGTGCAGCCCCACCAGATTAGGGTTCCAAAGGTAGCAATGCCCATGGGGTATAAATGAGCCCACCTCAAATAAGCGTTCAATCACTGGCATATTGACGAGTTGACAGAGGGAAAACGAATTAGACAATCTTTAAAGCAACGCCACGGACATCCAATTCTCGTGGCCTTAGTAGCGTGATGAAGCTCAACCGCTGGCTACTCCTATACTGGCTACTCCCGTATTGGTGAGGTGTGGAACTGTTCCCTAGTGACAGTGACCATAAGGCTAAACTTAGTGTTTGAACTGAACAATGGCCCCATAAGCCCTGATATTCTGGCTGTATCTAGCGTTTGAGTCGCTTTGCTGATACATCCCAGTTCAAACATCAGACGCTGGGAATACTGCTAGCAGTAGCTCTAAACAGCTTTAAATAAGAAGCATCCCTGAGGTCAGGATGTTGAACAGGGTAAGCACAGCACATACCACTCAACATTCTGACTGGTTTAGAGCGATGCTTGAACAAACATGTGGGGTGCTGGGTTAAGTCTATGCAGTCGAGAGTCAAGTAAGCCTGCCGTAACTTATAAGCCTGCCGTAACTTATATGTCATCTCTGCTAGACCTCGCACCTCAATCTGACAAGTTTGAGCTTTGAACATGCTGATTTTGGCTGATTTTGTCTAGCTCTGACCCAGCAAATAACTGTGTTAGACGTAGGGCAACTCTTTGAACTCTTGTGAGCGGATGAGGGATTAGTATGAATATGAATTACCCTAAACTCCATGAAAATAAATTTATGGAATCCTGTCTACTCCCCCTGCGGAATATTTCAACATGCTGAGTAAGAACTGAAGCATGCCAACAAGGTCAGCATATTTCGTGACTAGGCCTCCTTAACAGAAATTTCGCGACTAGGCAGTAACTCAGGCAAGGAGTCTGGGTCATCTCTGGCAAAGAACTTTCCCGCATCGGGCAAACAACTGTAAAGCCGTTGGCTTAGCTGCGCCAATGCCCCTACGATCTCACCGCTGATTGATGGAGAATTTTCTTTGACAGAAACCGTCTTAAACACCTGTTGCTGGGTAGCTAAACTTACGCCATCCAGGACTAGCTCAACGTTTATCCAAAACGGTTTGAAAGACACTTGTTTATGAACAGGTGAACTATAAGCCCCAGTAATTCCGAAAATATTCGTGATACTCGGTCTCACTATGAGGCTAGGGCTGTGGTTTATACTGCTGTGCAATCACTGTTGAGGCTGGGGCAAGATGTAGGCTAGTATGAATTGCTAGACGGGGAGTTAGCTCAGTTGGTAGAGCGCTGCGATCGCACCGCAGAGGTCAGGGGTTCGAATCCCCTATTCTCCATTTTCTAAAATCTATACATATCAAGGGTTGTATCGTCCATCAACAAGATGATTCAGAGCCTCGCTAAGTCCCTGCGGCCAGGTACTGTTATGCCACTTTTGGCCATTTTGGTTAGAATTTGGATCGAAAATGGATCGAAAGACTCCCTCCCTCCATTCGCTCCATTCTCAGTGGGGCTTTCACCATGGCTAATACTGCTAGAGCTAAGAAGGGCACCGTCTCGGTGACCAGCGACCGAGATCGATTGCGTCTGGGCTGGCGTTACAAAGGGGAACGCTATTTTCTGTTTATTGGGCTCCCTGACACCATCACGAACCGGAGAGTGGCAGAGGCCAAAGCGTCTCAAATCGAGCTCGACATGATGTCAGGGCATTTCGATCCAACGCTTCGAGCCTATAAATTGCAGCTTCCCAATCGCAGCCAGCTGACTGTTACAGGCCTATTCAACAAATTCATCTGGCACAAAGCAAAGACAGTCGCTTCGGCCACCCTGGATAAATACCGTGGACTGCTGAACTATTTGAAGGAATTCTTTAAAGCCCGCTCGGTTGCTGAAGTCAGTGTAGCCGAGGCCGAAAAATTCACCAGCTGGTATGACTCTCAAGATTTATCCAAGGTTGTCATTCGAGAACGCCTGGGACTGTTAAAGGCTTGCTGGGAGTGGGGGATCGAGCAGGCTTTAGTTGAATCTAATCCTTGGGTAGATATGCCTTTAAGAATTAAGGTTCCGCCAAAACAAATGCCTAAGCCTTTCACCGAGGCAGAAATAAAATTAATTGTTGAGGCATTTAAAGCTAATCGTTATTATCGCCATTACGTCAATTTTGTGGAGTTTCGCTTTGGAAGTGGTTGCCGTACCGGAGAGGTTGTGGGCCTACGGTGGAAACATATCTCTGAGGATTGCTCAACCATCTGGATTGGTGAGGCTTTAGTCAAAGGAAAACAGAAAGCCACAAAAACGAACCGGTCTCGGTATATCACTCTGACGTCTAAATTGCAGACAATGCTTCAAGGATTGAGGCAAGCTAATAGTGATCCCAATGATTTAGTTTTTAAGGGGCCGAAAGGAGCTCCTATCGATGCAAAAAACTTTGCCCAACGAGGATGGCAGAAGATTTTAACTAAGTTAGGTATTGATTATCAAAGACCTTACAATACCCGACATGCCTTGATTTCTCATGCCCTGGATAAAGGTATGAATCCGGTGGAAGTAGCTCAGTTAACAGGGCACGATGTGCAGACGCTTTACCGAAATTACGCAGGTAACGTCAACAGCCGCCCTCGCTTACCAGAAATATAAGCGCCAAGCGCAGTTTTCAGTATAGTTTGCGCCCAAACCAGACCACTTTCCCCATGAGACTGAGGCCACTGGATATCTCAGATGGCTGAATTGAGAATGCTTCATAGGCAGGGTGGTCACTGAGCACTCTAAGCGTATTATCGGCTACGTACTGCAAGCGTTTGATTAACAGTCGATCATTGAGTTTGAGTAGGTAAATGCCATGACTCACGGTTCCTACATCACGATTGTTGGTGTCTACCAACACTAAATCTCCTAGGCAAAGGGTCGGTTCCATACTTTCATCGACTACCTGGGTAAGTAGCAAATTTTCAAAGGCATTGGGAAACTCTTTCTGGAGCCAGGCTGTCCCAAAGGCCAGCGGATCCTTATAAACATAATTTTCGACTGAAGCTTTGGATGAACCCTTAGCCCCCGCTAAAGGCTGGCCAGTCGCCAGCCACTCGACACTGACATTGGCTGTGCGTGCTATGGCAAGCAGAGCTGGACGGGTTGGTTCGCTTTGGCCAGTGAAATATTGGCGGAGCACGGTGTCAGAAAACCCGCAGTCTCTGGCAAAGCCCCGTATACTCTTATCGCCGACCGCCTGTTTCAAACGAATTGGAAACTGATCAACTTCCTTAGCATCCGCCTGCGCCTCGTCAGGTAAGGGATTAGTCATAAGAGTTATATTAATTGCAGGTGCAAATTATAGCACTTGACGTGCAAACTATTTATTGCTAGCTTCATCGATATATTGATGGAGCTAAGACAATTCTATGCATGTGGAAGACATTAAAGCAGCTCTACGCAAGCAGGGCTGGACTTTAACCAGCATCGCAAAAGAACTGAATATTGGCACCTCGGCAGTCTCCCATGCCTTAACTCGACAGCGATCGCGTCGCGTCGAGCAGGTCGTGGCAGGCAAACTTGGCTTGCCACCCCATGAGATTTGGCCTCAACGGTATAAGCGAGGAAGGATGACCCATGGTTCAATTTGTCGGCAAGCAGGAAGCTATCCAGTCGCTGAAGCTCAGCGGTACAACCTTGAGGCGCTATCGGGTGCAGGGACTGTTGATCGAGGGCGTCCACTGGGTTCGAGTGAATAGTCGCTGCATCCGCTACAACTTGGAACTGATTAAGGACTGGCTTCACAACCGCCATGACCCAGCGGCTCATCAACGGGCAATTGAAATTTATCAGGCTAGTTTGTTGAGTAACCAGCGAAAAATTCCTCAGCGATCTAGTCGCCGATAATCTCAGGGGCATTAAGCCACCTTAGTATCTCGATAGTTTATCAAGTATGTGATGAAGAGCTAGGCTTACCATCTCATTCTTGAGGCCTATGAAAAAACACCCTAACTACAACGCAGTAAGGGTGTCAGACTTTCTTTGTTTATTTTCTGAGCCAGGCTAATCAATATCCTGATGCAGTTTTTGCCGAACCGCTCAGGTCATTAACCTGCTGATAGAAGTGGTGCCTTCAACTATAGCAAAGACATCGAAAATGTCTACCCTGGGCACAGCTGACGGTTAAAAACAGCCGGTTGATTGTGGTGGCCTGGCTCCTAAATTTAGGAGCTAACCATGGCACAGTACATTTACTCGGGGCGATCGCGCCCCTGTCCGATTTGTGGACGCATCAAAGACCAAGACTGCCGCTGGAATGAGGAGGTGGTGTTCTGCCACACCCACATAGATCAGGATGGGGCGGTAGACGGCTACGTCTATCGGGGCGCGACAGCCGATGGCATGTGGGGGCAATACTTTGCAGCCACCGCCTCACCCGAGAAGCCGGTTCGCCCCCAGCAGCGGCAGGACTATTTCTATCCCAGTCGAACCGGCCAGCCGCTGGTGAAGGTGACGCGGGTGGATCGGGGCAACGGTGCCAAGTTTTTTGTGCAGTACCACTGGAACGGGCCGCAATGGGTCAAAGGACTGACCCCTGAGATTAGATCCCAGGTGCCGATCTACCGCTACCGCGATGTCCAGAATGCCATATCCATCGGTCAACCTATCTGGATGGTAGAGGGGGAAGGCTGCGCGGATGCCCTGTGGGCGATCGGTATTCCCGCGACCACTACCCTGGGTGGCTCCAAGAAGTACCGCAGCTATGGCGATTACCGTCAGGATTTGCAGGCGGCCCGTCTGGTGCTGTGCCCAGATCGCGATCAGGTCGGCATTGCCCATATGGGGGAGGTGGCCCAGGACTTCCCCTCGGCCCAGTGGTGCTACCCATATCCTGAGAGCCTGCGTTGGCAAAACCTGCCGAAGCATGGCGGGCTGGATGTGGTGGATTGGATTCACGATGGGGCCACAGCGGAGCAGATCAGAGCGGCGGTGCAAGACCGGCGGCAGCTGGAGGTCAGCGCTGCTCAAGGCCCCGAGCGACTGTCGGTGCAGGCCTTACAAGACCAGATTCGCACCTACCTTGGCACCAGCCCCACCGAACTTGCCCTGGCGGCGCAGGTGGTGCAGTGGCACCAGGAGACGGGGCTATCGGCCAAGGATATTGGTAACCTGGTCACCCTGGTGCAGGCGGAACTGGAGCAAACTGAGGAGCGGGACGATTCTCCTATCGGAGAGGCTACGCCAACGCCGGGCTGAGATTCACCAGCTGCTCAAAATTGGCGACTACCAGCTATGTCTCGGGGAGTATCTCCATGCTGAGCTGGCAGACCCCTTAGAGCAGATTGCTGACTGGATTGGGGCGACGCCAGCGGCGATGCTGGTGACGCTGCTGCCGGTGGCAGCATCATTGCTGCGGGTGGGTACGGAGCTGGAGATTGATGCCGGGATGGGGTTCTCGGTGCCGCCGATTGTGTTCACCGGGTTAGTGGCCCCTTCGGGCAGCAAAAAGAGCCCAATTCAGCGGCAGATTTTGGGGCCGCTCTCGCTGCTCCAGGCGGAGGCGGATCAGGAGTATGAGTATGCGGCTTCGGAGTATGAGGTTGACCTGCGGGATTGGGAGCAGACTAAGGTCGAGGATAGGGGCATTCGACCCAGGAAGCCAATGCCACGGGAGTATCACACCTCGGATGCGACAAGGGAGGCGATTGTTCTTTCAGAACACGCTTCGCGAACGCCCGCATTCAGTCTCAACAGCCAGAGCGGGGGATTTTGGTAACGCCGGATGAGTTAGCGGGCCTCTTCAAGGGGCAGAACCAGTACCGCAATGGCCGAGGTAACGATAAAGAGTCGCTGCTGACGGCCTTTGATGGCTCGGGGTTAAAGGTGGATCGGGCCAGTGGTTTGCGTATCAGCCTGCCGCGCACCAGCCTGAGCCTGACGGGGACGATTCAGCCTGATATTCTGCGGGAGATGATGGGGGATTGCTCGGATGCCAGCGGCCAATGGGCGCGTTTTTTGTGGTGTCTGCTGCCGCTGAAGCCTGCGCCGTTTCCCCGCCAGACGCTGCCTCACGATATTTCAGACCGGCTCTATGGCCTCTACCAAAGGCTGGAGGGACTGGCTCCCCAATGCTACCGATTGACGACTGAGGCTAAGGTTCTATTTGCAGATTGGTATGACCAGTTGGATCAGCTACGGGTGACGGAGACGCACCCAGGCTTGCAGGCGGTCTATTCTAAAATGCAGGGTTATACGGGGCGACTGGCGCTGATTCTCCACTGCCTGAATGCGGTGATGGATAGAGGGCTACCGATTAATGCGATAGATGCCGAGAAGATGAGGGCTGCGATTAAGCTGGGGCGTTGGTTTATTGGACAGGTGAAGCTGCTCTATGCGGATGGGAATACGGTGGATGGGGCGCTGGAGCCGGTCTATACGAAGCTGATACAGCTATCGCGGGTGCGGGGCTGGCTACGGGCGAAGGATGTGCGGAATTATGAGCGCAGTTTACGGAAGGCAGGGGTGGAGGTGATTCGCGCTCATTTTTTGGAGCTGGAGGCGATGGGGTATGGGGAAACCCAGGGGATGGGGAATCGGCTGCGGTGGCGGGCAACGGTAGACGCGGTAGACAGATTTGAGGAAACGGTAGACGGAGTGTCTACCGCTGAAAGTGTTGATGGATAAGGGTTATAGCGAAACGGTAGACAAGTAGACAGGGTTTGCTAATGGGGAATTGCTAGGAAAGTGTCTACCGTCTACCGAAATGGCTGAAGGGCTTATAGGCAAAGGGTTTTGCCCGGTAGACAGAGTGTCTACCGGGCGTCTACCGTGTCTACCGAAAATCGATTACTCGTCGTCATATGTGAACAAACTCGCCAAGTCGCGGTAGCCACTGACGACTCGCAAGATGTCTACTCTAGATTCGGTTTCGGTGTAGAGAATGAGGTAGCTCTCCATTGAGAGGCTGCGCAGCTCTGGGAGGATTTCGTCGCGTGATCGCCCTAGATGAGGGAATTGGGTAATTCTGTCGAATTTGGCATCGAGCTTGAGAGGAAGTACTCGGCCTGTTGGAGCCCAATCTGACTGACGATGTAGTCTGCAATGGCCTAGATGTCTTAAATGGCAGGTTGGGTTAGGTAAAACTGAGGGGCCATTATTCGGCGGAGGTGTGGCGAGACCGCAGGTTTTCTCGAATCTGGGCCATGGCGGTGGGGCCTTCGACGAGTTCGCCACGTTGGGCTGCTTCCCAACCGATCTGGGCATCTTGCTGGAGTTCGGGGAGTCGCCCTTGATAGATGTCGTCTTGCTGGTCGAGCAGGTGTATGCCTGCTGTGATGACCTCTAGGGCAGATTGGTATTTGCCAGCAGCAATCTGGCGCTGGATGAGTTGCTCTAGTTCAGGGGTAAGAACGATTTGCATCGGGATGACACCAGCCTCAACTTTTTTGAGTTATGTCTCCCATTTTAAGGTCTCCCTCAACGCCTAGGTTACGAGCAACCACCTGCTCTGTGGATCCATAGCTGCTTACTTGCTCAATATTGCCGATTTCTGCACTACCCTTGATTCGCACCGTATCCAACACAACTTGAATAGATGGGGCTTGAGCCTGAATTTGCTGAATCAGCTCTTGCAACTGAGCCGCAAACCCCTGATCTTCCTCCATCTGGCTGACCAGTTCTCCCTCCAGCACCTGGATATTCTGCTCCGTGGGCTTTTCCTCAGCTCGCTTCAGCAGACCAGATGTTCCCGCTGATTGGAGTTTATTCTGTACCGTTTTGCGAACCAACTGAACAGTCTCGCCACTTTTTTCAATGGCCGCCTCACCAATCTTCTCACCGATTTTTTCGCTGGCCTTCTCCAGCACCTTGGGTAAAACGATTGTAGTCACGACACCAGCCAATACAGAAAGGGGTTCCATAGACTTCTCCTTGTGGTGAGCTTCAGATAGAGCCTCTACGACCGTCCGTTCAGAGGAGCGCTATCTTTATTCTATGAGCTGGCTGCACACAGAATCATGCTAAGCCTGCCTTGCCTTTAGACAGTTATAGTCAGGAGCAATCGCCTCATTGCCCTTTGTCAAGCCGAGTATTATTCGCTACAAAGGATTGGATGCTTGCCTCCTTTTTCCTTGCTGCTATTCAACTAAAGCCATGAGCGATCGCCCAGAATCCCAAAACCCTCAGCAACATGCTCTCACGAACCCACAAGTGGGGCGGGATCTAATTATTCATGGGGGAATAAAACAGGAAGTTACTCAAAATTTCTATGGAGAAGGATCTCGCCAATCCGAAATCACGGTCGAATGGATGGGGCAGAATTTTGAGGAAGTGAAGGCGAATGCTGGGGCACGTTACACACCAGAGATTCATATTGACCTACCCGAAGTATGGGTTTTTGAGGGACTGGGTAGAACCGATGCCTTCTTTGATCGCATCCAGAACATATATGGTCAGCTATATCGCAGAAGTAACAAAGCAAAACCCATAAACGCCTTACACCAAAGGTTCACAGCTATTTCCAAAAGCCTCGAAGCTTTGCATCAGCCGATTGCTGTACTGATTACTGCCTTGCAGCAGATTGACAGGGATAGTCTTGTAGAGATCAATTTCCAACACATTGCCGAACTTGCTGCACAGGCACAGGCTGAAGAACACAACTTTTACACCGCAACCTGGGATGCAGAATCTTCCTTAAAAACCGATGCTTCACAAGCATTTCACCAGACTGAACTAGCCTCCCAGTCCAGGGTTGATTCATTGTAAGAGGTGAAAAATCTGGTCAATTTGGTTGGCGAGCGTTCGTAGAGCGGAGGTCAGCGAATGAAATCCATTGAGCCGGAGCACATTGATAGTAATGGTTCGAAATAGCG
>JAHHHI010000017.1 GCA_019359435.1 Kaiparowitsia implicata GSE-PSE-MK54-09C
TCACCGCCCTTAAAGGCTTCGATTGCTTTTTGGCGCAGGTCGTTACTGTAAGGAGCAGGCATAGTTGTATCTCAACGCTTCTTTCCTCCTACAATAACGTCCTAATCTGCCTCAGTAGTGCCATAATGCTCCGAGAGATTCACAATTTAGCTCGTTAACCTGCGCTTTTGGTCAATGCATTACGGCTGGTGCCCAACGCATCCTATCGCACTCCACCAGCTGATCTCACTCGCGCAACACGGCCTGGGTGCGATCGCCCCGCCGATAATTTTGGGGGCAATAAACGCCATCACCTTTTGCATGGTGCCGTCGGCGATCGCCTGTGCGGACAGAGTGCCGCCGCATTCTCACAAGACCGACAGACAGCCCTGGTGATAGAGATGGGCGATCGCCTCAGGGCTTTAGCAACAATAGTTGCAATGCTTCCAGGCAGACAAACCACGGCATCGGGCGGTCTTTCAACCCGTTCCACTTTTCCTTAAACACTTCCGCCTGAAGGTGATAATCATCGGAGTTTGCAGGAGGCTCCCCTAGTTTCAAATACAGCGTCATGCGGTGAGGGGTTTCACTCGTTGCAGCTAACCAGGCCAGAAAGGTGTTCGTCTGTGTAGGGGTGTCTAAAAACGTAATCTGATGGGCACGCATACCCACGTGAGTATGTCGGGACGAAACGGGCTCGACCGTTTGCAGGGTACAGTTCCAGTCGAGGGCATGAATTTTTTGCTCAGCCATCGGCTGGATGCGAGAGTAATTTTTACACCCCGTCAGTTGAGCGACCGTTAGGGTGCCAGGATGGTCAAAAATGGTTTGCTTTTGCCCTGCTGCCACGACCTGTCCAGCAGAGAGCACCAGCAGGTTTTGACAAACGCGGTAGGCTTCTTCTAGGTTATGGCTGACGAAGAGGGTCAGGCCGCTGTAATTGGATAGGGTTTTAATCAGTTGCTTTTCGAGTTCGCTGCGTAAATGGGTGTCGAGGGCGGAAAAGGGTTCGTCTAACAGCAATACATCCGGTTCTGGGGCTAAGGCTCTGGCTAGCGCGACCCGCTGTTGTTGCCCACCGGAGAGCTGATGGGGATAGCGATCGCCCAATTTCTCTAAATGCACCAACGTCAACTGCTGGTTGACCCGGAGCGATCGCGGCTTAGGGGGTAGGTGCCGTAGGCCGAAGGCAATATTCTGGGCCACTGTCATATGGGGAAACAACGCATAGTTTTGAAACACCAAGCCTACTTTGCGCTGATGGCTTGGTAAATTAATGCCCCGTTTTGAGTCAAACAAGGTTCGACTATTGAGCACAATGCGTCCCTGGGTAGGAGTTTCTACACCCGCAATACAGCGCAGCAGCATGCTTTTACCAGAACCCGATGCCCCTAACACGCCAAGGGTTTCTTTCTGAGCCATAAAAGCCACATCGAGGGTAAATTGCGTCAACTGCTTTTGAATGTTTACCCGTATGCCTGGATCGGCTATGCCCTGCTCAAGGTTCGGGGTTCCTGGCTGCGAAGCCGCCACAGGCGTAACCGGCTGGTTCCTATCCTCCTGAGCGCTGATCACCTGAGGCTGACTGCCTTGAATTCGGTGCTCGTAGTACGCTTGCCACACATTCGTAGCCACAATGCCAGACAGTGAGATGACCAGAATAACTGTGACCCACAGCCACGCCTCATTCATAGCTCCTGCTTCTACCGCAAAGTAGATGGCCATCGGCACGGTCTGAGTTTGACCGGGAATATTTCCAGCCAACATCAGAGTGGCCCCAAATTCCCCCAGGGAGCGGGCAAATGCCAGGGTTGTGCCAGCCAAAATGCCTGGAATGGAGAGGGGCAGCAAAATTCGCCAGAACACGTATGCTCTAGAGGCTCCCAGCGTTTGGGCAACCTGTAACAGGCTGAGATCGACCTGTTCAAAAGCGCCCAAAGCTGTTTTGTACATTAAGGGAAAGGAAACAACAGTTGCCGCGACCACCGCTGCATACCAAGTGAAAACAATCGTGAAATCAAACAGGGCGGTTAGTTTTCCCAGTGGGCCATGCTTGCCAAATAATAAAAGCAGCAAAAAGCCCACAACGGTTGGCGGCAGAATCAGCGGTGCCACAAAAATGCCCTCAATCAGTGATTTCCAGCGTCCGCGATAGCCTAACATCCAGTTAGCTGCCGCAATGCCGATGATAAACGTGGCGATCGTGGCGAGTCCTGCGGTTTTGATGGAAATCCAAAGTGGAGTTAAGTCAACGACCATAACAGTGAAGAACAGTGAGGTGCGATGCAGTTTATACAGACGGCTGACTATTCACGTGTGCCAAAACCATGTCGGCTGAAGACGGCTTGTGCTTCCTGGCTCGTCAAGAATTGGGTATAGGTATGGGCGGCTTGCGGGTTGCGGCTGGCTGCGATCGCCGCGATCGGATAGACGATAGGAGTGTGCAAATCGGCAGAAGCCGTGGCAACGTTTCGCACCTGATGTGAAATCTGAGCATCGGTGGTGTAAACAACACCGGCATCGGCATTACCGCTCTCAACGGTGCCTAAAACATTTCGCACCGAATTGCCATACACGAACTTAGGACGCAACTGATCCAAAATGCCCAGGCTACGGAACATCTCCTCAGCATATTGCCCAGCCGGTACGCTGCGGGGCTCTCCGACTGAGATGCGATTAATGGCTGGGTTAGTGAGGTGCTGAAACTCTGTTAGCTCCAGCGTTGAATCACGGGGCACGACCAACGCCAGACTGTTGGTCAGCAAATCACGACGAGTCTCTTTGACAATTAAATTCTTTTCCTGCAACGCATCCATTTGTTCGGACGCTGCTGAAATAAACAGAGCTACAGAAGCACCCTGCTCAATTTGCTGCTGAAGTGAACCGGACGCCGCAAAGTTGTAGTTCACTTGAATGGCTGGATTCGCCGATTCAAAAGTCGGATCTAGCTCCTCAAGCGCATCTTGCAAGCTGGCAGCAGCAGAGACGAGCAAGGTAATCGGTTCTGCCGATGGACGGGAAGACGCGACTGGACTGGGTGAGGGTTGATTCACCGTGCGCACGCCGCATGCTGCCAACAAACCCACCAAAGCTAGCACCCAAACCCATCGTCCTTGCGTCAGCCTCATCGTTGTTCAAACCTGTTTTTCAAATCGCATCATGCAAGTATTGCCAGCACATCGCCCGTATTCTTGCATTGAATCCATCACCTATCACCTCATGGAGGGCGGGTGCCCTCAGGTTCATTGTCTTGCTGGGATTAGGTAATATCAATTCCAAAAATTTGGGCTACAAATGGGGGGCAAGGAGGCTTCGCCCCCTTGTGGAGAACTGAGTTCCCCACCCCCTCCTCAAACAATCCGTCGTTCTGATTTAGAGAATTGATATAACGCTCTTCGTTGGTTCTCGGATTTAAAGTGCCGAAACCTCGAGAATGGGTTGGGTGCTGAGTATAACAATTAACGTATATGCGCGGGTTCACCTGTTCTCTGCCCAAAGCCAAAGTTTTAGGCATTGGTCGAACTGACGGTTTAGCTCGGTTCGCTTGCAGAGTACGACAGGTTCCTAGGGCAGATGTTGGCGATCGCCCTCAGCAAAACGCCAAAATTCCTATTGCCCAAAATCCTGCAGAGAAAAGTTCTGGAGTAGGGTGTGACGCGACACGTACAGAGGGTGGCGGGGCTGACGCGCTTGAGTGAATCCGAGGCAATACTGGGGCTTGTGGGGGGCAACCGTATATAGCAGAGTGAGCAACGTGCGATCGCGCCCCTGCCAAGTGCCCCCATTGCCCCAAGCCAGCAGAATCGCATCGGCCTTTTCGACCGTGCGGCAGATAGTGTGGTCGTTCTCCTTCCCCACCGGCTGCGGTATTCGTCGCAGATCGGCAGGTCGCGTTGCACAAGCCGCAAATAAATTCACCACATCCAGCGCCCCAAACCCCCAAACCTGCGACAGCCCAACACAGCGGCGCAACGTTGCATCGTTGTGGGTGGCATCTGCGGTGCTGGGGTTCAGCATCACCACCATCAAACGCGGCGCAGCGCGTTCCCAGCTGCGCCACAGCCGATAGCGATAGCGACCCGTTGGGTCGAAGATAGCGCCAGACTGCTCAATCAAACTTAACTGTCCTGTGAGTGGGTTAAGCCCGGGTTAACGCTTGCCGTTAGCGCCAGAGTCTTAAGGCGTGTCACCAATTCTGACTACAAGCCTTATTTCATCAGCGTTGCCACGCCCGACTAACCAACAGGCTAGGGGCTGTAACCCCTTATTTTTGGGTCAGCCGCAGTCAAATCATGACAGCCTCTAGCTCAGCACCAGATTATCGCGGTGGATGACCGTCGCCTCGCCTGCATAGCCTAGAATTTTAGGAATCTCGTCCGAGTGGTGTCCTCGAATTTTCTGAAGTTCAGTGTTGGCATAGTTCACAATGCCTCGCGCTACTTCTGTGCCGCGCTGGTCGCAGATTTGCACTGCATCCCCCGCCTGAAACTCACCTTCAATTTCGTTGATCCCGGCGGCTAGCAGCGACTTCCCAGCCGTTTGAATAGCGGCGATCGCCCCACTATCCAAATACAGTTTGCCTGCGGGAATCAGTCCGTGGGCAATCCAGCGTTTGCGTGCATTTTGGGGATCAAGCTCCGCCTCAAACTGAGTGCCCAACGCCTCGCCCGCCAAAATTTTGAGGATATTATGGGGCGATCGCCCTTCTGTAATCACCGTACGCACTCCGGCAGCTGTTGCAATGCGAGCCGCTGCAATCTTCGTCACCATGCCCCCAGTGCCCCAACCCGAGCCGCGATCGCCGATGGCGACATTCAGCGCCATCAGCGTGTCAATATCCTCCACCACGCTAATGGGCGTCGCAGTGGGGTCTTGACGCGGATCGGCAGAATAGAGCTGATCCACATCCGTCAGCAGAAACAGCCAGTCTGCTTCGACCAAACTAGCCACCTGCGCCGACAAGGTATCGTTATCGCCAAATTTCAGCTCATCGACGGCTAAGGTGTCGTTTTCATTCACAATCGGCACCACCCCCAAGGTCAGCAATTGCCGAAAGGTGCGATACGCGTTGACATATCGGCTGCGCTGCACCAAATCGCTGCGGGTAATCAACACCTGAGCAATGGGCTGGTCTAACGAAGAAAAAAAGTCATCATACACTCGCATCAGTCGCCCCTGCCCTACCGCAGCAACCGCTTGCTTCATCGCCATCGTGCGAGGCCGCTCTCGAATGCCCAGCCTAGTGCAGCCGACCCCCACCGCCCCCGACGACACTAAAATTACGTCATAGCCCTGCTGCTTCAGCGTACACAGCACTTCTACTAGCGTTGCAATAGTAGACAGCGCCAACCGCCCAGTACTGGGATGGGTGAGGCTAGATGTGCCAATTTTAATGACGAGCGTTTGAGACGGGCTCGATATAGGCATGAGTGCAGTGAAACGCTAGAGAGAATGAACCCACAAGTGAAAAGGCTGACAAAACACTCGACGCCATAGCAAAACGCCAGCCCTCTATTGGTGAGAGCCAGCGCCTTGCAGCAGTCTAAACGGTATTTATGGACGAGGTCTTTATATCAGCGACCCCTTTTATTACTTTTATCATGGCCGAAAATCTGAGGAAACGTTTTGTTTTTAATCTTCTCTTTAGGTTTAGTAGTATTAAGCAATGTAACGCTTAGAGGCTGGCTTACTCTTGCCATGGAGCGAGCGATGCGCCCAGAATCTGAGACACCCACACCTCTGCGGCGTGCACGGGATAGCGCTTATTGGTCTGGCTGGGGTTGACCATGGGGTCTACCAAAATGGTGAACATGCCGAGGCGATTGCCCGCTAGCACATCAGTAAATAGGCGATCGCCCACCATCGCGATTTGTTCAATGGGCATATTCATAGAACTTGCCGCCTCTCGCAGTTTGCGGCGCGATGGCTTGCGTGCCCCTACGAGATAGGGCAGCCTCAGCGATGCGGCAATGCCGCCGATGCGAGTGCGGCTGATATTGTTGCTAACGAGCCAGATCGACGCAACCGGACGAATCTGCTCTAGCCATTGCGTTAGTTCGTCCGACGCCTGCTTCAAACTAACTGGCACAAGGGTTTCATCCACATCTAGGATTAACCCCTTGAGCCCATGCCGTTCTAGCAAGGCTGGCGTCAGGGTCGTAATTGGCCCACCCAGTACCACATCCGGCTGTAGCAGTTTTCCCCAAGACATAGACAGGTGGCACAACGCAAAAACGAGAACAGTGCAAGAGCAAGAACGTGCAAAAACAAGAGCAGTTAAATCAGGATGTCACAAGCGTTAATTTGCAGCTCCGGCGGTAGAAGGGCGATCGCGCGCAGACAGATCCGCATCCACTGCTGCTTTTGCCGCCTCATGCTCGGCTAGAGTTCGGCTAAAAATATGGGTGCCATCATAGCGCGCCATGAAGTATAGATACTCCGTCTCACCCGGATCGATCGACTCTTGCAGACTGGCATAGCCCGGCGCCGCAATAGGCGTGGGGGTCAACCCCGGATTAATGTAGGTGTTGTAAGGCGAGGGTTGCGCTACCTGCGCATAAGTCAACGGTTGCTCTACCGTTTGGCGAATCCCCAACCCATACTCCACCGTGGGGTCTGCACCCAGGGGCATGCCCATCTCTAGCCGTCGGGCAAAAACAGCTGCGATTGTGGGGCGTTCTTCATCCACCACTGCCTCTTTTTCTACAATGCTAGAGAGCGTCACCCACTCAAGCAGAGAATAGCGGCTCGGTGACTGGCTGTCTTGATACAGCGGCAAAGCCACCTGTTCAAACTGCAGCAGCATTTGATCAACAATTGCCTCTGGTGTAATGTCTCCCGCAATGCTGTAAGTATCGGGAAACAAAAAGCCCTCTAACATCGGGATATCGTCGGGTAGCCACGGGTAGCGGTCGCGCGGCACCGTATCTACCGCCTGCAAAAATTCATCAGCCGTAAAGAAGTCTCGTTCTTCAAAATATTCCGCCATCTGAGCCAGCGTCCACCCTTCGGGAATCGTAAAGCTCAACTGCATGACATCGCCCCGACGGAGCTTCTCAGAGATTTCTGTTAACGACTCAGCTGGAGAGATCTCATACACCCCGGCTTGGTAGGTGCCCTCTTGCTGTTGCAACGTCTGCCATCGTGTCCACACATCCCAAGCCCGACTAGAGCGAATCAGTCCTGCGTTTTCGAGCGTTTCGCCAATTTCTCCAGCGGTGCTGCCCGATGCAATCTCGATCTGAACGGGCTGAATCGGCTCAACCGGCTGCGCTGAACCCTCTACTCCTGCCGCGACCGCACCCACAGGTGCACTAGCCCAACTCCACCAGCGCCATCCTTGCCAGCCAAACAGCCCGATGACCACGGGCAGCAGCAGCAGATAGAAAAACCATCGGGAGATTCGTCTTGCAGTCATAACACCGGGAGGAATAACGACACTCGTGGAAGGTTAATCTTCCATCGCTTCGAAAAGTTTTGACTCAAGCTGCGATCGCACTGCCTGAAACTCTTCAGGAGAGAGCAATTGGGGCAACCCCTTGCTGTCTACCCGAGCAAAAAATAGCAGCGGGTCGAGCGGGGTGCAAATATCATAGGCCTGCTCTTCATGATAGAAAAAGGCTAGCCGCTGAAACTGCTCAGCTTCAAAGTCTTCACCCTCATCCGCTAAATCTAGCGTGATGGTTTCTTCTTCATTAAGCTCGGGCAAGTCGCCCGCTGCCGTCAAGCTAAACGCAGTACGCTGTAGTGTCAGCTCTTGTTCAGCCAGCACCGCCTTTGCGGTTTCAAACACCTTATCAATTTCGTCATCATCTAAGTCGACCAGGGTTTCGACTTCTTCATCTTCTTCGTCGACTTCCCAAGCAAAAATTTCAATTGGCGAATCAACCGGAAGCAGCAGCACGTAATCCGTTCCGTCTACTTCTAGTGAATGCTCAACATAGCAGAGAAGCGTCTTCCCACCTTCGTCGGTCAGGGTAACAGTGGACGCTTCTTCTTCCATACCCATATTATTCATCCTTGAAAAATCGGTTCCTTTCCTACGGTTGACATGCAATTTGCCTGAGACGCAGTGCCGAGCCACTGCGATCGCCCAAGCTCTAAACGCCGCTCAACCTAATGAGTATACCTGAGAAGGGTAAAACGCTACGCATTGTCAAGGCAGCTTCCACCCTAAGACAGATGCCGAGGGTAAGAACCAAACCGCGCCGCTGCAAGATTAGCGCCTGCACCCAGGAGACACACACGCTGGCGAATTACGCCGATTTCAGCCGACAGCCTGCCGTCTATAACGTGCTCTAAAACTCGCTGCTGTAGGAATCTGACATCGATTCTTGATCACGCTTAGACCCCAGCAGATCTAACCGATCAACCCGGATCACTGGCTTAGACCGCTCAACCCCAGTACCGCGATCTTGCCAATAGTCAAACTTGAGGGTACCAGTCACCCCGATTAGGCTGCCTTTGCGCACGTAATCTGCCGCAATTTGCGCCGTTTTCCCCCAAATTTCTAGAGCAAACCAGTCCGGTTCATCACTATTGCGCGATCGACGACTAACCGCCAGAGTCAGGTTGCACACTACATTACCCGACTCAAAATATTTCACATCAGGGTCGCGCCCTGCGCGGCCTACCAGCGTTACACAATTTAGGCTCATAGGATTGATGTTTGTATGATGATGCTCTTAAATCTTGGCCCTAGTTTTTGACCCTGTCCTTTGATGATCCTCTAATAATTATAGCAGCCGAACTCAGTTAAACAGTACAAAAGTACTGAATTAGGCCATCTCTGAGCCGCCACCTGAAACCTTGCAAGAGCTAGAGGCTGTCATCAATTAGCCTCTGATATCCCAGAAATCAACTATCCCAGAAATCAATAGTCACAACCCCTAGTGCAGCGTCAGCGCTAAGAATTAGGGTTGACGTTCCCCGAAGTCTTTCTCGGTATGCCTCCTAGAAGGTGGCGACCCTAAAATTAAGGCTTGACGCTGCACTAGCCTGGTTTTTGGGTCGGGCGTGGCAACGCTCATAGCATCAGGCGTTTGGTTGGAATTGATGACACGCCCTAGGGAACTTATCGCCTCAATAGTACGTCATCAAGCCGCAGGGCCAATCAATAAAGATGCGCTCGTTGCCAACCCAGCTTGCTCGCATCCCGATGCATCAACCCTTAACTCAAGTAATTTCCTAAATTCGCCTACGATGCACCCGAGCTGAATTGGCGGGGAACCCACACAGTTTCTAGTGCGCTTAACCAGGCAATTGCAAGGTGTCGACTGGTTTTTATCATCCTACTTCTAAGAGGGCGAGAGGATTCGGGTGCTAGTGTTGTGTAATCTACACATTCAGGGCATGTCCTTTCTTCATCTAAGTTATCTGAGTTGCAGGCGTATCCTCTCAAAGTGGCGTTTCAGAGTACGTTGCATGCAGGCAGGCATCAGGGTCATCTATTTACGGTTTCGCTTAGACGTTGGGCCTGGTTAAGCGGCCTAGCTGCGCAGGCTAGCCAGAGACTAATCACTGGGAAGAGTTGAGGGGTCAATTGAGAAGGTGGTGGGTTTCGTGTGGAGCGATCGCCCTCATCCGCCGCATTTTTAGTCAAAACTGATGTAGACTTCAGCCCTACGCTGGACGCGCAACATAAAACGTAATAGAATCCACTTCGGTCGCATTCAGATTCACTATAGATTTGAAAGATTCAGATCGCTCCAGCAATCAAGTTAGTCAGATCTGTCGAATCTTGAATATATCGCATCAGGAGAAAAAGCCCCGTGGGAATATTCAGCCGGTTTTCATTATCCCGTGACATGGGCATTGACCTGGGGACTGCCAATACATTGGTGTACGTCTCTGGCAAAGGCATTGTGCTGCAAGAGCCGTCGGTGGTCGCCATGGACCAAAACCAGAAAATTCCTCTAGCAGTCGGGGAAGAAGCAAAGAAAATGCTAGGCCGTACTCCCGGAAACGTGGTGGCACTGCGCCCGCTGCGAGATGGGGTGATTGCAGACTTTGACACGGCTGAGCTGATGCTCAAGCACTTCATCCGCCGTGTGTTTGAGGGCCGCAGTCTGGTGTCTCCGAGGATTGTGATTGGCATTCCCAGCGGGGTGACGGGCGTTGAGCGTCGCGCCGTGATGGAAGCCGCATCTCAAGCGGGTGCCCAAAAGGTATTTTTGATCGACGAGCCTGTCGCGGCAGCCATTGGGGCCGGATTGCCGGTGGCCGAACCGACGGGCAACATGATCATTGACATCGGCGGTGGCACGACGGAAGTGGCCGTGTTGAGTTTGCAGGGCACTGTGCTGAGCGAGTCGGTGCGGGTTGCGGGCGATGAATTGAGCGAAGCTATTTCTCAATACATGAAAAAAGTGCATAACCTCGTGATTGGGGAACGCACCGCAGAAGAAATCAAGATTCATGTGGGCTCAGCCTATCCCTTTGATGATGAGGGTGAAACATTAATGGAGGTGCGGGGCCTGCATTTGCTGTCTGGCTTACCTCGCACGGTCACGATCAAAAGTCCTGAAATTCGCGAAGCAATGGCGGAGCCATTGTCTGTCATTATTGAGGCGGTAAAGCGAACCCTAGAGCGTACCCCACCGGAACTGGCAGCAGACATCATCGACCGCGGCATTATGCTGGCGGGAGGGGGTGCATTGCTCAAAGGGTTGGATACACTCATCAGCCATGAAACGGGGATTGTTACCCATGTGGCAGCAGATCCTCTAAGCTGTGTCGTGTTGGGTACAGGTCGTGTGCTTGAAAACTTCAAGCAGTTAGAGCGGGTGTTTAGCGGCCATTCTCAAAACTTCTAGGGCGATCGCCCGTACACCCCTAAAAAACTCAAGGGCCTGGGCAAATAGCTACTGCTGCTACTGCCAGCCTATGCCTAAAAATAAGGCGCGCGTTAGTCCTGCTGTGAGTTGATTGAGGGTGGATAGTAGCTTATGGCTGGGTTGGGTCGAGCCTTTCTAAACACCTTGCAGCTTGAACCGTTACGTCTTGAAAGAGTAAATGCTTGTATTGCGTCGTTGGTGGAGTCGACATGGTCTGAGGATGGGGCTAGGAGTACTAGCCCTGGTGGGCGCATGGACAATTCGGCAAACGCAGGGTGCAACTTTGGCAGAGCTCTATCGCTGGCTAACGCTGCCGCTGCAACCCCAAGCCGAGCAGCAACAAGCCATTCTAGAAAACGCTCAGCTTTCAGAACTGCAGCAGCGACTGATTGAGCTAGATGCCCAAAATCAGGAGCTTCAGCGCCTACTTAACTACACCCAAGCCCAGACGGGCGAAGGGATTGTTGCACCCGTCATCGGGCGCAGTGCCGATCGCTGGTGGGAGCAGATTGTGGTAGGCCGCGGTAGAGAGCACGGCATCCGTATTGGATCGGTTGTATCAGGTACGGGTGGTATCGTGGGTCGTGTGATTCAGGTAACGCCCAATACGAGCCGAGTGCTGCTCGTGAGTGACCCAACCAGCCAAGTGGGCGCTACGGTTAGCCGATCGCGGGTAATGGGCTTTATGCGGGGGCGTTCTGGCTCTCAGGCTGTAATGGAATTTTTTGAAAAGGATCCCAATGTGCAGCCCGGCGATGTGGTAGCGACCTCTCCCTACAGTCAGCTTTTTCCACCTGGGTTACCCATTGGACGAGTAGTCTCGATTGATTTTGAAAAAAGCCCTGCGCCTGAGGCGGTGATTGAACTGGCGGCTCCTGTTGATTATTTGGAGTGGGTCACTATCACGACGTCTTTGGAAGGGGGGGCGAATCCTTGAGGCGCGTAGGGGATGACATTCTCAAATGGCTGCGATCGCTCAGCCCCAATTCTCGCCAGATTGTCAATTGGGCGGTCACAACTTTATCGGTGGTGATGTGCTTGTTGGCGCTGCCACTGCGATTGCCAGGGATGGAGTTGCTGGGCGTGCCGCCCGATTGGTTGCTGATCTGGGTGGTCGCGTGGAGCGTTAAGCGCTCATTCTGGCAGGGGGCGCTGGCGGGCATTATTCTGGGGTTGGCTCAGGATGGCATGACTATGGCCCAGCCAACCCATGTCTGGAGCCTGATGGTGGTGGGCATGTTGACGGCACGGCTGCAAAAGCAGCGCTTTATTCAAGAGGATTTTATTTCGGTGGCGCTAATTGTATTTGCCATGGCGGTGGTCGCAGAAACGCTAATGGCAATTCAGTTTAGTCTTGGCGGCTGGGGACTGTTCGGCAGCGGCATCTATCCAGCATTGGTTGAGGTGTGGCAGTATCACCAACAGGTGGCGCTGGCTTCTGCCATTCTCAGCAGCCTCTGGGCTCCGGTGCTTTATTATCCGCTCAATCGCTGGTGGGAATTGATGAATTCTCTAGAGCAAATTCCATCTCGATAGGGCGCTGACAACGGTGGTGGTAGTTGAGTCAATTTAAGTCATGCTATTACGCTGTGTGAGAGATGCGCTCACAATGACTAAGCGAATGTGAGCGTTCGTATAGCGTTGGTTAGCTCCGTAACTCGGGGCTAAACCAAACTGGCGTTTGGGGAAAGAGGGTTTGAGGGCACCGTGCGTTGCGCAGTGCCCTCGAATCGTTAACGTACCGTGCGCATCGTGCAGAGTCCATCAAGGGTTTGAGCTGATTCCGAAAGCGGGTAAGAACCAAACCTCGGGGGGACGTCCCCCCGAACCCCCGCTAGGGGACGAAGCACGTCCCCTAGAACCCCTCCGCAAGGGGCTTGGGTTGCATGGCGTTGGCGTGGGCCGTGGCAGACAGTTGGGCTGATGCGGCAGGGAGATGGGATTTATCTCTGGGTGGGCGATCGCCCAACGTGCAATTTTCCGCAGCCTTTGATGGATTGAGTCTGACTTTTCTGACTTTATGGTGGGCTCTACGCAACCCGATCGCGGTGCAAGTTGCTCAGTGGTTAAAACTGATCGGGTTGATCGAGCGGTTCTAGGGGGAGGGTGGGAGCTTTGCCGAGCGATCGCAGCCACATCCAGCCGAGGACGGCGATCGCCAGACATACCCAGCCTGTCATGGGCTGCAATAGCAAGAAGCCGCCGATGGCAAACATGCCGCCGAATAGCACCAATGTTGCCGCCACACAGCGGATTAGGTCTTTGCCCAAGTCTTGCGCTGAGGGAAGGCCCGTGCGCGATCGCTGCGTGGCCCAGCCGGGGCCGCCGGGGCGAATCTTGGCATAAAAGGCATCTAGCACCGCATCCGATTCGGGTGGCGTGAGGTACATCACCGTCAGCCAGATCACCGCTGTTAGCACTGACGTCACGATTAGCCGCAGGCCAAAGTCAGGAATTTGGATCACTGGCACCACACTGGTGCCTAGCCCAATGATGAAGCCGCCAATCATCGCCGACAGTTCTGCCGCAGCGCTAATGCGCCACCAAAACCAACGCAGCATCAGCACTAGCCCCGGCCCCGTGCCAATGGCAATCACCAGCCGAAACACCGTCGTCACATCCTGTGAGAAAAAGGCCGCGGCGGCACCCAACACGGTCACCACCACCGACGCCAGTCGCCCTGCCAGCACCAGCTCCGCCTGCGAGGCTTGGGGTCGGTAGAAGCGGCGATACAAATCATTGGTGAGATAGGATGCCCCCCAGTTGATGAGGGTGGACACGGTGCTCATAAACGCGGCCAGCAGGGACGCTACCACCAGCCCCAGCAGCACCGGCGGCAGAAAATCGAGCATCAGCCGGGGGTAGCCGATTTCGCGATCGCCCAAATCTGGATAGAGGGCGATCGCCGCCAAGGCCACCACAATCCACGGCCAAGTGCGAATGATGTAGTGCAACAGATTAAAAAACCAGGTGGCTTTTTCTGCCTCGGCTTCGTCGCGCGCGGCGGCCAGCCGCTGAATGAATTCGCCCCCGCCATCACTGCGGCGAAACGACCACCACTGCACCATGGCATAAGCAGAAAACGTGGTCAGAGAAATGCCTGCCGCATCGCTCCAGCGCAAGCCGCCGTCAAACGTAACCGGGATAAAGGCCAACACATCCACATCGGTGGCCTGTTGCGCTTGAGCCAGCAGGTTTTCCATGCCGCCCAGTTGGGCGATCGCCACCCCCGCCACCACAAACGCCCCGAACAGCGCCAAAAAGAACTGAAAGAAATCCGTAATCACCACGCCCCACAGGCCCGAAAATCCGGCGTAGAGCAGCACTAAACCGCTAACCCCCACCACGCTCCACAGCTTTAGGTCGTCGCCGGGGGTAATGCCCAAACTCTGCCACAACTCCAGCGCATCCACCACCTTCACCATCGCCAGCATGGCGTAGCCAATGCCAATGCAGTTGATGGGCACGGCAAATAAAAAGGCCTTTGTGCCCCGCAAGATTGCCGCCATTCGCCCGCCATAGCGCATCTCCGTCAGCTCTGCATCGGTGACAATTTCTGACCGTCGCCACAGTCGCGCAAACACATACAGCAAAATGAGGTGAGAGACGCCAAAGCTCCACCACTCCCAGTTGCCAGCAATGCCGCGATTGCCCACCACACCCGCCACATACAGCGGGGTATCAATGGAAAAGGTGGTGGCCGCCATGCTCGTGCCCGCCAACCACCAAGGGAGCGATCGCCCCGACACAAAAAAATCCACCAGGCTGCCCGAGGCCCGGCGCGTCAGGTAAAGACCCAGCCCCAGGCTGAGCAACAGATACAGCACCACCACCAGCCAATCAATCCATTGCATAGGCGCACTCAACTTCTTCTGTGGATGACGCAACGCTAAGGTGCAGTTGCGTACCACATCTTACAGAAGCACCTGCCGTTCTACCAGATAGCGCCGAAATTCGACCCCATCCCGATCCACCCATTCCGTGTCATACACGCGAAAGCCCACCCGCCGAAACAACCCCAGGCTGAATTCACTCGCTTCTGCAAAGAGCCGGAGGATGCCCTGTCGCTGCGCGTGCTCTAGCACGACCTGCATCAGCAGCATCCCAATGCCTTGGCGCTGGCAGTCGTGCCGCACATAGGTAGACGCCACATGCCCATCATTGCCAATGCCCACAAACCCAACAATCGCGCCTGCATCCTCAGCGACATAAGTGGTTACGCCCAAGATGAACTGGCGAAAGGTATCGGTGTCTGCCCCAAACGATGCCCACATCGCCGTTTGGGCTGGGGTATAGTGCTGCGGCGCGTGCACCAGCACCGCCTGCCGATACAGCATCGCTAACTCTGAGATATCTGAGGGCTGCGCTAGTCGAATGTTCATGGGGATGTTGAACGTTAGTTCTTCTTCTCCTTAGGAGACTAAATACACATAAGTCCTGAAATCGTTGCTGTTAGGGCTTTTCCCTCATCCCCCAATCCCTACTCGCCCATTTTGGGAGAGGGGGACTGAGGGGGTGAGGGTTAAGATGTGGGTACCTAGTAGTCTCCTTAGGAGAAAAAGTCGAGGTCGTAGGAGATTGGGACACTTATGCGGCCTAGTGCCTACCAATGCCGCAACTGCTGACACAATTTGGGACGGACTCAACGCAAACGACCATGTGCCGTTTATATCTGAATAGTGTATATTCCCCCACGCCTCTTGGCCTATAGCTATATCAAGGGGTTACCGGATTACTGATCCCAGTAAGAACCCGCAGCAGTTAAGTAGTTTGAACCTATCCCATTTTTCTGGCTTCAGATAGAACCAAATTGACCCGCTCTCTGGGATGCTGGAACCATCTAACGCGACACATTATGACCCGTGGGGTTTCCTATGGCTAGAATCAATCAGTTCAAAACGCTAGCATTGCTGGCATTGCTCAGTGGCTTGATTGTGCTGGCAGGCTACCTGCTGGTGGGCAATGAACAAGGCTTGTACTACGGGCTGGGCTTTGCTGCTTTGAGTAGCTTTGGGTCTTGGTACTATTCTGACCGGGCCGCGCTAACGGCATTTAAGGCCAAGCCCACCCCACGAGACGCGGCTCCAGAGCTATACGATCGCATTGCCGCATTGAGCGATCGCGCTGGACTGCCCATGCCCACGCTGTATTTGGTGCCCTCAGAGTCGCCCAATGCTTTTGCCACCGGACGCGACCCCAACCATGCGGCGATCGCCCTTACCGAAGGCATCATCAAGCTACTGCCCGCTGACGAACTCGACGCCGTGATTGCCCACGAGCTAACCCATGTCCGCAACCGCGATACCCTGACCCAGGCCGTAGCCGGAACCCTGGCAGGATCGTTGACCTATCTAGGCCGCATTCTTACGCTGGGCGCGCTCTACCTTCCCATGGCGCGTGTGGGTCGGCGGGGCAACAATCCCATTGCCATTCTATTTTTGCTGGTGGTGGCACCGCTCACGGCAGGCGTGATTCGCATGGCCATTTCTAGAACTCGGGAATATGCCGCGGATGCCGGAGCCGCAGAAATTACCGAAAACCCACTCGCGCTCGTTCGGGCGCTAGAAACGCTGGAAGCCACGGGGCAAAAAATCCCCATCCACGGCAATCCGGCGTTTGCCCCACTGTTTATCGTCAATCCCCTCACTAAAGAGGGCTTGATGACGATGTTTATGACCCACCCGCCTACAGAAGATCGGATTAAGCGGTTGAAAGAGATGGCGGAAAAACGCAACACCGCTGAGGATGCCTCTGCTGCACTTAGCCCCAGCGCTTAGGCGCTCTCTAACGGGATGAATGGGGCGATCGCCCCCTTGCTTTGCCTCACTGTCGAGCAGATTAGCAGCCACGATTTAACGTTAGAGGTCAGTGACGAGCGCCCGACGACGCAACGGATGCACAAGCACGCTGGCATGACAGCAGGTGATCGTTCACTCAACGATTTGTTCGGTCTTTATGATTTTGGCTTTCCTAATGCGCCTTTGAGGATCTGTCGAAACTCTCGATATTCATCTTCGGAGAACCAGCGCTTTGGAAAAATTTGAAAGAGCGGGTCAGACTGATAAACCAGAACTATATCCTTTCCCAATTTGTACTTGTGAAAATCTGTCCACCGCAGGCGTGAGATTCCGCGTGAACTTGTCTCTATGATTTTCACGGCAGTGGGTTCGAGCTCAAAAGGCTCTTGCATGGTTTTCTGCTGCTTGTATATCTTCTTGGCCAAGTAAGGCACCCACACGCCATAGAACAGAGCAAGACATGCAAGCCATCCAAAAAAGACGAACGTGATTATGGTGACCTCATTATTAGGAGGCGTGAATATGTGCAGCGAGACGACAGCGAGAAAAGTAAGCAAGAGAACGAAAATGCTGATCCGCGTGACTATGGGGTGAGGCAGCATGTACAAATATATCGCACGAACATAGTCGGAAGGCTCGAGCTTGCACTGAAGTTTCATTTCTTGACCTATATGTAGACGGCCGTAAGGTGGACAGTGCCCACCATTCTTCTAGCATTCAATCGGGAATGCTAAGCAAGTTCTTGCCGACCCAACCCTATGCCCAACTATCACCGCGTCTATACTCCCGGCGGGACAGTTTTTCTAACCCTGGTTACGTTCAACCGCAGACCCATCTTTGCTGAGCCAGAGAATGTGAGACGTTTGCGCTGTGCCACAGCTACCGTCAAAGCAGAAATGCCGTTTGACATAACGGAGGCAATGGTTTTGCCCGATCATCTTCATCTTTTGTGGACTCTGCCGCCGGGTGACAGCGATTACTCGAAGCGAGTAGGACGATTAAAGGTGTTGTTTACCCGGTTGCTGCGGGGTAACGGCGTGCTGCCCCAAGATATGTGCCGTTCGCGGCAAAGGCACCGAGAAAGTGATGTATGGCAGAGGCGATTTTGGGAACACACGATTCGCAATGAGGCGGATTGGGTGGCGCATGTGAATTATTTGCACTATAACCCGGTAAAACATGGGCTGGTGCGGTGCCCCCACGAGTGGGAGTATTCAAGTTTTCGGTGGTTTGTGGGGAGAGGAATGTATGAAAAAGATTGGGGATGCGGGGATGTTGAGTTTTCGGGAAAGGGGTTGGATGTGGGGGAGTGAATTTGAGCGGTAGGCACTGCTCACCCTACGGCTCTGCCACTGCGACCCGGAGTCCGGGCACGAGCCTTGGTAGGGTGGGCACTGCCCACTATCTCTGCAAAGACTGTAAGATGTTTACGCCATGCTATGGCTACCGTCAAAGCCGATATCCGATATACCTTTCGCGGATGTGGAGAGGTTGAGTTTTCGGGGAGAGGGTTGGATGTGGGGGAGTGAGGTTGGGCAGTGGGCACTGCCCAACCTGCAGCATTCTAACGCAGTAGTTTGTCAGACTACCTCACACATATCTCACAATTCAATGGAATGTATTCTATTGTCTAGATTATGCATCATGAGGCTTGGTGGGAGATATTTTCAACCTAGCCGAAAATTTAACACCAAACTCTAATCCAAGCTCTAGTTCTGCTTCCCAATTAAGGTTTCGTTTTCCACAGGCTTCAGAGAACTTCTCATAAACTGTACCCACTAATTCGCTGATATCATCAATAACCTTATCTTCATCTAAGAGGAACGGAGCTATTATCACTTCTTCTGTTATGTCATCTGAGTGAATTAGCTCCGCTTTATGAAGAACAACTACATTAGGATTTAAAGAAATTACTCTTAGCTTTCTAAGTTCACTCATTTACTTCTTCACTCTGCCTAATAGGAAGAACTTTAGAAAATTCTAAATACTTTTTCGGATAATCTATCTTTAAGCAAAGCTCCTGAATTGTCTCCGCTCCTAGAATCCCAAGAATGCTGTACTCTGAAAATTTTTCCGATAACTTACCTATTGCAACTTTGGAACGCCCAAGAGAGATTTTCCCCTGAACTTCTTGTCCATCTGGTTCCATTTTTTGCATTATCTCAATATTTTCAACCATTCCTCGTTGATACTGGGATCTACTACCTACTCCTTGACCTATCACAGAACCTCTTTGTAACTCTACACCAACAATTTTCGCAACATATTCGCTCAAAACAGTAACTTCAGCACCTGTATCGATAAGCAAATCAAATGCTTGCCTACCTTTTTTACCCTCTATAAGAACTGGAACAACGCACAATTTCAATCCTTCAAAATTCAGATTCTTTTCAAGATTGAATGGAAGCACAATCGCCTTATAAAGAAGCTTAGCAGAAGCAATATCTTGGATGGCAACTTTAGGCTGTAAAGGCTCTAACATGGTATTTTTCTTGTGTCTGTCGTCTACGCGATGCTTGATTCCGCTCTATCAAAATAGGATGCTAATTCACTCAATAAATCCTGATGTTCAGGTGCAACTATTGGTTTACTAGTTTTAGCAAGAGGCTCAGGCTTCTCATCAATTTTGTTGGTAAAGAATGTATATATGCTATCTCCACTAAGTTGACCAACTCTGTCAGCCAACTTGTCTAAATCATGATCATAATATATTATCTCTCCTGCTGATGGAAATCCATTTTCAGACTTAGTAACCTTAATAGTTACCCATTGCTTAGGGTAAAATTTACGTATCTCTGAGATTTTTAATTCTCTCAACTCATCTTGCTCTTCCTGAGAGGTAAGTGATCTAAGAGCAACATCCTTCATTTTTTGAATAGCGCTTACGACTGAACCAATAGGTACACCTAGCGCAACATAAGTCTCTCTCAACCCATTTAAGCAGCGATCATCCAAAATACTGGCATCACCAGCAATTAGAGCGTAAGTAATGTAACGCAAGATAAAATCCATATCACGCAGACAAGCTGCCATACGTCGGTTAGTGTAAGCGTTACCACCAGGTTCAATAAGTTGAGGTTGTTCAGCAAACAACGCGCGAGAAGCAATAACAACGATCGCAGGAGCGTTTTTAGTAATGTGGGATACAGCTTCCAATCGCGCTGTTCCACCAGCAAGCATGGATCTCAACTCATCTAATTGAGCACTGCTAAAATACTCGCCTTGTGAATCAGCCTGAGAAATAACTTTTATGAAGGCCTCATTCATAGATTATGGCTCCATCCTTCAGGACTAACTATTTATAGAGTAGCTGCAATTAAATAGGCTTGCCTAACCGAATACAAATAAATATATAAGATACATTAAGCGATGAAAATCTGCTAGATAGACAAACGCACCTTGATCCAGACTTTAAGGAGTTTTTCTAAAATCACACAGTGCCGTATGCATTTAATCTATGTCATCATCATCAGCTCAGGTAGTCTAACAATTTATTGATCGCTCCCATCTGCCCATACACTTCTACGGGGTGAGTAGGTCAATAATTTGCCGTCTATTATCCTCAGAGGCTAGAAATACAGCAGATAACCTGCATAGCATTCTAGCCCATGAGACCAACGTGTTCTGGTGGGGTCGTCAGTGGATTGGGTCGTCCTGACAAAATATAGAAGTGAACACTTGTTTTATTTGAGCGTTTGGTTTATTCTTTGCGATACTGGAATCTGATTCCGGTGATACCTACAACGCGCGCTTGGGGTTTTGGGCGCTGATTAGGAGTGTTGGTAGCACTCACTAACCAGCTGACCTGACTCCTGGTTCGGGCAGGAGCCAGGCTTTGATGATTATCAAGCGCCTCGCGAATGCTGACAAGTGGTTGGGTCAACCACGTCCCCAGGCGCGTTTCCTCTACAACACGCATTAGCGAGGCAAAAACCCATGAGTTCAGAGATTAAGGCCTTGGTGCGATCGCACCAAGGCGAGAGCAACGCGCAAATTTGGATCATCGGCACACGCGGCCAGGTGATCCACTTGATGAACGAGCTGTATGTGAAAAAGGTGGCGACGGATCGCGCACAGTTTACGCCGATTATTCCCGCGCCGTTTATCGACGGGCAGTATATGACGGTGTTGGTGCGATCGCCCTCGCCGTTGTAGAAAAAACCGCTTCTGCATAGCGGTATAAAAGCGTACGGTGGTGGCAGTGTGAGTATTTCGCACTGCCCCGCTGTTGCTGCCTCAGAAACGTTTGGGGTGAGACCACAAACGATAAAGCCTGCGTAATTTATTTCAAGCTATGTTGTATCTGCTACCAAACTGGGCAGGCTACCCATAGAGTCGAGTGCAGGCCAATCTGTCTCGCTCTAACCCCTTTATTCAGAGAACGATACTATGGCTCAGCGTGGATTTAAGATGGCGGCGGCGTTTGCTCTCGGTGCGATCGCAGTAGCCAGCAGTGCAGCCATTGCCCAAGCACAGTCGCGGGTCGGTTGGCTCAGCAGCGGTGAAAGCATTGCGTATGAAGGCTACCTGTTTGCTGATGAGGCAGTAGCAGCCATGTGTGACGACAACTGCTACGACCTAGATATGTATCTCTACGATGCAGAAACAGGCGATCTGGTCGCTTCAGATGTCCTAGAAGATTCTGTTCCTATCGTGGTCGCTCCCTACGAGGGCAATTTCTTGGTCGAGTTGGTGATGGTGAGTTGTGGGGCTGAACCTTGCGAAACCTGGACTGACTCGGATGCCGGATTCTAGACTAGGGGCGATCGCAAGATTTCTCTAGGGCGTTTCGAGACATTGCAACCGTTAGGTTAAATCAAACCCATTATGAGTGTGGAGCCTTTGATCTACAAGGGTTCCACACTTATAAGAACATAAACCAGCATTTCAACGGCTACAGATTGAAACAGGCATGGGCGATCGCCACCTTAGCGAATCAGCCAGACGCTTTGCCGAAAGCCTCACCCGGAGACTGGAGCATCTCGCAGCAGAACCCCGTCTCCACTCTAATCGGCAAAAGCGAAATCTAGATCAAACGCAGGGGCGATCGCGTTTGGCAATCGCACTTGCGTTGTCAAAGCATTAAACGATTAAATATATTGAACTGGTAAATGAGGAGTGCTTAAACCTAGCAGCATAGGGCAATCTAACTAAGCAGCTTCCTAGAGAGTTAAATGAAGTATGCCCCTCCTATTCCTATTCCTTTAAGGCTAGGCCTCACTAAAATACTCACTTTAAGGCTAGGCCTCACTAAAATACGTATCCTAAACTACCTGCAAGCATGTCTTTATCAGAAATTAATTTTCAGGCTTGAACTGATAAAGAACAGTTATGGATGATGCCATTTGGAAGAGTATATTTCCCAAAAATACTAGGATTCGGTAGAGTGAACTCAAGCTTTAGTGCATCTACAGGTTTGAAGTTACTAGCTTTTCTAGCAAAAGCGTAAAGGGTTCTTGATCAAACAGAACGTCTGGTTATTTGAGCACCAGGTTTAGGTTTAAGCATAGGAGATGGATACGGGCTGATTCGTATGTCTATCCATGTGTCAGCGGTTGTAAATAGGCCATGGTTTTGTCGGTAGCAGGGGCTATGCCTGCTTTACACCTTATTGGCTGATTGCCTGACACAAGTCCCGAAAGCCTTGGAAATACGTTGGCGCAGAGCCGCAGGTCATAGCTTACGGATTGGAGCCGAAAGGCTTAATCTAATAGGCTTTAAGGCAGCGCGACTGACGAGAGATCAGGGGTTTCCAGAGATGTGTCAGGCAGTCAGGTTCTTGAGAAATCTAAGAATTCCATCTCGCTGAAAATACTTTATTTATCGGGATTCTAGGATTTTCTGTGCCGCCAATGCTTGACACAAAGCATGACCGATATACTACTCGGCTACTACTGTGTGTCGATATGAATGTAGGCATCAGGAATCGCAAGGGAACTGAAGCTACACTGGATACCAACTTAAATCCATCTATTGGTTGACATCTGTATGCAAGAAAAAAAGCAGACGCTTGGATTGTCGCTTCGCCAGGTTAGGAGCCTCGTTGGCTACTCCTCTTTATACGAATTTGAAGATTTTATCCAATCCCATAGTTCCTCCTCTAAGCTATTTCAAATTGCAGATTACTCTACCTTTGAAAAAGGACGCCGAGCCTATAAAGCGCTTCAGTATGTAGATAAAACAGGATCGACAGGCAACTTTGTGGCTCGACAAATCATTCCAAAAAGTAGTCGATTTGAGCTAAAAGAAGAATATGAGCTATTCTTGCCTACGTTCAACAGTCCGTTTGAATTATTTACGCTGCAGTCTATTGAAAAATGGCGCGATCGCTGCCAGTATGCCGCCTGTTACATCAATGAAGTTTGGGCTACAGAGCTATTGTCTTGTCAGTACTTGATGGAACTGATTAAAAAGTTTGACCATATTTTTATCGGTCTGCACCACTGTATAGACGAGGTAGCAAAAATCACAGGGCGACCTTGCACCTACTTGCCTATTGGAATTGATGCCGTTAAGTTCTCTCCCTATCCAGCAGTTCCACCTCGCAATATTGATGTATGCAACATTGGTCGCCGTTCTGACATCACCCATGGCGCACTCTTGGAGTTGGAACAATGTCAAGGATTTTTTTATTACTACGACACTATTGCTAGCCGAAGCGTTGTAAATGCAGCGAAGCAATCAACCTTTCATGTTAACAGCCATCGCGAACATCGACTCTTGCTAGCAAACTTACTTAAACGCAGTCGATATTTTATTACCAATCGTGCTTTTGTGAATGATCCAAAACGAACAGGAGGAAATGGTGAAATTCCATCGCGGTTCTTTGAAGGGGCAGCTGCGGGAACCGTTATGATTGGTGAACCGCCTAAAACTGATGTTTTCAAAGAGTACTTTAATTGGAGTGACGCCATTATTGAAGTACCGTTTGATGAGCCACAGATTGCTGACATTATTGCTGATTTGGATGCATCACCAGCACGGATAGAGACCATCCGTAGAAACAACATGGTGCATGCCATTCAACAACATGACTGGCTCCATCGTCTACGGGTGGTTTATGCGTCGTTAGGTTTAGCCCCAACGGAGCAAATGTTGCAGCGTGCAGAAATCTTGAATGCCTTAGCTTGCCAGATTGAGAGTGGTGCTGAACTAATTGCTTAACACAAGTGGTCAAAAGGCTTGAGACCTTGTCAAACGTTGCTAGCACTTGCTCCGGTCCGTCGCGCTACTCACCCATGACCCCAGGGTTGATTCATTGTAAGACGTAAAAATCTGGTCAACTTGGTGGGCGAGCTTTCGTAGAGGTGACCGTTTGCAGCAGTTGCTTGGCCCCCTCCCGCTCTGGGGTACTAGCGGCAACCACCTTAACGGCAATCAAGAGGGGAGTGCGTCATACTTTGAGCGGAGAAAATAAATCGGTGGTACTAAATAGGTAATGACGCGTTGTAGTGGTGGATAAAGTTCCATAACAAGCCAATGTGATTAAGCAGACACTTAGAAAAGGCTAAGCTGCGACGGACAAATCGCGAGACTCGTTGGCGTGAGGTGCAGTTGAAGCGCTCAATATAGCTAGTCTGACCACTCTGCTTGGGGACTACTTGATGACGTTTCGAGGGCAATACACCTTGGTAAGCCTCCCATTCAATAGTAATGGTTGGGAGGGGTGTGAAGATTTTAATGATGTACAAAGTACCAGATCGCGCCGATGTGATTGCTCAACGTCTTCGAGAACGATAAGGTTTTCCGCATCAACCGCCCGACGTGTTTACTATTCAGCACTACCGCGAGTGAAATTAACCGAACCGACCGCTGACGTAATCTTGCGTTGACTGCTGAGCCGGATTTTTGAAGATGACCTCTGTGGGCGCATACTCTACCAAGTAACCCTGCTTGCTGCCTTTCTCCGTTTCTTGAGCATTGAAGAAAGCCGTGTAGTCTGACACCCGCGCCGCCTGCTGCATGTTGTGAGTGACGATGATGATGGTGTATTTCTGCTTTAGTTCTTGCATCAGATCTTCGACCTTGAGGGTCGAGATGGGGTCGAGTGCTGAGCAGGGCTCATCCATCAGCAGCACTTCTGGCTCAATGGCGATCGCCCGCGCAATACACAAGCGCTGCTGCTGCCCCCCAGACAACGACAGCCCGCTTTCGCCCAGCTTATCCTTTACGTCATCCCATAGCGCTGCACCCCGAAGCGATCGCTCCACCAGCTCATCCATATTGCCCTGATACCCAGCAACTCGAGGGCCAAAGGCCACGTTTTCATAAATTGATTTAGGGAAAGGATTGGGCTTTTGAAATACCATCCCAATTCGTCGCCGCAGCTCGTTAGAGTCAATGGTTGGATTGTAGAGATCTACCCCACGGAAGTAGATTTTGCCATCCACGCGAGCACCGGGGATCAGGTCGTTCAATCGGTTGAAACACCGTAGCACCGTACTCTTGCCACATCCTGACGGCCCGATCAGTGCAGTGATTTGGCGCTCTGGAATATCGACATAGATATCGCGAACAGCCAGAAAAGAGCCGTAATAGTAATTCGCGTTTTCGACTCGAAAAGTTAGATTGGTGTCAATAAATGACGCTGTATTCGTTTGCATTGGGCTGTTCCCTTTATTCATTTCGATATCAACAGTCTTTGGGGAAGATTCACCCCTAGAGCCAAATGGCCGATCAAAACTTCGCAAGCGTCTGGGCTGAACGGTAAAAATCTAGGATACTGCCTATCCTACAAGACTGAGGACGACTGTAGCCAACTGGCTTTTTTGAGCTAGGGAAGTTAGAAAGACAGAATTAGAGGCGGCACCTGAAATCGCCAGCAATGGACAGATTCTTCAATAGAGTAAAGGATGAGTGTAAAGGCGAGGTTAAGTATTTAAACACAATCGGGCACAATCAACGGGCTTATCCTTTAAAAATCTAAATAATCGCGTCGTCGTTCCAAGCGCGATCGCCCCACGCCTGATATACCGCTTCTAGCACATCGTCAGGGCTGAGGTTGGGCGGCAGGTTGTCTAGCGGTAGGCGATCGCCCACTCGCTGCGTCAGCGTTGCGCTAATGTGCGATCGAGAGGTTGCCGTTAGCTGCGATCGCCGCTGTAGATAGGCCCGCACCACCGCTAGATCGTCTGCCGTCAAGGTGGCGGAGTGCCCTTGGGCTGCCCACTCTGCCGCAAGCGCGTGCGCCTGCGTTGAGATATAGATCGGGTTCACGGCTACAGCCGAGGCCTCTTGCACCACCAGCGTACCCGCCAGCAGGTCGCCTAGGCGCTGCTCTCGGGGCGTCAGCAAAATTAGCAGCAGCCCGATGAACGCGGCATCATCAATGGGGCGCAGGAGCGATCGCAACACGGCCTGGGCGATTCCAACTGGCGTGCCATCGGCTTTGACCACGCGGATGTTAACCCAGCGCTTGCCCGGCGTTTGCCCCCGCCGCATCACCTCAAACCAAATAAAGTAGCCCGTTGAGAGGATAAAGCTGAGCAACAGGGCGATCGCCAATAGCCAAGTCGAGGCTAAGCTGCCATAGCGTGGATCAATCTGCCCAGCGTAGGTAATGACCTGAACAGAGGCAATCAGCCATACCGTCCAAAAAGTCGTAAGGGCGATCGCCAGCAAAACATAGTCAATAACAATTGCCAGTGCCCGATTTCCCAGACCCGCCAAGGCAAACTCTAGCTCAGTGCTTTCGGGCGTGGGCAGCGTAACCCGATTAAAAAAGTGCATAGCAGTGCAGGGTTAAGAGTCAACGGGAAGATCAGCAACAACCAGATCCAGCCCTTCATGACGGCTACGCAAATCGTAATAGATCACAGCCTTAATCGTTTGCCATAGCGGCAATAATACAATGCTGATGACCAGCCCCAACGTGACCAAAATCAGCTGTGACACCACCAGAAACCCACCAGAGTCTTCTGGAAGGAACGCAGCAACCGCCCCATTCACCAAACCCACACTACTCTGCGCCACAATCTGCACCGGCAATGTAATCAGCAGCGTAATCAGCAGAACCATGAAAATGCGCCACACATTGCGGCGGGTTAAGGTCCAACTGCGGCCAATGCTCTGAGTCACCGTCGTCGCGGGCTCAATCGCAAGAGGCAGTTCGGCAATGGCAAACCGAACCCAAAACCAGCAGGCTATCAGCAGTTGCAACAACACAGCCGCCACCACAATTAAGACCGAAAACACCATCAAGAACGGATTGACGAGTAGGGCCGAGCCAGGATTCTGCAAAAACGCCAATCCCCCCGTTGCCACAAACAAGAAGGCAATGGAAACCGTGCCTACCAGGTACATGGTGATAAACACGGTCATATAAATTAGCCCAATCAGCAAATTAGCGCCTAAAAAGCTCCGCTGCCGTAGATTGGTGTAGCGCCGCGCCGCTTGCACAGACTCGGGCTGGTGGATTAATTCTTGATAAGCTAAGCGTGAAATCGCCGCCGCATTTGCCAGGTAGCGCCCTAGACAATAGAAAAAGAGCACCAACCATGCAGGGATAATGAGCCCCAACAGACTGTAAGAATCGGGCGATAGCGCCAAAAAACCAATGGCTAGGGCGATCGCCACCCCAAAGGGAACTATAAGCCACAGCGTGCTCAGTGCCGCCACACCCAGATACGGCTTGAACTGCTGTTTATATAGACGCAGGCCTGCATTCACAATGTTGCCAATGGTTAGTGGATGCAGCAAGTCTTGAGAGTCTAAGCCAGAAGTCATGGTGAACGAGGGTGAGGCGATAAAGCTATGGTAGTCTACCCTAAAATCAAGAGCCAACTTAGAGATCTCACTTGGGCGTTACGAAACTCCACCCGCCGTCATCATCCCCTATCGAGCCGTGGTGTAATGAATCCTGCATCTTAGAAAGACGCTCTGATCAACGTCCAGGTCGGCTCCAATGGACTTCCCCTCAAAACCACCATGAACATACAGCGCTGGGTTGCCCGCCGTCGTGCCAGTTGGCAAGAGTTAGAACGGCTGCTTCAACAGGCAGAAAAGCGGGGGGTGCGATCGCTCTCTGCCGCAGAGATTCGCCGCATGGCTAGCCTCTACCGCTCGGTCTCGGGAGATCTGACTCGTGCCCGCACTCAGGGGCTCGGCAAACGCATGATTTATGAGCTGCAACAGCTGACCACGCGGGGCTACACCCAGGTCTATCAGGGGTCGCGGCGACAAGAGTGGCAGGCCGTCTGGCAGTTTTATCGCTGGGGTTTCCCTGCTGTGGTGCAAGACTGCGGTGCCTTCATCGCTCTGGCTACAGCCATGTTTGGGCTAGCGGCACTCACAGCTTGGGGATTAGCCTGGGCTGACCCAGCCTTGATTACAGTAATGGTGCCTCCAGAGCTGATTGCCCAAGTGCGCGATCGCCAAGAGCTTTGGATGGGGTCGATTCTGGGCATTGAGCCCTTCGCCTCAAGTTCTATCATGATCAACAACATTCAGGTGTCACTGGGGGCGATCGCCGGAGGCATGACGGCGGGGTTGTTCACTACCTACATCATGCTGGTCAACGGCTTTCTCATCGGCACCCTTGCCGTGTTGGTCGGGCAAAACAACTTGGCGCTCCCTTTCTGGGCGTTCGTGTTCCCCCACGGTGCGCTCGAGCTTCCGGCTATTTTTCTAGCCGGTGGCGGCGGACTTTTACTCGCGCGGGCGCTTCTGTTTCCGGGTCGCCTCAGTCGCCAAGATGCACTCAGGCGCGACGGCTTCAAAGCAGTGCAATTGTTGTATGGAATCGTGCCGCTGTTGGCGATCGCCGGTGTGATTGAAGGCTTCTTCTCCCCCCAACCCGCCATCCCCGATTTGGTGAAATATCTCGTTGGCACTGCCCTGTTTGCAGGCCTAGTCTTCTATTTGCAGCAGCGCCCAGCCAGCCTCGTGCGCCCCACTAGCCCGGACGAGGCCATGAGGGATGGGTCACGCATCCCTCATGGCCTTGATGGGTGACACCTGTCGTTGCTGATCTGTGCTGACACCCTGGCTCACACCAAGTCATGACGGATGGCATACACCACAGCCTGGAGGCGATGATCCACCCCAAGCTTGTTCAGGATGCTGCTCACATGGGTCTTCACCGTATTAGGGCTCAGATAAAGTGTGGCAGCAATTTCCCGGTTAGACTGACCCTCAGTTACCAACTGAAGGACTTCACGTTCACGAGCCGAAAGAGGAATAGTCATGGCAAAAGCCTGAACTCGACAGCGCTAGAAATATCGCCAGAAACATTGAAACATAAGTACTATATACTATTCTTCGCTAGATGGCGAAACCCTGAATCAGCATGAGTTTCACCCCTAATCCGGGGCAGGCTATAGGCAGGCATTACAGGCGATAGACAGCCCCAAATGTCGAGGACTGCAGCGCTTTAATCACGAAGAATTGGCAAGCCTAAATTGAACTATTCTAAATTTAACTAAACCGTTTAGTAAAGTCAACTTGTGACTCCAGTAAGATAGAGGCGGTAACTCTCTTGGTCTCATTCCAATGCCCACTCCTCCACTCGAGCTCAGCCCAAAAGCAGAAGCCATTCTCGTTGGGGCTTTGGAGGTCTTTACACGGGATGGATACGCGGCTGCCAGCATGGATCGCATTGCCGCGGCCGCCAAGGTCTCGAAGCCAACGCTCTACAGCTACTTCCAAGATAAGGAGGGGTTGTTTGTGGCGCTGATTCGGCGATTGACCCAGACTGCAACCCAACAATTGCTAGCGCTTCAAGATGCCCAAAACCCCCAGCTCCAGGACGAGCCGCCAGAGGTGGTGCTGCGCCGACTGGCTCACGCCGTGTTGGATGTGTTTCTGCAAGAGCGATCGCTCTGCACGATGATGCGGCTGATCATTGGCGAATCCGAGCGCTTTCCTGATCTATCCAAGGCGTTTCTGCGCGGCATCGAAATTCCGGTCTTAGAAGCGCTGACGCACTACTTCACCGCCCATCCAGAACTCAACCTGCCCAATCCTAAAGGCGCCGCCTATGTGTTTGCAGGCTCCATCATGTTTTACCTCCTGATCCAAAAGGTGCTGCATGGTGAAGAGGATTACCCTATGGATGCAGAGGGCGTGATCGATAGTCTGATCGCTGTGCTCACGATGGCTCCTCCAGCCACTCATCTAGATCCGTCATCCTCGTCTCTCTAGTGCAGGTTTCTATCCTCTATGGTTAATGTTCCGTATGGTTGATGTCCCAACCTCTGATAGCACGGCTGAGTTGGCGCTGCTGCAGTCCGCACTGCACGCTCATTTGCACGAAATTGTGCGAGAGCGCGACCCGTTTTGGGCGAGCGCAGGGCATTTTTATGTGCAGCAGTATATTCAGCAGCAGTTAGGGCAATGGGGCCCGGTGGACGCCTTGCCGTTTGAAGTGAATGGGCGCACTCACTACAACCTAATGCTGAAGCTCCCCGGCACGCGCCAGCATCAGGGGGCAAAAGACCGACCCATTTTGGTAGGGGCTCACTACGATGCGGTGCCGGGCTGCCTTGGGGCCGATGACAATGCCACCGGCGTAGCGGTGCTGCTAGAACTAGCCCGCGCCTTGGCTCAACAACCGCCGCGGCATCCCGTTTGGCTGGTGGCGTTTGATTTAGAGGAATTTGGCCTGCAGGGCAGCCACGCCCTGGCTCAGTCTTTGGCTCAGCAGGCGCAACCGCTGCGGCTGATGCTATCGCTAGAAATGCTGGGCTACTGTGACTCCAATCCCCATTCTCAAACCTACCCGCCGGGGTTAGCGCGCTTTTATCCTAACCGGGGTGACTTTATTGCGCTCATTGGCAACTGGAAAACAATTCCCGATATGTGGCATTTGCGGCGATCGCTCGTCAAGCAGGTGCCTTGCGAATGGCTGCCAGCGGGCGATCGCGGCCATCTGGTTCCGGCTACACGCCGGAGTGACCATGCCCCCTTTTGGGATGCAGGCTATCGCGCCATGATGGTGACGGATACAGCCGATTTGCGGAATCCCCATTATCATCAGGCGAGCGATCGCCTCGATACACTCAACCTCAATTTTCTGACCCGCATCTGTCAGGGATTAACCGTCGGGTTACAGCGTTTGTAGGCGTTTGTTGCAAATGCGTTAGGACGCGGGGCTCAGCTCTGAGGGACGAATTTGCATGGCTCGAAATCGCCAAGTGAGCACAACGGCTGCAACCGCTAGGCCAATGGCAAGACCCCACCATAGCCCTTCGCCCCCAAACCCTAGCCATACGCCCAGCACATAGCCACTGGTGAGCCCCACCCCCCAATAGGCCACAATGCCAATCATCATCGGAATCCGGGTGTCTTTGAGACCTCGCAATGCTCCGGCAGCAGTGACCTGAATGCCATCCACCACCTGAAACATCGCGGCGATCGCCAGCAGTTTTTGCGCCAGCGCTACGACGGGCTGATTGGCTGGGTCATCCACATCCAGATACAGCGAGACAATCGCTTCGGGTACCGTCCAAAACACCACTGCCGTGAGCATCATAAACAGGCAACCCATCCCAATACCGATATACCCGGCGAGGCGGGCTGCTTCGAACTTTTGCTGTCCAATCAACTGCCCCACGCGCACCGTCGTCGCGTAGGAAACACCCAGCGGCACCATAAAGGTGATGGCGGCGGTTTGCAGCGCAATCTGGTGGGCCGCTAGGGTAGTCGTGCCCAAATAGCCCATCAGAAATGTGGTTGCGGTAAATAAGCCCACTTCCATTCCGGCTAGCACCCCAATGGGCACGCCGATCTGCAACAGCTCTCGCAGCATGGCCCCCGTTACTTGGGGCAGTGGCAGCAACTGCCGCAACCCCACATATTGCCGCAGGTGGGGATAGCGCAAAATATACACACTGAGTGCAATCACCATGCCGGTAAACGAGAGGGAACTGGCCCAGCCAATGCCCGCCAATCCCAAGGCAGGCAACCCCCATTTGCCCAACATTAGCCCGTAGTTAGCGGCAATGTTGAACAGGGTGCCTCCTAGGATGATGATCATCACCGGGCGCGGCTGCGACAGCGCCGCCACGACATTGCGCAGAACTGCAAACAGCATCCCCGGCAACAGTCCAAACACAACCGCACGCAGATAGGTTTGGCTGAGCAGCACGTTTTCGGGGCTTTGGCCCAGCGCACGCAGCACGGGAGCCGCGTGCCACAGCAGCAGCGACAGGGGCAGCCCTAGGGCGATCGCCAGCAATAGCCCATGATGCAGCACCCGCTGCACTTTAGCGCGATCGCCCGCCCCAAACGCCTCTGCCACGAGCGGGCTCACCGCCGACAGCAGCGCGCTCGAGATCAGCAGCAGCGAGGTAAATACCGTTGCGCCTAGCCCCCCTGCCGCAATGGTCTGGCTACCCAGCCTGCCCATCATCACCGTGTCCACAAACCCGGTGGCCGATTGGGTGAGCTGGGCAGCGGCTAGAGGCAGCGCTAGCGTCAGAGACGCCCCAACCTCAGCCCGAATTTTTGACCGAAATGCGATGCCATTCATAGCTCAATCAAATCCAACCCATACAACATGAACAATGTGTGACGGCACCCGCCGAGCAGGCGACGCAGCACACCACAAACCGGGCGATCGCCCCAGTTAGAACCACAGGCGAGATTTCAACGCATCGCGACCGATATCAGACGCTACCGTCGGGGGTTGGCGATGGCATTCATCAAGCCACACGCGAACCGCCTCTTCACTAGTAAACCGCTGCGTTTGCCCCGTCGCTCGATGCGTGACCCACCATAAGAATTCCCCATTTGCGTCAGTGGTGCATGTAATACGCACCGGAGATGGGTCAGTTAAGGCACTGAGCACAGACGATGCGATGGATAGGGCATTGATCCCCCACTGGCGCAGCCGCCATCGTCGGGGCACGAAGCCGCTCTGCCCCGTAAACGGATACGAGTCGGGAATTAATTCCAACTCTCGGTATAGCTGTGTTTTCGTTTTCATGATGAACGTTCCAATTGCGTCACGACATGAGCCCGCGCTTCTTAGGCGTCTGCCCAAAGCGCATATCCTTCGCCATCCACGCCCTTGCCATCGATGCCCTGCGCTCTAGGGCGATCGCCCCAGCCAAGCCCTCCACTTCCCACCGCCTCTGCAAGTTCTCTAAACCGCTCAAGACCGTGAGCCATGAGACCTTATTGCACAACCCATCGAGAGGCCCATGAGATCACAGGAGACGCCCATGAGAAACATCTAGATCTCAGCCAAGAACCATCAAATCGCCTGCTATCAGACGGTGCAGCCTTATCGCAGACTCATCTGCTGATAAATACACGTAGGCTAAGGGGTTGGGGTGGATGGGAACCGCGGCCTATCCCAACCCCCGGTCTTGTTGAATCCCACTGAGACTCGCTGAGATGGATCGGCTCAGGACTGTGAGTGTCTCTTGGGCGCAGCGTCTGTAGCGCCCGAGGGGGCGAGACTGACACCAGCACCCTCGCCGCCTCTGCCGAATTCGAACTACGCGAGGGTGAGGTTCAGCGGGTGAGCCCGAGGGGAACTAGGGAAATAAGGATGGCGGATTGAACTATCTGTAAAATTGACAGGCCTGTGATCTAGCAATGCGAATAAACGAAGCGATCACCAACCAAATGGATAGAACTGATGGGTAAGGGAGTGCAGGTTTTTTGCAGAGCAAACTCCCTAATAGACAGGGTCGCGCAGCGTTGACAAACACTAGCCAGGGTCATTGCATACCCGACATGCGGCGGAGTGTAGGCACAACACGGTCGGCCAGAGCCAGATTTTGCGTGGCGGATGGGTCAATTTGTGTAGACTGTCGCATGGCTAGTGCCTCCCTTGCCGTGGGTCTTTAGACATACTACAAGACGTGTTTCATGCGCGGCGTCATCCTAAAGGCTCATCCAGTTGGGTGAGTTGCTCGCGTGTGTCTAGGCCAGAAAGCCCACCAATCGGTACGGGTTCTACGATTTCATCCGGTTGGATGAGGCTAGATAACACGGCAGAATGAGGCTAACGGGCGATCGCTCCTCGTAGGCTAAAGGTATCGACACATCTGATTCCCCAGACGCACCGGACGAACACCATGCCCTACACCTCGTCGCAATTTCTCGCAGTTCTAGTCGGATTGGGATATGCCACAGGTGGGGACAGACCCGAAGGAGAAACTGCCGCTATTCAAGCGTTTCAGCAAGACTATGCCTTGCGCCCGACAGGCGAGGGCGATCGCCTGACTCAAGAACGGGCGCGTCAGTTGGTTCGCAATCTGAAGCACAGCCTCAATCTCGTGGTCGAAGCGCAGCTTCCCATTAGCGAGTTTTATGATGGGCAAACCCAGGCAGCCGTAGCACAGTTTCAGGCAGCGCAGCAGATGCCGCTGACGGGCATTGCCGATCGGGCTTTGCGTCAGGCGTTAGAAGAGCAGGTCAAACATCAGCTGCGGCGGCAGGTGTCTCGGCTGGTGGACGATCGCCCTCTCATTGCCTAACGATCTGCACCGTGCTTGCCCTCAGGCAGCCCGCCTAGTTCCACCGCCTATTCCACCAAAGTGCAGAACCCGGCGCAGAGGCCAGTTTACCCGTTGGATCTCCCCGGCTCTAGGCCCTTCATTCCTCAAATTCACGTCATCCTGGCTCTCCCCTCAATTGCCGGTGATTGACTACCCCATATTTAAGAAAAATCCGTCATCATGTAAACCAGGTGCAGATTGAACCCTGCACGGTTGCTGAGGTTTTGAGATAGCCCCATCCTTCTAATATTTTTTCTATACGGCCAGCCCTATGGAGTTTCAGATTCAGGCCCCGTTTGAGCCCACCGGTGATCAACCGACGGCGATCGCCCAACTCACCACATTGCTCCAGCAGAACAACCAATTTCAAACCCTGCGGGGTGCCACCGGCACCGGCAAAACCCACACCATGGCGCGGGTGATTCAAAACCTGGGCAAGCCCACGCTGGTGCTCGCCCACAACAAAACCTTGGCCGCGCAGCTCTGCAACGAGTTGCGAGAATTCTTCCCCGACAACGCGGTCGAATATTTCATCAGCTATTACGACTATTACCAGCCCGAAGCCTATATCCCCGTTACTGACACCTATATTGCCAAAACGGCGTCGATTAACGAAGAAATCGACATGCTGCGCCACTCCGCCACGCGATCGCTGTTTGAGCGCAAAGACGTGATTGTGGTCGCCTCCATTAGCTGCATCTATGGCTTGGGAATTCCATCGGAATACCTCAACGCCTCCGTGCCGCTGCGGGTTGGGGAAGAGATGAACCCACGCAGCATTTTGCGCGATTTGGCCGCGATTCAATACGAGCGCAACGATCTGGATGTGGGGCGCGGGCGGTTTCGCGTTAAGGGCGATGTGCTAGAAATTGGCCCCGCCTATGAAGACCGCATCATTCGGGTTGAGTTTTTTGGCGATGAAATTGACGCGATTCGCTACATTGACCCGATCACAGGCACCACAATCCAAAGTATGGATGGCGTCAACATTTATCCCGCTAAGCACTTTGTCACCCCTGGCGACCGGGTCGAAATTGCCTGCCATGCCATCGAAGCGGAACTGCGAGAACGGCTCGAAGAACTCGAAAAAGAGGGCAAACTGCTAGAGGCACAGCGGCTAGAACAGCGCACCCGCTATGACTTAGAGATGATCCGCGAGGTGGGCTACTGCAACGGCGTAGAAAACTACGCGCGGCATCTGGCAGGGCGCATAGCTGGGTCGCCACCGGAATGCTTACTCGACTATTTCCCAGACGATTGGCTGCTGGTGATTGATGAGTCTCACGTCACAATTCCGCAGATTCGCGGCATGTACAATGGCGATCGCTCTCGCAAAATGGTGCTGATTGACCACGGCTTTCGCCTGCCTAGCGCCGCCGACAACCGCCCGCTTAAGGCTGAAGAATTTTGGGAGAAGGTAAGCCAGTGTGTGTTTGTGTCAGCCACACCCGGGGTTTGGGAATTGGAGAAGTGCGGCGCAGAGTTTGAGCTAGATGCGGTGGAAGGCCAAGAGGTGCGGGATAGCGATTACCGCTACATTGCAGGCACGGGCAAGGTTGTGGAGCAGGTGATTCGCCCGACGGGTGTGCTTGACCCCGAAGTGTTTGTGCGTCCAACCGAAGGCCAGATCGACGATCTGCTCAGCGAGATTCAAGAGCGGGTGAAGCGCAACGAGCGCACCCTAATCACCACGCTGACCAAGCGCATGGCTGAAGATTTAACAGAATACTTTCAGGAGCGATCGGTGCGCGTTCGCTACCTGCATTCCGAAATCAACTCCATTGAGCGCATCGAGATTTTGCAAGACCTGCGAGAGGGACACTTTGATGTACTAGTGGGGGTGAACCTGCTGCGGGAGGGGCTTGACCTCCCCGAGGTATCGTTAGTCGCGATTCTGGATGCAGATAAAGAAGGCTATTTGCGGGCTGAGCGATCGCTCATTCAAACCATTGGGCGCGCCGCTCGTCACATTCATGGGCAGGCCATTCTCTATGCAGATAACCTCACCCGAAGCATGGAACGCGCCATTAGCGAAACCCTACGCCGCCGCATTATCCAGATGGAGTACAACGAGGCTCACGGCGTGGTGCCCATGCCCATCATCAAAAAGCAGAAAAACTCTATTCTGCAATTTCTGGATGTCTCGCGCCGCATCAATGCGCAAGATTTAGAAGAGATCTGCGAACAAGCCGATGATCTCTCTTTAGACGATATTCCCGATCTGATCGGCAAGCTCGAAGCCCAGATGAAAGATGCCGCCAAGCGCCTAGAGTTTGAAGAAGCCGCTAAGATGCGCGATCGCATTAAACAACTGCGCGATCGCCTAATTGGCAAGCGCTAATCCATAGATCGATGGAGGCAGGGCTCATGGTGTGCGTCTCAGGTTTCGGCTAGGTGGGTCGCACTCCATAGGTGCGCATTGCCGACTCTACTTGAGACTGTTCCGTTGTCTCAGCCGAATACAGCCGATAGCTGGGAGCCACGATCGGCTCAACCGCCTGAGCCTGGACTACAAGAACACTGTGGATCGGGAAGCGTGGCCCCGCCATCGCTTGCAGTGGGGCAGCCCAATGCGAATAGCTGGCGTCCTGTCTACGAACGTTCTGGGCTGTCCCAATGATCTTGAAGCCCTTCTGAACGAAGATGTCGATAAAGCTGACGCACACCTGAGGGTTGAGCACTACGTTTCGCACACTCCTCGGTGACGCAATGTTTGCGATCACGATGTGCTCCGCATCAAACGGCGCAAAGATCTCCTTCGGCGAGACATTGGGTTGACCCGTTTCGTCAACCGTTGCTAGCCAGCAAAGAACACTGCGATGAGCGGCATGTAAAACTTCCGGTGAGAGCATGGGCAGATAGGGGTAATGGGATGCCTAACGGCAAAATGCAGCGGCGACAGATAAGCTCAAACTGAGCACCAGCGGCTTTCGTCCGTCCGTTGCCATGACGTATTTGGCTGCAGGGGCTACCTCGGTGCTCTACGCCAACCATTGGCGATCGCCTCTGACTCTGTGCAAAACCACCTCTCCCCGTGTGCCGGATCGATCTTAGTTGATGCATAATCCTCCATACCCGGAAGATGATACAACTTGTTTCCTGTTGCAATTGAAACATTGCCTTTGATGACACATCCAGGCTGTGTAATAGATGT
>JAHHHI010000018.1 GCA_019359435.1 Kaiparowitsia implicata GSE-PSE-MK54-09C
GTTTTTGGGCCGCATCTTTTAGCGTCAATTTGACCGTCTCATCCAGCATCCGCAATCCTTATCCACAGCCGACACATCAAGTTTCTCTCAGAGTGGCTGTTGGTACTTTATTTATGAGCAATTCCCTTAACGCTAAGGACTCGGATCAAACGGTTGGCGCGCAAAACCATTTGCTTCTCTAAATCTGTCTTGATGCATGACACAGTGATTGGGCTGTTCATCAACCGCTATGAATTTGGGCGGGCTATATGACAAGCAATACACAGGTCTAGAACATTACCCAACAGGGGAAAAAAGGATATGTAAGAAAGCCCATATAAATCGCTGCAAGGATTTTCTTGAAGGACGAGCGATCGCCCTTCATCTCCCAGCACCTGTACCTTTCGGCGATCGCCCACACTGGACTGCACCTGCACTTTTCGGCGATCGCCCCCCGACACCTCTCGGAACCTCAAACTGCCGACCCAAGCCTATCGCGACTCAACGTGGGCGGCTGACCCAAAAGCTTGTGGGGCTTGTTGCAATGACCGAAACCTCGAAGAACCAAAATGTTGCAATTGGGGGCGAATCGCCTACCCACCGACCAACTGACAGCACCAGAGCGCTAACGGCTAACGTTCCTGGTCAGCGGTTGCAAGCATTTTTGCAACTCGACAAGGGGCTTGGGTAAATCTGCTGCACCAGGAACGTTATGCCGCGCTATAACTTGCTGATCAACTTGTCATACTCAGCATGTGTGCCAATCTAGAACCAGGAAATACCATTCTCAACTTCAACACCCAATGCCCGATAGCTTAATCCTGCCCGAACTGACCAATACTTCTTGCCCAACTTCTTGAAATGTAAAGACGGATGGGATGGATCAACTTTAAGCAACTCGTAGCACTCGTCTGCTGTTCGCTGAACACTTTCGGGTAGTGCGTTGTAGCACTGCCAAAATCGCCGAGTTGTATAGTGCATCAAATTTCTCGGCAATGACCCGCTTCAAACTCCGCGATCGCTTCCTGAGCAAATGCCTCTAGTTTACCGTCTTTAATATCTTGCTCTATCTGCTCATCCCAGCGTTCGTAGTCTAAATCAAGGAACCACAACCTTAACTGATCGAACTCACTGGATGGCAATGAAAGAATTGCTGCTTCAATCTGCTCAAGGTTGGACATAAATAGTTGTACCTCATCTGCCCTTGAGCAAATTATAGCTTTGTTGGAGATACCAGGCTTACTGTTCTGCACTCGGTCTTTGTAGTATCAATATGATTCCTAGAGCTAGGAGTATTGCAACCTCCAATAATCTAATCACAGTGGGCATCGCCATGAGAGTTACGGATTCAATCATAGACCGACGATAAAATCCGCTCAAACCACTCAATTCATAGAAGAAAACACAAGCATATAGAGCAATTGTTAAAAATCTTGCCCACATCTTCTCCATGAAAATTCCGATCAAAGCAGCAAGTGACGCTCCTGCTAGCAAAATGCTGAATAAATCAACACTGCTCAAAACTGAGGCTGATATAGCCCTCAAAGCAATTGAAATACCAGAAATAAACGCAAACCCCAGAAGCACTACACTGTACCATTTGCCGAGCCTTGTATAAAGCTTTTGTTGAGTATAGTTCTTATTGTCTTGAGTCATCTTCTCACCAACAATTTGATAAGGGTTATATCATAACAAGCTCAAAGCACTATTTCATTTGTGCTTCATGCCGATTCGACCTCAAATAAGCATAGAAAATTTTGTCGCATCCTTACGGAAAATCCGCATAGCGGTCGCAATCACCGGACGCAGATAACTTTTTCTAGAACCAGAAAAACTTCAAAGTTCCGGTGCATTGCGGTTGTTAAGCGTTGCGGCTTCCGAGAATTTCGCACCATGCCTGAGCAAAAACGGCATCGGGATGCCTGCCCCACTCTCGCAAAGCTTCCCCATCGGACGCGACCAATGGCAGAGCAAGATACTCAGCAATAATCATCGGCGATAAAGAACAATCATAAGTGGCAGAAAAATTTAATGCCTCGAAGCCAGCGGCACGGAGTAAACCAGGAAGTTTGCGGCCTATATGAATATCGCCGCCGTTGGCAGTCTGAAGCTCAGCGTAATGTTGAATTGCCGATTGAAGACTGGGTGTATCGGGGACAACGATAAATCCGCCCCAATCCGGGCTGCGAATGGCAGCCAAACCACCTGGTGCAAGGACACGGAATATCTCCTTGAGAACCTTGTCATGTGAAGATATATGCTCAAAGATAGCGTGGGCGAAGACAACGTCGAATGAGCAATCCGAGAAAGGCAGATTATAGATAGAAGCCACCTGGAATGACACATTGTTGAGATTCTGTTCCTCTGCGCGGTTGCGTGCCAATTCAATCTGAGATTGCTCACGGTCGATTCCCGTGACGTGGCCAGTGGACACGATCTTTGCAAAGTCACAGCTCATGGAGCCGGGACCGCATCCGCAATCGAGCAATCGTGATGACTCCAGCAGATGCGGCAGAAGAAATGCGGCGTGGCTAGATGCAGTCCTCCGAGCCATCAAATTGCTGGCGGTTTGGGTATAGCCTGGTGTGTATGTTTCTCTGGTGTCCATTGAATACCGATGGATTGTTGCAACGCCTAACTATGTATTAAGCGTCAGATCTGCTCGATAAGACCCTACATTTCCCGCATTATCCAGCAGTTCTACGGGATAATACCCAGTTTTTAAGGAATTAAACAGGATATTTGCTGGATAAGACTGAGGTTTCAGGGTGTTATCCGGCAGATCTGAGGGTTAATGCTGGAGAATGGAGTGCTTATCCGTCGAATGTGCTGGATAATACCTTCGCTTCCGGGGTTATCCAGCATCGACTGGTGCCACCTGTATGGGTATGATGGCGCAGCGTCACAAAATGTAGAGAGAAACACTTGTTTTCTCTGGCTAGTTGGTTTATTCTTTGCGATACCGGAATTCAATTCCGGTGACATCTCTAACGCGCGCTTGGGGTTTTGGGCGCTGATTAGGAGTGTTAGCGCACTCACTAACCAGCTGACCTGACTCCTGGCTGAGGCAGGAGCCAGGCTTTGATGATTATCAAGCGCCTTGCTAATGCTGACAAGTGGTTGGGTCAACCACGCCCTAAGCGCGTTTCCTCTACAACACGCATTAGCGAGGCAAAACCCATGAGTTCAGAGATTAAGGCGCTGGTGCGATCGCACCAGGGCGAGAGCAACGCGCAAGTTTGGATCATCGGCACGAGAGACCAGGTGATCCACTTAATGAATGAGCTATATGTGAAAAAGGTAGCGACGGATCGCGCACAGTTTACGCCGATTATCCCCGCGCCGTTTATCGACGGGCAGTATATGACGGTGTTGGTGCGATCGCCCTCCCCACCATCCCGCGACTCAGCCTCGTCCATGCGCTAAGCGCATAGTGCAGCAGGGGCATGTGGCATCGCCCTAGGAACAGGCATGCTGTTTTCTAGCCGCGTTAACCATGTCTCTGCACACCCGCACCCCGTCCTCAATTCTTAGACTTGGGGAAGGGGCTGGAGCCATCGCTTTGAGAAAGGGTACGAAGTCGGCGTGTCAACACCTGATGCCCGACTCCCCTGCGAGTCGGGCATCAGGTGTTGAGGAAGCAACGGTCGGCCATGCTACAACGGGTAGGGATAGGATGAGATACCCGTGCCACCATAGCGGGTGCGCTAAATTCAACACTGTGCGTTATATCAATTCTCTAAATCAGAACGACGGATTGTTTGAGGAGGGGGGTGTGCGTTCCCCACAAGGGGGCAAAGCCCCCTTGCCCCCTATTTGTAGCCCAAATTTTCGGAATTGAATTACCTCACGCTCTGGGCGATCGCCCAAGGGAACGCTGTGTCAGGCCTGACAAACAGAACCGGGCCGACGAAAAACGAGAGCCTTAGTCTGCTGATTGAGGACTGGTCTGGCTATGAACGGGCAGCTCAATCACAAATTTTGTGCCTTCTCCCAGAACGGAATCGCACGTGAGCTGTCCCCCATGCTTTTCGGTCACAATTTGATGGCTAATCGACAAGCCTAGCCCGGTGCCTCTGCCCATCGGCTTTGTGGTAAAAAAAGGCTCAAACAATTTTGCACGGGTTGCGTCACTCATCCCCAACCCATTGTCAGCAATGAAAATCGAAACGCGATCGGGGTTAATCTGTGTCGTGTGAATCTGAAGCAATGGCTCAAACGCTAAAGCCGCTGAACCCGAGTTTTTCTTACTTTGAATGCTGTCGTCTAAGGCATCAATGGCATTGCTCAACAGGTTAATAAACACTTGGTTGAGTTGGCCTGCATAGCATTCAACATCTGGTAGATCGCCATATTTTTTGAGGACGTTGATTATAGGGCGATCGCTCACTGCTTTGAGCCGATGCTGCAGAATCATCAGGCTACTATCCAAGCCTTCATGCAGATTAAATGGGCAGGGACGCTCGCAATCAACTCTAGAAAAGTTTCGCAAGCTGTAGCTAATTTCGCGAACCCGATTGACGCCTTCTTGCATAGAGGCAACCAGCTTCAACAAATCCTCACGCAGATAGGGCAGATCAATCTCTTCAATGCACTGCTCAATCTCGGCTCCAGGCTGCGGGAATTTGTGCTGATAAAGGGTAAGCAATCCCAACAGGTCATTCACGTAGTCTCGTGCAGGTGGCAGGTTTCCCGAAATAAAGCTAATCGGGTTATTAATTTCGTGGGCGACTCCCGCCATCATTTGACCGAGCGCCGACAGCTTCTCGCTTTGAACAAGCTGAAGCTGAGATCTTTTGAGCTGATCCAGGGTTGTTTGTAGGGCCTCAGTCCGCTCTGCCACTCGCTCTTCTAACTCTTGAGTCAGGTTATAAAGCTTTAAGTGAACATTGACGCGCGCCAACACTTCATCTTGCTGAATGGGTTTTGTAATGTAATCGACGGCTCCCAGCGAGAGGCCCTTAACTCGATCAACCGAATCCGATAGAGCCGTTGCAAAAATAACGGGAATGTCGCGGGTACTGTCTAACGCCTTTAAGCGGCGACAGGTTTCAAACCCGTCAATACCCGGCATCATCACATCCAGCAAAATCAGGGCTGGCGTAGCTTTTGTTACTTTCTCTAGCGCACTTTCCCCGCTGTTGGCGACTAGCACTCGGTGCCCCGCCTCACGCAATACATCCGTGAGCACTTTTAGATTATTGAGGTTGTCATCAACAACGAGAATCAAATTCTGAGGATCATTCATGGTCTAACGTCAGGGTTCTAGAGTGCAAGTGACATGTGAGGTGTAACCAATTTGAGAATGGCGTGCTCGTTAAATTCGCGGGCAAATTGCAGCACTTGTTGGGTGAATGGACTGTATTGCGGGTTCAATTGCTGAAGTTTGAGAGCTTCTTGTTCTACCGCATCCATATCACCGATTTGAGCAGCGTCATAGAGGGCTTGCAGTTCTGCCATGGAAGGAATCACAACCATGGGTTCGAGCGATCGCCCACTCGATAATTTTGCCGACTCAAGATCTGCGACATAGGTCCACGTCACCTTGAGATGTTGCTCAATTTGCGCGAGGAGTTCGTCTGCTTGCACGGGTTTTGGCAAAAAGTCTTGGCATCCAGCATCCTGACTTTGCTGCCGATTGAAATCAAACACGCTGGCAGACGATGCAATAATCACGACAGCGCTCATTTGAGGCAGCTCTCGCACCTTGCGAGTCATCTCCATGCCATCCATTATCGGCATCATCAAATCGGTGATGATCAGATCAGGCTGCCAGGCGATCGCCTTTTCCAGTCCATCTTGACCATTGCTAGCCTGCATCAATTCAAAGCCCAGCGGAGCCAGAAGATGGGTCACAACGGAGCAGTTTTCCCAGCGATCATCCACAACGAGAACCTTCTGCTTGCGTCCCTCATAGCCCGTAATGTGAACATCTGATCGAGTGCGGACAGTGTCAATCCAGTTTGCGGATTCTGGTAACTCTAGGTCAAACCAGAATGTACTGCCTTGATCGGCAGTGCTGGCAACCTGCAATTGACTGTCCATCATGTGCATAATCTGCTGGCTGATGGCGAGGCCTAATCCCGTCCCTTCTGCCATCTTTTCTTTGCTGCCCACCTGCTCAAAGGGTTGAAAGATTTTCTCCAATTGTTCGGGCGTCATGCCAATGCCTGTGTCTTCAATCTGGAAGCGAATTTTGAGCGATCGCGATGAGCCTTCTTGAAAGGGTGGAATCGGGGCTTCGTCTGGGTTGCTGCTTTGAACTAAGCCAACCTTAAAGGTGACGCTTCCTTGATCGGTAAACTTGATGGCATTGCCTAGCAGATTAATCAGCACCTGGCGAAGCCGCTTATCGTCGGCATACACCGCCGTAGGCAACTTGTTGAGTAACTGATAGACGAAATCAATTTCTTTTTGCTCGGCTCGAATGCGGCAGGTTTCTGTAACCCCTTTGAGAAAGTCAGCGAAATGAAAGTCTTTGGGGGTCAGCTCTAGCTTGCGGGCTTCAATCTTAGACAGGTCGAGAATGTCATTAATTAAGGTCAGCAGATGCGAGCCGCATTGATGAATGATGCTGAGTCCGTCCTTTTGTTTTGCAGAGGCGGTTGAGTCTCGCAGCAAGATCTGCGCGTATCCCAAAATGCCGTTGAGGGGGGTGCGCAGTTCGTGGCTCATGTTGGCTAAAAACTCGCTCTTGGCTCGGTTTGCGGCATCGGCAGCGTCTTTAGCCTCATCGGCGGCGGCTTTGGATTTTTTTAGCTGCGCTTGTTCAAAGGTTTGCACCTGCCAGAGCACGGCAATCATTGTGATGGCTAAGCCAGCGACCACAAGGGCCATGATGTCGAGCGATCGCAGCGGAGATTCAATATTTTCACGCGGAATCACCAGGGCAATAGACCAGTTGGTCTCTTTGAGCGGTAGATAGGCGACATAGCTCCAAGCTCCATCGATCTGAGTGAGTTCAATTCCTTGCTGGTTGTTGACAATTTGTTGAACTTGTTGAACGACAGGAGATGGGGTGCGATCGCCTTGGGCCGAGGGGATGGCCGCAGGCGTTGCAGTCGAGGTAAGGGTGGCATCAGGATGGACAATCACTTGGCCGGTTGAGTCGAGCGCAAAGGCATAGCTATTGTCCCCAAAGCGCAAACTCTCGATCACCAGGTTTAATCGATCAATGTTGACGGTGCTTTGCACGGCTCCAATAGGGGCGCTGTCTAGATCAAAGCTTTGGCGAATGGGAGCGGCAATCACAATGGCAGGTTCGCCCGTGGATTGATCAATGAGGGGATCGCTCACTGTAGTTGTTCCGGCGATCGCTTGCTGAAAATAGGGTTGATTTGTGATGTCGGCAGAGGTGCCATCCGAGCGATAAAGGGTGCCGTCGGGGGTGGCGATCGCCAACGACGCCAAGTCATCAATGCGCACCACCTGCGATCGCAAATAGGATCGAGACTGCGAATCCATCGAACGCAGGGTTTCTGTATCTGCGACAGTTTCAATCTCAGCCTTCATGCGGTCAAGCCAGCGATCGATATCTTGACCGCTCTGCTGCGCTTGTAAAAGGGCGTTGTTCTTCAAACTCTCCAAGGTTAAGTTGCGCACCACTTGGTAGCTGTAGTAAGCCGAGGCGGTAACGACCAGAGTTGTTCCGCCAATCAGCAGCCTTGTCAGCAGGTTGCGAGTTGATGCAGAGACTTGAACGGGAATCTGTGGTTTGGTGGACTGTTGGTTGGTGAACTGTTGGTTGGAAGGCTGCCAAAACTGCATAGTGAGGTTATAAGAAGGATGGGGTTGCGTGGATTGAACGAGGCAGACGAGACCGTTGGAGCGGTAAGACGCGCGTCTGGGTTGCGGCCTAAGACATTGAGCGATCGCCCGGAAGCAATGGCTCTTGGGGCAATTGGTCGAAGGCCACTTTAAGCCACCGTTGTTGCAGTTGCTTCAGCTCTCCGCTTTCTCGCATTTGGCTTAAAAACTGGTTGAGATAGCTAACCAGCGCTTGGTTTCCCTTTTTCACGGCCCAAGCAGCATAGGAGCGGGGCACTACCGGTTCCCCCAGCTCAAAAATGCCCGGTTTTTCATTCACCAAAATCGACAGCGAAACAATGTTGTTCAACACCACATCGACTTGCTGACTATTTAAGTCTCGGTACGCTTCTGGGAAGCTGCCATATTCCTTAATCGGGCCTAATGTTCCGCTGGTTGTTTGCAGGGTGGCGGCTAACGTGGGCACAGCATCAAAGGAGGCTCCGCCCCGCTGTACGCCAATCCGTCTGCCTGAAAGGTCGGCGATACCTTGAATAGAGCGATCGTCCTTGCGTTTTAAATAGACTAGGGTGGTCTCGGCGATCGGCATCGTAAAGTCTAAAAACTTTGCCCGTTCTTCTGTGATGTTGGCGGCTGTGATTGCCGCATCATATTCCCCATCTCCGACGCCGGGCAGTAGCCCTGTCCAGGGCCTAATCTCTTGCCGAATTTCAAACGGTGCACTTTTTCTCAAGCGTTCTAATAAGTCGTGATCAAGCCCAGCAGGGCGATCGTTCACCAAAAACTCAAAGGGTGGGTAGTAATCTTCAGTGGCAATCAGAAGGTGGCCTCGTTTTTTTACTTGCGTGAGCAACTCCTGGCTAACAGCAGCATTGGCTTGAGAAGCCCCCTGCGATCTACATCCATGAATGACCGGAGCGAGGATCACCCCTAGGCCTGCTTGTAAAAAAAATCGCCTGTGAATACCCATGCCCTCTGAACTCCTCTAGGTGTTTGACTCGTATAGTTCCCTAGGAGAAACAAACTACACCAGTCATAATCTGGTCAGGGCTAAATAGGCGTCTTCAAGGGCGATCGCCGTCTCTGATTGCTTCAGGCATAGCGGCGATCGCTCTATCTGGTGCTGCACTGCATCGTGAACGAGTGCAGAAAGGGGGCTGAAGTTGGCTGCAATAGTGCTGCAAAGGTGCAGTCACTCAGACGAACAAATGCTGCCTGATCCGCAAGCTTGAGATCGTGCTCTAGAGCGCTTATTCTGCTGGTTTGAAGGTTTCGTTTTGCGGAACTCCCATACAGCAGGGATGTCACAAACCTAAAAATTAGAGCACCCCAATGGTTGCTCTAGATGAGTATTGGTACGAACGATTAGGGACTTCAAGGCTGACAGCGATCGCCCCATGACAACCCCGCCGATGGTGAAGCGCTCGGCGGGCAGCAGACTTTCTGAGTCTGTGTCAGGTCAGATTATTGGACAGAGATTTCTATTTGGGCGATCGCAGCCTCGTTCAGTTCGAGTTCCGCTTGAGGAGAAGGGCAAGGGGGCTTCGCCCCCTTGCCCCCCACGTGTAGCCCAGATTTTCGGGATTGATATTAGATAGTGGACTTGTACAGCGTCTGCACTGCACCAATCTTGCAGCGATTGAATTGAGTCAACACAATTGAGTGTGTGAAGCCGCACTCAGTGTGGGCTCCACACGCTCAACACATCACCTAGCGCTTGATGTAGAAGCCTAGGCTAGTTTGCTGCGGCGCAAGGGTCAGCGCTGGCGCAGGGGTCGGCACTAGCGCAGGGGTCTATGCTGGCGCAGGGGTTAGCTTTGCCAGCACAGGGATCAGCGCTGGCGCAAGGGTTAGCTTTGCTAGCACAGGGGTCAGCGCTGGCGCAAGGGTTAGCTTTGCCAGCACAAGGATCAGCACTGGCGCAGGGGTCAGCTTGCACTTCAGAGCCAGAGGGGGCAGTTGTGTTCGGTGTTGGCGTGGTGCATGCAGTTATTAGACCAACACTCAATACAGAGGCGATCGCATAGGTAGCTAAATATTTAACGCGCATTAGATTTTTCCCAAAGAGACAGTAAACAACAGTCGGCATTGCTATTTAGCCAGGTCTGGCTGAGCTGTTCCTGATGCAGAAATAAGAATCTCCTGAGGTCAACCTGAATCAAACCTCAGAGGATTCTCATAGAGGTCTTACTCAAAACTCATGCGGTCGGTGGGCTCGCCTTCTATAGTGAGAGTCGTTATCAGCAACCATACACACAAGGTATTGACTGCCATGAATCGTCGTCTAAAACCTTCAGTCTTACTTGGATTTTTGCTAGGGATTGTAGTGGCGGCCTGTGGTGCACCCAGCGCGACCAGCACCATCCCCGATTCAAGCGGCACTGAGCCAACGGTGATTGCGCTAACCCAGACAGGTTGCCAGTTCTTAGAAACCGAAGTGCAAAATCATCAGTTTATGCCAGCTAGTGCAGCAGACTGCAACCAGATCAACAGTGATACGCTGGCGGAGCGCGAGCCAGAGTTTAAGCCGTTAGAGTTAGCTGCGGGAGATTACATCTTTCGAGTCACCAATCAAAATGTGCCCTATGAATTGGGCTTTTTCTTAAGGGGTAAAGGCGCGGGGGGAGCGGCGCTTCCTAGAGTGAGTGGGGGCGGACTAACCGAGGGTGTTACCCAAGACTATTTGGTCTCCCTTCGCCCTGGTGACTACGTATTTAGCTGCCCTCTAAACCCAACGCCCGACTATCCACTGGTAGTTCAATAGAGTGAAACCTAAGACGACGTTAATTTGGTAGATATCTAAATCCTGCTGCCCGCGACGCAGGCAGCAGGATTTAGCGTTGTCTTAGCCCTACAGCGCGGGGCTGAAACAATGCTATCGAACTCACCTCGAACTTGCGTTAAGCGTGCTCCAATATAGTAAGCGTCCAGCGCAAACGTCCATCGTTAGAGATGTGTCGCGTCGCTCAACATGACATTGCGTGTCATTCCGACCGAAGGGAGGACTCTCAACTGGATCACTATTTCCTTGGAATACTCTAGGACAATTACCGGTGAGTGGTGCCAAGTAACATTACTGTGGGTATTGGGAACTGAAGGAATGATGGATTTAGTGACTCCAACCGTGACTAATCATGACTATTTGATAGGGAATGATGGGGCTTGCCAGGTATTGTCGGCCTCTAGTCAGCCTTCTAATGGCGATCCGAGTTCAACCGCTGAGATGAATGGAGCAGTGAACTCGGAACAGCCCTATCGTCTTTACCGGTTTTTGACCGATTTAGAAGATATTATTCACAAGCATGCGGACGACCGATCGCAATTGCTAGCGCTCTGCCCGCTGGTGCGGCGGCTGTTGGCTAGCTCTAGCTGGCTAGAGTTGTCGGCTCCTCAACCCGCACCAGGGAAGGCGTGGGGCGTGTCGATTCTATACGATGAGCCGTTTTTTCCCATTACGGTGCAGTTAGTAACCTGGCAACCTGGCGCAACGTCTCCTATCCACAATCATGGAGGTTGGGGCATTGTGGCGCTGCTCAGTGGGCAGGAGAAGAACCGATTTTGGCGGCGTTTACACAATCCCGTTGATCCCACATCCCAGGCTCCAGAGTATCCTCATCAAATTGAAGCGGTGGGCGATCGCCTTGTGCTTCCAGGAGACATCATCACCTTTCTCCCCGATGCTATCCATTCCGTTGAAGCGCTAGGCGATGCCCCTACCGTCAGCTTTAATGTGTATGGCCCAACCCAACACGATCAACGACTTCAGTACAATCCGCAAACCCATGATGCCGTGCGGTTTTGAGAGCAGGGCGATCGCCCTCACCTGCTTTAAACCTGGGGGCGTGGCGGGCTTGCCCGTCGCAATCTCATAATGCTTTGGCTTGGTGCCATCTCCGGGCTTAGGTGGGAATGTGCCGCGAAGGTAGAGCCGATTGCCCTTGCAACGAACGGCAATCAACCTCAAGTCATGGTTCAGCTCAGCAAGCTTTTTGTCTATCTCCACTGTCTAAAAACTTCCCAAAATCTTCCCAAGTTTTTGCCTCAATCACCCCTAATTTGATACCAGAAATTGATGCTGATTACGAATAAGGCATCCCAAGCAAAACGCTGGGATGCCTTATAAGAACGGAGAGAGAGGGATTCGAACCCTCGGTACGGCCTTAACCGTACAACAGATTAGCAATCTGCCGCTTTCGACCACTCAGCCACCTCTCCAGGCTGTCGAATTCGTCGTATTCTATTTTTTCTAACTTGCCACACTATCGTGTGACCCACTAGAGTGAATCTGTCGAATCGATATTAGATCATAGCAGACTCTACTGCAATGTTAGCCACTATGGTCACTGAGATTTCTGAACGACCAATTTTGTTGAAACTTTGTTGAACCAATGGGGCTAGATTGACGGGCGATCGCAAAATTCTTTTTCATTCTCTTAGAGATTAATTAAATTTAAGCGTAGGCCAGTGATGAGCGGTTTGAGATGGCTTGAATGGTCGGTCGCGCTGGTGAATCAGAATGAAACGCACACATCAAAATCCTGTGAGGCGCTGGAGTGTTGCTCTAGTTGAGAAGTGATATGGCATCTGTTAAACGAGTCTGCAACGTGGGGCTGAGTGTGGCGCTATCGGCTTGGATGATGGGCGGAATGCCGCTGCTGTTGGCGATCGCTACGTCTACCCGCCCAGTCTACGCGGCTGAGGTTAGCGGGCTAGACTTTGACCCGGCTACCTCTCAATTAGAGATGCTGCTGCCAGCCGGCACGGTGCCCCGCTACTTTCTGCTGGCGCAACCCGCTCGCATTGTGCTGGATGTGCCCAATGCCGACTTCGCCACGGCGATCGCTCCTCAAATCTACTCTGGCGCGGTACGCGAAGTGCGCGTCAGCGAGTTTGAGCCAGGCACCACCCGCATTGTGCTAGAACTGGCTCCCGATTCTGAGCTGGCTCCCGAGCAGGTGCGGCTGCAGCAGGTGGGCGATCGCACGGCAGCAGGGCAGATGCGCTGGCAGATACAGCCGCTGTTTGCAACGGAGGCACCTGTGGAAAGAGCCGCTACCCTGGCGACTATCCCGGACTCTGCTGTGGGAACTGCCGCAGAGCCTCCCTTGGATCTTACAAGTGCAGCAGACGTTCCTAGTAATGGGGATATGGAAGGGGCGATCGCGCCCTCTACGTCTGATAGCTTGCCAGTGCCCCAATTGCCCCAATTGCAAACGCTCGATCCGGTAGCACTAGACTCAACGCCAGCATTCACGGAATCTGCTACTGACTCCCCTATGGCAGCGGCTGCAGTCGGGGGAGACGCATTGCTGCTTCAGCCCAATGCTTCTAATGCTCCTGCAACCAGTGTGGGGCTGTCATCCTTAGAGCCTGGCGCAGTAGAAATTCCCGTAGAGGTGGCACAGTTCTCCTCTCCGGCGCCGCTACCGCCCCCAATTCTGCAACCGGGTGTGGCTCCATCGGTCACGGTGCCGCCGCCGATTCTGGGCGCACCCACGCCTGATATCGTGCCGCAGCAGGCGCAATCGTTGCCCACAGTGCCGATTCCTGGCCGCGTTCCCACGGTGCCGCCGCCGGGCACCCCTGTGCCGTCATCCAGCCCAACGGGATTTCCCACTGGATTTTCAACAAATCCAAATGCGCTGCTGCCACAGGGCACGCGGCTGGTTCTGCGCTATCCTGGCACGGTGCCGCTGCCCCTCAAAGGTCGCCAACCCTTTCAGGATGTGCTGATTGTCGCCTCTCCCGTTTTCAACTCGTTTGGGCAGCAGGTGATTCCGGTAGGGAGTGAGGTTCTAGGCCAGTTTGAAACAAACAGTCGCGGCACGCGATTTGTCGCCCAAGCGGTTGCCCTCTCAGGCCGCAATGTGTTGCTGCGGGCCGAATCTCCTCGGCTCAGTGGCGGTGGGCAGGTGTCTACCGATCGACTCATTCGCAATTCGGCGTTTGGCGCGGCTGGGGTGACAGTGCTGGGGGCTCTGACTGGCGGCATTGGTCTGCTGGGGGTGCTGGCGGGTGCCGCTGGGGGCGCGGCTGCTACGGTGCTTACGGGGGTGGAGCCTGCCACCATTCAGCCCGGTCAAATTATCGAAGTGCAATTGACCGAAGATTTATTGCGGTTCTTCTAACGACGTTGCTGAGTTAAGGTGCGAATCTGTGCCGGGGCAGCCGTGTGCCCCGGCGAGAAACATTAATGCTTAAATTCATACTCGTATTCAGCAACGTCCTTTTAACCTGTGTTTCCCATGGGCTTGTTTCATGGAAGTTCGAAATAAGGGGCAGTTCTAGGGGCTGTCATCAAATAGCCTCTGATATCCCAGAAATTAACGGTCACAGCCCCTAGCCTGGTTATTGGGTCGGGCGTGGCAACGCTCATAGCATCAGGTGTTTGGTTGGAATTGATGACACGCCCTAGGTCTGACGCCATTGGTGCAGAGTGCCGCTGGCGCTGGCGCTAACTAGCGTGCCGTTGGCAAAAAATGCGAGGCGAGGGGGCGCGATCGCCCCGCCTTTGGCGGTGTCGTCTGGCAAAACGAACGTGCCGCTAAGGGTGGCTGTGGTTAAGTCCCATAGGTTCACCTGCCGATCGGGGCTAGCGGTGGCGAGCACAGTGCCGTTGGGATGCAGGGCGATCGCCCCAATGGGTAGCGTATGCCCGGTGAGGGTGTGGCGCAGTGCCCCCGTTTGCACCTGACGCAGCTTCACGGTGACATCCCAACTGGCGCTAACAGCGGTTTGTCCATCGGGGGTGAGGGCGACTGCGCTCACCCGCGCGGTGTGGCTAGGCAACGTGCGCAATAGCTCTTGCGTGCCCAAGTGCCAGAGTTTGAGCGTGCCGCCGGCATCGCCGCTGAGCAGCAGGTTGCGGTCAGGGTGAAGGGCGATCGCCTCAATCGACTGCGGATGGCCTGTAAAGGTATGCAGCAGCTTGCCACTCAGGGTATCCCACAGGCGCAGGGTTTTGTCGCGGCTGGCGCTCACCAACCGCTGCCCCGCCCCATCCAAGGCCAGTGCGGTGATGCGATCGCCGTGCCCCTCCAACACGCGAATCGTCTGCCCCGATTTCACATCCCACAGCCGCACGGTGCGATCGTCGCTGCCGCTGGCGAACTGAACGCCGTCTGCGCTAACGGCCAAACTCGTAATGCTGTAATCATGGCCAACGAACTGCCACCGCATCTCATCTCGATCCACATCCCACAGGTTGAGAGAACACCCTTGCTGGGCCTTGGGGGAGGGGCTTGCCCCAGCGGGGCTAGGGGACGCGCTTCCTGCGACCAGCAGCAGATTCTCTTGAGGTAGGGGGGCGATCGCCTGCACGGCATGCCCCAGCGCCAGGGTATGGATGCAGCGCCAAGGGTTGGCTGTTGACGGATCGCCAGACTGGCAGCCAGACCAGTGACCCGTCTGGCTGCCAGTCTGAACGGCGGTGGTTTTCCACTGGAGGGCTTGCCAACTGGCCGACAGGCGAATCTGGGTGGGCGATGCGCCCAAGTCTTGCAGCACGGCGGCAGCGGTGGCATAGCGATCGCCCAGGGGCATGGCTACAAGCCGATCCAGAATGCGGGCTAGGTCATCCCCAATGTCTCCCGCGACGCTGCGCCAATACCACTGGCCATTCGCCGTATCAAATAAATCAAAGGGAGACAACCCCGTGACCAACTGCAGACAGGTTGTGCCTAATCCATAGAGGTCGCTGGCAAAGGTTGCCTTACCCATCAACTGCTCGGGTGCGGCATACTCGGCGCTGCCCATCACGGTGCCGGTTTTTGCCAGCGCCGACTGGGTGGCAAACTTCACGGCACCAAAGTCTACGAGCATCCAGGAATCGGCTGGGCGTTGGGACGATAGGGCGATCGCATTGGCGGGTTTGACATCTCGATGGATGACGTGGTGCTGGTGCAGGTAGTGCAAGACGGTGAGGAGCGATCGCAGTACAGCCCGAATCTGCGGCTCGTCGAAGGTGCCGTGCTGTTGCAACTGCTGCAACAGGCTCGAGCCATCCACAAACTGCTGCACCAAAAACTGCTGTGCCCCGCGCTCAAAGTAGGCCAGCACATCGGGTAGTTGGGGATGGTCACTCAATTCTGCCAGCTTGGCGATATCGTGCCGCAGCCGGTCGGCATCACTCAGACTGCCGGGCAAATCGGGATGGAGTGACGCCTCGGCCTCGCTGGTGCTGTAGCGCTTGATGATGCAGCGGGGATCGAGCAGTTGTGTGGTATCCATCCCCAAAAACGTGCGGCTAGAGTTGCCGCTGCCCAAGGGCTGAAAGGCGGCATAGCGATCGCCCAGCCGCAATCGACTGCCGCAGCTCTGGCAAAAGTTCATCCCCTGGGGATTGGCAGGGTGGCGACACTGAGGGGTGAGGCAATACACAATCTGCGTAAACTCTGATCGTTCAGACTGAACGGAGGCTTAACCGAAATGCGTCGGGGATTGCCGAGGGAGCACTCGGCTGCCCGTGATCTGGATGATCTGGATGTAAACGTTTACTTGAAACCTCTTGCATCTGGCACCTACTGATACCCATCCTACAGCCGTTGCCAGATGCGAATGGTTTCGTCGGCGCTGCCACTAACCAGAGTTTGCCCGTCGGGGCTAAAGGCGATCGCACTCAATGACCAGGCATAGGGCAGGGTGAGGGGGCGATCGCCCGTGAACTGGGTAATGCCTGTGGCCTCTGACCGCAGCGACCAGAGCTTAATGCGGTTGTCTTCGCTGCCGCTGGCCAGCAGGGTGCCGCTGGGGTTCATGGCAAGACAGGTGATTTCGTCTTGATGAGCCAGGATAGTGCGGATCTGCTTACTGTGGCTCAAGTCCCAAAACCGCAGCGTGCGATCCCACCCGGTGCTGACGAGGGTGAGCCAGTTGGGGGCGATCGCCAAATCGGTAATGCGGTCGGTGTGGCCGCGCAGGCTGCTAATGAGGCGATCGCCCTTCAAATCCCATAGCCGAATGGTGGTGTCATAGCTGCTGCTCACCAGGGTTTGCCCATCAGGGCTAAGCAAAATTTGGGTGATGCGATCGCGGTGTTTGTGCAGGCGGGCTAAGGGTTCGCCGCTCGTCAAATCCCACAGGTTAATCAACCCATCGCCGCCGCCGCTGGCGAGCAACTGCCCATTTTGGCTGGGGGCGATCGCCGAAATCACCCATTCATGCCCGCGCCGCTTCAGGAACGACTTGCGGCTTTCCACATCCCACCAGATCACCGTGCAATCGTCGCTGCCGCTGATCAGGAGCCGTCCGTCAGGACTAAAGGTGAGGGCGCTGATGCGATCGCTATGCCCCCCCGGCGACAGCATCGACTTGGCCGAAAAGGTGTGCAGCAGCGTTCCGGTATCTAAATGCCACAGCTTGATTGAGCAGTCGGCACTGCCGCTGGCAATCAGCAGCCCATCGGGACTGATGGCGATCGCCGTCACATTGCCCTCATGGCCAATCAGAGTGCGACTACAGGTCCAGCCCCGCGTTGCCGTCAGGGGATCTGCGAGCGGGGTGGCGCGGCCATTGCGTCGAGAGGTCTGGGCGATATCTCGTGACCCGTCTGATTGAGGTTCAGCCGGGGACTTGGTCGGCGATGCCGGTACCGCCGTCACAGCCTGCCGTCGCAGCACGGCCAACTCTGAAGAGGCTGTGGGTTCTGATGCCGGAACCCGGTTCGTTAAGCGCACAATGGGGCGATCGCTCGCGTTGAGCGCCTTCATCACGGCTGCCGCCGAGCGAAACCGCTGCCCAGTGGCCCGTCGCAGCATTTTGTCTAACACCTGCACCAACCCCGAATCCATAGCGGGTGGCGCATAGTCTTGCCAGATCCAGCGGTCTTCTAACGGGGAGTACAGATCAAAGGGGTGCAGGCCCGTCAGCAGATGCACACAGGTGACGCCCAGGCTGTAGATGTCGCTGGCAAACTCAGCCTTGCCCATGACCTGCTCGGGTGCAGCATACCCCGCGCTGCCAATCACCGTGCCGGTTTTTGCCAAAATGTCGCGGGTGGCATATTTCGACGCGCCAAAATCGACCAGCACCAAATCCCCATCGGCCTCTGGCTGGCGCGAGCTGCGGCGAATCAGGTTGGTGGGTTTGATGTCGCGGTGGATAATTTGGTGGTCGTGCAGCCGTTGCAGCACTGGCAACAGCTCGTTCAACAAGCGCAAAATTTTGATATCGCTAAAGCGGCCCTCGTCCTCTAGCTCTTGCGCCAGGGTTTGACCGTTGATGTATTCCTGCACGAGATAGTCGCAGTCGCCTTGCTGCACAAAGGCATAGAGTGAGGGAATCTGGGGATGGTTGCCCAGCCGCTTGAGCTGCTCAGCCTCTTGCCGAAACATCTCAGAGGCTTGGCGGGCCGCTTCAGCATCTTGGCGGATGGGGAGCAGTTGCTTGATCACGCAGGGGCGGCGGGGCTCGGGTGACTCGGGAGGTCGATCGCTCTCCCCTGCTTCATCCACCGCGAGCAGGGTTTTGCCAAAGCCGCCCTGACCTAGCACCGCCACTGCCCGAAAGCGATCGCCCAACAGCAAACTCGCTCCGCAACTTTGGCAGAAGCGAGCGTCCATTGGATTTTGAGGCTGGGGGCAAACCGGGTTAAGGCAATGGCTCATGAATCAGGTGGGCACCAATTCCCCTGGGCGCAGCTTGGCCCAGCGCCCCATGTCTGCTTTATAGCTGGCGCACCCCACCACGTCATATTCTTCGCCAAAGTCGCCCGTTTGCGAAATTTGCCCGTCGGGCAAAACCACCACTTCTGGCAGCTTTAGGTTGTAGTTAATATCGGTATTGGTGGGTTCAAAGTCGGGCGCTTCGGTGAGGTGAGGCTGCTGGTGCAGTCGTTCGACCTCGTGGTAGGTCGTGCAGCGATCGACATAGGCACAGTTCACACAAATACACATATTGAAACCCCTCGTAAGCCCTGCAACAGGCTCAACAAGATGACATCTTTTTTGCTACTCTAACCCAAGTTCCTAGAAAACCGCAGGGAGCTGAGGGGAATATTGCAAAATGATAAGGGCGATCGCCTTGAACCAGGGGTTTGGCTACAGGTCTACCCCGTGCTAGCCCCTGCCCTTTCTGAATTTTGGTGCAAGATGTAAATAGACTAACGACCCCAGAGCCGATGCAGTAGACGCATGGGCTGCATGAATAAGGTTTGGATCGGTTGTTGATTGACTTAGATGCTATTTCAGCGAGTTGCTCGGTGCTGTCACCTCATACGTGGCCGTTTGCGCTGGAGTGGCTGCCCGCCAATGCCTATTTGGTGGGGGGCAACGTGCGCGATGCGCTGCTGGGGCGGCAAGCCGACTATTTGGATCTGGATTTTGTGATGCCTCAGGCCACGGTAGAGACGGCGCGGGCGATCGCCACGCACTATCAGGCTGGGTTTGTGCTGCTCGATGCTGAGCGGCAGATCGCGCGGGTGGTGTTTCGCGGGGCCACGGTCGATTTTGCTCAGCAGGTAGGCGACACGCTGGAATCTGACCTGCAGCGGCGCGATTTCACCGTAAATGCGATCGCCTACGATCCCATCACCGATCGCATCATCGACCCGGTGCAGGGCTATGCCGATCTGCAACGACGGCTGATCCGCATGATTGCGCCAGAAAACCTCAAAGAAGATCCGCTGCGGCTGCTGCGGGCCTATCGCCAAGCCGCGCAGTTGGGGTTTGTGCTAGAACCGCAGACTCAAACCACGGTGCAGCACCTTGCAGATCTCTTGCGGGGCATTGCGCCAGAGCGGGTGCAGGCAGAACTCAACTATCTGTTGGGGTCTGCCGCAGGGACGCCTTTTTTGACGGCGGCCTGGCACGATGGGCTGCTGCACGACTGGCTGCCCCACACCACAGCCCCTCGGCTGGCCTGGGTGGCTGCGATTGACCATTGGGCGATCGCCCTGTCTCAACGCTGGCCCACGCTGTCTACCTATCTCTACGGCTGGGTCAAAGATCAGCAAAAAGTCTCTGGTGCAGGCCGCAGTTGGCTGCGAATCGCCAAGCTGACCTGCCTAACCGCTCCAGACCCGGCCCTAGCGGAACCAGAACTGTGGCGGCTAAAATATTGCCGCGCCGAGGTGCAAGCGGTGCTCACGGTGCTGCGGCAGATGCCGCACCTCTATACGGTGATCGATGCCTGGGAGGGCTCGGTGCCGCCCTCCCGCAAAGCGCAGTACTACTTCTTTCAAAAGGTGGGGACGGCGTTTCCGGCAGTGGTGCTGCTGGGGCTGGCTCAAGGGGTGGAGTTGGGGGCGATCGCCCCGCTCATTGAGCACTATCTAGACCCGACAGATCCAGTGGCGCATCCCCAGCCATTGCTGTCTGGACGAGACCTGATGGAATCGCTGGGGCTGCCTCCCAGCCCTCACATCGGCAAACTGCTAGATGCCCTTCAGCTGGCTCAGGCCGAAGGCACTCTCACCACTCAGCAAGACGCCCTAACCCTAGCCCGACACCTACAGGCTGACAGTCCGCCCCCTAATCCGACTCAAGCTCAGAAGGTAAACCCATGACTCCGGTGCTCCCCGGTGCCCCTTGGCTGATCGCCCATCGCACCATGGTGGGCATTAATCGGCCTTACGAAATCACCCTAAACGGGCGAGATTACGTGCTCTGGCAGACGGCTGAGGGGCAACTCTTTGCGCTCGACAATAGCTGCCCTCACATGCAAGCGCCCCTATCAAACGGATGGGTTTGTCAGGAGCGGCAGTCCATTACCTGTCCGTTTCACGCGCTAGAGTTTTCAGGAGATGGCCGCTTGCTAACAGAGGGCAAACCCAGCGGACAACCCATTGCTAAACCGCTTGACTTGGTGATTCAAGGGGATTTGATTTGGACCTATGGTGGATTTAGCCCGCGCTTACCCATCCCAGATTTAATTCCTCGTAAAACCAATGGGCTTAAGTTTTTGGGCGCGACAGGTGCACGCAGCATTCAGGCAGATTTTTTAAGCTGCATCAAAATCAACTATGACTTCAATCATCAAAATGGCAGCCATCGCGAGACGTTTAGAGTCCGAGAAAACCCTATCCATCGGTTCGAAGCACAGGGGCATATCGCCAGAGTAGATCTGACCTTTATTCGAGAAGACAACACCTTTAAAGAAATTCTAGATAATCCGGCGATTCTAAGCCTCCCAAAACGGTACCAAGGCCAGCTGGATTATGTGTTTCCATCCCTTGTGGTGTTTCGCGCAGAGGTTGATTTGGGCCATCTGCCGCAGGTTTTTGTGCTGTATCCCGAAACCGAATCTCGCACCAGAATCTTTGTGCTTTGCTATGGAACGTGGAACCCTCTCCTGCTCAAGCTACCCGGGGTGAATCAGTTCATGACACGCTCTCTGTTAAAGGCCACTGCCGTTGTGACGGAGCAAGATGCCAAGACAGTCGAGTCGCTGTATCCAAGCCAGCCGCCGCAAATTCGCCTGCCGCATGAAGACATCATGGCGTATGTGGAGCAGCTCTATCGAGACTGGTAGCAGCGACTCAGCGAGGCTCAGAAACCGTCGGTGTGGCGGCGAGGCAGGTGTTGCAGTCGGGCGATCGCCCGACTGCAACAGTAAGAGCGACAATGTCTTGCCGTTGCAGGATGGGGAGATTTCTGACAAAGAGACTCCCCATCCATCAGCAGTTCTCTGGGAGGGGCGTTGGCGCAGCCAAGCCAAAGGCGTTACGGTTGTCTGTCTAAAACGGGAGCGTCTTTTCGAGAAGTCTCCCTAGCGCTGGACTTGTCCGCAAGGCTCTAGGCCGCCGTCTGATCGGCCTTTTCTGCTAGGACGTCAAGAAATTCGAGAACCACCGCATTTGTCCAGCCGAAGCCGATTTCGTTAGAGCTATAGCCAAAGCGAATCTCATCGGACACATTCCCCGATCGCCGCATCACGTCGTATTTTTCTAGCAGGGTGCCCCGCTTTTCAAATTCGTCAATCACCATCGTGAGAAACTTGCGGGCAATGCGCTCGCTTGCTTCATAATGCCCATAGCGGCGTAGCCCTTCCACTGCAATCCAATTCAGTGGAGCCCAGCCAAAGGGGGCATCCCACTGGTTTCCCGTGACATAGGTGCTCGCAAGGATGCCGCCTGGCGCTTCAAATCGATCGAGGTTATCCGCGACGCGACGCGCTTGCTCGGGCGACGACATGCCCAGCCATAGCGGATAAAAGGTAGCCGCAAACTCGTAATGACGGCGGCGGCTGGTTTGCAGGTTGTAGTCAAAATACAGACCTGCTTCGTCATCCCAAAGGTAGCGATCGGCCCGCCCTTGGCGTTCTACAGCGCGATCTTCCCATTGTTGGGCGAGTTCTTCTTTGCCCATAATGCGGCGAATTTTTGCCATATCGCGCTCCATGCCGTAGAGCAAGCTGTTGAGACACACCGGGGCATAGTGCAGAATGTCGATGCTGAAGGGGCCAAAGCGATTGGTAATGTCGAAGCCTGACTCTCGCATGGAGCGATCGCCCTTATAGAACAAAGCGGTCAGCTCGTTGGCCTCTTCGTCGTAATAGAGCGACATGTCGTAGTCGTCAAAGCTGAAGGTTTGATAGTAGGTCTTCACCCGGTCGTAGTGGTTGCGGCCTTCTTCATCGCGCTCAGAAAACAACACCTCTGGCGAGGGGCCATCGCCTAAGGCGTAATAGCGAGACAGCCCGGTGCCGGGGTTGAGGTGAGGGGGCACCACCCAGAAGTAGTAGAACTGCTCTAGCAACGGCACTGCGCTGCTGAGCCAGTCGCGATCTTGCGTGACTTCGTAGACAGCGAGCACCATCAGGCTTAGCACCGGAGGCTGCGATCGCTGCAGCATATAGGTTCGGTTTGAGTTGAGAATGGTGCCATAGTGCCCGACCTGATAGAGTGCTTGATCGACTAGGCTTTGCGCCAGATCAACTTCGCCATCGCGCAGCAGGCCCAGCACAATAAAGTAGCTATCCCAGCCATACATTTCGTTAAAGCGGCCACCGGGCACGACATAGTCACCCGGCAGGTAGAGCAGCCCGTGCTTGCGGATGGCTTCGGGCTCTGCGGGCAGCCGAAGAATCGAAATCTGTTTAAGGTCTTCTTTAGAAAGAGATTTTTCTAACACCTGCTGCACTTCGGGGCAGTCTTCGCGCGGCGAAATGTAAACAATCCACGGGTCGCCGGGCTTATGCGCGAGCTTTTCGTCTTTAGCCGAATCGAGCAGGTGATCGTGCGATCGCCGCAAGGTTACCCAAGAGTCTTTGATGTACTCGCGTACGGACTTGATTTGCGCTGGCGTAGGCCGGGTGTCTGAGGACGCAGAAATTTGAGTGGTCACGACGCGAGTCTCCAATGGCTCCAAGGGTTTATCGGTTAAGTTGGGCAATCAATCGATTGCGGATTGGGTTGCACGATTGCAATCTAGTGCTGACCTGTCACTAATTTAGTGCAGGTGATTTTAATACAGAAAATAGAAAACGCATCTACGCCGTATCTCTACAAAGTTGGATCGGAGAGGCTTAATTCATCGACCAACCTTGACCAACCTTGAAGAGGCCGAACATATTGCGAGAAAGACGCCGGAGATACTGCCCCAAACCCTATTCCTGAACCAATAGAGCTGTGGGAAATTGCTCTAGCACCGCTGCCACAGGAAGCATGCCTGCGCTATTGAGCGATCGCCCAGTCAGCGCATTTTGCCATTCACTCGGTGCGTTGGCGGGCAGCACCACTTGGGTATCTTGCCACACGGCTTCGCCCACTGGCACCTCTCCTGGTGCAATTAATGCGGTAAAAAAGCGGGGAGCTAGGGCGATCGCCCATTGGTTGTCAGTGGGGGTATGGCGGGCAAAGGCAATCAGATGATGGGCATAGCTCCCCTGCACCTCTAGGGGCTGATAGGTTCCATTCAGAAATAGCGCCGACCGCTGTTGCCGCAGGTGAAGCAGTTGCGTTAACAAAAACAGCTTAACCTTGCCGCTAGAGCGATCGCTCAACAGATCGGTAAGCAACGCCGACCGATCTCCAGCCGCCTGTCTTTGAATCTCGGTGAGCCAGCGCTGGCGCTGGTCAAAATCGACCGGGCGGCGATTGTCTGGGTCTACCAGGCTTAGCTCCCACAGTTCTGTGCCCTGATACACATCGGGAATGCCCGGAGCCGCTAGCCTTAGCAGCAGTTGTGACAGCGAATTCCACATGCCGTAGTGGGCAATGCGCTGCTGAAAGGGCTTGAACTTGCTGAGAAATACCTCAGACTTAGCTGGATCTAAGATCCCTTCAATGAAGTGTAAACACGCGTCTTCGTAGGCCTGGTCGGGGCGAAGCCAGGCGGTATGCACCTTAGCTTCGCGAATGGCTTTGATCACATAATCTTGAATGCGTTGCACGAAGGAAGCATCGTGGTCGCCCACCATGGGATACGCCCCCACCAACGTTTGATACAGAAAGTATTCATCGTTGCGGTCGGGCATAGGCAACCCCTGGCGATCGCCCCGTTGGTCACGATTGAGCGCGCTCCACGTGTTCACTTGGTCTTCCCACTCATCGGGGATTTCTGACAGCACGTTGAGCCGCGCCCGCATGTCTTCTCCACGCTTGGTGTCGTGGGTTGCAGTGGTGGTCATGGTGTGGGGCCAAGTCTCTTGCTGTCGCTGGTTAAACGCGTGAAACTCGTCTACTGCAATGCCAAAGTGCCCCGGATTGCCCCCCACCTCATTCAGCGACAGCAGCCGATTATAGACATAAAGTGTGGTATCTTCTACCCCTTTTGCCATCAACGGCCCGCTATACTGCTGCATTCGCATCACAAAGTAAAGCCACTGGTCGCGCTCTGCCTGGGTTAGGGTCGCGTCAAACTCTAGCAGCAACACCTTTTGGATGAAGGTAAACTCATTTTGCAGCAGCGGCGTTTGCGCCTGTGCTGCCGCGATCACCGCTTGAATGCAGGCGCGATCGCCCTCGCTCATACCCTCGGGTGACACATAGGTGCGATAGACAGGAAAGGCAACTAGGATCTGGGCGATCGCCTGCTGCAACCCGTTTAGCGTGAAGTCGTTGCCATAGCGATATCGGCTGGCGATCGCCTTAAGCAGCACCGCCAAATTATCAATATCGCCTGCCAAGTTTTTGTCGATAATTAGCTGCTTCTTCTCGCGCACCAGCGCGGCATAGTCCATACGATAGCCCAGAAATGCCGTGTAAATTTCATCCATCCGCGCTTCATGCTGGCGCTGGCAAAAGACCCCATTTACATAGTTCAAAAACTCATACCCCGAGGTGCCCTGAATCGACCACTGACTGGGTAACGACTCACTCAACTCTAGAATCTTCTCTACGGTGATATAGGTATCTCCCATGTTGTCTCGCAGGCGTTCTAGGTATTGAGTGGGGTCATACAATCCATCAATGTGATCTACGCGCAAGCCCGTGAACTTTTCCTCATCCACTAAGGTTTGAATCAGAGCGTGGGTGTTGTTGAATACGCGTGGTTCTTCAACCTTGACCGAAATCAATTCATTGACCGTAAAAAAGCGACGATAGTTCATTTCCTCCGCCCCCACCTTCCAAAAGGTGATGCGGTAGAACTGTTCGTTCAGCATTTCATCCAGCAACGTATAGCTTTCGGTATCGTCTGGGTTTCCGTTAAATCGGTTCAGATTGTCATCCACAAAGTGATGCACAATCTCATTGCTGGTATACAGCTCCCACAGCAGACCTTTGATAAAGGCCATCTGATCTTTTAACTGATTGCCGCTGGCCTCTTGAGGCACGCTTTTGAGCAAATACAAAATGCCCAGTAGCTTGATCAAGTCGGGATGATCGCGCCCCAGCGTGCGGGTAATTTGCCCCAGGTTATAGGTCAAAAACTTCGTGTAAGATTCCAGCCGCAGCGGCAGCGTTAGATCGTAATAGTTGACGCTCAACCCGTCTGGAGCGTAAGCCAGTTGAATTTCGCCCCGCTCTAGCGCCGCTCCATAAAAATCTCCCAGCAGCGGTGCCAGAATGCGCGACTGACTGCTGCCAAAGGGTGAGTTCCAACACAGGTCAAAATAGTCGGCATAGCTAGAGGCTGGCCCTGTTTCCAGCACATCCATTAAAAAGGCGTTTTCACTGCTATAGGCCATGTGGTTGGGCACAATGTCTTGCAGCCAGCCCAGGCCCAGACGGCGCAACTCTGTCGAGAGCACATTGAAGGCCGCCTCACCCCCCAGTTGGGGGTTAAACTGAGCAGCGTCTACCACGTCGTAGCCGTGGGTGCTGCCGGTGCGCGCCTTAAAGATAGGCGATGCATACAGGTCTGACACCCCTAGATCTGCGAGGTAGGGTGCGATCGCCCGCGCGTGGTCAAAGCCAAAGTCGGGATTGAACTGAATGCGATAGGTAGCAATGGGAAGACGCATAGTGTCAGGGGTTGGGGAAATAGTGTCAGGGGTTGGGGAATAGAATTAGGCTGTGGTTTCATACAAAACCAGGCTGAGCGGGGCGACCTGCACCGACTGCTGGCGTTCAAGCTGAGCGGGGGCTTGGGAGCCCCCGCCATGCCACTGCGACTCGGCAGAGTCGAGGCGTTTGCTCGCAGGGTGAGCGGTTGGCAAGGTTAGTTTCACAGGCTGCGAGTTAAAGTTCATCACGAGAAACAGACTGTGGGCATCTTTCCCCCGCTGCACCACCACAGTCCGCTGTTGATTATCGCCCGTGGCTTCAAGGCGCGTGCGATCGCGCTCTTGCAATAAGGGATGGGTCGTTCGCAGTTGAATCAACCGTTGATACCACTGCAACAAACTCTCATGATGATCTTGGTGTCGGAGCGACCAGTTCAGCTTGCTGTGCAAAAAGGTTTCGATTGAGGCTGCATCGGGTGGCTCACCCTCCTTTTGAAAGGCGGCAAATTCCCGCTTGCGCCCGGTTCGCACCGCGTCGACCAAATCTGGATCAGAATGGCTGATGAAATAGGGAAAGGGTGCCGTTTCCCCATACTCTTCGCCCATAAACAGCAGCGGAATGTAGGGAGACAGCAGCACCGCCCCTGCGGCCAGTTTTTGCCCATCAAATGACACCAACTGAGACAGGCGATCGCCCTTCATGCGATTGCCGACCTGATCGTGGTTTTGACTGCACACCACAAACTGCTCGAGCGGGCGATCGCCGCAGGGCATCCCATGCTTCCGTTGGCGATAGGCAGAAAAACGCCAGTCATAGGCATAGGTCTGCTCATAGGCCTTCGCAAAGTCCACACAGTCGTCATAGTCTTGGTAATAGCCATCTTTTTCACCCGTCAGCAGCCGATGCAGCGAATGGTGAAAGTCGTCGCTCCATTGCCCATCTAGGCCATAGCCGCCCTGCTCAGCCGGACGCAAAATCCGCGCATCATTTAAGTCACTTTCGGCAATGAGGTAATAGGGCCGCTGCGTTTCTTTCGACAGCGCCGCCACCTCATCCGCCAACTCTTGCAGCACAGGCCTAGCGCCAAAGTCATAGATCGTTTGAATCGCGTCTAACCGCAGCCCGTCAAAATGGAACTCGCGCAGCCAATACAGTGCGTTTTGAATGAAGAAATTGCGCACCCCGTCGCTATAGGCATCGTCAAAATTCATGGCGCTGCCCCAAGGCGTGTTGTAAATCTGGGTGAAGTAGGGCGCAATTTGGTTTGAATAGTTGCCTTCTGGGCCAAAGTGGTTATAGACCACATCCAGCAGCACCGCAATCCCCTGCTGGTGGCACGCATTGATCAGCCACTTCAGGTCGCTGGGGGTGCCATAGGAGCACTGCACCGCATAGGAATAAACGCCGTCATAGCCCCAGTTGCGATAGGCCAAGTTTGTGCCTTTGGCGCTATCCCCCGGCACCTGAGAAATCGGCATAATCTCAATGGCGTTGATGCCCAATGTCTTCAGATCGCTCAGGCGGGGAATGATCGCAGCGAAGGTGCCCTCGGGGGTAAAGGTGCCCACATGCAGCTCATACACAATGAGCGATGCTTGGGGCACATTGCGCCAACTGCCATCGCCCCAGGCAAACGAAGGATCAATTACCTGCGAGGGCTGATGCACCCCCTCAGGCTGGTAGCGCGAGGCCGGGTCAGGAACCGCCGTGCCGTTACTCAAAAGCACGGTGTATCGCGCTCCTGGAGGCACGTCTTCTGCAATGGCCTGCCAATAGCCATCTGCCTGCGGCTCTAGGGGAATTTGTCGTGCCTGGGGTGCCGTGAGCTGGATGCTGACCTGGGGCTGGGTTGGTGCCCAAACGGTAAATTCGCAGGTGTCGCCACCGAGATATGCTGCGCCAATCCTCATGTCTGGTTCAATGCCGTAAAGTACACGGGTATTTCCCGCAATTTAGCATGATGTAGGCTTGAGGCTGCGTGCGCCAGCACCTAAGGGCGTATATTCCTCTACTGAGCAAAATATGTCACATTTGATAGAGATGAATCCGCAAAGCCTTCTGCCTTAAGGTGCACAGGGCTTAAAGAGGAGGAGTGGTAATGTTTTAACTAATCCAGCTTAGTTCGATAGTCCTGCTATCCTGCTGTTGTTTTATCTAAAGCTTTGTTGTTTGAGTTTTGGTGTTATGGATTTATCCGGCTCCACTTAGACTAGATCGATTCGATTTATCGATTGCGTGCCATAGAGCCCATGAGGTTTAGTCAGTTCAACAGATCTATCAGCAGATTTAGTTTGGCCGTGCTGAATTGCGCTGTGAGCATGCGAAAACGAGTCACAAAGCTTAGAATCGCTCTGGGTTGTCGAAATAGAGGTTAGGGCGATCGCTCCGTCACCAACCGGATATTGAACGGTCATCTGCTCTCCTATGCCGAGATCCAGCCGTTAATCTGGCACTTGCCGATTCATGCAGACGCGGTCATTGCATCCTGCCATCTCATAGGCTGTCTCATAGGATGATAGTGAGGGCTAGCGGGGGCGATCGCCCGCTCTGGGTCTGTTGAAACAGCTGCATGCAAACTGGCGTAGTTTGTGGCTTGAGTCGAGCCTGGGAGCGATTGTTCAAGTGTAATTTTTAGTGCGACCTTTCGGTGCAAATTTTTCGGTCATTCTATCTAGATAATCAAATGGTAACGCTTAGGAGTGCCAGATCTGGAGGTGTGATTGGCCCTGTGGCTCGGGCGCAGGCGTTTAGAACTGCTGAGTGTGACTAGGTTGCCGCACTAAGTAGAACGGAACGGAACGTTGGCTTGAATGTTTTTATTTGAGTGTGCCTGTGAGTTCTGATATGCAGTTTCAAAATCCTCAATCTGTTCAATTGGCAATGTCGGTCGTTGCCGTCACCGCATCCCGGTCGCGCTTGGGCGAGTGCCCCGTGTGGGATGCTGCTCAGCGGGTTCTATATTGGGTCGATATTCTGAACCATCGGGTGCATCGGTTTGATCCCGAAACGGGGGGCGATCGCTTCTTTGATGTAGGAGATGTAGTGGGGCCAATGGCCCCGGCAGGAGACCATCGGCTGCTGATTGCCCAGCGCCATACCCTAGCGTTTTTGGATACGCGAACGGGTGCGGTAACGCCAGTAATGACCGTGGAAACCGAGGCACCTGGCAGTCGCTTCAATGACGGCAAGTGCGATAGCCGAGGCCGTTTTTGGCTGGGTTCTATTAGCCAAGAGCCAGACGCCGCTAATCTCTATCGCTATGATTCTGATGGCTCGTTGCAGCAGATGGAATCGGGCCTGACTATCTCTAATGGGTTGGGTTGGAGTCCGGATGAGCGGACGTTTTACTTAACGGATTCTGCTAAAGGCTGCATCTATGCCTATGACTTTGATATAGATAAGGGGGCGATCGCCCATCGCCGCGTTCTGATCGATCTCAGCAACGAACCCTTTGAGCCAGACGGGCTGACAGTAGATTCTGAAGGCTGTATCTGGTCGGCCATGTGGGACGGCTGGTGCGTTATGCGGTTTGATCCCGACGGTCAGCAGATGATGCGCCTGCCCCTACCCGTGCAGCGCCCCACCTGCCCTACCTTTGGCGGCAGTTCGTTGGCAGATTTGTATGTCACCACGGCGTCGGTTGGATTGAGCCAGCAAGAAGTTCAAGACTGCATTCGCTCTGGCGACCTGTTTTGCATCTCTGCGGATGTTACCGGGTTGCCGACTCACGCCTTTGGGGTGGGCTAATCACACCCCTGCTCGGATGGTGGCCAATACGTTACGTTAGATAAAGAAAGGGATAGATCCTCTGGGCGATCGCCCTGCCCTCTCATCATCCTTATTGCTGTGTATTTATGAAGCGACGCAAACTCCTTGAAGCGGGTGCTGCAGTTATCGGCGGCGCATGGGTCGTCAAGACTATTTCCAACACACTTGATCCTACCGAAGTGGACACTATGGCAACATCAAACGAACAGTTTACTGTGAATAAAACTGAGCAAGAATGGCGCGAAATGCTGACGCCAGAGCAGTTTCAGGTGCTGCGCAAGCACGGTACCGAGCGCGCTGGCACAAGCCCGCTCGATAAAATCTATGAGCCGGGCACCTACAACTGCTCTGGATGCGGCACGCCGCTGTTTACATCTGAGACAAAGTTCAACAGCGGCACTGGCTGGCCGAGCTTTTATGCGCCGATTGACGGGGCGATCGCCACCACCACCGATCGGTCTCTGTTCATGACTCGGGTCGAAGTGCACTGTGCCACCTGCGGCGGACATTTGGGTCATGTCTTCCCGGATGGCCCTGCTCCCACGGGTCAGCGCTATTGCATGAACGGTGTTTCGCTAGAGTTTGTGCCGCTAGACGCCTAGTCGGTTGGGGCGATCGCTTCTACCCCACAGGTCGAAAAGGCGCAATTGCACAGCGTCGTGCAAAGGGGCGGGATGACTCAGTCATCCCGCCCCTTTGCATCAGTCCTATTGTCGAGCCTATTGTCGAGAATGCGGGACACCCGGCCAGTTGCCGACGGCAGTTGTCACCTCAGCAGTTGTAAAATGTAGCGGTTGCTTTGATGTAAAGACCCTTGATAGAACGGTATACCTTGCCCGAGATGGGCAATCTCTGGACAGATGACTATAAGCTGCAAACCTGGCTGCAAGTAGAAATTGCAGTCTGTGAAGCGCAGGCAGAACTGGGATATATTCCCCAAGATGCGGTCGATACCATCAAGGCTAAGGCAAAATTTGACCGGGCTCGAGTGCTCGAAATCGAGGCGGAAGTGCGCCACGATGTGATCGCGTTTCTGACTAATGTGAATGAACATGTGGGCGAGGCCGGGCGCTATATTCACCTGGGTATGACGAGCTCTGATGTGCTAGATACGGCGCTGTCGCTTCAGCTGGTGGCCAGTTTAGATGTGATCATGACCCAGGTCGAAGCGCTAATTCAGGCGATTCGCTTTCAGGCTCAGCAGCACCGCGATACGGTTATGGTGGGGCGATCGCACGGCATCCACGCAGAACCGATTACCTTTGGGTTTAAGCTAGCAGGCTGGCTAGCAGAAATGTTGCGCCATCGCGATCGCCTCTGTCGGCTGCAAAAGCAGGTGGCGGTGGGCAAAATTTCAGGTGCGGTGGGTACCTACGCCAATGTCGATCCCCAGATTGAGGCGATCGCCTGCCAAAATCTAGGCCTAGAACCCGACACTGCCTCAACCCAGGTAATTTCGCGCGATCGCCATGCTGATTTTGCCCAGGCCCTTGCGCTGCTCACAGCTTCTATTGAGCGCTTTGCCGTCGAAATTCGCAACTTGCAGCGCACTGACGTCTTAGAAGTAGAGGAATTTTTTGCCAAAGGCCAAAAGGGCTCTTCTGCAATGCCCCACAAGCGCAATCCCATTCGCTCAGAGCGACTCACAGGCATGGCACGACTCGTGCGCGGGCATGCCGTTGCCATGCTAGAAAACGTAGCCCTGTGGCACGAGCGCGATATCTCCCACAGCTCTGTCGAGCGGGTCGCCCTGCCCGACTGCTGCATTCTCACACACTTCATGCTGGTAGAAACCACGGATTTGATCAAAAATCTGCTGGTGTATCCCGAAAACATGAGGCGCAATATGAATGTCTATGGAGGCGTCATCTTCAGTCAAAAAGTGCTGCTGGCGCTGGTCGATAAGGGCCTATCCCGAGAAGAGGCCTATGCCATTGTGCAAGGCAACGCGCATACCGCCTGGAACCAGCCCAACGGCGACTTTCAGGCCTTGACCGAGCAAGACCCCCGTGTCACAGAGCACCTATCACCCGATGACATCGCCCACTGCTTTGATCCAGCCCAGCATCTTAAGCATCTAGATGTGATTTATCAGCGGTTGAGCATTTAGTAGGAGTCGAGCGATCGCCTCTAGGGGCTGTCATCAATTAGTCGCGTATGGTCCAAGAATCAAAGGTTACAGCCCCTAGCCTGTTGTTTGGGGCGGGCGCGGCAGGGCTTATCCCACAAGGGTTTTGGTTGTAATTGATGACGCGCCCTAGGCATGATGCGCAATTTGCAGAAAAGATGCCATTAGGTTGCAGTATTCCTGCCGTTGCAACGCCCCTTGCCCACATAGCTCAGACAGACAACTGTTGAGAGAGCTAAAGGTCATTTCAGCAGAAATCCATTGCCTGCCATGTTCAATGGCGAGTTCCGCAGTGGCAAATACCTGACTAGACGTGATGATGGTGCCAATCGGAAGCGTGACCTGCCACTTCCAGCGATCGCTCACCAACGCGGGATTAATTGGAATTCCGTAATAGTTTTGGCTATCCATTGGAACCATCCCCGAACGATAAATAATGTTGAATTATTTTTTAATCTGTCAGAATAATAACGTTACAGTCCTCCCTGTTATTTTTCATGTGTAGTCCTAAATCAGGTCATGCGATTGTAGAACAGGGGTGGAGCGCGGTCTGCACCTACGCATGACCTGAATGCCACCATCCTCCATCCTTTAAAGAGTCGAATCTAGTTCGGCCTTTACAGTCTCAACAGGGTTAAGAGATAAAATCCTTAGCGCGCTATCCACTGCGGCGCTCGTGCTGAAGTGGGCCAAGTGGCATTTCTAAATAGAAATAGAACCAAAAGTAGGATATGAAACCTTGCAGAGATAGAGTTTCATCCCACAACTTTAATTGTACGCCTGAGCAGAGGGTGCTGCAGCCGTAGGATTCAGTAATATAAGTCGCGTTTCTAGCAGGCTTCAGCGATTTGTAAATGAAGTAAGCCGATGGATGTTAGCTCCTTCTGTCGTTCAGCAACGCCTCTATATTCACGCCTTGCGAGTCAGAAAGCGGTCATGGTGTCGATGGCAAACTTCTTTGCGCTGATCAATAGAGGGTCGCGAAGCCGAGTTGGACTGCTGGTAAGACGTCTTGTGCTGTGTTGGCTCTTCTCACTAAAAAGAGAAGATGCGTCAGAACCAAGACTCGTGGGCACGTCCCCCAGAACCCACACTAGGGGACGTGCTTCGTCCCCTAGAACCTCTCCGCAAGGGGTTGGGTGCTGGTGGCGTTGGACTGGGCATTGGCAAGACAACTCGGCTTGGGACTGAAGGGAGAAATAGATCCATCCTAAGGGTAGGACATGTTGAAAAATCTGGGTTCGGATTATGACGGTTGGGGTGCAGTACGCACTCACGTTAACCTGAGTTCGGGATAAGCTCAAACCCTTAATGTGCCGTGCGCGACGCGCACGGCACATTAAGGGTTTTGGGGCATCGCGCGTCGCGCGATGCCCCAAAACCCTCTTAACCCGAACTGACGTCACGTTAAGACAAGAGCGGACGTAGCCTATAGGCCACGTCCGCTCTTGTTTGCTCTGATTTGAGTCGGTTGAGTGGATGAGATAGCGTGCAGATGCTGATTGAGGGGTGCCCGAATCAACGCTGAATTTAAATCAACGTGAGTTCGACAAGGATCAGAGTGCCGAAAGGAAGGCTGAGGGTTACGCTCAAAGTATTGAATTCTAAGCACCTCAGCCATGTCTTTGAGCCTAGCGCGCCTCGACCTGACCCAAATCTTCTGCGACGTTGACGACTTCTGTCGCGAGTTTGAGGGGCTCTGTGAACGAACTGTCCCTCGACTGCCGTGCGATGGCCAGCCGAAAGGGTATCAGTCCC
>JAHHHI010000019.1 GCA_019359435.1 Kaiparowitsia implicata GSE-PSE-MK54-09C
TAATTCGCAGTTGGGCGGTCAATTTGTTTCGCTTGCAAGGGGAAACCTCGATTACCAAAGCACAACGGCGAGTTGCTCATGACATTGATGCTCTTATCCTACTCATACAATGAATTGACCCTGGGGCAAACCCCCAACAGTGGGTGTGTATACGCTGTATGCATCCGCTGTTGGGGTTTGTTTTTCCCCTCCAGCGCAGTCATAAACCTATACCTAAGGTTTAGTTCTCAACGTTTCATTTAATTGAATTTCTCACCTTGGGGTGATGTAAATACAGCCTAAAAAAAGGATTGTTAATACCATACCTAGAGTCAAGCCTAAGCAAGAATTTAGAAGAGATCAGAACATTTATCAACTCCATTCAAGCTAGCTTGAGAAGTTGTAGCGAGAACGTATTGATGGGGCGATCGCCCTCTTCTGTTCTCGCAGGTTTAAGGTTCTACATACGCTTTTCTTCTACCGCAGTTATGCGTTTGTCTGGGCGATCGCTCAAGCGTTTGTGGCACGGACTAGCAAGTTTAGCAGCAGTCAGAACTGTTTGATAGAACGCTCGCTTTGTGCAGATTCTACAAAAATTATGCTGTTCTAACTAGCGCGCCTAGATCTACAGCTCTTGGTTTATGAGACAACTGTAGGAGCAGGAGTAGGAGGAATGGATTTGTTTCAGGTAAGTGGGAAGGTTTTTACTCCCCTGTCACTAGCCTAAGTAGCTAGTCTAAACGATTGGCGAGATGGGCGTTAAATGATGGGGAAGGCTATGTCCGCTTTGCAACGTTGAAATCGACTGAGGATTGTTAGAGCTAGGTTTTGACCATGGGTTTGAACTGTGATCTGAGTAGTAACCTAGGCAGCTCTGCGTCAGTGATAGCGCGATTGTAAGACCAGAAATCGTACACAAATTCATGCTAGGTAAGTCGTCCCAAAAGTCTCTTTGATCGGCTTACAGAAAGCGACTCAAACAGGTTGAAATTGCCAGATTGAACGTATCAATCAAAGCTTTGTATTTTGTTTCATCAATGGAAAAGTCATGAGCAGCTATCTTCTCTTTTCATTAACCCGACTGGGTTGGCTGGCGCAAGCGCCAACTCAGTCCCCAACGCTAAGTCCTACTGCGGATCCCGGAGTGGTTTTATTCTCAGGGCCGCAGTTTTTTATTGCGCTAGTTTCAGGTGTCTTGCTGGCATTTGCGATTCAGCTGTTGCTCACAAATTTTTCAGTGGCAGCGGGCATTTCGTTTGTCGGCACTTTGGGCAATTCGGATGACTCGTCGGATAGCAACAAGGATACCGACGGCGGCAGTATGGGTTCGACCATTCGCAAGGTTGGCCTTGGCCTTGGCTTGTGGACGTTGATCACAGTAACGATCGCCCTTTTCCTCGCCTGCTACCTGGCGGTGCAGCTTAGCCTGCTAGCAGATTCTGGATTAGGAGCCATCGTTGGCTTGGTCATTTGGGCTGCTTACTTTTCTCTACTTGTATGGTTCAGCTCGAGCACTGTGGGGTCGCTCATCGGCTCTGTGGTCAATGCGGCAACGTCTGGGTTTCAGGCTGTGCTCGGTGCTGCCACGGCAGCGTTGGGTAGCCGTGCGGCCAAGCATCAGGCTGTATCTACGGCTGAGGCCATTGTAGAGGCGACGCGGAATCAATTGGGTTCTGCTATCGATCCACTGAGCATTCGGGAATCTATTGAAGATTATGTCGGGGGGTTGAACTTGCCCCAGTTGGATATGTCTCAGCTGCGGCGGGATTTTGAGTCGCTGCTGAATGATCCTGAATTTGTCGCCTTGGCAGACAACGATCGCTTGCACAATATTGATCGCCAAACGTTTATAGATTTGGTTAGCAGCCGCACGGATTTTTCTCGGCAAGAGGTGAACCGCGTTGCCAAACTGCTAGAAGGGGTGTGGCGGCAAACGCTCGGGCAGCGCAAGTCCCGCAATTCGATGGATGAACTGGTGAGCTATTTGCAAGCCACTCAGCCTGGGCAACTGCAAACCAAAGAGCTGAATGCCAAGCTAGATCGCCTTTTGGCAGAGCGATCGCAGCAATCAGGACAAGGCGGCTCATCGCAGGGGGGTGGATTTCCGCAGTCGCTGCAAGCTGGCATGAGCATGGCAATCAGCATGCTGCTGAGCCGCACTGACTTGTCTGACCTGAATCTCGAACAAATCCTAAATCGGCTGAAGCACGCACCCGATGAACTGGCAAAGCAAACGAGCAAAGTGGCGGGGCAACTTCAGGGTGCTAGAGAGCCCTACAGCCCGATTCGCCAAGATGTAGAGGACTACTTACTCAATAAGCCCTCTTGGCAGATGAATCCAAAAGCAATTGATCGAGAGTTTCGGGATTTGCTCTACGATCCGTCGGCTGATCCGGGTGCGATCGCCCAACAGCTGTCGCAGATCAACCGCGCTTACTTTGCAGACGTTCTATCGTCGCGGGGGCTGTTTACTCAAGCCAAAATTAATAGACTGGCAGACTATTTCAATACCGTTCGCAAAGATGTCTTGGATAGCGCATTAACTGCGAAGGAGCTAGAAAAGTCTACGGATGTGCAGCGTCGGGTTGAGATCTATCTAACCGCCACGCCCAAAGAGCAACTCCATGCCAGCTCAGAGCTTCCTGGATTTCGAGCCATCCTAGCGGATGAAGAAGCCAACTACGAGACTCTCAGCACGCGGCTATCGGCCTACAACCGCACCCTGCTGCTGGCTATCTTGACGCGCCGTAACGATATGACACCGGCAGAAGCTGAGCCCATTCTGAACAACCTAGAAACAACGCGCGATCGCGTGCTGTTCGATGCAAAGTCAGTTGATGAGCAAGCTCGCCAAAAGCTGACAGAATTCGAGCAAAAGCTAGAATCCTACCTTGTGCAGACTGGCAGATCAGAGCTAAACCCTGAGGGGATCAAGCGAGATATGCAGGTGCTGCTTAACGACCCGCAGTTGGGGCTAGAAGCGATCCGCTATCGGGCGTCGCAGTTTGATCGCGATACCTTTGTGCAGTTGCTGAGTCAGCGGAATGATATTAATGCTGAAGACGCCGAGCACATTATGGATCAAGTGGAATCCAATTGGTATAGCTTCACCCATGCGCCTAGCATTGTCGCAACTGTGGTCAAAGAGCGGTATGACGAGACCCTGTCTTCACTAGCTGATTATCTGCGTCAAACCCACGTAGATGCCCTCGACCCCGATGGCATTCAGCGCGACTTGACGACACTGTTCAAAGACCCACAAGAAGGAGCGATCGCCCTTCAGCATCGGCTATCGCAAATTGACCGGGAGACCCTGGTGCAGTTGTTAAGCCAGCGGCAAGACTTGAGCGAAGAGCAAGTAAACCGCACCATTGACCAAGTGCAAACGGCGATTCAGCAAATTGTGCGGGCACCGCGCCGGTTTGCCTTGCGTACTCAACAGCAAGTGATGGACTTTGAGCACAGCGTCGAGGACTATCTGCGCAATACCGAAAAAGAGGAGCTGAACCCAGACGGCATCAAGCGTGACTTAAACCTCTTAATGCAGTCGCCTAAGCTAGGACTGCGCTCCTTGGGCGATCGCCTCTCCCACTTTGACCGGTCTACTCTAGTCGCATTGCTATCGCAACGCGATGACATGAGCCCCGAAGATGTGGAGCGCACAGTACAGCAAATCGAAGCCACCCGTGACCAGATTTTGGCCCAGTTGCGGCAGGTTCAATACCGGATTCAGGCCGTGGTTGACCGCATCTTTGGCCGCATTCGGGACTACCTCAACTCGCTCGATCGCCCAGAACTCAACTACGATGGCATTCGTCGAGACGTACGGACGCTGTTTAATGACCCTCAAGCCGGGTTCGAGGCGCTTCGCCATCGGCTAAGCGAGTTCGATCGCGAGACCCTCGTCGCCATCCTCAGCTCTAGGGATGATATTTCTGAAGCCGATGTGAATCGAATTATCGATCAAGTAGAATCGGCTCGAATCAACGTCTTGCAGCGGGCTGAGCGCATTCAAACTGAAGCCCAGCGTCGCCTAGAAGAGGTAAAAGAGCAAACCCAACGGCAAGTCGAAGAAACGCGAAAGGCATCCGCAGCAGCTGCCTGGTGGCTGTTCCTCACAGCTCTCTCATCAGCAGCAGCCGCTGCAGGTGCAGGCGCCCTAGCCGCAGGCTAAGCCCTTCCTCAAGCCAGCACTTCCATAAACTAACCTGAGTCGGGATAAGCTCAAACCCTCAATGTGCCGTGCGCGATGCGCACGGCACATTGAGGGTTTTGGAGGCACCGCGCGTCGCGCGGTGCCTCCAAAACCCCCTTAACCCGAACTGACGTTAAACTAAACTGCCCCTCCTAGCAAAAGCGCTCCTTAAGTTATTAAGGAGCGCTTTTGCTAGGAAAGACCATCCCGGTTGATGGCATTAAGCAACTGAACTGGGCTTACTGAAGCTTGAGCACTGCCATGAATGCCTCTTGGGGCACATCCACTGTCCCAATTGCCTTGAGCCGCTTCTTCCCTTTGGCTTGCTTTTGCAGCAGCTTTTTCTTTCGGCTAATGTCACCGCCATAGCACTTTGCCAGCACATCCTTCCGCAAAGCAGGAATATGCTCACTCGCCACCACACGGCTCCCGATCGACGCCTGAATAGGGATCTTAAACTGGTGGCGGGGAATCAGCTCCTTGAGCTTTTCTACCAAGGCTTTGCCCACATAGTAGGCCTTGTCGCGGTGAACGATGGTGGCAAGCGGATCTACCTTGTCGCCGTTGATCAACACATCTAGCTTGACCAAGGGATTGTCACGATAGCCGATCAGGTGATATTCCATGCTGGCATACCCGCGCGATCGCGATTTCATCTGATCAAAAAAGTCAGTCACCACTTCCGCCAAGGGCAAGTCATACGTCAACGTGGTGCGCCCCTGCGTCAGATATTTCATATCTTTAAACACCCCGCGCCGGCTCTGGCTCAGCTCCATCAGCGAGCCTACAAACTCCTCCGGCGTGATCATGTCGACTTGCACGTAGGGCTCTTCGATCCGCTCGCGATGCTGCGGGTCGGGCAAGAGGCTGGGGTTGTCAATATAAACCACCTCGCCGTCAATTTTTGTCACCTGATAAATGACGGAGGGTGCTGTTGTAATCAGATCTAGGGTATATTCCCGCTCTAGGCGCTCTTGCACAATCTCCATGTGCAGCAGCCCCAAAAAGCCGCAGCGAAAGCCAAAGCCCATGGCGCTGGAGGTTTCTGGCTCATATCGCAGGGCCGCATCGTTGAGGCTGAGCTTTTCTAAGGCTTCGCGCAGATCTTCAAACTGGTCGGCATCGGTAGGAAACAGCCCACAAAACACCATAGGCTTGGCTTCGGTATAGCCTGGAAAGGGAACCGGCGCAGGGGCGGCGGCTAGAGTAATGGTGTCGCCCACTCGGGCATCGGCAACGGCCTTAATGGCAGCGGCTAGGTACCCCACTTCTCCCGCATGAAGCTCGTCAACCTGAATTTGGTGGGGAGATAGTACACCCAACTCGTCAATCTCGTACTCTTTGCCCGACGCCATAAAGCGGACGCGATCGCCCGTCTTTAGCCGCCCATCCATCACTCGAAAATAAACAATAACACCCCGGTAGGGATCGTAATAGCTGTCAAAAATCAGCGCCCGCAACGGCTCCTCAGTGGTGTCTTGAGGCGGCGGCACCTGGCGCACAATGGATTCTAGAATGGCGTCAATACCGATACCTTCTTTAGCCGATGCCTGAATCGCGTCGCTACAGTCGAGGCCAATAATTTCTTCAATCTCTCCGGCGACGCGATCTGGCTCAGCGCCAGGCAGGTCAATCTTGTTGAGCACCGGAATGATTTCTAAGTCATTTTCTAACGCGAGGTAGACATTCGCCAACGTCTGGGCTTCTACCCCTTGAGATGCATCCACAACTAGCAGCGCGCCTTCACAGGCTGCGAGCGATCGCGACACCTCGTAAGAAAAATCGACATGCCCCGGCGTATCGATCAAATTCAGCACGTACTGTTGACCATCTTTGGCGGTATAGTTCATCCGTGCCGCCTGAAGCTTGATGGTGATGCCGCGCTCTCGCTCCAGATCCATGTTGTCGAGGAGCTGCTGCTTCATGTTGCGATCGCTCACCGTGCCCGTCACCTGCAACAGCCGATCGGCCAGGGTTGATTTACCGTGGTCGATATGGGCAATGATAGAGAAGTTGCGAATGTTAGAAACCGAAACGTCTGTCATATAAGTAGGCGTTAAATAGGCGTAGGTAAGCGGTCAGGTGAGAGAAGATGAGCCGTGAATAAGCCGACTATGTAAAGGGATATGCGATCTGAATCGGTTTGAACCGCGGGGTTTGAATGAGATCGGTCAAGCTGAGGGTGATTGAGCGATCCCCCGTAATCACTCTACGTATTGTAATGCGTTCTAGCTCAGACCGCGTTGTAGCAGCCCTAGGCTCTCCAGTAGCCTACCCGTAAGATCCAGGCAGGCTCGTTTCTATGCCCAGCTCGTGAATAAAGCCAAAGTTCCATCCTCAAATTCAGCAGCGTGAACGTCAGAGCCGTAGAACTCGGTGCAGTACTGTGAGACCTGATGCCAGTCCGCAGCCCAAGATCCATCCAAGATCGCGCCATAAACATGCCAGCCTTCTGAGGGGGCATGATTCTTATGGTTTAGGATATCCGAAATTTAGACTTCAAATAGAGATGTCAACCGGATTGAAGTACGCTTGAGGCACACCCAGGGCGCACCTTCTCTAGGGTAATGAATTGCCGCAGATGGGAGGGCAAAACCCTTAAGGCAAAGTTGTTGCAGCCTCTATTGCTAACAGTATCAAAGCTTTAGAAACAGTTAACAATAGAAGCTACATAGTCTCACCTTTAGCTATCAGTGTTACGATTGCCACAGAAAGAAACAAGATGAAAAAATAAGGACGAACCGCTTCATGCTCGAAGAAATGGATAAGTTGATATCCTTTGATGGTAGGGATATTCGACTGAAAGTTGGGCTGCTAGCACCCCAGGCAGGGGGTTCGGTGCTGGTGGAGTCCGGAAACACCTCCGTATTTGTGACGGCAACGCGCTCTACAGGCCGAGAAGGCATCGATTTCCTGCCATTGTTAGTAGATTACGAAGAGCGAATGTATGCTGCAGGGCGCATCCCCGGCGGCTTTTTGCGTCGAGAAGGACGGCCTCCCGAAAAGGCAACGCTAACTTGTCGGTTGATCGACCGACCGATGCGGCCCCTATTCCCCAGTTGGCTGCGCGATGATTTGCAGGTGGTAGCCACCACTATGTCGATGGATGAGAAAGTGCCGCCCGATGTGCTGGCAGTCACTGGGGCATCGATCGCCACGCTCCTGGCAAAAATTCCGTTTAATGGCCCCATGGCGGCGGTGCGCGTCGGTCTGATTGGCGATGACTTTATTATTAACCCTACGTATGAAGAGATCGAACTGGGAGATCTCGACTTGGTAGTGGCCGGGTCACCCGATGGCGTGATCATGGTAGAAGCTGGGGCCAACCAACTGCCCGAGCAAGACATGATCGAAGCGATCGATTTTGGTTATGAAGCCGTGCGCGATCTGATTCAAGCCCAGTTGGATTTGATTAAAGAGCTGGGTATTGAGCTGGTTAAAGAAGAGCCTCCCGCCGTAGATTCTACGTTAGAAGACTTTATCACCGAGCGCTCTAAGGCTGAGATTAAGGCAATTCTGGCGCATTTTGAATATACGAAGCCCGAGCGAGATGTGGCACTGGATGCGGTAAAAGATACCGTTGCAAGTGCGATCGCCCAACTTCCTGAAGAAGATCCCGTGCGGCTGGCGTCCGAATCTAGTCCCAAAACCCTATCGAATGTATTTAAAAGCGTCACCAAAAAGCTGATGCGCCGTCAGATCGTAGAAGATGGCGTGCGAGTAGACGGGCGTAAACTCGACGAAGTGCGTAAGATCACCTGCCGTACTGGTGTGTTGCCCTCGCGAGTGCATGGCAGTGGCCTATTTCAGCGAGAGCTAACTCAGGTGCTTTCTGTGGTAACGCTGGGCACCCCCGGCGATGCTCAGGCAATGGATGACCTGCATCCAGATGAGCAAAAGCGCTACCTGCACCATTACAACTTCCCGCCCTACTCGGTGGGTGAAACGCGACCCATGCGATCGCCCGGTCGGCGCGAAATTGGGCATGGTGCCCTGGCAGAACGTGCCCTGATTCCCGTGTTGCCGTCCAAAGAAGACTTTCCCTATGTTATCCGCGTGGTGTCAGAGGTGTTGTCCTCCAACGGCTCCACCTCTATGGGGTCGGTCTGCGGCTCAACCCTGTCATTGATGGATGCAGGCGTGCCCATCAAAAAGCCCGTGAGCGGCGCGGCCATGGGGTTGATCAAAGAAGACGACGAAATTCGCATCTTGACTGACATTCAGGGGATCGAAGACTTCTTAGGCGACATGGACTTTAAAGTGGCAGGTACCGATACGGGTATTACCGCGCTGCAAATGGACATGAAAATCTCTGGGTTGCCCCTGTCTGTGATCGCTGACGCCATCAAACAGGCCAAATCGGCGCGGCTGCACATCTTAGAAAAGATGACCGCAACCATCGACAAGCCTCGCGAAGAGATGTCGCCCTACGCGCCACGTCTGTTGACCATTAAGATCGATCCTGACCTGATTGGCCTGATCATTGGCCCAGGTGGCAAAACCATTAAGGGCATCACTGAGCAGACGGGTGCCAAAGTGGATATCGACGATGACGGCACGGTGACGATTTCAGCCATCGAAGGCGAGAAAGCTCAGCAGGCCCGCGGCATTATCGAAGGCATGACTCGCAAGATCAGCGCAGGCGATGTGTATGTCGGCACAGTGACGCGAATCATCCCCATTGGCGCATTTGTGGAATTTTTGCCCGGTAAAGAAGGCATGATCCACATCTCGCAACTGGCGGACTATCGCGTGGGCAAAGTGGAAGACGAGGTGGCTCTCGGTGACGAGGTTGTGGTGAAGGTGCGTGAGGTAGACCAGCGCAACCGCATTAATCTAACGCGTCTAGGCATTCATCCTGATGAGGCTGCTGCTGCCCGCGACGCCGCAGGGATCTAGACTCGCAAATGCAGAGAGGGTTCCTGCGCATACGTTATCGCATGCGTAGGAGCCCTCTTCAACCTTTTCAGAACGTCAGTTCGGCAAATGCCTAAGACCGTGCTGCCTGCAATGCGGGCGGCACGGTTTAGTATTATTTCAGCGCTATTCGGCTTATCCCCCTGAGTGCGTCATGATTCTGTAAGGGCGATCGCCACATCCCTAACCCATTCTTTACAGCCAACATTCTGTACGGCCGATATTCTGTATGCGGAAGATGTCTGGAACCGGCTTTTTGCTGTCGCCTGTTCAGCACGATTCGGCCTATCTGATGCGTGGCCTCAGGCAATTTAGTTAGTGCGATTTAGCGCGATCGCAGCACCTGCTTCCAAGCTTCATTATGTTCGAGCAGCCAGTAATGCACCAGTTGGCGTGGCGTCCAATGGAGGCGGTTGGTGGCAAAGGCAACCATGCTAGTGGGCTGTTGAGGTGCATCGCAGAGTACCAGCAGCCGTACTCGCCCCAGCCCCAGAATGGTAACGCAGCGGGTGTGGCTCCAGACGAGATGGCAGGCGATCGCCATCGCGCGATAGTCGTGCGGGGCGATCGCCTCAATATAAGCGTTCAACGTCATGCATTCAGTGGTGCATTGGGGCACAACCGCTGAGTTTACCGACGATTGCCAATGCTGTCGTTCTACGAGCCAATCAGCATGCAGCATGCCAATCCAGTCTTGCTGAGCCTCAATCAGATCATCCACACGGTCTGGGGATAGGGCTTGGGTGTCGAGAAGCTGAATGTTGAGTGCAGTGAGATCGGCCAGTTGAGGTAGATTGAACTGGGGCGATCGCACGGGTGAGGGGCGATCGCCCAGTCGGGTCGATGCAGCAGCAGGGGCGACAGGCATAGAACAGACTCCTTAAAGGGCAGAGGTGGCGCAATCGGCGAAACAGCCACAGAATGGATTTCTGGCATATTGGCTAATCTCTGTTAAGGTGTGAAAAATTCTGGCTTAACGTTACGCCGCCAGTGTAGACAAGTTGCCGCCTCTTGCCGGGCGACAAGCCCATCCGTAATGGCAGGCCTTTGATGCCCCGATCATCACCCGGTTCAGCCTTTCCTGAGACAGCAGTTCGCTCGTGATGCGCGGGTGATGGCATAGCTTCAGTTACACGCGAGAAATAAAAACAAAGAAGAAAAAAGGCGTTGCCGAATACGAGTATGAATTCAAGCATCAATGTTTTTCGTAGAAGCGCACGGCACGGCCCTGCACAGGTTTATGCCTCAATTCAGCAACGCCGCAAAAAAAATGAGGGCGATCGCGTAACATCTCCTTCGCTTTGTGCACATTTCTACAACTGGAGGACAAAACACGTGCCTCCCTTAGTCAACTCGCTTCCTAACTGGTAAGCGCTCTCTCCGTAAGAGGTTGTTATGGACTGTCCAGCCAATGATTTAACGAATGACTTGATTGAAACGCTCTCTTGCACCAGCTACACCTACTTCGACACCCTGGCGGACTATTGCCGATTATCTGTGCAGGCCGATCTGTCAGAACGCGACGTAGAACAGTTGGATCACATCTATGCGCAGGCCGAAGGAGATCCCAATCTCAATTTCTTCATCCACGAGCTCGATGCCATGCTGGCAGAGCGGCTAGGGCTGCTGGATGCAGCTCAAATTGAGCAATACAGCAACCAGCAAGCTTGGCTGCGTGAGCATCTCGAAGGAGTGCCCTACGACAAAGCCTATCGCGAAGAAGTGCAGATGCTGCTGAGCAAGCGTGGGTTTTATAGTGGCCCCATTGACGGGGTGTTGGGCGATCGCTCCCGCATTGCCGTTCAGAAATTTCAAGCCACCCATGCCCTAAAAGTTGATGGCGTTCCGGGACGCGTCACGTTCACTGCCCTCCAAACTCGGTGATAAGTTATGCCCCACAACTCAAAGCCCCTCTTTGATGCCAATAGCCTAGACAGCCACTCGTTTCGCACCTTTGTGCAAGAGACGCTAGAGCACTACCGCCTGAGCAGCACCTACAGCATGGAGGATGTGATTAGCGCGGTATATGAGCAGAGCTTGACTGGCATCGAAGCTGATCAGATCCACACGATTCAATTTGCATGGCTCAAGACCGTTAGCCTGGATGTAATCAAGCAGCTCAGCCGCCGCAAATTTGATGTAGCCGTGCAAGCGCTGTTTGATGGCCAAAATCCTGATGCGCGCTCCTTTTTTGCCAGTATTACCAATCGCCTGCGACAATTTCGACTGTTGGACACCTACGAGGTGCGGGAGATTATTGCCGAAGCCTATGCTCGCGGTGTGAAATACATCGACGCTGGGCACGGCATCGACATCCCCGTGGCATGGTTACGGCGCACCTGCTTCAACGTCATCTTTGAGTTTCGCCGCAAGCAAGACAAGCTTGAGCATCCCCGCATCAATGACGAACCCGTTGACGATGCGTTTTCTGAGCTCATTTTTGACGAAGATATTCGTGCCATTCGGATTGCGCTCACCCAACTCAGCGACGAAGAACGCACTATTTTGTGTAACCGCGTGCTAAAGCGTCAAGCCTGGCAAGAAATTGGCCAAGCGATGTCTACGCAAGATGGTACGGCCCTTTCTGCCAACGCAGCGCGACAGCGAGGGTATCGAGTGCTACAAAAGCTGCGCCACCTCTATGACGAAGTGCGCGATTCAATCCAGACAGAGCAGGCTGATTCAGCCTAGCTGTTCCTGGCCTTCTATGGCTCTCAGCAGACGAGATGCGGGTGTCGATCTGATGTAAGCCGATTGGGGGGTGTGAGCGTTGCCCGCACCCCCCAATCTTGAGATCGCATCAGTCGAGTCCGCTAGGGCAATGATGATTACGGAACCCGAACTGTGTGAAATGCCTAAGGCCGTGCTGCCCACAATGCGGACAGCACGGCCTTGCGTTGTTTAAGCCCCACACTGCGGGGTTGAAACAACGCCATCGAATTCATGTGTGCGACGGTTCCGCAATCACCTAAAGCTCAATCAGCGCCTCACGTGCTACGAATCCACGCGCTGTAGATTTAGGCCAACCGACGATGTAGGACGACTGAGATTCTCTCGTTTTGACGAGCGCTCTCAACTATCGGGCTATCCAGTAATTAGACTAGCTAGCCTAATTACTGGATAGCCTGATGACAGCCATGGTTTTGTGGCGCGGTCGCTGCACTATGACCCCAAGGCGACAAGACCCATACGATCTCAATCTGAAGCAGAACTCTGAGCATCAGAAGACGGGTCGGCCAGCCTGTAGTTAAAGCGAAGGTTGATAATCAGAGCATCCATTGGGGCTTCAGCAGGAAACGGTTCAAAGGGAGCAGCCAGTCGCACCGCTTCTAGAGCCGCGAGGTCAGCTAGGGTAGAACCTGATGGATCGCGGAGTTCTAGATGGGCGATCGCCCCATCCCGAGTCAGGGTAATCCGCACCTGTGGATGGTAGTTATCTTCGATTTTAATATCGTCCCATGCCGCATATACTGATTGCTCTAGTGCAGCCACATACTCTCCCCACAGATCATCCTGTTGGGCTGTAATGCCGGGAGGGGCGATCGCCGTCTGATCTGGATTTAGATCTCCATCCAGCCCCAAGCCGTCGAGGCCAACCTCCATATCATCAGAGTCTAGGGGGTCTGGGGCCTCTTCTACACTTATGTCGGGCGCGTTGGGCAATACCTCAGTTGGCTCCTCGCTGCTAGGAGCGATCGCCATCGGCACCGGGATAGGGATGGCCTCAGGCACACCTGCAAGCGCATCGTCATCCCACAGGTCGGGTGCTGCCGTTAAGTCGGGTGCTGCCACCAAGTCTGATGCAGCGCTAGGGACATCTGCGGTCAGCTCGTCTGAGTCAACTGCATCTGAATTGGGCACATCTAAATCGGGCTGGGGATCAGGGGGTAGCGTTGGCCAAGACTCGAGCGGCAGTTCAATCGCGAGTTCTGGTGCCATCGGCGCAGATTCTAAAGCCGCCGGCGCCGATGCTAGATCGGGTAAATTTGCTGGGGTGACTAGGGCTGGTGCATTGGGTGCCGTCGTCTCGGGCGATGGCCCGGTGGGTGCTTGGGGAGTTGATATGGGTTTATTAGAGGGCTGAGCGGGTGCTGGGTCTAACCCTTTGGGGCTGCTATCGGCCGGCTCGGCCTCACTGCCCGCTGGGACTAGTTCACCCTCAATCAGCGGCATGGTGGGATCAATCAATTTAGCCGTGTCATCTGTGAGCTTGACCGGCGACCCTACAGCGCCTGACGCTACAGCTTCTAACCGGCGATCGCCCCCTGCTTGAGAATTGACCACGGCTCGACGCTCAGCCGCGATCGCCCCTTGATCAGCCCTATCCAGATACACAAACTCAATCGGCTGGGACGCCAGAACGGGCTCTGGCTCTGGCTCTGGCCCCGACATGGCGAGCCAAACTGCTGACACAATGCCCGCATGAACCGCAAAGGCTGTGGTGATATAAAACAACAAGCGATCGCCCCGCTGGGCTGCAAATTGCTTGCGATAGTGACTGGCTAAACGCATCGCTCATTTACTGAATGGATTCCACCCAGCTCCTCCTCACTATCCAGCATCAAACCACAAGACGCTTGTTTTAGCGACAGTAGCCGATACGAGACTACATAGATGTCGGCTGATTTTCCGCTTAAGACCGTAGCCCTCCTGACCTAGCCCTACCCAGACTCATCTAGTTGGAGAAACTATGGCGTTAGGTTTGTCTCCAATGGCTACAGCGTCATAGTTTATCGTGATGGGTTCAGCCAAGTCTTTTTCAGTACTGCAAGACGCGCCGAAAAAAAAACTGCTCTAGTCTAGAGACACCCCGTTTTGGCCTATGATGATTTGTATTGCTATCTTCTGCATCATTGCAGTTGAGTTGTTTGGCTGTCTAGCGCACCATCCAATTCTGTTAACGGTGCAAAGGCGGTACTAACAGGTTGCGAGAGCGCCTGTTGCTGTGTTGTTTTCCAAATTATTCAAGCACTATGGATATCCTGTCCTTCGGTTGGGTCATGCTGTTGGTGGTGTTCTCCTTTTCTATCTCAATGGTGATTTGGGGGCGCAACGGATTTTAGAGTGAGCCATGAGTTTTGAAATTACTGCCCTTACAGCATTATCTGTCTTAGCGTTGAGTCTCTTGGTGCTGGTTACGGGTGGCGTCGCCTACCTAACTAGTGCTGAGTGGCGCGATCGCCGTCGTCAAGAGCGAGAACGGCGCGGTCGCTAATCCCTGAGAGTGGCGCGCATCGTTGTAGCTTTTCTAGGCTATTTCTTTTAGCAGCAGTAGCAGTCGGACTCAAGCCCGTGTTTGGTGCGTGTCCTCCCGTCTATTAGCTGTCTATCAGTGCCGCAAACGTGCGCTAGCCTGAGTTCGGGATGAACCCAAAAAACCTTTTCAACCCAAACTGAGGTGACGCTAATTCATCTCTAGACTGGGGCAGCTTGGGGCAGGCAGCCTTAGGTAGCGGGTGCATTCGGCCAACGTCAACTGTCGTTGACTGCGATCGCGCGCTAGTTTCAGCAACATCTCCCAGGTGGCGGCCCATAGATAAAGGTGGCCCTGATGGGTTAGAGCCGACACATACTGACCATCGGGGCTAAAGAAGACGTGCTTGATGGCCGTGGCCGTGGTTGAGTGCGGGCGCAACAGCGCCATCTCGCTCCCCGTTTGGGCACTCCATAAGCGCACCGTCCCATCTGTGCTGGCTGTTACGATAGATTGCCCGTCTGGGCTAAAGGCCACATCCATGACCGCGCCTTGGTGCCCCTTTAGCGAAACCTGCAAGACCCCTGTCTCTATGTCAGCAATGTGACCCTCCCCCGTGCTGAGCATGGCCACTAATTTCGTGCCAGTAGCGTTGAATCCCACACTGGTGACGGCTTCACCCAAAGGAATTTTTATGCGCTGCCGTCCAGATCCTCGCTCCCACACCATGACTGAGCCATCAGCACTGGCGGTGGCAATCATGTGACCATCCGGGCTGAACTGAGCATTGCGAATGCTGTCATCGTGCCCCCGCAACTCTCCCACCTGTTTCCCGGTGTCTACATCCCATAACCGGCCTATGGCGTCTTCTCCCACTACTAAGAGCTGGCGGCTATCAGGACTAAAGATAAGAGGCTCTGGGGATGTTATCGTGAGGCCCGACAGAGACGAGGAGGAGTTGCCCTCTGATTGGAGGGGAAGGCGATGCTGCACGCGATAGGTTCCGTCTGGCTGCTGCAGCTGCAGCACTAGCTCTTGGTCTAGGGTGGCGATCGCCAACCACTGACTATCGTCGCTGATTGCGAGGCTTTGCACCTGTGCCATATCCCACTCTGCAGTGGGGAAGTTCGCCATAGCTAGCGTTGGGGTAGAAAACTCGATTGCTGACGTTCCGTTTGCAGGTTCGTCTACTGATTGAGACGCACCCTGGTCTTCTTCTGCAGCGATGACGGGCGATCGCCACTCTGTAGCGGCATTTGTCGCCCCATCTGCCATGGAGACGAGCCACGTTCTAAGCTGTAGCCATAGATCCTCAGGATGAAACGAACGTCGCCCTGATTCTCCTAAATAGCCGGTGTGCAGAGCGGTCGAATCGAGAGCGTCTGGTGCTCGAGCTGTTGACTTGGGCAATTGGTCTGCAAGGATTGTCCAGCGTTTAACCTGCCCATCACTGCTCAGCGTCAGCAGGCGATTAGCTGCGGGATTGAGTTCTGTCGCGATTGTCGAGGCGGTGGAGGCAGGCAGTGGGGGGCGATCGCTCCCCAGTGGAACGCCCTCCCTGAGCGGGGTTAACGCATCTGTGGTGAGAAAGCCAGCCCACTGAATCGGCCCATTGGCCAAGCGCACGGTTGGCAACTCACCACCGGGATAATTGGCCCAAAGCTGCACCCCACCCGACTGGTTTGCCGTCATGACGTAGGCATTATCGGGACTGAAGGCCACTAGCGTGACATGCTGTGAATCGTGAAACTGCGCGATGGTTTGCCCAGAGCGGATATCCCACAGCGTAATCTGGCTAGAGCTGGGAGACAGGCGAACCACTGATGCAGCTTGGTTGTCTGCGCCTAGGGCGATCGCACTGGGTCGTGCGGTAAAGCCGGGAGTCGATTTCGTCGATTCGCTCACGAGGGTTTGCGTCTCTAGCTCCCACACCTTTTGCTGCCCCTCAGCATCTAGAGTCAGCACAAGCTGATCATCGGGGCTGAGGTGAACCTGCATCAACGCGCCAGGAGACGTGGCGATGGATGGCTGTGCTCCGCTAGGGTTGGGCCGTTTAGAGTCCCCTGCCTCGTCTGCTTCGTCCCTAATCGGCAGAGATTCAAAGCGGGTGCGATGATTGAGCACATGGGCTGGGTCTCCCGTTTGAGCATCCCACAGGCGCACCCGGCCATCGTCAGCGGCGACGACCACCCACTGCCCCCCCGGACTATAAAAGGCCTGACGAATTGCTGCGGGCGATCGCAGGGTCACGGTTGGCTCTAATGGAGTGGGTTCCCCCTCAGAACGCATCGACCCTAGCGGTACCACATCCACCGTGGCATTGGCATGCCCCAGCAGCAGCGCCTGACCATCGGGACTGAGGCTAAATTGCTGAATTGGAGCAGGCGCGACCCGTTGCCCCCGCAGTTGGCCGGTGCTGGGTTGCCATGCTCGCACCGACTGCCCCCCAGCGGCCACCAGCCATTGCCCGTCTGAGCTATAGGCTAGATGGGTTGCCGCCTCAGGTAAGCTTAGGCGAAATTGCACAATGCCACTCTTCACATCCCACACGTTAACGGTGGATGTTCCCTGGGCGATCGCCGCCACCTGCTCGCCACTGGGGCTAAAGGCAATGCCAATAATTTTAGGAGGTGTTGCAGGTTCGTCTGCTCCGGGCTTCTCTCGCCAAGGGAGCTGTTGGCTCGGCGACATCTGCTGCGCCACCCGAATCACCTGGTTCATTCCCGTCCAGAGGGCTAGGGTGCCATCAGCGCTACCCGTTGCGAGGTAATATCCATCGGCGCTAAAGACCGCTTGAGTGATGGCGGCTGTGTGCCCCTTCAGTTGCACCTGAAGCCCCAATCGCTGCAATGCAGCCCGCAGGCTCGACTGGGCTTCGTAGGTATGTCCGCCTTGCTCAGCCGCTAAGCGGCTAATCAACAGCGCTGCCATAGAGTCGGCCTGTGGCTCTTGCAGAATGGATTGGGCGATCGCTGCCCGCTCTCGTGAGGTTGCATGGCTGATCTGCAAGTCTTTCTCGGCATACGTTTGCACGGCTAGATGATATTGACCTAGGGCGATCGCCGTTGCTGCCGTCATGACCGAGGGAATCCCAAACCGCAGTAAATTAAGGCGTTGGCGATCGCGCTGCAGTCGTGCCCAACTCATCTGCACATAGTGGGTTGCCACCGCTGACAACTCTTGTGGATAGCGGCACATCACCTCACGCGCCTCCGTCAACCGGTTACCCCGGAGTAAATGCCCGGCATCCATGGGCTTGCCGCTATCTAACCATTCATGAGCCACCTGCTCGACTCGTCGCACCTGCCGCAGCATGGTTCGGCTTTCGTCTAACCAAGTTCGCAGGAGCGGCCAGTGGCGAATCAATGCTTCGTGAGCAATATCTAGCGTTTCTTTACCATCAATCGAGGTCACTTCGTCACCACGAGTGCGATTGGTCACCACCAGTTTGGCCGCCACCAGTTTTTCTAGCGTGTCTTCTATCAAGGCAGGGGCAAAGGCCGTATTCATCAATTCTGACTTGGCTACCCGACGGCGCGTGTCATCCGAGCCGTCCCCCAACTGCGTCAGCGCCAGAAAAATCCGCTTTGCCATTTGCTGCTCCTCTGGGGGCAGCGCTTGCAGTAGAGCCGTGGCCCGAGTTTGCAGCGTTCCACGGACGCCCCCCAATTCGGTGTACGCATTGAGGGTCAGGGTTGAGGGTTGTCCGCTAGCCGAAATATCTCGGTGCTGCCACAGTTCAAGCAGTGCATATTGCAACAGCGGCAGTTCTCCCGGTGCTCCCATTACGTCTAATAAGATGGTGTAGACCAGATTGGGTTCACACTTCAGCCCGACTTTGCGGGCAGGACGCACAATGGTGTTTTTGATTTGCTCGTAGCTAAGCGGCAGCAGAGGCATAATCTGCCGCTTCAGATGACGGGCTAAGTTTTTATAACGAACGCAAGCGCTAAAGAAATCTGCCCGCAACCCGGCCACTACGCACAAGCTCGTATCTGGCGATTCCAGTGCAGCGATGACGCAGGAGAGAAACTGCTGTCGCTCTTCTTCATCGTCGCAGAGGGAAAATAACTCTTCAAATTGATCGATCACGAGCACCATGCGAGGACGCTGGCGATCGCCCAGCCCTGACGTGATCGTGGTTTCGGGTGCGAGGGTGGCGCGAACCAGTTGCCCAAGCCCCAGCCGCCCATCTCGCAAGAAATGCTCGGCCCGACGCAGTTGCTCCGCTCGCTCAATGTTGGGTAGGTGGGGATCGACAAAGGCCGACGCCAGACTGTGTAGGGGGTGCTCACCTGGTGTAATCAGCTTAAGCCGCCAGCGATCGCTCCCGGCAATCTGCTTACCCTGCCGCAGATGATGCATGAGCCCTGCGCGCAGCAGCGACGACTTGCCACTGCCCGACGCCCCCATCAGCGTCACAAACGACGACTGGGCCACTTTCTCCACCAGCTTAGCCGTCATCTCTTCTCGCCCAAAGAAGTACTCAGCGTGGGCTTCTTCAAAAGATTCCAGCCCGCGATAGGGGCAGCAGTCATCCACCCGGCGGGGCAGTTTGGGCAACACGGGTTCGGCACGCTTGCCGCACCGGGTCAGCACAATTTCTCCACCTGAGCTTTCAAATAGCGGCTGCTGGAGTTCTCCTTGGAGCGCCTGACTCACCTGAGCCGTGAGCGCCAACCCGGTTACCCGGTCTAGCCCACTTTGACGGGCATCCAGCCCATCCACCAGCGCTTGGGTAAACACACTATAGGTGCCTTCCAACGACTCGTAGGCTGCTTCGTATTCTCGAGAGGCCGCCATAAAGAGCCGATCAGTGCCCGCTCGCGCTCCCGGGTCGGCTTCCAAAAAGTTGAGCAGTTCACCGCTGTGGCAGCAGTCTAAAATCACCACGCGCTGACGCACAGGGCTTTCTTGCAGCAGTCGCCGCAGCCAAAACAGCGATAGGCCGTAGAATCCTACGTCTGGCTGCGTGTCGCTAACGGCTAGGTATCCTTCATTAATGCCAGCATCTCGCTGAATCCCATGACCCGAGAAGTAAAACAGGGCCGTTTGAGGGATGGTGTTTCCCCGAGGTTTGAACAGGTTGATCAGGGCGGTTTCTAAATCTCGCAGGCTGACCAGGGTTGAGTGCCCGACTTGGGGATGACCTGACTGAATCACCTCTGGCAGACGCTGAACGCGAAAGTCACCCTGCTTCTGTAACAGGTGGGCGATCGCCTCTGCATCTCTGGCAGGAGCCTGTAACCCCGACAGATATCGGTAGCTATTAATTCCAACCACGAGTGCATCCCGAGACATTATCCTTCTCCTCAAACAGTCGTAAACAGGTCGTAGCTAATGAATGTCACGATTGACAAAAGGCTGGGAAATCCGGCAAAAGGCCAGAGCAATGTTGCTAGCTGCTTAGCGCAGGATTGATGGAAAACGATGAATTGACGATGAATTAACTTGGATGTAAACCTCAGCAATATGGCTGAATAAATCAGCACAATGTACTAGAAGGTCATAAAAATAAAATCTTCGTTAAGTTGAACATAGCGGAATCATCATGCTATGTAAAAGGGGGTGTTAGCCCACATTAGAGCTATAACAAATACGCTTTTTGTTGAAGTGTAAAATGCACCTTTACATTTATAAAAATGGCATGAAGAGTTGCTGAACCCCTTATGAATCAAATTATTCAGGAATTTTATTCAACTACTTAGAATCATGTGTATTATTTGATTTATTAGGCTTTCTCAGTAAAAGTACGGAATATATTGAGCCGTTACTCTTGAGGATTTCACTATTTTTTTGGCCGTTCAAATTGGCTTGGCCTAATCTCTCTGAATAAAAGCCGTATGGGATTGCTCAAGCGGCGATCAGCCTTAAGCCGTTGAAGAGCGATCGCCCTTGATCGGGGGCACTTTCCACACTATTGCCATGACGGGAGGGTCATTGTTGCATGTTGCATTGATCACGCTAGTGGTGAATCGATGCCATTATGCCAGCATGAACGCTAGATGAAGGGATCGTGCAACGCCTGCCCTTCATCTGTCGAATTGCATAGACATACGATGATCCACTCAGTCTTAAGGCATAGATTCCTCGCTTGCGCTAAAACTTAAAAGAGGACAGTTTTTTTGGCCTGTACTGAAGTTGTATAGAAGGTGCAAACGGCAAGTGTTGTTAGATTGGCGCGAGTGCTGGGTTGGGTTGGCGATCGCCCACAGCAGCGCTTAAAGATGCCCAGGATCTTGCTGCATCAGTTGCGCCTGCGTCAATTTTTAGCGCCGTCAGTTTTCTGCACCGTCAAATCGGGGACCAGTTCAGTCGCTAAGCCCGTTAAAGTTTTAGCGGCAAATTGCAGGTAGGCCGCAGCTCGACGATCAGCACCCAATTCTAAAAAGTAAGTGGCATGCTCAATCGCAGCCTGAACTAGGGCAAAGTCACGAGAGGGGAAAGACTGCATGAAAACTCCTGATTAGTAATCTGGTTGGTAATCTGATTGGTAAACAGTGGCATAGTGGACTGCGGAAGCGCGGCCCATTAGGGCACTGAGGTGAGCAAGAGCTGCGATCGCCACAACCCAGCCCGGCAAATTAAAGGGCAGTAGTGCGCGATCAATGATTTCTGCTGAGGATTGGGCAGGCGACGGGCCGCATCATACCGGGCGATCGCCCAGGCAATTAGGTTTGCGGCGTCAATCGGCACTCCGACCTCAATCAACTGTCGCCAGTAGGTCGGGGTCACTTCACGGGTTGGTTTACGCAGAGGGTTTGGCATGACAAGCATCCGAGAAAGGAGTGAACCATCAGAATGGGATTCAGTGGTGTGCTGGTGTCCCTATCATCGGCTGTAGCCTCAAAAACAGGCGTGATGCGGCAATGGGCGATCGCGTGATAGTTAACGAAGATGAAGGTGATAACAGCGCCGCCTGACTCGTGACAGCAGCACAGCGGCTCTTGTGACGAATATCACGCCTGCTCACCTCGGTTCTAATCCTTACCTGAAGACTATGATTTATAGATAGACCGAATCTTCGTCCATTCCATGTCACGACACTCACCTCTAGCAGCGGCAACCTGCCCGTTCTAAGCTGTGGTGGCAAGACAAAGAGTAGGGCTGAGGCAGTTGATGCAGTGGGAAACGGTTGGCAGGTCGTCTGAATTAATGGGGCAAGCAACGGGAGCAAGTCAGATCATTAAGGCTGCTGACCTGTATCAAGTGTCAAGAAGCGCGACACGAGCTACCGCCCCTTGACAGATCACACTAGAATAGAACGCATGAACTACTAGAGTAGAGCTATAGGTGGGCAGCCATGAGTTTCTTCCAGCGGTTACAGGATGTGCTCGGCATCAACGAGCAATACGCAGAGGGATACGACGACGGCCTCTACGATGAGGAATACATTTACCCAGATGGCGCATCACCGCCGCCAGGGTATGGACGCCGCGGTGCAGCTGGGCCTCAGCGAGCAGAAGGCAGCAATGTAGTGGGGTTGCCGGGTTTACCCTCTGGGCAGCCTGAGGTGATTTTGATGGAACCCCGCAGTTTTGAGGAAATTCCACAAGCGGTGCGAGCCCTAAGAGAGCGCAAGTCGGTGGTGCTGAATCTAGGCATGATGGAACCCGATCAGGCTCAACGCGCTGCAGACTATGTAGCAGGCGGAGCCTACGCCGTCGATGGACATCAGGAACGTCTGGGTGATCACATTTTTCTGTTCACCCCTAATTTTGTGCAGATCAGCAGCTACACTGGCATTCCCCCAATGCAGCCTCAGCAAGCGGTAGCGCAGCCCATTAGCCCAACGCTGCACAACCCTTTTTCTACTACCCTAGGCCCGACGTAACGTCTGCTCAGTAAACACCTAAGGCCGTGCTGCTCGCATAGCGAGCAGCACGGCCTTAGGTGTTTTTTCAGCTCCGCAGTGCAAGGCTAAAACAGCAGGATCAGGCTTACGTTTTAGTAAAACATCTCAGACCGATACGGCAGGCTCGGCGGGGGTTGGATCGTGTTCTACGACAAACACGTTGGAATAAAGATTGGCGATGATCTGCTGTCCCTGCTGCGTTAGCGATAGGTAACGCAATCCATCTTTGATATATGGAAAGACGCCGTGCCAGTAGAACTTGGGGTAGTTGTTGCGTAAATCACCGGGATGGCGATAGCCCAATGCTCGGTTGACTCCCGTTTCTTCAAATTCGTAGTAGAGGGCACCAATTTTCTTGAGATAGCGAGGATCGCTGAGTTGCCCAATCAAATCCGCCGCTCGTACCAGTCCAGGAAAGTTAACGGTATCCTGATGGTCGCCGTCTTGAGGCACCGGAAATCGCGTTAGCTCGATATTGCGTTTTACCGCTTCGGCATCAATTAATCGATTGCCGCCAAATCGCTCATCTACAAACAGTTTGGCGCGATCAACATGGTAGGGCGTGAGGCTAGCATCTGACGCACCGGCAGGCAGGGGAACCATTTCACCATTGCCCGTTGAGTAGCGGGTGCCATCATCGGCACGGCATACGCCTTTGACATAGCCAATGTCGTGACAGACCAACGAAATCACGAAATGGAGCCAGTCTTCACAGCTCACACCCCCCTCGCGGATATGCTTACCCCGCAAAATTTCTTGCCCAACTAGAGTTACTAGAATGGTGTGCTCTACGTTGTGATAGAGCGCATCACTGTTGGCGATGTTTTCTAGCGCCATCGCCCCAATCCATCCCAGGATGTCTTCATAGTCGGATTTCAGACCCCCATAGGTGTGGCGATACCCTTCTTTAAGTTGGCGCACAAAGTCTGAAATTAGGAGTTCGGTAGCGTTAAACATGTTGGCCAGTCAACCTCAGTGGCTAAGGTTTTGTCAAAGAGTACCCAAAGATTCTCTATTGCTACCCTAGCTTAGTTGAAGGCTACTGGTTGTGAGGTAAAGCTGCGGCCATTCTTGACATAAATCACAATGGCTGCTGAGGCTGATGGGTGTGCTCCTGTGGGTATGGCTCAGCGCGGCATAGAACCCTTGGTATACGTGAAATCCAGGGCTGTCTGCGGGTTTAACCACCGAGGGCTGTGATGTAGACAGGTGTGATGTAGAAGGAGTGAATTAAAAAAGTTTGGGATTTCCTCACAGGGCGGACTGAGCGGTTGAAGCGTCTTCTTGGGGATCTGCAGACTCTTTGAGAATGGTGAGAACCTCGTCGCACCATTCAATCCAGTCTGTTTCATAGCGAATGCCACGACGCAGCGTTAGATACAGGAACTGAAGGGGTGGGCTCGGTTGGGCGATCGCCCGATAGTTTGCTTCTTTTTCTCGATAGCGTTGGAGTTGGTCGTGATGCATTTGGCGGCGGCGGTGCACTTCCTGAACCAGCAACTCACGGGGGCCATAGGGCCCTGCCATCACGCGCACTAGCAAGTCTTCTCGAATGGGAGCGGGATCGGTGGGCTCTGTGAACCATGCCGATAGCTCCTGCATGCCGACGGGTGTCACGCGGTAAATTTTTTTGTCGGGCTTGCCCTCCTGGGGCACCGCTTCGAACTCTACTAAACCCTGTTGCTCCATCCGGGCCAGTTCGCGGTAAACCTGCTGCTGGCTGGCCTTCCAAAAGCAGCCGACTGAGTCGTCGAAGCATTTGCTGACGTCGTAGCCACTGCGGGGCGTATTGGCAAGCAGAACCAAAATGGTGTGGGCCAGAGCCATAGCGTTTTCACTTAGCGTGTTCAATCACAGCAAAACGGACGGCGATCGCCCCTTTAGGTCATAAGAAAGGTCTGGCGCTGCCGTTACTTCAGCATAGACCGTCTGCATGGCGGCTCGATGGATACATGATCGAGTTGCCATCGAACTGCTGTGTCGGGTCATTTTCAGAGATCATTTCCAGAGAGTTGACATACCCAATAAGTTGAGTATAAACTGCGAAGCATTGCACAACAAGTTTTATATCACTTAGTTGGGTATTGGCTTGCTGTAATTCCACTCCATGAGTCGTCGTGCCATGACCTCTGATGCACTTGACCAGAACGAATATCAAGACCGGGCCAGGCCTAGAGCGGTGATGGGGGATGCGCCCTTGGCAGCCCGTGGGAGGCGGTGGCGGTGGCGCGATCGCCTGAGACGATGGGGATGGTTGCTGGTGCTGCCGGTGGGCGGGGCGATCGCCCTGCCTTATTTGAGCGCTTCAGCCCCAACAGAATTGACTGTCCAACAGGCACTTGCGGTAGACACGCTGACGCTGGAGCCGGTGGCTAGCTACGCTACTGAGCGCACCTATGCAGGAGAGGTGGTGGCGCGGCGCAGCAGCGAATTGGGGGTAGAGCTGGCGGGCACTGTGGTTGAACTATGGGTAGAAGAGGGTGAGCGAGTGGCGATGGGGGTGCCCCTGGCCCGGTTAGATACCCGCAGCTTGTTGGCCCAGCGCCAACAGTTACAGGCTCAGCAGGCTCAGGCGATCGCCCAGCTTGCCGAGCTGCAGGCGGGGCCTCGCGCTGAAACCATTGCTACTGCGCGTGCTGCCGTTGCGGAAGTGCAGCAGCAGCTAGATTTGGCGCGGTTGCAGCAGTCGCGCCGCGCTGCACTCTATACCGAAGGCGCGATCTCGCGGGAACAGTTGGATCAGCAAACGACGGGCGTTGGGGCACTGCAACATCGGTTAGAGCAGGCCCAGAGCCAGTTAAATGAGCTGCTTGCAGGGACTCGTACTGAACAGATTGCCGCTCAGTCGGCGCAGGTGCAGCAGCTAGAGGCACGACTTCAAGCGCTAACCGTGGATCTAGACAAAAGTGTGCTGCGATCGCCCTTTGCGGGCACCGTCAGTCAGCGCTTGGTGGATGAGGGCGTGGTGGTGAGCCCCGGTCAGCCCTTGCTGCGATTAGTGGAAGCCGGAGCACTCGAAGCGCGGGTTGGTGTGCCCACGGCGGTGGCGCAGCGGTTGCAGGTGGGTCAAGCCTATCCGGTGCAGGTGGGCGATCGCACCCTGATGGCAGAGATCACCGCATTACTGCCCGAGGTGGAGGCCACGAGCCGCACCGTAACTACCGTCCTACGCCTGCCCCCTGACGCGGGCCTAACACTCGGGCAAACTGCCCAGTTGCAACTCGCCGAAACTCATGCAGAGGCAGGGTACTGGCTGCCTTCTACGGCGCTAGTGCCGGGAGAGCGGGGGCTGTGGTCGGTGTATGTGCTGCGAGCTGAGCCTTCAGCGGGTTCTGGGTTTAATCGCGACCTGTCTGAACCCGAGACTGAACCCGAGACGTTGGGTCATAACACCGTGGCGCGGCGCGATGTGGAAGTGCTGCATACCGAGGGCGATCGCCTGCTGGTGCGCGGCACCCTGCAACCGGGCGATCGGGCGATCGTCAGCGGGGCCCACCGGATTGTCCCGGGTCAGCGCGTTCAGCCTGCCCCTTAATTCCACCCACGTGTCGCGAGGTTTTTTTATGCACAGCCTGTTCTACCGCAATCGTCAACTGTTGGCGCTAACCCTGACGCTAATCATCGTGTGGGGTTTAGCCGCCGTCTTCACCCTGCCCCGCATGGAAGACCCCGCCATCACCCAGCGCGTTGCCACCGTGGTCACGCCCTTTCCCGGTGCCAGCCCCGAGCGGGTAGAATCCTTGGTCACGGAGCCGATCGAACAAATTCTGTTTGAACTCGACGAAATTGAGTCGCTGCGATCGACCAGCAGTAGAGGCCTATCCATCGTCACGGTGGAGCTAAAGGAAGCCATTCGGCAGGTGGAGCCGGTCTGGGCTAAAGTGCGGAGCAAACTGCAGGATGTGCAGCCGCAACTACCGCCCGATGCCGCCACCCCCGACTACCGAGACGGCAGCACGGCTGCTAGCGCCCTGATTGTAGGGCTGACGTGGGAACTGAACGCGCCTCCTAATTTCACCATTCTGTACCGCACCGCCAAAGCCCTGGAAGACCGCATTCGCGCCATTCCCGGAACTGACACGGTAGAGCTGTTTGGCAACCCGAGTGAAGAAATTCGGGTCGAAGTGTCTCCTCTAGACTTGGCGACCTTAGGGCTGACACCGCAAGCCCTAGCCCAGCAGATTCAGGCCAGCGATGCCAAGCTGTCTGCGGGGCAGCTGCGCAGCAACCAAAGTCAGGTGTTGATAGAAGTGAGCAGCGCCATCGATTCCCTCATGCGGGTTCGTCAAATTCCGATTCGGGTGGGAGGCTCGGGGCAAGTGGCTCAGCTCGGCGACATCGCCACGGTGGTGAAGGGTGTGCAAGAGCCCTTGGCAGAATTGGCGATCGTGAATGGCTATCCAGCTGTGGTGCTCGCTGCCCAGGTAGAATCGCAGGCGCGGGTTGATGCATGGGCGCGGCAGGCGCGGCAGGTGCTCAATGAGGCGCGTGGCACCCTCTCGGACGGGTTGGGACTGCGGATTGTGCTCGACCAGAGCCAGTATGTAGAACAGCGGCTGAATGGCGTCATGGGCAACCTGGTGACCAGTTCGCTGCTGGTGGTAGGAGTGTCGCTGCTGCTGCTGGGGTGGCGCGCGGCGCTGATTGTCGGGTCGGCCCTGCCCCTAGCCACGCTGATGGTATTTGGGATAATGCAAAGCCTGGGCGTGCCGCTGCACCAGATGTCGGTGACGGGCCTCATTATTGCCCTGGGGCTGCTGATCGACAATGCCATTGTGGTGGTGGATGAGGTGCAGCATCGTCTGCGGGCGGGTATTGCCCCGGCTCAGGCTGTAGCCGATACGGGGCGTCATCTGACGGTTCCGCTGCTGGCGTCTACGTTGACGACGGTGCTGGCCTTTGTGCCGATTGCGTCGTCTCCTGGCAGCGTGGGGGAGTTTATCGGCACTATTGGCCTGACCGTGATTTTGGCGTTGGTCAGCTCGCTGCTGCTGTCGCTGACGGTAATTCCTGCGTTGGCGGCGAGGCTATTGCAGGGCCACACGATGGGCGATCGCCCTCGCTGGTGGCAACACGGTCTTCAGATGCCTGCGGTGAGCCGCGTCTATCACTGGAGCTTGGGGGCAATTTTTCGGCGGCCTTGGCTGGGGGTGGGACTCGCGCTAGTGTTGCCGCTGGTGGGATTCACTCAATTCGGTACGCTAGAACAGCAGTTTTTTCCACCGACCAACCGAGATCAAGCCCAGGTTGAATTGCTGCTGTCGCCCCAAACGGCGATCGCCCAAACGCAGCACTATGCCCAGCAGATTCGGGATCTGCTGCTGCAGCATCCTGCGGTGGCAGAGGTGCACTGGTTTCTGGGCAGCAGCGCCCCGCCCTTTTTCTATAATGTGGCAGGTCAGCGAGACGATGCCGCCAACTATGCCCAGGGCATTGTGCAGTTGCAAACCCCCGATCGCCTGCGCGATACGCTCCGCACACTGCAAACCCAGGTCGATGCGGCTTTTCCTGAGGCGCAGGTGTTGGTGAAGCAGCTCGAGCAAGGCCCCCCGTTTGACGCGCCGATTGAGCTGCGGCTCTATGGTCAGGATTTGATGCAGATGCAGGCGCTGGGGAACGACCTGCGGCTGCGGCTGGCGCAGTTGCCCGAGGTGACCCACACCCGAGCCAGTCTTGCGGATGCGCTGCCCAAACTGGCGCTGACGGTAGACGAGGTGCAGGCCCGACGCGCTGGACTGGAGAATAGTGCGATCGCCCGCCAACTGGATGCGGCCCTAGATGGCGCGGTGGGCGGGTCGTTGCTAGAGGCAACCGAAGACATTCCCGTGCGCGTGCGGCTGGCAGACACAGCGCGAGGCAGTCTAGCGCAGGTTGCATCGCTGGATGTGCTCTCGGCGGCGGGGCAACGGGTGCCGCTGGGGGCGATCGCCGAGGTTGACTGGGTGCCGAGTCTGAGCACCCTGCAGCGCCGCAATGGGCAGCGCATCAATACGGTTCAAGCCTACCTTGAGGCAGGCGCGCTGCCCGACACGGTGCTGGCCCACTTTCGGCAACAGTTGAGTGACAGTGGCTGGGCACTCCCCCCCGGTGTGCGGCTTGAGTATGGCGGCGAGGCCGACGCTCGGGGCACGGCTGTGGGCAACCTGCTGTCTACCGTGGGCGTGCTGCTGATTTTGATGACGGCTACTCTCGTGCTGTCGTTTAATTCCTTTGGGCTAGCAGCGTTAATTGCGACGGTGGCGATCGCCTCTGTGGGTCTAGCAGCGCTGGCGCTATGGGTCTTTAATTCAGTTTTTGGCTTTACGGCCATCCTCGGCACCCTAGGGCTAATTGGCCTCGCCATCAATGATTCTATTGTGGTGCTCGCCGCCCTGCAAACAGACCCAAACGCCCGCGTGGGCGATCGCCATGCCACTCAACAGGTGGTGTTTCAGTCGACACGTCACGTCATTGCTACCACGCTGACAACAATTGTGGGGTTTGTGCCGCTCTTGTTGGATTCAACTGGGTTTTGGCCACCGATGGCGATCGCCATTGCGGGTGGATTAGGCGGTGCCACGCTGCTGGCACTCTACTATATCCCGGCGGCTCACCTGCTGCTGGCACGCCGGGCTACGGCACCCCTTATCTCCGCAGATACAACAAAACCCCGCATTGCTGCGAGGTTTCGTTAATCGGAGCGGCGGGATTTGAACCCACGACCCCTACTACCCCAAAGTAGTGCGCTACCAAGCTGCGCTACGCCCCGATACGCTACATTCAGCGCTTTACAAATATATCACAGCTGGTGAGCAAGTCTAAATAGACCGTTAAATCTACCGGGGTGAAGTCTGCTCTTTCGAGCCGATTCTACAGGTAGGTTAAACGGTGAGCCAGTGGCTACTGCTTAGCCTCAGCCTGATAGCCAGCCGCGCGCACTGGTCGGCCTGATATCCGCGCACGGTATTCCCTCCTCTATTATGGCTTGCCAATGGCCCTGCCCCCTCAACCGTCTTTGCCGTCTAGTGGCGGCAAGAAGATGCTCCAATGCGTAGATTCTCCGTCTTCACCCGCATCATCCAAACCATTCCAATCAAAATTATTCCAATAAAAAATCCCCAGTTTGAACCAGGGATTTAACAGGAGTAACAACCACAGAACACTCTCGAATGCAACGCAATAAAAGGAGCCGTCCGTCTGCTTTGACCCAGTTCACCCGGAGGGAACCTTGGGACATGCCGCTTTCCGGTTTACATTCTTTAAGCAATGATAGTGCGAAATGGTGACATTGCTGTAGTAAGGACGACAAATTTAGGAATTTGTCGCCTCTCGCCGGATCGGTTTTGGGTGGATCTACCGGAGCGATCGCCGTGCTGCACCACTCACCGCATCCACGCCAAAGGTGAGCAAAATAAAGCAGCCCAGCGATACCACCAGCCCGCGATAGTCAAAACTACTCAACTGCTCCGTCAGCAACCGCCCCAGCCCGCCCGCGCCCACTAGCCCCACAATTACTGTTTCGCGCATGCATACCTCCCAGCGGTAGAGGCTATAGGCCAGAAAGCGGGTGAGCGTCAACGGTAGCACTCCGTAGAGGAAGACCGAAGGCGCGGGTGCCCCTTGAGCCTGTAGCGCGAGCAGAGGCCGCTGATCTAAATTTTCGATCACTTCGGCTTTAAGGCGTCCTAAGATGCCGAGGTTATGGAGGCCCAAGGCGATCGCCCCAGGCAAGATACCGGGGAAAAACACAAACAGCGCCACCAGCGCCCAAATCGGTGCGGGAATCGCGCGACACACCAGCAGCACCAAGCGCGTTGCGATAAACCCGGCCCAGGCGATCGCCCGCTGCATCCTAGACTCCCGCGTGCCGCTGAACAAGCCCCCTGGCAAAAAGAACGTGTAGGCTGCGGGGAAGGCCAGCAGAATGCCGCCCACGCTCGCTAGAGCGATCGCCAGCACCGACATGGCCAGGGTTTGCAGCGACAGCTGCAACAGTTGCGCCCCATCAGCTGCAGTGATGCGAATGGGCGTAGCCAAACGCACCACATCCCCCAACAGCGTGGCTGTGCGGGGCGACCACAGCTTGCTGTAGTCTGCCCCTACCCAGCGAAAGCTGACGGGAATCAGGATCACGATGAGCAGAAGGGCGATCGCCGGAAGCGCCTGCCAGAGGCGTTCACGCAGCGTCGTGAGCAGCGCATGACCCAGACCCCACGCGCCGCGAGTTCTGCGCTCCCACGCGGGAGAGCGGGATGCCCCCAGCGATGCAGGCGTCCCAGGCTGCCCAGATAGAGCCGCCGAAGACACGCCCGCGCGAGCCGAGCGCTGCCGCTTTAAATTCAAATCCATCCGGGTCGGCGAGTCCAATCGCTGCCGCAGCAGCGCGCTGATCACATCCACTGACCCATTCAGCGCAAACAGTGCGTAGAACAGCGTCCACAACTGCTCATAGCGCAAGGATTGCAAGCTGAGAAAAATCTCATAGCCCAGACCCCCCGCACCAATAATGCCCAGCACCGCCGCCGAGCGAATGGAGCACTCAAACCGATAAAAGCTATAGGACAGCAAATCTAGAAAGGCTTGGGGCAGCAGCGTATACAGCAGCGCGGGCAAAGGTGCAACGCCGCTGTTGAGCAAAGCCTGGAGTGGCTGACGCGGCGTTTCATCCAGCAGATCGGCAAACACTTTGGCCACGATCGCCCCATAGGGCACGGCAATGCCGAGAATCGCCACCAGCGGATCTAAGCCAAAAATATTGACAAAAAACAGGCCCCAAATCAGCTCGTGAATGGCCCGGGGCACCGCCAGCCCCAGGCGCAACACCTGCCCAAACGGTCGCCGCCGTTGGGGAAACACCGCCTGCCACCACACTGCTGACATCAGCACGCCGCCCACCAGTCCCAATGCGACGCTGAGCGTGGTGCCGCAGACGGCGTAGAATAGCGTCGTGACGGTGGCCTGTCCGGCGATCGCCAGAAACTCGGCACTGAGGTCGGGCGTCAGGCTAGCGCGGGCAAATCGCCCTAGCTGCGGCAGTCCACCCCCATTCACCACATCAGTGCGGAATAGTCCTGTCGGTATAAGGGACAGGGCGATCGCCCCTAGGGCCACCAGCAGCCAAACCCGCCCCGCCGTCCACACTGGCGCAGTCGGAGCGACTGGCCCCGTAGAGGCCGCTGCCGGAGTTTGGGGTGGAGCGGACGTCATCCCTCGTCCTCCAGCGCATAGAGCTGCGTCAGCATGGCGTCAGAGATGGCGGCAGTGGGTGCGTCAAACACAATCCGCCCTTGGCGCAGACCGATGATGCGATCGCAAAACTGCCGCGCCAATTCCACCGTGTGCAGGCTCACCACCAGCGTTTTCCCATCTTCCACCACCAACTCTCGCAACAGCGCCATCACGTCGCGGCTGCGCTCGGGATCAAGGCTAGAGACGGGTTCATCTGCCAAAATCACTAGGGGATTCTGAACCAGGACGCGGGCGATCGCCACCCGCTGCTGTTGCCCGCCAGACAGGTTTTCGGTGCGCGCATCCAGCTTTTCGGGAATGCCGACACGGTGCAACGCGGCGATCGCCCGGTCGCGCTCTAGCGGATATACTAGCGACAGAACGGCTTTCCACAGCGGCCAGCGGCCCAAGTGCCCGGCGTTAACGTTGTGCACCACCCGCAGCGGTTCCACCAGGTGAAACTGCTGATAGATCGTGCCAATCTGCCGCTGCACCCGCCGCCGCTGCCGACTCGAAAGCCGCCCGAGGGGATGGCCCAGCGCCCACACCTCGCCCTGGCTGGGGAGCAGCGTGCCGTTAAGCAGCCGCAGCAGCGTGCTCTTGCCCGCCCCGCTCGACCCCACCAACGCCACCCGCTCACCGGGGTAAATCGAGAGGGAAGTCTCTGCCAGGGCTGCCACGTCTCCAAACCGCTGCGTCACCCGCTGTAAGTCAAACAGGGGCATCTCTGCTGGCGCAGCAAGGGCTACATCAGCGGTCGCTAACTGGAAAGATTGAATCGGGGAGCGATCGCCGGAAGGGTCTACATTACTGGATTTTGCCAACCTGCCGACCCACTGCTTCAATCTGGGAATAGTTGGAATTCTGTGTTTCGATGAATCGATTCGCCCCAAATAAATCGAGGATTTCGGCCTGCTCAGGCACACTGGGGTCAAGCTTGAGCAGCGCCGCCTGCACCCGTTCCACAAAGTCATCCCCATAGCGCTCCGTCACTTGGGCATTAATCACCCAGTGATAATCGTAATAGGGCGGAGTGCGCCACACCACCTGTACGCGGCTCGTATCCACAGCGCCCGCTTCTACCCGCTGGTTCCACACTATTTCATTGAGCGCGCCCACCTCATAGGTGCCTGCTTCCACCAGTTGAATCGTCGCGTCGTGGTTTTGAGAAAAGCCCACCTCGCCGCGAAACTCACTGAGATCAAAGCCTGCGTCCTGCAAAAAATGCTGGGGCATTAGCCGTCCCGATGTGGAAGACTCGCTGCCAAAGGTAAAGCTACGCCCTTTCAACGCCTCTAGTCCGGCGCTGTCTTCAAAGGGTTCAATTCCACTGTCTGTGTTGGCAATAAACACGCTGTAGAACTCAGCATCAATATCTCGCTGGGCGATCGCCTCTGCCCCGGGTACTTGCAGCCGCGCCTGCACTCCCGTGAGCCCCCCAAACCACACCATATCTAGGTCGCCCACCCGAAAAGCCGTGACTGACGCCGCATAGTTGGTGACAGGCTTATACTCTACCGGCACACCCAATTCTTCTGAGAGATAGTCTGACAAAATGCCGTAAAGCCGCTGGAGCTTTTCTGGATCTTGGTCAGGGATGGCTCCGGTGACAAAGGGCTGGGTGACTACAGCGTCCTCAGCGCCATTGCCCAAAGATGCAGACGGAGCCGAGCCCGGTGCGCAGGCCGTTAGAGGCAGCAGCACCGATAAAAGTAGAAACCCTAAAAATCGCGTCATTCCCTGTTTAACTTATTCCCTATCTAACCTATTTAATGCTTCACGACTGAATCCCTAATGACGGGCGATCGCCCCTCCATCTCTACCCACCGCCCCCATCAAGCCTGCTGTTTTGAATCTGGTAGGGCAAGAGGGCGATCGCTCTGTGCAACATTCTGCACAAATCATCACGCAGCCCCAGCACTTCTTTAGCATAGACACATCAGGCCATTAGGCAGCAGAGCAGCCCCAACCCAGCGGGCCGAACTGGCAACCTCAAACAACGTGAGTTCGACAAGGATCAGAGTGCCGAAAGGGAGGCTGAGGGTTACGCTCAAAGTATTGAATTCTAAGCACCTCAGCCATGTCTTTGAGTCTAGCGCGCCTCGACCTGACCCAAATCTTCTGCGACGTTGACGACTTCTGTCGCGAGTTTGAGGGGCTC
>JAHHHI010000020.1 GCA_019359435.1 Kaiparowitsia implicata GSE-PSE-MK54-09C
TGTAGGCACACGGGAATAGCAGGATGCCGGACCAGCCCACAAAGACGAATCGGTCGCGCTTTAGCCAGTCGTCAAGGACGTCGAACCATCCTTGCCCGGCTTGCGCTCGTCCCATTGCTATGGTCATTTCATATCCTCGTTAATATGGCGTCGAATTTCCCGATAAGCTCCACGGTCTCGGCCTGCTGTCGCATTCTAAGAGTCATGCAAACAGCTGCGCGGGTGGAGTTGGGATTGCTTACGCTCGAACCGACTAAGCAAATGCACAGGCGCATAGGGGTAGGTAGGATAAACCCTACCGCACGCTTGCCTGTACGGCAATACGCATTGTCTAAGCCGAGCTTATTGTTTCTATATGATAGGGACATATTAATATTTTTACAATCTGACATGTAGTTTCTCAGTAATGGATGGCGCAGCCAAAACGTGCCAATTCCCGGTGTTTAGGGGGATAAGGCAGTTTGCGACTAGAGTTATTGCGTATTTTAATGAGACGCGGGCGATCGCCCACCTCAACCCTAGAACGGGTCGGTGATGTTCTAGACCTGTGGTCAGGGTTACTAAACTGCCTAAGGCTTAGGGCATTCAGAATTATCATCCACATGTCTACAACACGACCAACGGGTCTTCACAACCGAATCTCAACCGAACGCGAACCAGATCGCTCCACTCTGCGGAATTAAGGTAGCTCTAGGCTCTAACCAGTTCTAGTCATACCAGTACCACCAGTGCCAATGTATAGGTAAGGAAGATAGCTATGTATATATTCGGATATATTCGGACTCAGCCCTAGCGAATTCGGAGTACTGACGGACTAAAATCATCCCAGGCAAGAACTTACACCCTTTCTGAGAGAAGATGGTACTTAGTCATCGATCGAATCAGGGTAAACCTAAAAGTGCGCAACAGTTTTACGACACGGCTACCGAGCAAACCCTATCGCTGTAGCGCAAAACCTATCGCTGCAGTGCAAAACCATTGCGTTCACTGACGATTACCCCTGTCCGTTGTGGTTATAAATGTAAATTTTGAGTTTTTAACGTTATGGCTAGCTCTGTCACATCCACTGCCGATCTAACGCTGAGACAGCGGGTTGTGGGCTCTCGTCGATTTAGCAATTTCTGGTGGGCAACCATTGTCTCCCTTGGCGGGGGTGGCTTTTCATTGGCCAGCATCTCTAGCTACACCAAGATCAATTTCTTGCCGCTTTCAGATCCAACGGTGCTGGTGTTTGTGCCCCAAGGAATTGCAATGGGCTTCTATGGTGTGGCGGGTTGCCTGCTGGCGACATATCTCTGGTTGGTGATTGCGTGGGATGTTGGGGGTGGCTTCAACGAGTTTGATAAAAAATCCCAGACTGCCCGAGTTTTTAGGTGGGGATTCCCTGGAAAAAATCGCCAGATCGAAGTGTCTCACCCACTTGAGGATGTTCAGTCAATCCGAGTGGTGATTAAAGACGGGCTGAATCCACAACGCGCGCTGTACTTAAAAATTAAAGGGAAGGGAGAGATACCCCTGACTCGAGTCGGTCAGCCATTGCCCTTGACGGAATTAGAAAATCAAGGTGCTGAGTTGGCGCGGTTTCTCAGCGTCCCCTTAGAGGGTTTGTAATCAAGAGTTAAGAGCCCTTAAGCTTACGATAGGTTTTAAGCAAGCGTTGGAATGCCCCATTTCTCATAGCCTGGGATGTTTTAGAAGTGAGACTGAAGGCTATGTTCTGTCACGGCCTTTGAGAAGGCATAAAGGCTGACAGACTTATTTAGAACTTTTTGTTTTTTTGAAAGCGCCTCGGCACCAAACATCTCAGCGAATTGAGGCATTAAGACGGCACTGCTCAGCTTTTAGCTCACGGATGCAAACGGTGTGAAATTATATCGTGCTGATCGGAACATTACACTGCGGGCAGTGAATCAGATTTGATCCGCGTAGACTATAAAAGCTAGGCAGATCTGGGTTCACGTTAAATGCTAGGTTGGTACGGGCATTGGTGCAACAGCAATGTGCGCCCAAGCGTCACGCCCTGATTTAATGCCCTAGTTAAGTCATCTGAACCATTCTGGTGGTTTGCATATGAACCAATCAATCCGAAAACGCTTTGCTATCGTTATGGCGATCGCCCTTCTGTGGCTAACCGGCTGCACTCAGCCCGTCAGCGAAGCACCAAATTCAACTGACTTTTCCCCCGCCGAGACATCCCCTTCTATGACTTCTACAACCAACCCCTATAGTGCATTGCCCAGCCTAAGCGGTGAAGCCACCGTAGAAATGACGGTTAACGGCTCCAAAGTTACGATTCAGGTCAATGGAAACGATGCGCCTGTCACCGCAGGAAATTTTGTTGATCTCGTGAGCCGGGGTGTCTATAACGGGCTGGTGTTCCATCGCGTCGTGCGCGATCCTCAGCCCTTTGTGGTGCAGGGTGGCGACCCCCAAGGCAAAGATCCAACCGTGCCGCCCCAGCAATTGGGAACAGGCAGCTATGTAGATCCAGCGACCGGCCAGTCCCGCTACATTCCTCTGGAGATCAAACCAGCAGGGGCCGCAGAACCGATTTATGGCCGAACATTAGAAGAGGCTGGAGTTCGCCAGCCGCCAGCGCTAACCCATCGGCGAGGCGCTGTAGCTATGGCGCGATCGCAAGCGCCTGACTCAGCCTCGGCACAGTTTTACTTTGCACTGGATGAGCTTAGCTTTCTAGACGGCAACTACGCCGTATTTGGATATGTCACCAGCGGCATGGAAGTTGTAGATCAGATTCAGCAGGGCGATCGCATCGAAACTGCTGACGTCATTGCAGGATTAGAAAACCTCAGCAGCGGCAGCTAAAGCAACTAGCGATACCAAAATGCATCTCGCATCTGTAAGCCCATCACTAAGAGCCCAATCTCTGAACAATCAGGAGGTTGGGCTCTTATCGTTATATTGGGTATGCGATGGCTTTAAACGACACTAGACTAGCCACAGCACCCCTTATCCTAATCGGGATACCAGAACATGCCCTTAATCCCTTCTGGGTCAGACATGAAACCTAGCCCACGGTAAAATTCAACCACTTGCGGGTCAGCAAAGAGCGTAATGTTGCTGATGTCTTCACTCCGCAATCGTTTGATCATATACTTCATCAAAGCTTTGCCTAGGCCCTTCCCTTGATAATCGGGATGCACCACCACATCCCAAATGGTGGCGTTGAAGGCATGGTCAGATGTGGCGCGCGAAAACCCTACTAGCCGCCGCTGCGCCCCACGTTCTTCCCACATAGATACGACCAAAAAGCTATATTGAATCGCCTTCTTGACCTTACGGAGAGGGCGGCGCGACCAGCCTACCGCATCGCATAGCTCCTCTAGCTCATAGAGATCGATATCACGATCGACCGAGAACACAATGCGTGATCCGCTGCTGGTCGTCATGCCCATAGCTGCCGCTGACCTCTCCGCCGGATCTGGCTTGGCAGCAGTCGCCATGTCTGTAGCGCTAAACAGGCTCTTCCAAAAACCCATGCAGGTGCGATGCAGTCCGTAATACGTTTATGACAGTACTAGCTAGTATATCTATGTATTTCACCCTGCGGTTGCAGTTCGCACAAATCCGAGCTGAATTTTGGTAGACGCTAGTAAGCAGCGCTCTGCCCAAGTTATGGAGCCCGCGATACCTGCTCTAGACCACCCAGATAGAAGCTAACCATAGCTGAGATCTGCGGCCCAGCATGCGGCAAATATCACCCAGGCTTGGCAGAGAGGCGAGACAGATTGTGTCCAGTGGGATAGACCAGTGGGACAGACCAGTGGGATAGAGAAATGCTCCCAGCCCTATGGGCATAGGGTCAGTGGGGTAGAACCATGCCGCAGGTCTTATCAAGCCCTGCCATAGCATCACGTCATGGAGAATCATGGCATGGTTAGAGAACAGGATTAAAAGCGTCTTATTTTGCTGCTACTGTTTTGGGGAATTAAGCGCCATTTTAGGGTTTTCTAATAGGGAGAGATGCGCTGAAGCATTCCTCACTCCGCATTACTCCTTTTGAGCACCCGCACCACGTGTCCTGGCTGATTAACCTATGTCTTCGGGTCTGCAACCATCCACTTTAGATCTGTTGAAGCGCTTCAATCGGGCGTTTCCCCAGTTCTATGAGCAATTTGTCAGCAGTGAGATTCAACTGCAAAATCTGCGATTAGCCTACCAGCTCTACAAGTCGCGGCAGGCCGTAATTGAGCTGAAACCGGAGGGCAACAAAAGTGTGTTGCATTTTGCTTACCGCAATCAGTCGTTTCTGCTGAGCGATATTTTTGGTGTGCTGGCTGCCTATGGGCTAACTATCCACAGCCTGAGCCTTTATGGGCAGATCTATCCGCCGATGCTGGTGTTTATCAAGCTGGTGGTATCGCGGGGCAACAAGGTTTTAACTGACAAAACTGCTGAAAATGTGTGCCGTGCCATCCGCGAAGCGCTGGCCGGGCGGTTTGAAGTGGAAGAGATGCTGGCTGTGGAGTTTAACCTGGATGCTGGGCTAGAGCAAGTAGAAACGGAGTTTTATGTAGACCCTGTTTTCCATTTGCCGGCGTTGTTGATTGAAGCGGATAACCAGCCAGGTCTGTTCTACAAGGTGATGTATGCCATTTGGCAAGAAGATTTGCTGGTTGTGAATGCCAACCTGCTGGTGTGGCGTGGTCGCACCCGGCTAATTCTATATCTCCTAGGCCCTAACGAAAATTTGATCCCAGAATATTTAGGCCAAAAAATTGCCGAAGGAGTGCGGCAACGGTTATTGGGGAGACGGCTTTAACAGCGCATTAGTTACAAAATTATAACCAGGTGTTCAAGTCGGTTAGCGGTTTGGTTGCATACCGGCAGGACTTCTTCCTCAAGTTTTACCCTGGATGGTGTGATGGAGGACAGATGAATGGAGTGAAGCAGTATGTGCGGAGTCTAGGCGATCGCCACTTTATGCCAGCGGCATTGCGAGTGGCGTTGGTGGTAGGCACGCTGTTGTTTGCGATCAACCACGGTGGGGCAGCGGTGCGGGGTCAAATGACATCTGGGCGCTGGGGCTCGGCAGGGTTGACCTATGTTGTGCCCTATTTGGTGAGTGTGCATGGGCAGTTTATTAACCGCAGTAAAAAATAATCGAACGCGGCTGCGAATCAGGGCGATCGCTCGGGATAACTAGATTGAACTGAGTCATCTGTAGCCATCAGCTTGAATGCGCCTGGAGAGCTTCTGCATTGCGCAGAGCCTATCCGTCTCGTTTTGCGGTTGCAACAGGTGCTCTAACCACGCGTGATATGGGCAGTTTGTGGGGGTGCATCCCAAGCCGATGAGCAGAGGTCAAGTTGGGCGATCGCGCTTTCTGATTCTGGTGGGTATTGGGCTGGTGCTGGTGCTGGCACTCAGCCTAGGGCGGCGCAATGTGGCACAGTCTGCTGCGCCGCTGGAGCTACTAGAGTCGCTGCCTCAGGATGCAGCGATGCAGGTGTTTTTTAACCAATCCCAAGCCACGCTCTATACCGAGCCGGATCGGGGCTATGAGCGGTTGGGCGATAACCTAGAGCAGGTGGTGGTGGATGCCATCCTCTCGGCACAGCGGTCGGTTGATGTAGCCGTGCAGGAGTTGCGGCTACCCCGCATTGCCCAGGCTCTGCGCGATCGCCAGCGAGCTGGGGTGCGGGTGCGCGTCATTTTAGAAAACAACTACAATCAGCCTGCTAGTCAGGTCTCGCCTACGGCGATCGCCCGTTTAACTGACCGAGAGCGATCGCGCTTCAACGAGAATCTGCGGCAGATCGACCAGAATCAAGACGGCGTCTTAAGCCCAGCGGAAATTACTGAAAATGATGCGCTGGTTGTGTTGGCCGATGCGCGAATACCTTTGATTGATGATCGCGCCGACGGATCTAAGGGCAGCGGCCTGATGCATCATAAGTTTGTGATTGTAGACCAGCAGCGGGTGGTAACGGGCTCGGCCAATTTCACCACGTCCGATATGCATGGCGATTTTTCTCGCCCGTCCACGCGCGGCAACGCGAATCATATAGTGCAAATTCAGAGCCCAATGATGGCGGCACTCTTTCGCGAAGAGTTTGACCTGATGTGGGGGGATGGCCCTGGCGGCAGATCCGACAGCCTATTTGGCTTACAAAAGCCTTACCGAGCTCCCCGGCAGGTGCGTTTTGCCGACAACAGTCGACTCGTGCTTCAGTTTTCACCCACCTCGCGCAGCCGCGCTTGGGCAGAAAGCGGCAACGGGCTAATCGCACAAGCGTTAGCCCAAGCGCGGCTGCAAATTGACTTGGCCCTGTTTGTGTTTAGCGAACAGCCCCTCAGCCCGGTGCTCAACACCCGCCACCAGCAGGGCATTTCTATTCGGGCGCTCATTGATCGGGGTTTTGTCTTTCGCAGCTACAGCGAAGCGCTGGATATGTTGGGGCTGGCGTTGCCTAATCTCCAATGCGGGTTTGATGAGGGAAATGCACCTTGGGAGAGGGCGATCGCCACGGTTGGGTTTCCGGTACTCCCCGAGGGCGACCTGCTGCACCATAAATTTGCAGTGATTGACCAGTACCGGGTGATCACTGGTTCCCAGAACTGGAGCGCCGCCGCCAACTACAACAACGACGAAACAGTCTTGGTGATTGACAATACTACGGTCGCCGCCCACTTCCAGCGCGAGTTTGAGCGCCTCTATCAGCTAGCTGACTTGGGCATTCCCGCTTGGTTTCCAGCAAAAGTCCAGCAGGAGCTGCAGCGCTGCAGCCTCTGAGAAAAAACTTGGAAAAACTTCGTTATTCTGAAAGAAGACATATCAAGATTTGCAAACAACGTTGCAAATTGGTTTGGATTTCTCATCCACCCCCCGCCCTTTAGGCTGAGGTCTTCTGCAGCCCAACAGTTTATCCTCTAGTTGCCCCACTCCACGCACGGCTCTGCCAGCCCAATGCAACAGCTTGTTTGAACTACGAGTTGCTTGAACTACGAGTTGCTTGAACTACGAGACTATCCCTGCAACCCAGCTTCATCCCTAGGCTCATCCCCCTCTCTCTCGGCTGCTTCGTTCTCAACTCTAATCAACTCTAAATGGCGTATATCACGCTGCACTCTCACCCCGACAGTCCTTTAGTTTCTCTCCCAGCCCCAAAACCATGACTCAACACCCCACACGGATTTGTATTTTGGGCGGCGGCTTTGGCGGCCTCTACACGGCTCTGCGCCTAAGTCAGCTGCCGTGGAATCGCCAAGAGCAACCCGAAATCACCTTGGTCGATCAGCACGATCGCTTCCTGTTTTTGCCGCTACTCTACGAACTCGTAACCAACGAGCTAGAAACCTGGGAAATCGCTCCCCCCTTCACCGAACTGCTGGCAGGCACCAACATTCGGTTTGTTCAGGCTACGGTGTCTGGTATTGATGTAGAGGCTAAGCGTGTCTATTTGCACAATGCACCCGAGTTATCCTATGACCGTTTGGCGATCGCCCTAGGTAGCGACACGCCAATGGCGATGGCTCCTGGCGTCGAAGATCACGCCTTATCCTTTCATTCAATTCAGGATGCGTACCGTCTACAGGAACGGCTGCGGCACTTAGAGGCATCGGATGCTGAAAAAATTCGCGTTGCTATTGTGGGTGCAGGTTACAGCGGGGTGGAACTCGCCTGCAAACTGGCTGACCGCTTGGGCGGTCGAGGGCGCATACGCCTAGTCGAACTGGGTGACAAAATTCTTCGCAACTCCACCGACTTCAATCGCGAAGCGGCTCAAAAAGCGCTGGAAAAGCAAGGCATCTGGGTAGATCTAGAAACCAAAGTTGCCTCCGTTCAAGCTGATTCTCTATCCCTCGATTACAAAGGTTCTGTGGATACCATCCCAGTCGACATCGTGATGTGGACAGTCGGGACACAGGTGAGCGAGGTGGTGAAGCACCTGCCGCTGCCTAAGACACCCCAAGAACGGTTGCTGCTTCTGCCGACGCTCCAAGTTGAGCAGCATCCTGATGTGTTTGCCCTAGGGGATTCTGCCAAGTGTGTGGATGCAGATGGTCAGATGGTGCCAACGACTGCGCAAGCCGCCTTCCAGCAAGCTGATTATGCAGGCTGGAATATCTGGGCCTCTCTCACGGGGCGTCCACTACTGCCGTTCCGCTATCGCGCCTTGGGTGAGATGATGGCGCTGGGCACCGATAACGCCACACTATCAGGACTTGGGCTCAAGCTCGATGGCCCACTGGCCTATGTGACCCGCCGTCTTGCCTACTTATATCGAATGCCAACCTTCGAACATCAGCTCAAGGTCGGGCTAAACTGGGTCACTCGCCCCTTGCGGGATTTACTCACGACCCCGAACTAGACAGCTGCCGAACTGACGTGCTTTAAGCTACTCGCGAGGTCGATCGAGAGATTTATGAAAATGCAACGCGATCTAATTGCGTTTTGCAGAGCCATCTGTCTATAATTAGTGTTTGTGAATCTAACGGGAACCGCTATGTCTCGCACCTGTGATCTGACGGGCAAAAAGGCCAATAACGGCTACGCAGTGTCGCACTCGCATCGCCGTACGAAAAAGCTTCAGCAAGCTAATTTGCAATCGCGTCGTGTCTGGTGGCCAGAAGGCAAGCGCTATGTAACGTTGAAGCTATCCACCAAAGCGCTAAAAACCTTGGAAAAGCGCGGACTTGCCGCTATGGCCAAGGATGCTGGGATTGACTTGAATAAGTACTAGGGAAGGAACGCCTGGGCCAGTCATCTGCAACAGTGGCCCATATCAGGGTTGAAAACCGTTCCTAGTTGAATGTATGGCGGTTTAAGCTAATTGATTGTAAAAAATGACTTGGAGGAGCCTTGTTCTGGCCCTTCGAGTCATTTTTTTTGCTGTCGGCAATTGGATGGTGGCTAAATGGCGGCGATCGCTCCCTGCGTTATCCCACCACCTCAGCGTCTAACATCATTTTTCTAGCATTTGATCGCTCAAATAACCGTTTGGGGTAAGCTAAGCCGTGCTCATCACATACCGTGCAAATTTTACGCGTTCGATTTGAGGAGCCATTTTTAGCCGATTAGCCTACCTAGACCAGGCATACTGTTAAGTTCTAAAAATCTAAAAATATAGGGTCTAAAAATTAGTGGCAGCTGCCCATGCTGCAAGCGCTATATTATTGATGTAAAAATGGCACCCTGTATACCAAATGACAGTTGCCCTTTATCTTGACCCTAGATGCCTTGTAGAAATCTGTGCTCCGTGCAGGCTTCAATCTCATTACCTGGGTCTGGCATCCTCGAACCTTCGGAGAAGCGGCGCTTTATCTTAAAGACGCTCGCTAGCCTCAAAACCGCTAGCCAAGGTCTACTCGATTACGCCATGCTTTTGCGGAGATTCCTGAGTTCGCTCCTGTGTTTCCTGACCGTTTGCATATATTCTCTGTTGTGGTTCGGCTGTGGAGTTGTTAAGACAGATGGCATCATAGTCCGTTCACAATCTATCTCAGACATCTCCGTGAAATTCACGTCGTTCTGTAGATCGTCATAGTTGCCCTAGGTCACTAAATCGGGCGATCGCCCCTATTTCACATTACTGACCGAGCAAACCAAAATCAGGCTTAAATCAGATTCAGTAGCCCACCTAATAAAATTCCAGCCACCCAGTTCTGCGTAGTCTGCGCAACCGGTAGCCGAGAAACCAGGGAATCTATTCAATCTCATGATCTAGCCTTTGATGACAGTTGGTGTCACCACTCAGAGCGCACAATCCCAATCAGGAAGGCAGCTATGTCACCCCGAAAATCGCACTCATTCTTTCGCCGTTCCGCAAACCATGCCTTGCAAGCTCTGAAACTTGCCACCAAACGCATCCGCCGTGGGCTGCTGCGCAACTGGTTACAGATGGGCAGATCATCCTCCTCGGGCGTAGCCGGCTTTGTGCTACCAACGACGGTTTTGCTGGTGCTCGTTGTGCTACTCACAGTGGGTTCGATCGCATATCGCACCTATACCCGCACCACCCAAACCATCAGCGATCGCCAGCAGCGTGTGGTCTACAATACCGCTACCCCTGCCATCGATCGTGCCAAAGCCAAGCTCGAGTTTCTGCTAGATGAAAGCAGAGATACCCGCCTACCGGGTGGCGTCCCAGCAGAAACCTATCTGCTCGGCATGTTGCTCAACCGAGACGGCGGCACCGACTTGGGTGGCCTCATCGTCCCGCCGCTGCGAATCAATGGTGGAGCAGATGACCCCTACGTGTTTGCAGGCGAAACTCGAGTGAATGTGGGCGCGTCATTCGCAGGCGATACGGGTGCAGACAACGCCTGGAAATACGAAGCAGATACCAGTGGCGATGGACAGAACGATGCCACTGTGGTGTATTCCATTTCATTAATCACCGATGCCGCGGCTCTGGCTGACACCTCCGATGAACGGGTGCAGGATCGAGCCGCGAGATTGCAGGTTCGCAACGGCCCCCTCAGCAACGCCGCTCCCGACAACCCATTGTGCGCCATCGATACAGCTGCGGGTGCGTCGGCACCGCAAGAAGGATGGATTCCTGATCAAGCCTCTACCTCGATTTTGCGGAAGAACTTTCAGGTTGACGTGTTGGTGATTCCGTACACGCTTAATCGCCCCGTCACCACACTCGAAGTCCAACAAGATCGTCAAATTGATCGGGGCAACAAGTGGGGAGCCTGGTTCCGCAACGACCTAGAAGTCTTTCCTGGCCCACAATTTAACTTCAACGGAGCCATGCACACAGAGGGTAGTTTTTTTGGGGGCAACTCACAATTCCGCAGCTACCTTCTCAGTTCCCCAGCCTCATGCCTCACCACGGATGAAGGGTCTGAATCTGAAATCAGTGTCACAGAGCGCTCAGATCCGCCCTATCGAGGGCAGTTCATTGCGGCGTTCATGACGGATAACGACTTTGCGAATGGTAACGACACGCGTTATCACATTCCGCCTGAGCGCTGGCAGGATGGCAACTTCAACGGTGAAGCCAACGCCAACCGCCTCCGTCCCGCCAATGATTCTGTTGACCCGCCTGCGGGCGTCACCCCAGAGGACTATGCGCTAGACCCGGTTCGGCTATTTACTGAAGATGAATCCGTTGCCCGTGGGTTTGCCAATGCCGCCCAGCAGGCAGCTCGCACAGCCAATTGGGATAACCGGCAGCTCGTACTCAATAATCAAGGTCGGCTGCGAACCCAGCAAGAAGAAGCGCCCTATGTGGACGACTCCTATCGAGCTGACAACCGCTATGGCCCCAAGCCTCGCTATAACAATGCGATTTCTCTCGCTGATGTTGGGGATGGCACGAGCCGCTCACTCGGTCAACCCATTGCGGCGGCTGATCCCAGTTCAGCTCAGCTCACCACCGTTAATCCGCCAGCGGGCGGCGATGCCAGCGGTGTGGGCCTAGATGGATATTGGGAGCGCCGTGCCCGTGCTGAGGGGGTTCGTATTGTGGTGGGGCAGCGGCTAGAACTGGGCGACCCCGCTGGATGGGGTGGACCGCTGCCTGCATTGGATGATGTGGGTTTGCTGCGAGAGCCCCTGCGTCCGTTTAACTCCTGCACTGAGAACTACGACAGCCGAAATCTAAACGCAGCAAACAACAACCGCTGCAACGAGTCGCGTCAGCGGCGGACGCTTTGGGATAATTTGGCCGCAGTTCAGGCCACGGTCATCTATCACTCTGCATCGGGCAATCCCGATGTGCCACTAGCCTGCCTGGCGACCACAGTCCATCCGGGTACCGCCGAAACCCTCGATCGCAGTTCAACGTTTGAAAACCTGGCCTATGGATTTGAAAGTGCCCTGACTGGGGGCTTTGGCACAGCTCAGCGGCGGCTGATTAGTGACTTTTTCAACGGCCGAGGCACTAACGGCTGGGAATATGAGTTTAATACTGCATGGATTAGCCAATACAGCAACTCGAACTCAGCTATTCGGGTTGCGCTGCAAAATTTGGCAAACCTAGCGGGCGACCCCCGAGGCGGCGCGCCATCCTTTCCACCGGTTCAGGATGGAACGGTTCATCCCTATCCTGCAACGTCAATGTATGGTGATTTTTCCATGCTGCGACGCGTACTGGGGCTGCTCAACTCAGGGGTCTCCTACGCCAATCTCAGCCCGGCTGATAAGTCGACCCTGCATACCTCCTCATGCATGATGGGGATGTTGGGGCATAACATTGCTTACCTCAATAACTTTACCCTAGCCAATGTGCCAGTCGCCCTCCGAGGCCGCACCAACATTCCCGCCGGAGAGCGATACGAAGGGTTGCGGGGCATTATCCGCGCCTTTAGAGAAGGTGTCACACCGCTGGGTGAAATTCGCATCCCCGACCCAGAAACTGGGCCGGTGGGCAATGCACCCCCACCAGGACAAGTGGGGCAACCCACGCCAAATGCCTTCGAGCGCTCTGTTCGTGCATTTGTGAATCAACCCGCCCGGCGCGACGAAATTAACCGAGACTTAATGAGTAGCCCCGTGGGCTTCTTTGACCCGGCCAACCCTAACCGCTGGGGGCCGAGCCAGCCTCAGATCTATGTGCGACTCATTCAGCGCTTGCGCGACGTTGCCGCAGACAATGGCGGCACGGTAGATGTGGGCGCTGGGGTCAACCTCAAAACTTACACTGTAGAACAACTCAACCAGATTCTATCGCTGGCGCAGTTCATCATCACGCGTGAGCAGGTGTCTCGCGATCGCATCTACGGGTTCCGGGGATCAGGGGCCTCTGCCAACGGCTCGGCAGAAATTTTCAACATCCCCGGCGGGGCTCTTTACAGTTGCCCTAGCTTTGCTCAGAATGCAGCCACTCCCGGAGCCGATGACCCGCTCTATGCCTTGTGCTCGGTGCGGCCTCGTTACCCTACGCTATACAACCTATTCCCGGTGTTGCCGGGAGGCATCGGTTCAACCCACGGTGAGACCTTCTATGCCGCCGGAACTCCGCCTGCCATAGCAGCCCAGCCTGGCCTATCTCGGGATGACATTGATGCCCGCGATAACTACCTGCAGACCGTAAATGGAGGCGCCGTGTATGTGCACATTACGCCAGGGTCGATAGCAGTCGCACCTCGCAGCTTGGTGACGAATTTTGTGACGCCAGCAAACAACATCATTTTGCCGGGCAACTTCACCGCCAACACCAATCGAGACAACCGTGTCAAAGCTTGTGTGATCATAGTTTGCAGCCGCGACACCCAAGGCCCAGGCTTTGCTACCGTGGGCAACTACTGGCGAGTCGCGCTCAAAGACACGGCCCTGCTCAATGGCCGTGAAATGATGAGCCTGCGAGCCTTAAACGTTCACCTCAACATTATGAGGAACACTTCCATAGGGGGGCAGCGCTGGCTACCTGACAGCGGCGTTATGTACGCATTCCGTGAAGACTCAATGTCAGAACTGGGAACTGTGCGTCCCAGCTCTGGGGGCACTTGGGCGGCCTGTGGCACAGAACAAGCCCTGCGCACTACCGCCAACTGCCGGATGAACACGGCGGGCTCCGCGTATGCCTCAACAGACCCCCCGCTGAATGCCGCCAATGCCATTTCGCCGAAACCCGTGGATTACCACGGTGACCCAGATCGACGGGCCCATGGCTTCCGCCTCACAAAAGGCCCAGAACTGGTGCGCCCCAATGACAACGGTCGCGGGTTGTCATTTATTAGCGACAACGCTGTGTATGTGCAGGGCGACTTCAACCTGCACCGCACCGCAGGCGATATTCCCCTAGAGGAATTTCAGGGTGTGCTCGATCCCGCCTGGCCAGAAGCACAGTTTTATACCAGAAACCAACTGGACAATCGCTTTGCCCGACGAAACACCGACCGCTGGCGCCCTAGCGAGATATTGGCAGATGGGATTCACATCATCTCCGACAACTTCTGCGATGGAAGCATTGAAGATGCCTTTTTGGTAGCGGGAGACCTGGCACCAAACACTGCGAATTTAGGCGTTCTAACCAATGACGCGTGGGGGCGCTATGGGTGCACCATTGACAACATCCCTGCGGCATGGCGCAACGTCACCTCGTATTTGTCGCTCAACCGGATGAATTCTACTGCGGTGATTCCAAGGAGCACCGTGCATCAACAGCCCATCGGTCGCTGGATGCGCGCCAATATAGGCGACAGCGTGCTATTTGCTCGCGGCATGCCCAACGGCCAACAGTTTATGGAAGGCAGTTCGCCGCTGGTCTTTACACCCAACGGCAACCCGGTACGGGCACGGATTTTCACCAACACGGCCTGGGACAATTTGCTCATTCAAAACAACGCGGCCGGTGTGACGCCTGGAGGAAACCCCGCGAAAGTGCAGTATGTTTACGATGGTGGATATCTAAACTTTGGGCAGGCCCGCACGAACCTGTTGGCCAGACCCAACAACCGAGTCAACGCCATCATCGTCAGCGGCATTGTGCCGAGCCGAGCCCGGCAGTCTTATGGGGGGCTGCACAACTTCCCCCGATTTTTGGAGCGCTGGAACACTGTTCAAGCAGGTGGTGGCGATAACCCTGTGCCGCTATTTATGAGTGGCTCGCTGCTGCAGTTGAGCTTTAGCCAGCAGGCGACTGGCCCGTTTGACCAAGACGCCTGGGAAGTAGGTGCCAACACTGCTCCGGGTGAGACTCAAGGTTACTACTCGCCACCGCTGCGGCGTTGGGGCTATGACGTTGGGCTGCAGTATGCCCCGGCGGGGCCAGTTGCCCAGCGATTTGTGGTTCGCAGCCGCAGGCGCAGTGAGTTCTATAACGAGCCACCTGCGAACGATCCTTATATGAGCAACCTCTGCACTGCAGTCGTCAGCAACCCGTCAGCGGGGGTGACCTATGGCGGGCGAACATGCCCAACCTAGGGCGGCTCTCGCCTATGGGGTAACGCAGTCAGACCACAGTCCGCTGGGTGTTCTGACTGCGTTGCCCCCTCTCATCTTCTTTCTTCAAATCAGCTTCTCTCTCATAACTTTGGTTGATGTGTCTTACTGATCTGGTTCTAGGTTCCTGAAGGATGCTGACTATGCCATCTGCTGACCGTCCTAACTGGTTTTCTCCGCTGCTGCGCTCGGTGCTAGCCCGGCGTTCTGCTGCTTCTACGACTGAGTCGGGGGTGACTCTGATTGAATCACTGGTTGCCATTATTGTGATTGGCATTACAGCGGCCTTGATTACGCCACCGCTGTTTATTGCCACGGCCTCGCGATCGCAAAACCGTAAGGCAGAGCAGGCCAACCAAATCGCTCAGGCCGAGGTGGATCGCATTCGGGTGCTGGTCTCGAATGGTCAGCATGAGCAGCGCTATTTGCCAGACATTGCAGGCGCATTTGCAGCTGGAACCATTGGCTCAGAGGGCGTTATTCCTCCCAGTAACGCAGCATCCTTGATGCAGTCTCCCAATGCATCCTGCAATACCTACAACCCTTACACCGATATTCGCACCCTTCGCCTTAGCGCGTTGCGAATTGATGTCGATGGGAATTGTGAGACCAACTTCTACATGCAGGTCTTTCGTGATCGAGGCGTGGTCTCTGCCCGAGAGCAGGGATTACAGAGCGATCCGAATCAGCAACGCCCGTCTACCTTTCGCCTGGCGGTGCGGGTCTGGTCCAATGCTGCGGATGGCAATTGGGCCCAAATCACCACCCCCGTTGCGCCAGCATCGCTGCAAATCACCAGTGGACAAGGGCAGCAGCGACTGCGTCCCCTCGCGGTGGTCAACAGCCGCATGAGTTGGAGCGATATTGACTCTAGCCTAGAAGACATGCGAAATCCTGCATCTAGGCTTTAATGACCGATTCCCGTCAGGCTAGAGCTGTGTATGCGTGTGTTCTACAGCGTTGATGCGGTTCACTTTTGTTAATGCAGTTCAGTTGTTCCGGTTTTCTCGTTGCTTGTCTCACTGATACTTCTCTCTAGGTTGCAGACCTCACACGCCATGAACACGTTACTTTCAAAATTTGTGTTGCAGCGCCTAGGTGCCACATCCACTAGCGCATTCAAAACAGCATCGCGAGCAGGCTTTACGCTGCTTGAGCTGCTGGTGGCAGCTCTGCTGGCGGGGTTAGTGGTGTCGGGGTTGCTGACGCTGGTGGTGCAGTTGCTCGAAGTAGATGCACGCGAGTCTTCACGGTCTGAAACGCAGCGTGATATGCAGTTGGCGATGGACTACATCTCGACTGAACTGCGCCAAGCCGTGTATGTCTATACAGGGGAATGCCTGTATGGGCAAGCGGGATCGGGGTGTCCTCAGGGTGGAAACAGCTTGGCGACTCGTTTGCAAGGGCCGCTTGGCGCTAATGCAAGGCCAGTGCTGGCATTCTGGCGGCATGAACCGCTGCCAAGTGCATTACGAGATGATTGCAGAGACGACGCAGCCCAGGCTACTGCCGCAGGAGTGCCCTGCATTACGGGCAGTTCCTACGCTCTGATCGTGTATGCGCTGTCTACTGAGAACCCAAACGCGATTTGGCAGGGGCGAGCCCGCATCGTTCGCTATGCCCTGACTCAGTTCACAAGCACTGGAACCGCGACGCCTGGGTATCGAAACCCGTTTGATCAGGCCGGTGGGACTACGACTGCCGATCCGTTTGGGTCATGGACACCCCCTGCCGGAGCTGCGTTGGGAGGTCAAGCCGCCGTGCTGACCGATTATGTCGATTTTGGTGAAGGTGCGACTGCAACCGCTGTGGCATTTCCAACACCGCCGAGCAACCTTTGCCCTGAAACGCCGCCACCCACCCCTACTCGCTATAGCTTTTCGCCAGTTACCCCCCCTGGGCCGATTGGGTTTTATACCTGCGTTAGCCCAAGTACGCCTGGGTCTTATCAGGAAGTGTTGCTGTTTTTGAGAGGCAACGCCTTTGGACGACCATCCGTATTCACGGATACGAGCTTCCTCACGACATTAGAAACACGCGTGCAGACGCGAGGTGTGCTCGAACGCAACGGCAACTAGATGATCCGAATTTAGGCTTTGATTTTTAGCCCTGCGTCATTGAAGAGGAATGGGTATGCATTGGTTTTTAGCTCAACGACTCGCAAATAGAGGGCGATCGCCCCAATCATCGACTTCGGCGGGTTTTACCATTACAGAACTATTAGCGACCATTCTGCTGGCGATCGCGCTGGCGTCTTTGGTTGGCCCTGGCTGGATCGGCTTTATGAACAACCGTCGTGCCAATGCCGTTCGGGATGAAATTGTTCAAGGTCTGCGGGATGCTCAGGAGCGCGCTATTCGCAACCGCATCGGAGCCTCGGTCACCATAGACACCTCCGTTGACCCGCCCTTGGTACGTGTCGCAGGGGTGGATTCCTCACGGCAGGGCACGGCTGGATTGCAACCCGGAATGGTGAGCCTTAGAACCAATCCCCCGGGTGTCTCTCAAGTTTCCTTTGCCCCCGATGGCAGCTTGGATGTGTCTGACCCGCTGCCCATTAACTTTATTGTGTCAGCCGGGGAGGCGCGACGCTGTGTGGTGATTGATAGTCTGCTAGGTGCAATTAATGTGCTGAGCCGAGGCGAGGGCACAGGGGCTCGGGAGTGTGAGTAACCCAGCGCCGCTCAGTGATGAGAGCTTTCGTTCCGTTTAGATAGTCTTAAACAGGTAGGGATTTTGAGTCGTGTGGGTTTTTCTCACACGACTCAAAATCCTTAGCTACAGATCACTGTTCCTTTTAGACTCTGAGTTTGGGCTAAGCGAAGTCGTTTGTCCTTCGGATAGGCTTTGCCAACGCGTAGCGTCTCCCGACGGGAGAAAGTCCGATCAGCGGAGATCTTGTTTTCCTGTGACTCTTTAACCCCTTTTATGGGCGTTGCACAGATGCTTGGATTGCATCCAGCTAGGCTGACAGCAGATCCATAACCTTGAAGTGCCGGTTGATCTATTGGGGGTGTTAGCATTCAGGTAGGGCTGTCACTATTGCAGCGCTTGTGATTGGTAAGGATGGCTCACAGTCTGCGCAGCCGAGCTGCCTCAATTGTGCTTAAGATATGCATAAGAACTAACATAAACTTTTGATACGTTGCTTGGCAGTGGTGGGGATGCAACCCTGATTTCTGCGCTGTCTGCTGTATGGGCTGTGCAGAGGCGGTTTTGAGCGTTTAATCAAGGCAGATCTGTTTAATTTCTGTTCTAATTAAAAATTAAAAGCTAGTATTTGCCTGACATTCATTTACTACTCATGCGTCGCTGTTATGTCTGACTCTGTGCGATCGCCCCAAAATGACGCAACGCCTTTAACGCCTGCTGAAATTCGTCTGCAGAAGGAGCAGATGCAGGATGTGGTGCTGCTGATGGATGCTATGTTTCGCCGGGAAGAAACCACGGTGAAGCTGATTATAGAAAATTTGTACGATGTGGGTGCGATTAACTTAATCAACCAAAAGCTGCAGTCGCGAACCCTGCAAAAGATGTCAAAAGGGGCAGCGCGGTTATCGAAGCCACTGGCGCGGGCGATCGCCGTGCGCTGGGTGCAAAAGAACTGTCCCCAATTGATTGGCGATTGGCTGTACTCCAAAGTTAGGTTTGAGCCGGCAGAAACGGCAGCAGATCTAGCCACCGGGTCGCCAGATTTAATGGAAAAGATACCCGAGTCCCAGACCAATGAAGCTGCGGTTACCGATCTGGAACAGTCCGTTTCACAGGACGCGATCGAGGAAGCAGTGAATGCCATCATCCCGGAGTTGATGGAAGATGTGATCGAGTCTATTCGACCACGGGTGGTGGCCGAAGCCGCTAGCGCTTTGCGAAACGCTGAGGAGCAGGACGGGGAAGCGCTGTCGGCAGTCGCCATTTTAGAAACAGAAGACGACACCGCGTCTTTTTACAATTCAGCGCCCGCGCTGGACAGTGGCGATCGCCCCAAGAGCAGTAGCCCTCAGTATCCGGCAGACTCTGCAGTGCCGCTTTTATCAATCGATGGCTCTGCAAATGGGGCGATCGCCCCGCTAGCTGGATCTGGGGCGATTGCCCCGGAAGTGGCGATCGCCTTAGAGCAATATACGCGCGAGTTGTCTCAGCTGAGACGCCAAATGCGCTGGCTGGCTGGGGCGCTCATTGGGCTATTGGTGCTAGCGGGTGTTGTAGCGGCGGTGAACTATCGCCCTCAACCTGAGCAGGCTCAGCCAATTGAAGAGGCGCAACCCATGGGGCGTAAACTGCAGTAGCCTAAACGGCGTTGTTCCGTATCCCGTTTGGGAAACCGGATGAGCGCGGTTCTATCTCGCTTGAGCGACGATGGTTCGGTGGCGAGGAGTGTTTTCGACAAGGGTAGGGCGTTCAAACCCCGCCTCGCAAATCGCCTGTTCAATATCCAGCGCAAAGTACTGATCCAGATACGGTTCAGTGCTTTTGAGCAAGGTCAGGATGTAGGGCGGCATGCTGGCGTATATCGTTGAGGCGGGGTTCATATCCATAATGGCAAGGTAGCCGCCAGGTCGCAGCACTCGCCGCGCTTCTTGCAAAATGGCGATCGCCGCAGACTGCGGCAGTTCATGAAATAGCAGATGAGCTGAGACCAAATCATAGGCGGCATCGGGTAACCCAGTTGATTCCGCAGCGGCATGAACCCAGGTGATGGGAGGCGCAGGGTTGGATGGCTGCTGAGTGCAATAGCGGGCGATCGCCAAAAAATAAGGCGAGAGATCCAATCCAGTGACCGCTGCATCAGGAAACGCGGCCTGCAAGGCTACGGTACTCATGCCCACACTACAGCCTAAATCCAGCGCCTGACGCGGCGTTCCGTTCATGTGCTGCTTCAGAACCTCATGGTAGCTCTGGCGCAAGCGGGGATCGCCTGCAGCATCCACTTCGGGCCAAATGCCTGCATGAACCGCACGGGCCGCTACCGACACTTCCATCGCCGCTTCCCATCCCATATTGCCTGCATCGTAGGCGTGAAAGGAGGTGAGGTAGTAATCGGGATAGCGCACCTGGGGATTCGTCAATGCTGTAAGATCGGCATCCCAATCGGCAGAAAACGGCTCAGCCCCGCCCCGCGCCTGCAGTGCCGCGACTTCTTGACGCCAGTAGACCCCAATAGACTCTGCCCGCTGAATCATCATGGTGCGCGCCCGCTGTTTAGCGACCTGAGCCAAGGGGCGAATTGCTAACAGGCCATTAACAACGCGCGTTGCTAGCCTCGCTGACAGGCTGTTGGGTTTTTCATTGCTAGCGGGGCGATCGCGCCGAACCATTGCGGTCATAACCTTTTCTCACATCCCAATAGAGCAACATCGAACGCTAGACAGGTGGGAGGGACGTAGTCCTAACCCTCTATGGCTACCGATACCCAGCCATGAAAACTCGGCGATCTGAGCCTCAGAATCAAGGTGACGATGTTGCCATAGTTGCTTCAACGCCTTTAAAACTAAGGCTGATTCATACCATATCCAAGGTTTAGCCTAGCTCAGATCCGACATCCACTCAATGACCGCAGCGCGAAGGGTTGCTCATCAGGCTGTTGGAACCTGGCACGACCCGCGGTGCCCAACGACCTCTTAACCCGAACTGCGGTTGATGAAAGCCCAACCCCACGCCGCGCAAATAGCACCACCCCTGCGCCAAGTCAATTGGGCAGGGGTGGTGCATTGTAATGCGTTGAGGAACAGGTTTTCAGACACGCCGTGCCCGAAAGCTTCCCAAGCGGACTCTGGGATTGAACTTTCTATCAGCCTTCTTGGGGTGACTCAAGGGCTGGCGGTTGCTCAGGGCTGGGACGGGTGATGTCGGCCCACAGGGCAAAGCCAATAACCCCAAAGATCCAGCCAACCAGCAGCGCTAGTGCAACATAGCTAAGCGGCCCTGCCACGCTGTCATCATCCGTGATTAAGACATCATCATCTGGCTCATCATCGTCAAATAGGTCATCCTCTAGGTCATGAGTATTGGCCGCAGGGGTGAGTGTTTCCTCGATATACCCCTCTTGCTCAATCAGCCCAGCCGTTACCGCCTCGTCTACCGAGAGGAACCGATTGGTGCCGGTGTTGGGAGCATCTACCAAACCCGCTGTGGCCTCTTCGTGGGAAATGGGCGGCACTAGATCCGTGGCGTTGGTCTCTAGCAACTGGGCTAGCGATTCGTTGCCCGATTGCTCTGATTCAAAGTCCGAGAAGTCGTTGTCATCTAGCAGTTCTGGTGGGATATCATCCACGATGCCATCGGTGGCGGCATCATTGGCCAGCAATTCGGGAGGAATATCGTCCTCTAGCGCTAGATCGTAGGCGGGGGGAGCGATCGCCCCAGGTTCGTCCTGCCAGTCTGGCTCGGCCCAGGCCAAATCATCTTGGGGCGATGTGGGATCGGGCGCACCCTGCATTCCCGGCATCGGCTGCAAGTCTGAGAGATCAGCCGTGGTGTCGTCATCGTAGACCGAGTTATTCCACGTGATAGACGGCTCGTCAGCACTGGCGTCGAGCCTACCACCGTCCAGGGTATCAGCACCGGATTGGCTCATCTCCAGCAGGTCAAACTCGGGGTCAGTTTCGTTGCTGGTGCTAATCTCATCGAAGGCTTCTGGATTCAGCACTTCATAGCGGGGTGCATCTGGGGCGATCGCCCCACCGTTGGATTCATCAACGGGTGCATTCGCATCAGGCTCATCGAACCCACCGAGGTTGAAATCGTCATCATCGAAATCAGCCGCCGTATCAGTTTCGGTGCCCATGCTAATCCCGTCGAAGGCCTCTGGATTTAGCACTTCATAGCGGGGTGCATCTGGGGCGATCGCCCCACCGTTGGATTCATCAACCGGGATATTCGCATCAGGCTCATCGAACCCGCTGAGGTTGAAATCGTTATCCAAATCAGTTGAATCGAAGTCTGCATCAAATTCAGAGATGCCATCGTTCGCCGTCTCAGTCCCAGCATTATTCAGGTCTGGCGGCACCTCCACCTCCCCCGTAGGCGACACCACAAACGGTGGCGCAGGGGATTCATCCTCCGGGTCTGACCAAATCATTTGATTCGGACTCGGCAAATCATCTGCAGTCTCTTGGCCCGAGAAGCCACGCGGATCGTCTAACGCCGCGCTATCCCAGTCATCTTGGCTCGCGTTATCCAGATCAAAGTCGTCCAAATCGAAAGTAGCGGGCATTGGCGTCGGATCATCAAACTCGAGCCCAGGTGCTTCTGTGGTCTCTGATCCCAGATCAAACTCATCAGTACTGGCGCTGTCTAAATCAGCCGCTGAGGATGTCTCGGGGAAGGAGCCGGGAGCGATCGCCCCAGACTCGCCCTCTAGACCCAGCAGCGACGCATCTAGATCCCCAAAGTCTCCCTCCTCTCCACTACCATCTTCAAACCCCAGATCGTCAAAGTCCAGAGTCTCAAACCCGACATCCGAACCTTGGCTCCAGTCTGTATCTGAGTCTGCTGCATCTGAGTCTGCTGCTGCAATCCCGGGTGAGCGATCGGCATCACCAGAACCTTCAGGTAAAGTCTCTGGGGTATCCGTCGCTGTTGAAAACGCTTCATCATCCAGCAGAGTTTGGAGTCCCATATCCACTTCGTCGTCAAACTGCAACGACGATTCAGCGTCATCCTCGCCAAAATAGAGCGGCTGCAGGTCAGCGGCATCGTCAACTGCAGGTGGTGGCGTGGCGAGAGTAGGGGACAGGTCGCCCAGATCACCCAAATCTCCTAAATTGCTTGGCTCGGCTGGCTCATCAGACTCATCCACGCTATCAAAGTCAAGCGAGGGCATCTCGGCTGGCTCCGCACCGATCAGAGACGAGAAATCCTCCTCTGCATCCGAGGGCAAGGATGACAGGTCACCAGACAAGTCCACAGATGCATCAGACTCTGGCTCACCAAAGTCACTGGTAAATTCTGGCGTTTCTAGCTCAATAACGGACTCAGCTGGCGGCTGCAGGTCGCTGTCGCTCGTGACTTCCCCCATAGCCGGTGGCTCGCCGGGCACGGGCTCTAAATCACTCTCAAAGTCACTGCCAAAATCATCCCCAAAGGATAAACCGTCGGTAGTTTCGGGATCGCCAAACAAGTCATCTGGCAGATCTAGGGAGGGCTGAGGCGATGAGAATTCGGGCGATCGCACTGCATCGGGTGACGGTTCGCTGCCCAGATCCAAGTCTTCCAGGCTCCAGTCTTCCTGTCCCCCGGCAGAGGAGGGGTCTGGGAACCCCGCCTCAGCGGTGGATGCATCGGCAAACAGGTCGTCCTCTAGCCCACTATCACTCGGCTCGGCCTGTGCTTCTAAGCCCTCCGGGAATGCAGCATCACTGTCAAAATCCCAGTCGGCGTCGCTCGTGGGGCGATCGCCCGCTGGTGCGACCTCATCATCAAACAGTCCGTCCAGATCATCGGCAGCAGTGACATCACCAGTGCCCTCGTCAGCGAGAAAGAAATCGTCATCGCCAGCGTTGGGATCACTATCAAGGTCATCCAGCCCCTCATCCAAGTTAGGCAGGCTAGACAGAAAATCATCCTGATTATCATCCCAGAGATCAGACGACTGTCCCTCGGCTGTTGACAGCTCACCTATCGCCGTGGAATTGGACTGATCCTCCCGATCTTCTATGGATGACTCCTCTAGATCAGGCAAATCTAGATTGAGCTCTTGAATTGGCGTGCTGGGCGGTATCGTCTCAGCTTCAAACCCAGGCTCGATCCTGGGATCAAAATCATCATCAATATCTAGGTCGAAATTGGGATCGAATTCGGCATCCAGATCTAGATCGTCCTCCAAATCGGCCGCTAGCGAGCTGGCTGGAGGCTCACTGCCTGGAGCCGTTGCATCACCAAACCAATCGCCCGCTAAGGGATCGGGATCGCTTACTGGGGCGGTGTCTCCCCCCGTCTCGCCTACAGGGGTATCGCCAAACAGATCTGCATCCCAGTCATCGGTGAAATCTGCGCGATTTGCGCTGTCTGTGTTGTCTACAGAAAGATTGTCTACAGGAACCTCACCGCCAAAGAGAATATCGTTGGCGTCTTCTTCTAGAGCAGGCAGGCTGCTCAGAAAATCGTCCGTGCTGTCATCCCATTCATTGACGCTCAAATCTACATCGGGTTCTGTGTAGGGACTATCTGTGGGGATCGCCAGCGGATCGCTGTCTAATTCACTGGCCAAATCACCGATCCCTAGATCTTCCTCGGCATTAGCCTCATCCGTGGCCTCATCAAACAGCGAGGCCATGCTGTCTAGATCATCGGCCATGGCGGCCTCTCCACCGCTGTTGCTGGCGGCGGCGGGCAGCTGGCTCTCGTCGTCGCCAAACAGGGTATCGGTACCGCCCATCAAATCCGCCACATCTTCAGCAGACAGCTCAACATTGGTGTCGGGCAGGTTGAGGAAGTTTTCGTCGGTCTCTGCGGGAATATCGAGGATGGAATCTAGGGTGCTGTCACCGCTAGTATCCGCATCGTCTGCGAACAGATCGTCAAACTCAGTGGCTGAGTCAGCCGCTGAGTCAGCACTAGCTTGGTCGCTATCTATAAATCCCAGATCAGCTGCACTGTCGGCACTCTCAGCATTAAGACCGTTGCTTTCGGAGAGGCCTAAATCCACTGGTGAGGCAGGAGTGGGCTCGATCGGAGAGGTTAACGGCGGGCTGGCAGATATACTGGCAGAGGCGCTGCTAGGACTACTGCCAGCTGTCAGCTGCAGTTCTTCTGACCAAGCGGGGCGCACTGCCCCAAACTCTTGCCCCAGCACCTCAACAGTCTGAATGGTTTCGATCGCCAAGTTGTCGACGCCGTTTTTAACGAACGCCACCAGCACTTGGCGGTTGGGCACATACTGCCCTTCCAGTTTCACCTGAAGGCGATCGCCCTGACGCTCAACTGCAGCGCTCATCCCGCGAGGTTGAAGGGTGCGGTTCATTAATGTGGCGATCGCCTGCGGGTCACCGTGTTTTGCCTGTTCGATTAGATTGGGCTGGGACATAACACATCCAGATAATCCAACGCGCGTTTGACTTTTGCTTTACGATACTTGCAGATACAACGATTGGTTCAAATTTCTAATAACTTTTCGTATTCTGCCTTCTTATAGTTCTACCCAAAACCTTAGCTAAAGCTACGCCCCGACCCATGAGCATCGGATACCTTGCCCTCGTCCTCCACGCCCACTTGCCCTATGTCCGCCATCCTGAGAGCGACTACGTCCTCGAAGAAGAGTGGCTGCATGAGGCAATTATTGAAACTTATATCCCTCTGATTAATGTCTTTGAAGGGCTAAAACGGGATGGAGTAGATTTTAAAATCACCATGAGCATGACGCCGCCGCTGGTGTCAATGTTGAGCGATCGCCTGCTGCAAGAACGGTTTGACGAGCACCTAACCCAGCTCGAATCCTTGATTGAGCTAGAAATCGACCGCCATGCCCAGAACGGGCACATGAAATACCTAGCGGAATATTACGCGAAGGAATTTCATCAGGTGCGGCAAACCTGGGAGCGCTACGGTGGCAACCTGGTGGGCGCATTCAAGCAGTTTATGGACTCCAATAATTTGGAGATCATTACCTGCGGCGCAACCCACGGCTATCTGCCGCTGATGAAGATGTATCCCCAAGCGGTGTGGGCCCAGCTCAAGGTGGCAGCAGAGAGCTATGAAGAACATTTTGGGCGATCGCCCAATGGCATCTGGCTTCCCGAATGCGCCTACTACGAAGGGCTAGAGCGCATGGTAGCAGATGCAGGAATTCGCTACTTCCTAACCGATGGGCATGGGCTGCTCTATGCCCGCCCGCGTCCCCGCTTTGGCACCTACGCCCCTATTTTTACCGAATCAGGCACAGCCGCCTTTGGCCGCGATCACGAATCATCGCAGCAAGTATGGTCGTCAGAAGTTGGGTATCCCGGCGCATCCGAATATCGCGAGTTCTACCGCGACCTAGGCTGGGATGCAGAATATGAATACATTAAGCCCTACATCATGCCCAACGGGCAGCGCAAAAATGTAGGCATCAAATACCACAAAATCACCGGCAAAGGGCTGGGGCTAAGCGACAAAGCCCTTTACGACCCTTATTGGGCGCGAGAAAAAGCCGCAGACCACGCCAGCAACTTTATGTATAATCGCGAGCGCCAAGTAGAGCACCTATACGGCATCATGGGCCGCAAGCCCATCATCGTCTCGCCCTACGATGCGGAACTGTTTGGGCACTGGTGGTACGAAGGCCCTTGGTTTATCGACTATCTCTGCCGCAAGTCTTGGTATGACCAGGGCACCTACGACATGACCCACCTAGCCGACTACCTCCGCGAGAATCCTACCCAACAGGTCTGCAAGCCTTCGCAATCAAGCTGGGGCTACAAGGGCTTTCATGAATATTGGCTAAATACCACTAATAGCTGGATCTACCCGCACCTACATAAGGCTGCAGAGCGGATGATTGAACTAGCCAAGCAGGAGCCCGCCGATGAGCTAGAGTGGCGAGCGCTCAACCAAGCTGCTCGCGAGGTGCTGCTGGCACAGTCGTCTGACTGGGCCTTCATCATGCGGACAGGCACGATGGTGCCCTATGCCGTGCGCCGCACCCGATCGCACCTAATGCGCTTCAACAAACTGCGTGATGACATTCTCCAAGGCAAGATCGACTCCGGCTGGCTAGAGAAGGTAGAAGCGATTGACAATATCTTTCCTAACGTCAACTACCGCGTCTACCGCCCCCTATAGCACCCACCGTACCGCGCTTAGTAGTATGAATGAGCCAATACATTGGCATTCAATGTATGAAATTGGAAAGACTTAGGCGTGTCATCAATATCCAACCAAACGCCTTGTGCTATGAGCGTTGCCACGCCCGACCCAAAAACCAGGCTAGGGGCTGTGACGGTTGATTTCTGGGATATCAGAGGCTAATTGATGACAGCCCCTAGGGTTGCATCCATCTCTGGATTCCACACTATGTTGCCCCTTGCTGGCGCGAATGCATTCTACAAGATCTTGAACACTAAACATCGCAGTCCGGGAGCAATCACCATAAGCGCCAGCAGCCCATAGAAGATCTGAGGTTGTCAACCTCCTCACCCATCTTGACCGCCGCTGCTGCCTCAGGCTCGGTGGTCAAGATGGGTGGTCAGCCTCGGAGCTCAATCCTGGGGCCGCTTGGGATAATTACGCTAACGTTCATAACTAATTGGATCACCGTCCCAGAACACAAGCAGCAAATTCTGTTAGTGATTAGTTATCCTGCAGGATTTCGCTACAGCGCTTTGGTTATTTGGTTTGCCCCGGTCACTTTGATGAAGACCAGATGAAGCACAAGTGTACTTTGTAAAAATATGATGAAGTCAGGCGAAGTAAAGCGATGAATCATATTTCTTGAAAAAAATTATTCAATACTAGATGCACACACAGACGTGTAAAAAATAGATAAGGGTGCTTACACATTGCCACGACTCAGCAATAGTTGACACCAGAGCTAGTAGTGTGGCAACTTTGACTGGACGATTTTCGCTTAAGTGCATCAATCTTCACACTCGCAAATATCTTTCACAAGCTTAAACATTGATAATCTACAGAACTTGTAGACATCAATGTGGCTGGAGATATTGAAACTCATTTTTTGAGTAAGTGGGTTGAGCGCTGTATTTTTTTGAATGTGATACTTATAGGCGTTTTTTGCAATAGCCAATCATGAGCCTAGAGTAAGAACGCTTGGAATATCGCTGAGACTATATTGAGCCGTTGAATCAGGGTAAGCGTAGCTGCTCATAATGCAGGGTGTGGCGGTTGTACATTTAAAAAATTTGGGCTCTACCGAATCTTAATCGCTTAACCTTCAAGCTTCTTATACACAACTAAAACTGCTCAAAGTATGGGATAAAGCAGTCATGATCTAGAACTTTGACATGGAGAATTTGCGCGAGATCTCCAATGTGCACTGATCTTTGATTGCTAAACCTGTATTCAGTTTGTGATTGTTCAAGTTCATTCATGGGTTTGCATTATATCTTCTCGGTTAATGCCTGGTGTCTATCGGGCGTTGAGAAATAACACATTGCAGTCTTTCTACTAGCCAGAATGAGAATTTTATTCATCTTGAGAGAGTTTCCAGTTCTCTCTGAATCTTTCATCCTGAACCAAATTACAGGTTTGCTGATACAAGGGCATGAGGTAGATATTTACGCAACTCAGCAAGGCGATCGCACCAAAGTTCATCCAGATGTAGAAAAGTTTAAGTTGCTGGATCGCACCCGTTACGTTCCGGCAATACCCTTCAATCACTTGGAGCGCCTATCAAAAGCAAGTGGGTTGTTCTGGAGTAATTTTTATCGGCAACCTAGGCCGCTATTAAAATCACTCAACATTTTCAAATATGGTAAGAAAGCCGCTGCTCTCAGGTTGCTTTTTTCCGTCATTCCTTTATTGGATGAGGCTCGTTACGATATTGTCCACTGTCAGTTCGGCATGTTAGGGCTAGACGCATTAACACTCAAAGAACTAGGTGCTATCAACGGTAAAATTGTGACCTCCTTTCGAGGCTATGACATTAGCTGGTTTGTTAAGGAATACGGCGATCGCGTCTATGATCCGCTCTTTCGATCAGGAGATTTTTTTCTGGCGAATTGCGAGTTCTTTAGACAACGCGCCATTCAGTTGGGATGCAATCCGCAAAAAATCGTAGTTCACGGTTCAGGAATTGACTGCGATCGCTTTCAGTATCGACCTCGCAGTTTAGATTCCAATGAAACTATTCGTATTGTCACTGTTGGGCGTTTGGTTGAAAAGAAGGGAATTGAGTATGCGATCCGGGCCGTGGCACAGGTGCTCAAAACATACCCTAACCTAGAGTATTCAATTGCCGGTGATGGGGAATTGCGCGCATCCTTGCAGGCACTCATTGATAGCTTATGCGTGGGCGATCGCATCCATCTTTTAGGCAGAAAAAATCAGCCCGAAATTATTGAGATTCTCAATAAGGCTCACCTCTCAATTGCGCCTAGTGTGACGGCTCAAGATGGTAATCAAGATGCTCCCGTAAACACACTTAAAGAAGCAATGGCAATGGGAATACCTGTTGTTGCAACAAGGCATGGCGGCATTCCAGAGCTGGTAGAGGAGGGAGTCTCAGGGTATCTAGTACCGGAAAGAGATGCGGGGGCGATCGCAGAAAAAATTCGAGAATTGCTAGAGCAATCTGAGCAATGGCCCGCTATGGGCCGAGCGGGTCGCGATCGAGTGAAAGCTTGTTACGATACTCGACAGCTAAACCATGAACTTATTGGCATATACCATCAACTACTTGATAAATCGCCACCAAACTCGTCTACTACACAGGCTGCATACTCCCCCAATATTTTAGGCTCTAGCACATCTTCGATCTAGAGCTTTTTCGGAAAACAAAGACTGGTATAGCGATCCGGCATCATTGCTGAACAGAAAGACGGCTAAGATCCTTGCTCAGCAGTGGCATTTATTTCATGAATAAAACAGGATTGCTATAGTCCTAAATGGGTCATGATTTGGTGGAGTAAAGGCTACACCTTGCGGCACTAAATCATAACTTGAGCATTGCAGTCAAAAATTGAGCGTTGCTGAATTCTGATACAAATTCGACCCTCATCTACCAATGCTGGGAGAGCTAGACCACTCAAAGTCTTCGTCATTGGGAAATTCAGGCGGCTATCAGAAATGCAAGACCTCAGAAATTTATCCTCTTACTCAGCAGTGCCAAAAATTCAATTGAATGCGACTTGGGTGTGATAGTTCGGAAGAAAATCAAATCTTTTCAACACAGCTCAACATTATTAGGTATCTGGAAGGATCATGTCCAAACTTGTATCTATTTTAATTCCCTGCTTTAATGCAGAGCGTTGGTTAGCTGAAGCAATTGAAAGTTGCTTAAACCAAACATACTCAAACATCGAAATCATCATTATTGATGATGGCTCGACAGATCGATCACCAGAAATTATCAAGCAGTATAGTTCGACCATTCATAGATGTCGTATCATTTCTAAGTTCACTCCTAATCGAGGAGGAAACCATGCTAGAAATCTTGCCTTTTCTCTATCCCATGGGGACTATATTCAATATCTAGACGCCGATGACTACATCCTCCCCGAAAAGATAGAAAAGCAGGTCAATTTTCTGGAAGCGGTCAATGCAGACATTGTGTATGGTGATTGGCGTCGTCTATATCATCAATCTGATAGCAGTATAGTTTGGGGAGATCCTCAAATTTCTGGAGAACAGTCTAATCTTTTAGAACGGTTGTTAGCCAATGATTGGTGGGTTGCGGTTGCTGCGTTTTTGTATCGCAGAGAAAGCGTTGAAAAAATTGGGGGATGGGATGAAAATCTCACAGTCGCTCAAGATAGAGATTTTTTCTTGAGATGTGTTTTGAGTGAAGCTCAGGTTGTCTATCAATCCGGTTGTGACTCCATTTATCGATATTACGGCAATGTTACTGTCTCTACCCGCAGCCATCGTCAATGGCTCTATGGTCATATCACCGCCACTGCAAAAGCAGAGAAAGCATTATCTCGGGCAGACAAGTTAACCAAATCTAACCGAGATGCAATTGCCCGAAGCTATCTCGACTCAGCTAGGGGGATGGTTCAATACGACTTCCATACTTATCTCTCACTTGTTCAGAAGATCGCTACCCTTGATCCGAGTTCTAATTTTAATAGCTATCGATTTTCCTTCAAAGCTGTTCAATCACTTTTTGGGTTCGAAAGAGCAGAGAAACTAGTTGGCTTACTCCTTTTAACAAAAATAAAAATGAATTCGAGGAAGGGCAAACTAACTCAATGGCTTCAACTTCAAAAGGATGAATTCTCGACCCAGCCTTCTTCAGACAATGCTTAAAAAACACGCAGCATGTTCGAAACTTTAGAGCACAGGGAAATCTGCTACATCTTCACGACTTGGAAGGTTAGCTATTTTCAGAACGAAAGAATAGGGATTTGAGCCACTGGACTAGGCGTTGAAACCCTTATTCCCTCAATTAGCCTTTTCAAGTTGTGACATCCTCAAGTTTTCTTAAACATAACATCAGTCTGGCAGATGCCTAAACTGATCTGCCTGCAGTGCAGGCAGATCAGTTTAGCGTTGTTTCATCTCCTCGCTGCGGAGCTGAAACAACGCTATCGAACTTACATTTAACCCAAACTTAGGGTTTGCGATCTCTTATCAGCTTGATGTATTAACGGACTGCGTTAGCGGCTCGGTTCCAAGCATCTTGTACTGCAAACTTTGCCTTCTCCCATGCGAGTCCTGCTCCATTGTGGCGACGCTCGTAATCGCGACGTAGTTCTGGTTCTACTTGATCAAAGGTTCTACCGGTGCCCTGATACTGGCTATAGCCGTCGTAGCCTAGTCTGTATGCAGGTTCGTAGGCTTCATAGCGATCGCCCTGCTGGTAATAGGGACGGGAGCTAAAGTTGCTGCGCCAGTAGTCGTTATCGTTGTGGCCATGAGAGGCAGGGCGATCGCCTCCAGTCACTGCATTAGCGGCGCGATTCCAAGCATCCTGCACCGCAAATTTTGCCTTTTCCCATGCTAAACCCGCACCACCGTTCTGCTGCTCGTAGTTACGGCGCAGTTCTGGTTCTACTTGATCGAAGGTTCTACCAGTGCTCCGATAATATCCATAGCCGCCATAGCCGAGTTGATAAGCAGGTTGATAGTCTTCGTAGCGTGCGCCCTGTTCATAGTAGGGACGAGAGTTAAAGTTGTTACGCCAGTACTCATCTTCGTCACGATAACGCACGCTCTGATCGACTCGCTCCCAGGCATCGCGAGACGCATCGCGGGCATCATCCCAGCGCAGTCGTGAATTGCCAGAGTTCGATTCGTAATCGCGCCGCAGATCCGGTTCAACTTCATCAAAACTGCCGCTGCGCACGCTGTAGCGCGAATATCCCTCATACCCGGTGCGGTAAGCAGGCTGATAATCTTCATAGGTATAGTCATCAGCCTTAGCATAGGGTCGCGATGCATAGTTCTCGCGCCAAAAGTCATCATTAACCGTAGGATTGGCAGCTTCAGCTGCACTCTTGCCGATTAACCCGCCTACAAAACTACCGATGGCCGCACCTGCTACTGCCCCCACGGGGCCACCAATTGCCCCCACAGCAGTACCAATGACGCCAGCCGCCGCGGCTCCAATGCCTGTGCCCACTGGATGCGCCCCAGGCTCACCCGAAAGAGGGTCGCGATTTGCATCCGCCTCGATCAAGTCGGGGCGATCTGGATCTATAGCATGGTCTCGATCAACCACTCTGTTTTCGGACAATGGATTGTTCGGGTTATTAATGTTATTCGGATTGTTGGGATCTTGTGGATGCCGTTCTCTAGTATTCATAATGACCTCAGTTTTGTTAATTTGGTTTGTTAAACCACATACACGATAAGCCTAGGCTTAATAAGCCAAAGATTCGTCTCCCTATAGCTAGAAGTACAATCCTGCATATAACGCTCTTCAGTTACTCTAGCGGTAGATAATCTAGGGTATAAGGGTTGAGAGCTAGGCAGAAAAGATGATAGCGCCGCGTGCAGCTAGGTCAACCGTGAGATTCGTAGATGAATATTGCGAAAGTTACCGAGACCTCTTTGTTGACTCAGATCTTGCCTCTTGGCCGGGGGGATGAGAGAAAAGCGATTATCTTAAATGTCAAGCCTGTTATGAGATCGCATAACGTGACGGGTATCTTGCTGCAGACAAAAAATCAGCACCACCATCTAACCCTAAATCATTGTTAGAGTCTTGCTCAACAGAGCGAATAACAAGATGCTAAAAACAGAGCAACCGTTAATTTTTCTCAGTGGCTAAAGTAGGAGGCTGCCAAGG
>JAHHHI010000021.1 GCA_019359435.1 Kaiparowitsia implicata GSE-PSE-MK54-09C
ATTGCCGGGCAGATGTTTGATAACGAATATGACCTAGCCATGACCGTCATTGAGGGGATGGAGGCACGCAGTCAAGCCGGGAATTACCCACTGGAACGTTTTATATTTAATTGCGCCTAGCTACTTAAAAGCGGGTGGTGTTGTCGTCGTCTAGCCCTTCTTCGGCGGGTTTGAGAAGGCTGGCCAACTCTTCAAAGCTGGTTTTGCCAAATAGAGAGAGCATGTACTGGTTGAGCACCAGCTGTTTTTCAAACTCTAGGGGTGGGGCCGCTGTACGGCCTCTGGAAGAGCGGGGTGCCATTAGAGTTCGTCCTCTGGTGGGGCAAGCTGCACGTCTTCGTAGAGTAGGTCGAGAGAGATTTCCCAGTCGATGCTGATAAGGTCGAGGGTTTCGCCCGCAATATAGGTTTGCAGATCCCAATGACGAGCAGAAAGGCGGCGATAGCGATCGCAGCTCACCCCGTCAGCGCTGAGCAAAACATACTCTTGCAGGGTAGAAATTTGGCGATAGTGGGTAAATTTGTCGCCCCGGTCGTAGTCGGCGGTGCTGGGCGATAGCACTTCAACAATTAGGCAAGGATAGCGGATTAACTTAATCGCGTTTTGGTCACGGGGGTCGCAGCTGACCATCACATCAGGGTAGTGATAAGGCCCATTTCTAGAAATTTCGACTTTAACATCGGCCATCACCACCAAGCAGCCTTTACCTCGTAGCTGTGCTTTTAGAGCTGAGGCCAAATTAAGCGCGATTTGATTGTGAGGAATAGTACCCCCAGTCATAGCAAAGACTTCGCCATTGACGTAGGCATACTTCGTATCTTGCCCAGCCTCCCACTCTAGATACGCTTGGGGCGTCATCGGCACAAACTGAGGATTTGTGACCATAGCTACACCTCCTGAATATCGAACATGAGTCGATGAAACTCGGCATCGGTAAGCAACACGCGCCAGGTTTCGGTGGTGGGACGCAAATTTTCTAGAGTGTTGTCGCCGTTAACGTAGATGAGATCAAAGCCGGGGTCTGGCTGGTCGTGGCGCTGGGTTTTGAACCAGTCGTCGAGGGCGTCGTTGTTGATTTCTTCAAGGTCGCGCCAGATGACGAGAATTCGATCGCCCCAGCAGTTGACTCCCCGCACGGTTTTGATGGCGTTGACTAGGTCGAGCCGCTGCACGGTAAGCCCCAGCAGGTAGTTAAAGGTTTCGATCAGGTCTACGGCAACGTAGCGGGTATCGTCGTTTTGCACGACTTTGAGCTGGTAGTTAAAGGGATGAATAAAGGCAACGGGGTTGAGTAACGAGGCGCTGCCGCGAGCCTCGGTGTCGAGCTTGTAGGTGAGCATATAGTCTTCGCGAAAGCGCGGGTTTTGCTCTAGGGCTAGCTCTTGCTGCTGGGTACGTTGAGGATCTTGAATGTTGTTGAGCGCATCTTCGTAAGATTCCAACCGCATGTATTTGATGCAGTGACTCACCCCTCCCCGCGAGACGGGCTTGCCATTTCTCCAGTCTCGGGAGTAAGCGGCTTTCATTACGCGAGGCTTGAGTACAGTATCAAAATACTGCCCCACTTCTACGAGAATATATTTGCGACGACCTCGATCTTCGCGGTTGAGTTTAATTACGTCATGGGCTGTGCTGCCAGAGCCGCCAAAGCAGTCAATGATGGTGCTGTCGTCTTTCGCAACATGAAGTATGAATCGAGAAACGAAGTCAGCATGTTTGGGAGCTAAAAATATTCCTGATCGGCCAAATAATGCCGAAGTCTGCTTTTCACCATCAGAGTAATCTTGGAATACACTTTTTCCTATATTGGTTTCTACTTCATGCAGCATTCGCTTGATGCGAGGAACCTTACTATCATCATGCCCCCATGCAATTCTTCCTTTGCGGTCAAGATTCACAAAACTTCTGGAATCTAGAGTCTTGTCATCGTAAGGAAATTGCCAACCGCGCTTAGGACATGGACATGGACGACCTGTTCTAGGATGTGGTGGCTTATAAAATCGCCAATTCGGGCTATCAGGATCTCTTGTGCTTTCAGCCTGTTTTGTAGATTGCATAGAAGCATCAGTAGCTTGTTGTTTCAGAGCTTCATCATCAGAGACTACATGGTTATTGGCATTTCTATATTCTGCTTTTGTATAGCTGCAAGTTCCCTTCCAAGGATCATTACTCTTCTCATCTGTCCAATCCAACCCTTGTTCCTCAACCGATTCTCTATACTCTGCTTTGTGTTTTTTATAAAGTTCACGTATTGCCGCTTCAACTTCAGCAATAGGTGGATACTGAGGATTAAGCTCAGCAACTAAAGCCATTACTTCTTCGTACCCTGGCTTTGGTTCACGAAACATGGTTGCGTCTTGTTCAGCTATTGCTCGATCTTTAGCATAGACTTCAATATATTCATGATTAGTTGAGTAATTTGGGACTTGGCTATTGGTCGTATTCATCACCCAGATCAACTCTTCAATCCGGTTTTCTTCGCCAAAAACCAAATCCATCATGTGCTCTAGCAGCAACCGCTCAGCTTTATCAATGCTGACAAAGATTGCGCCGTCATCAGTTAGCAATGGCTGAAGCAATGCCAGTCGGTCAAACATCATCGTGCCCCACGATAAATGCTGGTAGTTGTTTTTGTAAGGGATAGAACTGCTGTTAGTGTTGTAAGGTGGGTCAATATAGATACATTTAACGCTTTCCTCGTAGCGTGCTTGCAACAGGTTTAGCGCCTGAAAGTTTTCTGAGTGAATCAACAATCCATCGCACTGCTGATCAAAATCTTCGATGGAGTCTAAAAGGCGAGCTTTAAAGCTTTTATCAAAGAACCGTGTATCGACCAAAAGCTTGTTATTAGCCTTCAGAAACTCAATGGTGAGCGGTTCTGAATAGGCCGGAGTGCCACCGCCAAACAAATCTCCAGCTTTTTCTTTGATTTCATCAATCGCAAACAACCGCTTCCACTCTTCGAGCTGGGCAGCGTTGGCGATAATTTCTGGATATAGCTCTTCTGGCACCCGATCTAGCGTGATGCAGTAGTGAGTCTCTAGCACAAACTTTTTCTTGAGCCAGAGCTTTTTTTGGAATTCTTCGATCTGGGCCAAAAACTGAATAATCTTGTCACCAATTTCTCTCAGCACCCGCACCTTACTAATCAGGTGCTTTACCCGCGTCGGGCTATCGTGCTGAATGTCTTCTAGATTCATCACCTCCGATTTGATGTAGAAATCTAGCTCTCGCCGCAAAAAGCCACCCAGGTCTTTATGAATGAAATAGTCAAAGGTGTTGCGGGCGGTAAAGTCGGATAGGTGCTTTTGTAGCAGGGTGCGGTCTGGGCTTTTGGCGGTGGGGACATTAAAGGCTAGCTCGCGTTGCCAGGCGGCTAGGTCGGGCAGGGCCATAATGCCCGCATAGGCCAGTTGGTTTAGCTCTTCCTGTTTGCGCTTTTGAGGGTCTGCCTGGTACTCAAACCGCAGCACCAGGTCGGTGCCCTCTAGCGCTGCTGGGTCGGCCTCGTGCAGCATAAAGCGGCGTTCTTTGCCGTTGGTGGGTTTGTTGTTATTTTGCTCGGTGCTAGCCGAGACGATCTCAAACCGCACCCGCCGCCCAGAGGGCAGCTTAAACCCATAGTTTTGAAAATGCTCTGCCGTTTTAATGTAGTACTGGTCGGCATTGGCCCAGTGCAGCTTTACCTCTTCGCCCTCGTAGGGGATGGCGTAGACCCCCTCTTTGTAGCGTCGCAGCGAAAGAAAGTCGCCCTCGTGGTAGTAGCGACGAAAAAAGTTGTACAGATGGGCGTAGACCTCTTGCTCTAGGGCCTGCTGGTCGGCCTGCTCTTGCAGTTGTTCTTTAATTCTCACGACGCGAGGGGTGTGCTCGGCTTCTTCGCGCGATAGCTCTAGCAGCGTTTGGGCCTGCTGAATGGTGTCTTCGAGCTGTTCTTGCAGTCGCTCCCGGTCGGCCTGCTCATAGTCGCTAAAGCCCGCCTGCACCTGGGGCAGCAAGTCTTCCTGCAAAAACCGCACAATCTCGTCCCGATTGTGGTTCATGATGCGGTAGATGCCAAAGTCTAGATCGGCCTGATCTAGCTGAAACAGCTCTCGCAGCAGGGTTTGCAGTTTCTCCAGGGGAGTGGTCACAGGGGGATATCCTTGTCGTGGGCAGTCTACAATCTACAATTACAAATCTAAGATTGCAGATTTGCAACTGCAAATCTTAGGTATTGTACTCACTTGTGGTGGGGTGCATCGCTCGGGCAGAGGCATCCCACCACAAACACCCAGGCGCTACAGGCGTGGCGGCTCTGGCTGCCTGTAGCGCCTTAGCAAGCTAAACACCTCTCCCTGTTCCGGCGTGATCAAAATCCCTGAGGGTGGGATCGCAATCAACTGGCTCCAGGTGGACTGCTCCACAAAGTTCAGCACATGCAGGGTGTGGATGGTCGATCGCACCCCCTTCGGCGAGCCAATCACCAAATGGCGCAGTCGCTCCCGCCCCGGCTGAGGGGTAAGAGCTGCTAGGCGCAGGGGATTCAGATCCCCGGTTTTTTCAAGAAACCGGGGATCTTGACGGGTAAAACACAACATGATCGGGATTCCTCCGATGAAACGATGGGTAGGAATCCCAAAAACTTGGCCGCCCCAGACGTTGTGCAGTTCGGGACGGCCACGAGTAAAATCTTACTCAGCCTCCGAGACAGCTTACCCTGTCAACGGGGTTAGCCGCTGGTTGGTGTTGCAAGCACCTTCCAGTGGCGTTTGACCAAATTTTTGGGAAGTTCAGACTGCACACACACAGCCTTAGCACAGTAATTTAGTCTAATGGCGCACCAGACGCAAGTCAGAATCGCTACCGTTTGCGATGCCGTCGCCATCCACCGTCGTCTCCTTTATTATCCACGCCTGTTCCCTTCGCTAGCGGCCTCACACCAGCCCAGCAAGGCCACGCCACACACGCAACAACAGTGGAACAGCGCCATCCGTTAGAGCATCACCGCAACTCTTTGATGGGTCTGCTCCATCCCTTCTTGCAGCAGGGCAACTCGTTAGATCGCCCATGCAATCGTTTTTGGTCATCGTGCGATCTTTAAAGGTGTCGCGGCAACTCTTGAGTGCAGCAGCGCAACTGATTGAGTCGTCACTGCGATCTGTTCTTGCTGTGGAGCTACCCTGCGTTTGCACCCCCCACAGGCTTATACGCTCAATGCACAATGGCAGTGCCATAGGCAAACATCAATCATTGTTTCTCTCTGCTAGACTATTCAGCCCTGCCTTATTCCCCACCCCTGCAAATTCATTCTGTCTTCACAAAAAGCCGTCAAATCTACGCACAATCTTGCTAATTCTGTTGCCAATGCCCTATCTCCACTGGGCAATATTTTCTAAGCGAGACATTTAGACGCCAGACCCCGTCGTCGTCTTAGCTTTTTCCATTTTTGGCCGCACCCATCAGGTTTGCACCTAGGGCAGCGCCTCCCGCCCTGCAACCGCTGGTCAGCCAACCGTTTGCACGTATTTACACATCACCAAATTTACACATCACCAAAAGGGTTCATCACTATGCCTGTTGTCAACATTGCTCGTCGTCTTCCCGGCAAAACCGTCAGTGCCGATGTCGTGTCCTACAACGGGCTCGGTGCCGTCGAAAATTACATCCCCGTTCGCAGCGAAGCCACTCCCATAGGGCTCAAAACCGCCTATGAGACTATGCTGGCCCAGCGACAAAAAGAAACCGAACTCACCGCCCTGCTCAAAGCCGCCGCCGATGCCTCTCGCCAAGCCGAATGGAACTTTCACAACGCCGTGCTGGCCATGAAAGAATCCATCCGAGGCCAGTTTGGCCCCGACAGCGACGAAGCTCAGTCGGTTGGCTACAAGAAAAAATCTGAATACAAGCGAGGCCGCCGCACCCCCAAGACCAACGCGTCCTAAGCCATCCTCAAAACTGAATTGGCGTTGCTGAATGACAGCATGAATTTGGGTACAGGCGCACAACCGTGCGCTCCTGCGAGGGATAGTGCTGCTTGAATTCATACTCGCATTCAGCAATGCCGCAAAGATGGGTTGCCGGGGTTTGAACTCCAGATTTGAGGAATCGTTGCAGTTCAATGTTTAAGCCAACTGGCGGCAGTTGCACCACACAGAAACCAAATTCAGGCCGAGATGCGGAGTTCCACCTGAGGGAAAGCTCCAAATCTTGGCCTGAACTTAGCCTGTGCTTTGCGGTGACTACGCGTGTGACTACGCGTGTGATGAATCTAGATCAAAGCGATCTAGATTCATCACTTTGGTCCAAGCGGCAACAAAGTCATGCACAAATCTCGCCTGTGAGTCGTGATATCCGTAAACTTCCGCCAAGGCTCGGAGTTGGGAGTTCGACCCAAAGAGCAGATCGACTCGGGTTCCCGTCCACTTCAATTCGCCGGTTTTGCGATCGCACCCTTCAAACATATCCTTGGCATCAGAGGTCGCCTTCCACACCGTGCCAAAAGCCAGCAGGTTGACGAAGAAGTCATTGGTTAGGGCCTCGGGTCGCTGGGTAAAGACACCGTGCTGGGTGCCATCCGCGTTGGTATTCAGCACCCGCATGCCGCCGATTAGCACCGTCATTTCAGGCGCGCTCAGGGTCAGCAACTGGGCCCGATCCACCAGCAACGCTTCCGCCGATAGGGTGTGATTGCCAGTTGTGAGGTAATTGCGGAACCCGTCTGCTTTAGGCTCTAGGGGCACAAAAGCTTCCACGTCGGTTTGCTCTTGGGTAGCATCGGTGCGTCCAGGCTGGAAGGGAACCGTGATATCAAGCCCAGCATTCTTCGCGGCCTGTTCAACCGCAGCGCAGCCACCCAGCACAATCAGGTCAGCCAGAGAAACCTGTTTCCCGCCCGACTGGGAGCTGAATGCCTTTTGAAGGCTACCCAAAATACCCCCAGACTGAGATTGATTGAACTCCTGCTGAATGCCCTCTAAGGTTTGCAGCACGGTCGCCAGTTGGGCAGGCTGATTCACCTCCCAATCTTTCTGAGGAGCCAGACGAATGCGCGCCCCGTTGGCGCCACCGCGCATGTCAGAGCCCCGGAAGGTGGATGCCGACGCCCAGGCTGTGGAGACCAGTTGGGATACCGACAAGCCCGATGCCAGAATTTTGGCCTTGAGGTTCGCAATGTCCTGCTGATCAATCAAGTCGTGGGTGACCGGGGGGACTGGATCTTGCCACAAAAAGTCTTCTTGGGGCACTTCTGGGCCAAGGTAACGATCGCGGGGGCCCATATCGCGGTGGGTCAGCTTGAACCAGGCTCGGGCAAAGGCCAGTTCCAGTTCCTCGGGGTTTTCCAGGAAGCGTCGGGCAATTGGCTCATAGATGGGGTCCATCTTCATGGCCATGTCCGCTGTGGTCATGATCGGCGCATGGCGCTTAGAGGGGTCGTGGGCATCGGGCACTGTGTCGGCTCCGGCCCCGTCCTTGGGTTGCCACTGATAGGCCCCTGCCGGACTTTTAACCAATTCCCACTCATAGCCAAACAGGTTTTCTAGGTAGTTGTTGTCCCAGCTTACCGGGTTGGTCGTCCAGGCTCCTTCAATGCCGCTGGTGGTGGTATGGGCACCGATGCCAGTACCGAAGCTGTTCCGCCAGCCCAGGCCTTGGTCTTCAATGCTGCCCCCCTCGGGTTCTGGCCCCACCAGGGCTGAATCCCCAGCACCATGGCACTTGCCAAAGGTGTGGCCCCCGATCGTCAGGGCCACGGTCTCTTCGTCATTCATCGCCATGCGACCAAAGGTTTCGCGAATATCTCGACCTGACGCCACCGGGTCAGGATTGCCATTGGGGCCTTCGGGGTTCACATAAATCAGCCCCATTTGGACGGCAGCGAGGGGGTTTTCTAACTGGCGATCGCCACTGTAGCGCTCATCTCCCAGCCATTCGCTCTCAGCGCCCCAGTAAATATCTTGCTCGGGCTCCCAAATATCGGCGCGCCCGCCTGCAAACCCGAGGGTTTTGAAGCCCATCGATTCCAGAGCACAGTTGCCCGCCAAAATCATCAGGTCAGCCCAGGAGATTTTCTCGCCATACTTCTGTTTAATCGGCCACAGCAGCAGGCGAGCTTTGTCGAGGTTGGCATTATCAGGCCAGCTATTGAGCGGCGCAAATCGCTGGTTGCCCGTGCCGCCGCCGCCGCGACCATCGCCAATGCGGTAGGTGCCAGCGCTATGCCAGGCCATGCGGATGAAGAGCGGCCCATAGTGGCCGTAGTCGGCAGGCCACCAGTCCTGGGAGGCCGTCATCAGTTCGAACAGGTCTGCCTTTAGGGCAGCATAATCCAGAGTCTTGAACGCCTCAGCATAGTTAAAGGAATCCCCCATGGGATTGGCCCGAGGTGAGTGTTGGTGGAGGATATCCAGATTTAGCTGATTCGGCCACCAATCTCGGTTACGGGTTCCATGACCCGAGGTCGCTTTTTGAATTCCGCCCATAAAGGGACATTTGCTTTCACCGCTCATAGTCTCTCCTAATAAGTACAAGTTAAGTACAAGCTATTAAGTACAAGCCTGTACTAAGGGCTAGCCAATTTTAGGCCGCACGTCTTCAAACAAAATTTGCAGCAGTTGCGTGCCTTATAAATAAAATAAATAAAATTGCTCCAATTTTGGGCCAGCTCTGCCATCCGTGTATTGGCGACTGTCAGGACTACGCCTCCGCACTCCACGTCACCGTGATATCTCTTCAGATAGCTCATAGGGCGACCCCGATGCATCCATCACGGCCTGTACGCGGTAGCCTTTCCTGCACGGCATTATCCTGCACGGCATTATCCTGCACGGCATTAATAACGGCATTAATAGAAGAATAAACCAAACACCCATCGGTCGTTGCTCCAGCCATGATTGAGCGTTTGCGCCCAGCGGCCTCAACGGCGGCCTCAACGGCAGCCCTAACGGTTGCGTCAGCCCAAGCATTGACGAGGCCCGCTCGCTGCGCAACGCAAATGCCTTGGGTAAGCGCGTGGCCAGTTCTGGAATCCAGCAATTCTCATTTTGACTTCTTGGAGGCTGGACTACCGCCCAGACCGCCCAGACCGCCCAGGAGTCAACTCCAGGACTCATCGCAGCAGTCTGCTAAAGCAGACGGGGCGACCTGGATAGCCCTGTTGAGAGGGCTTTTGTTTTGGGCCAGCGTTGCTGAATTGAGGAATGAATCGGCAAAACCTTTGGACTCTGTATAGCCCCCTAAATCCCCCAATTCTGGGGGACTTTGACACTCTGTCTCCCCCCAGGATTGGGGGGCTGGGGGGGCAAATCATACTTGCGTTAAGCAACGCCGTTTTGAGCCTTGAACTTTTCTAGTCCTAGCCTCAGCGGCCCAGGGTGGCGACCACCAAGAGCCTCACCAGGGCCGCTTATCCATCGTGAGAATTGCTGTCTGGAATCAGAGGGCCTTGCAGCCAGCAGGACTTGCGATAAGCTGAATCGTATCCCATCGACACAGGCTGCACTTAGGAGGCGCATTCGATATGGGGAAGCGTAAGAAGCAAAAAGCCACTGCAACTTGGACTCTTCGCGGCTTTGGCAAAAAGAGCCTTGTCGTTGAGCTGCAGCGAGTGCAGGCGTATGCCGCTAAGGGAAATTGGCAGGCAGCGTATGAGGTTCTCCAGGTTCTAACCGAGCAGTATCCCCAAGAAAAGCAGGTGTGGGAATACCTGGCGGATGTCAGCTACGAGTTGGAAGACTTGACAACCTATCAGAAGGCTTCTGAGAAAATTCTGGAGATCACGCCCAATGATGCCGATACGCTCTATTCGTTGGGCGGCATCTACATCACCAATATGCATCCGCTGTTAGCGTTGCAGATCATGCAGCGGGCCTTGGCGATCGCCCCAGATCACGAATTCGCCCCCAAAGCCCAAGAGTTGCTCAGCACGTTAACCCCCAAGATCCCTGAACTGTTAGAGGAAATGGGCTTAGACAATCTTGACGTTGCCACCCTCCATGAACGCGGACAAGCCTATGTAGAGGAGGGCGACTACACTGCTGCGCGTGAGGCTGAGCTTGAGGTGATTCAGCGTTACCCCGAGTTTGTATCGGCCCACAACCACTTGGCTTTGGTCAACTGGGCAGAGGGGCGAGTGGAGGATGCGATCGCAACGAGCCAATCTGTCCTCAGCGACCACCCTGACAACGTTCATGCCCTCTCTAACCTGATTCGATTTCTCGTCATCTCTGGAGACAGCGACGCTGCCCAAGTCTATGGCGAACGCCTCAAAACCACCCAGGCAGAGGCCTGGGATAACTGGACGAAACGGGTCGAGGGGCTCAGCTACCTAGCCGACGACGCTAGCATTGTCGAGGTTCTCAACCAGGCCGAAGCCGATGGGGTTGAGGACTCCCCCGCCGGGGCGCTCTTTTTCCACTTAACCGCCGTTGCCCTAGCGCGCACTGGTGATGAAACCCGCGCCCTAAAGCAGTGGAAAACAGCCCTACAGCGCAGCCCAGGCATGACCCTAGCACAAGAGAATTTGAGTGATGTTCGTCGTCCGGTGGGGCAGCGCCATGGGGCTTGGCCGTTGAGCTGGGAACAGTGGCTATTGTTCACCACTGCTCGCGATGTCCTCAACACCGTTAAAGCGGTTATAAACAAATCCCACCATGAGAAAACCGGTGCCGCTATGGAGCAACTCCTCGATCGTCATCCCGACCTCTTGGCCATGCTGCCCCGCATCATGGAGCGAGGAGGCCCCCTAGGGCAGCGATTTGGTCTGATCATCGCCCAACATGTTAAGACCCCAGAACTGCTGGCGGTGATCAAAGACTTTGCCCTGGGTCAACACGGCACCGATGAGATGCGCCATCAGGCGGCCTCCATCGCCGCTGAAGCTGGCCTAATTCCTAGAGATAAAGTCACCCTCTGGGTGAAGGGCAAGCCGTGCGAAATTATGCTGTTGGCCTATGAAATTTACGCCGAACCCAGCTCAGAGCACACCAAAGCGGTCGATAAACTCCTGAATCAAGCCACCCAAAAACTGTATCAGCACGATAAAGCGGCAGCTGTGGAAGCCGAAGCGCTGCTGCAGCAAGCCTTAGAGATTGAACCGGACGCCCCAGACTTGCTCAACAATTTGGCCATGGCCTACATTTTGCAGGATCGCCAAGCTGAAGCCGATGCCATAGTTGATGACTTAGTAGAGCGTTTTCCTGACTATTTGTTTGCCCGTTGCGCCAAGGCCAGAACCCATCTAGATGCGGGTGATATTGAAGCTGCAGACGCCCTGCTGAAACCGATGCTATCGCGCGATCGCTTCCATACTTCTGAATTTGAGACCTTTGCAGACGTCCACCTGCGCCTGTTGGTGGAAAAGGATCAGTTAGACGGAGCCCGGAGTTGGCTACAGATGTGGGAACAAGTCGGTTTAGATAGCGCGGCGCTGGCGTATTGGCAAGGTAAGCTCTTGTCTAAGAGTGTTCCAAGGAAATAGTGATCCAGTTGAGAGTCCTCCCTTCGGTCGGAATGACAAGCAATGTCAGGTTGAGCGACGCGAAACATCTCTGACGATGGACGTTTACGCTGGACGCTTATTATAGTGGAGCACTCTAAGCTCTAAGCAAAAGCAGTAAGGGACTCGCAGGGAAACAAGATACCCGCTGATCGGACGTTCTCCCTTCGTGAGACGCTGCGCGTTGGCAACGCCTATCCAGAGGACAAAACATGACTTCTGGGGGGCCAATGCCCAGCGGTTCTTCCTTATTAAACCAACGTCAGTTCGGGTTAAGAGGGTTTGAGCTTATCCCAAACTTAGGTTAACTAGCGTACTGAGAATCCCACTTAATCTGATTTCAGATTAAGGAAGTTGTCACCAGTGGAGTTCAATCACCAGGTGCAGGATTTTATCTACCAAGTGCCAGTGGGTAAACCCTGGCCGATCGGCGGGGCAGAAACAAAAGTCGCCCGGTTCCATCACTCCGTCGTACTCGCAGGCCTCGTCGAGAAGGGTGACCTGACACGCATTGGCAATGGGCCAATCTCCCAGAGTCTCAACCAAGCATCATCATTAAAAAAAGTTAGAGCAGTCACAATAAAAAACAGCCGCAATATATGATTACTTTCTCTGAAGAACGGGACATTGGGATTGAGAAAATTCTTCCGATATACGAGTTGAATGGTTGGTCTTCAGCCCAAAAGCCTGAGGCACTACATCAAGCATTACTCAACTCCCACTCACTTGTTTCAGCTTGGCATGGTGAAAAACTCGTTGGCATCGGCAATGCAATCTCAGATGGATTTTTAGTAGTGTATTATCCCCATTTGTTAGTTCATCCAGATTACCAAGGTCAAGGGATTGGCAAAAGAATCATGGAGATCTTGAAGCAGAGATATCAAGAAATGCACATGCATATGCTTGTAGCGGATAGCGATGCGATCGCATTTTATGAGAGATGTGGCTTTACCAGGGCTGGAAAAACAGAGCCCATGTGGATATACGCTGGTGATGACCATTAAACAAGAGCTGTTTGAAGTCGCCGCATGGCACTGAGAGAGGGAGGATATCTCAAACCTCCTACTCTGTGGCTCAACTAAGTTGGGAAAGCGCTACTGTCTTTTGAGATCGTTTTAGTTGCCGGTGCCAGTCACGGCATTGGGTTGGCTGTAGCTGAGTATTTGCAAGCACGGTGCGATCGCCCGATGAATGGGGGCTAGCTCTGGGTCAGATAGATCGTGCTCTGAATACAGGGGCGCAAAGCCCGCCAATATCAGCATCATATTCTGCTGCCGCAGCGGCAGGGCGAGCACCGTGGCGAATTGCGGTACCATATCGCGGCTGGGCTGCGATTCCCTACCTGGGAGGCTTCGCTAACGCCCAGATTCCAAAAAAATAGTCGGGTTGGGGATGGGGTGCACGGTGCACAGTGTGGGGTACAAGATAGACGGTATATGGTTTGCGGTTCTACCTTGCACCGTATACCGCATGCGGCCCTTGCCCACGACAAACCGCAAACCTCGTCCCCGCTCTATAATCTGAAAATGATTATCATTCGTAAAGCGAGGTGTGGCTATGGTTGCTACTGAGGTGCAACGCTCGGTTCCGGTTACCGTGCTGACGGGCTATTTGGGGGCGGGCAAGACCACCCTGCTGAACCGCATTCTCACCCACGAGCACGGTAAGAAAGTGGCGGTGATCGTCAACGAGTTTGGCGAAGTGGGCATCGATCACCAGCTGGTGATCGATGCCGACGAGGAAATCTTTGAGATGAACAACGGCTGCATCTGCTGCACCGTGCGCGGCGACTTGATTCGCATCATCGGCAACCTGATGAAGCGCCGCGACAAGTTTGACCACCTGGTGATCGAGACCACGGGGTTAGCTGACCCGGCCCCGGTGATTCAGACCTTTTTTGTCGATGACGAGGTGCAGACCCAGGCCAGCCTCGACGCCGTGGTGACGGTGGTAGACGCGGCCCACATCGCTCAGCACTGGGAGGCCGACGAAGCCCTGGAGCAAATTGCCTTTGCCGACGTGATCTTGCTGAATAAAGTGGATCTGGTCACTGAAGAAGAGCTGGTGGCCCTAGAGCAGCAGATTCGGGGGATGAATGCGATCGCAACGATCCACCGCACCCGCGACGCCGAAATTGCCATGGATTCTATCCTCGGCGTCAGCGCCTTTGACCTGGGCAACGCCCTCAAGATCGACCCCGAGTTTCTCAACGAAACCGCCCACGAACACGACGAAACCGTGGCCTCTATTGCCCTGACCGCACCCGGCACGGTGGACGGAGCCAAGCTCAACCAGTGGCTGGGTGTTCTGCTGCGCGATCGCGGCCCCGACATCTTTCGCATGAAGGGCATTCTCAACATCGCTGGCGAAAACTGCCGCTTCGTCTTTCAGGGCGTGCATATGCTGTTTGAAGGCCGCCAAGACCGCCCCTGGCGACCCGACGAAACCCGCAAAAATGAGCTGGTGTTTATCGGGCGAAACCTGGAAGAGATGGGGTTGGAGGAGGCGTTTAGGGAGTGTTTGGTGGGGTGAAGGAGTGGATGGGTGGATGAGTGGATGAGTGGATGAGTGGATGAGTAAAGACCACTGACTATTCATCTCTACCCCCAATCATTCACTCCCCCCGTACCATCCACCCCCTACCCATCTACCCATCCACTCCTTATATCCCCATGCCAAAACCCCTCCTCAACCCCACCTGGCAAACTCTCCTCGCCGATTACGTGACCGCGATCGCCTGGTCGCCCGACGGCGCTCGGCTGGCGGCCTGTTCAGCGGCGGGGGAGGTGGTGATGTTTGACGCCCAGACAGGAGCATCGATGGCGCTGCAAGAAAAGCGTGGGGTGTCGGCGGATGCGATCGCATTCTCCGCTGATGGAAACTTTCTGGCGGCGGGGGGGCAAGCGGGCACGGTGTCGATTTGGCGGCTGGGGGCAGGCGCGGCTGAACGGCTGACTGAGCTAGAGAACCCCAGGGTTTGGGTCGATCGCCTGCAGTGGCACCCCCGCTTGCCAGAGCTGGCCTTTAGCCTGGGGCGCTACGCCCAGGTGTGGGATGCGGTCGAGCAATCAGTGGTGGCAACGCCAGCCTATGAAGCGTCGTCGGTGCTGGATTTGGCCTGGCACCCCAGCGGCGACTACCTGACCCTGGCGGGCAATCTGAGCGTGAAAACCTGGCAGCAGCAGGATTGGGATGCAGACCCAGAGATTCGAGAAACCGGAGGGGCTAGCGGGGCGATCGCTATTTCCCCCGACGGGCAATACCTGGCCTCGGGCAACAACGATCGCACCCTGCTGGTGTGGGAGTGGGACAAACCCTACCCCTGGCAAATGCAGGGGTTTCCGGGCAAGGTGCGGCAGTTGGCCTGGTCTGCTGCCCAGGCGGGTGCGCCACTGTTGGCCTCTGCCAGCGCCGAGGGCGTCGTGGTGTGGGCCAAAGCTAAGGATGCCGCCGAGGGCTGGACATCCCACGTGCTGGATCTGCACAGCGCTCCGGTAACAGCGGTGGCGTTTCAGCCCCAGTCAACCCTGCTGGCTACCGCCGCTGAAGATGGCTGGGTATGTCTTTGGCAAAAAGCGATCCAGTCCGCTCAAACTCTCGAAGGGGCACCCGACGGGTTTTCGAACCTGGCCTGGTCGCCCCAGGGCAATTACCTGGCGACCGGGGGCTGTGGCGGAGAATTGCTGGTGTGGGCGAAGGTGATGACGGGGAAGGGGTTTGGATAAGGGGGACAGTGCAAGGTGCACGGTATACGGTGCAAGGCTCGAACCGCATACCATTCCTCACACCTCACACCGACCGCAGACCCCAAAAAATTCCAGCGTGTGGTAGTAAATCCGAAACGAACTCGCTCCCTGGAGCTGCGCCTCTAGTTCCTTCACGGGGCAAGTCTCAATGGGCACTGAGACACCGCACTGCAAGCAGGTGAGGTAGTGGTGGTCATGCTTCACGGCACTATACAGCGTTTCCCCCGTCAGCGTCACCCGGTGCTGTACCAGTCCTAACACTTTCAGTGCATCCAAGGCGCGGTAGATGGTCGCCAGACCGATGGGCTGCTGGCGGCGCATCACTCCATAGAGCGCCTGGGCTGACAAAGCCTGGGGCTGATGTTGCAAGGCGTCTAACACTGACTGCTGCCCCGTGGTTAGGCGCGGTTTTGGCAACCCCTTTGAGGCGGCTTCAACAGAATTTTCAGCATCTTTTTTCAAAATCATGGTCGCGATCCATAGCAAGATGGGGTAGGATGCTCAAGAATGATAATCATTATCATATTGCAAGACTATGGTTCTGTCTCCCTCACCTGTTCCACCGACAGACACGGCTGATACCGCCGCCGCCGAGGCTGCGACAAGTGTCCGACTGCCTCTGGTGCACCGTCCTCGTCGCCTGCGCCGCACCGAGGGGCTGCGCCGAATGGTGCGCGAAACCCGTTTGACTGTAGATGACCTGATTTACCCCATGTTTGTCATGGCGGGGACTGGGCAGCGGCAGGAAGTACCCTCCATGCCGGGTTGCTATCGCTATTCCCTTGATTTGCTGCTGGAGGAACTTCAGGAGGTGGTGGGGCTGGGGTTGGGTGCGATCGCCCTCTTTCCCCTTATCCCTGAACACCAAAAAGACAACGCCGGTACCGAAAGCTATAACCCCACCGGGCTGATTCCCCAGACCGTGCGGGCCATCAAGCAAGCCTTCCCCCAGCTGCTGGTGATCACCGACATTGCCCTCGACCCCTACAGCACCATGGGCCACGACGGCATTGTGCAAGACGGCCAAATTCTCAACGACGAAACCGTGGCGGTACTGGTCAAACAAGCCCTGGCCCACGCCGAAGCCGGAGCCGATATGGTTGCCCCCTCCGACATGATGGATGGCCGGGTGGGGGCCATTCGCCAGGCCCTCGATGCTGAGGGCTGGATCAACGTTGGCATTCTCGCCTACTCTGCCAAGTACGCCTCCGCCTACTACGGCCCCTTCCGCGATGCCCTAGAGAGCGCCCCCAAGTTTGGCGACAAAAGAGACCTACCAAATGGATGCCGCCAACGCCGCCGAAGCCCTCAAAGAAGTCGATCTCGACATCGCCGAAGGGGCCGACATCGTCATGGTCAAACCCGCCCTGGCCTACCTGGATATCATCTGCCGCATCAAGCAGCACACCAACCTACCCGTCGCGGCCTACAACGTCAGCGGCGAATACGCCATGGTCAAAGCCGCCGCCGCCCAGGGCTGGATCGATGAAAAGACGGTGATGCTCGAAACCCTCACCAGCATCAAGCGGGCCGGAGCGGATGTGATTTTGACGTATTTCGCTAAGGATGCGGCGAGGGTTTTGGGTGGATGAGTGGATGGGTGTGAGGGTGGATGGGTGGATGAGTGTGAGGGTGGATGGGTGGATGAGTAAAGACTACTGATCAGCCACCCCTTACCCATCCACCCCTTACCCCTTACCCATCCACCCCTTACCCATCCACCCCTTACCCATCCACCCCTTACCCATCCACCCCTTACCCATCCACCCCTTACCCATCCACCCCTTACCCATCCACCCCCTATCCCCTACCCATCCACCCCCTACCCATCCACCCTCACACCTACAAAGGAGTCCCCCATGCCCCAACTCTTCCCCTTTCGCCGAACGGCTCTACTGCTGGCCTCTTCCGTGGCCGTTGCCCTGGGTAGCTGCGCACCAGAGCCTACGGGCGTGGCTGACAGCGAAGCGGCTGATGGTGCGATCGCAACTGACTTGACGGTGATGACGACGATTTTGCCGATTACCCAGTTCACCAATGCGGTGGTGGGCGATCGCGCCGAGGTGATTCCCCTGATGCCGACCAATGTGGACCCCCACGATTTTCAGGCTAGCCCCGCCGATGTGCAGGCCATGGTCAATGCCGATGTGCTGGTAAAAAACGGCCTGGAGATGGAGGTCTTTTTGGATGACCTGATCGCCAATGCCGAGAACCCCGACTTGGTGATGATCGACTCTAGCGAAGGCATTGCGGTGCTGTCGAATGAAGAGGTGGAGGGCCACAGTCACGAAAAAGCTGACGACCACGACCATGACCACAGTCATGAGCATGATCATGACCACGAGGAGGCTGGCGCAGCTGCCGCCGATCACGACCATGCTGGGCACCACGACCACGGTGAATATAATCCTCATATCTGGCTTGACCCCAAGCGGGCCATTCAGCAAGTCGAAAACATTCGCGACGGCATGATTGCCGTTGACCCTGAGGGCGAGGAAATTTACACCGCTAATGCAGCGGCCTTTATTGCCGAGCTAGAAGCTCTGGATGCCGAAATTACGGAACAACTGGCTCCCTTTGCGGGGCAAACCTTTGTCGCCTTTCACGACTTTGCCCCCTACTTTGCCGAGAGCTATGGCCTTGATGCCGAGTTTTTAGTCGATGTGCCCACGGTCAACCCCGCCCCTGAGGATGTCAAGCGGGTGATGGATACCGTCCAAGCCTCTAACCTGAAAACCATTCTGACCGAACCTACCGCCGGGGAGGATGCCTTTGATGCGATCGCCAGAGATCTGGGCGTTGAAGTCGGCATGTTCAACCCAATCGAAGTAGGCGGCCCCGAGGCGGTCATGCCCGACTACTACCTCACCACCATGCGCCAAAATGCCGCTAACCTTGCGGTTTCCTTTGAGGCCTCCACCCAGCAGTCTTGGCTGCCGCTGTGGCCAACTAAGCCACTGGCTGTAGTGCCCCAGCCTGTGGGCCTGCGGTTTTAGGAGGGGCAGCCTTGAGCACAACAGTCTTGGCCGTTGAGGGGTTGACGGTGTACCGCGACACCTACGCCGTCGTGCAGGATGTCTCCTTTGCCCTCGAAGCAGGCACCGACACTGCCATCGTTGGCCCCAACGGTGCCGGTAAGAGCACGTTAATTCAGGCCATTTTAGGCGTGCTGCCCCGGCGATCGGGAGATGTGTTTCTGATGGGCCACGCCCTGAGCCCCCGGGGGGTGCTGCCGGGAAAGGTGCGTCAGCAGATTGCCTACCTGCCCCAAAACTTTCTGTTTGATCGCCGCATCCCCATCACCGTCAACGAGCTCGTCGCCCTCGGCTGGGACACCCTAGGGCCACAGCTCCCCTGGGCCAACCGCCAACCCCGCCGCCTAGCGGTCAGCCGCGCCCTGGCCGAAGTCGAGGCCCTGCACCTCGGCCCCCAGCCGATCTCTCGCCTCTCCGGCGGCGAAATGAAGCGGGCGCTGCTGGCCTACTGCCTGGTGCGCCCCCGCCGCCTGCTGATTCTCGACGAAGCCCCCGCTGGTCTCGACGCCCGCGGCGAGTCAGAGTTTTACCAGCTGCTCTACCAGCTCAAACAAGACCAGGGCTGGGCCATTCTACAAATTTCCCACGACTTAGATATGGTTCGGAAACACTGCGATCGCGTCCTCTGCCTCAACCGCGTCCTCCGCTGCCAGGGCACCCCAGATCATGCTCTAGCCCCGGATAATTTGGTGGCAGTGTATGGGTCGGAGTTTGTGCGATATCGACATCATCATTAGGGGTGGATGGGTGGAGTTATCTGATGATCCAGTGGGAGGAGTTTTTGATGATGTTGACTAGTTGACCCAGGACTTGATCGTAGTTGCGGTAAAGTTTCCTACCAGTTTCAGGATCGAGATATTGGCATTTGACGGCAAATTCTAGCCAAATCTGAGTTTCTGTTGCCTCAGCCTGACAATCGCTGATTTTAGCGATAAAGGCAGCTTCATATCGCCGTTTCCGCCAAGCCTCGCCTAAATTTGCACAGACTGATCGAGAAGATCTTCTCATTTGGTCAGTCAAAGAATACCGTTCCTCAACTGGAAACGTTTTCGACACCTCAAAGATCTCCATTGCTGCCTCAAAAGCCGCCTGATAAACCTCTAAATCCCGGTATCCCTTAACCAAACTTTTCACCATACAATCCCTCCCAAAACACCCTCCCCCATAATTCCCAACCCACGCCTCTACCCCCCTACCCATCCACTCATCCACCCCCTACCCCTCCACCCAAATGTCCGACCTCACCCGCGTCATCGAACTCTTCCAACTCCCCTTCATGCAGCGCGCCCTGATGGGCGGCGTTCTCACGGGGCTAATGGGGGGCCTGCTGGGCAGTTTTACGATTCTGCGGCAGCTGTCGTTTTTTAGCGATGCCCTGGGGCATTCGGCGCTGTTGGGTATTAGTCTGGGGCTGCTGCTGGGCATGAATCCGTCGTCGGTGCTGCTGCCCTTTTCGGTGCTGTTTGCCTTGGGGGTCACCTATTTGCTGGAGCGCACGCGGCTGTGGACGGATGCGCTGCTGAATATTGTCTACTCGTCTTCGCTGGCGATCGGGGTGATTTTGCTGACCTTTGTGGGCCAGTACAAGGGGGGCATTAACAGCATTTTGTTTGGCGATATTTTGGCGGTGCGCCAAGGTGATCTGATCGTGAGTACGGTGCTACTGGGGGTGTGCGTGGGGTTTGTGGGGCTGACATTGCGATCGCAAATTCTTCTCACCCTACACGAGCCCCTTGCGATCGCCAGTGGCATTGCGGCCTCGGCCCATCGCACCGCCTTTATTATGCTACTGGCCCTGGTGGTAGGGGTGTCGATCAAAGCGATCGGGGTACTGCTGATTAGTGCTTTTGTGGTGATTCCGGCCTGTGCGGCTCGAATGCTCAGCCGCACCTTTGCAAGGTATGTGATGTTGTCGGCGGTGTTGGGGGCGCTAGGGGCGGTGCTAGGCATGGTGCTTTCAGCCCTGTTGAACCTGCCTTCGGGGCCAGCCATTGTGACCATGCAGCTAGCGATTTTTCTCGTTGCGATTGTGTTGCCCAGGGCAAAGCTATCGACGGTTTAGCGATCGCCAACGATGCCCAAGCCACGCGAGAGAGACCCGGTCAGCCCCTTACCCCGTTGCTATTGAGCAACCTATCATCATGCCAAGTCTAGATGCCTTACCCACCACCAAAGCTCAAACCATTCTCTGTGGCTACCGCAATGAAACCCCAGCGATTCAAATCATTCGCATTACCAATATCGTCGACTGGTACTTTGAGCGGGTTATGTTTCCAGGGGCATGGCTGCTGTTTGATGCAGTTCCCCAGGCTCAGCTAGAGGTCTACAGCGGTGATGGAATTTCAACATTGCTGGCTGACCATATTCCCTGCCATACCTTGCAGGTCATGATGCCTGCGTCTTCAGTTCGTTGTTCACCCTGAGGCTTTGACAATGACAGCTTCTATTGCATCCCCAGCTATCCCCAAACGGGGACTGCCCGTCACCATCATTACCGGTTTTTTGGGCAGCGGAAAAACTACCCTGCTCAACCACATTCTGACCAATAATCAGAACCTCAAGGTTGCGGTTTTGGTGAATGAATTTGGCGATATCGATATCGATAGCCAGCTGCTGGTTTCCGTCGATCAAGACATGGTGCAGCTTAGCAACGGCTGCATCTGCTGCACCATCAATGACGATCTGGTAAACGCTGTCTACAACGTGCTCGAACAGGGCGACAAAATTGACTACCTGGTGATTGAAACCACGGGCGTGGCCGATCCGCTGCCAATTTTGCTCACCTTTCTGGGCACCGAACTGCGCGATCTCACCCGGCTCGATTCGGTCATTACCCTAGTCGATGCCTCGGCCTTTGCCCCCGATCTGTTTGATAGCGAAGCCGCCTTAAAACAGATCACCTACAGCGACATGATTTTGCTGAATAAGACCGATTTAGTGGCCGCTGAAGTGGTGGATAAATTAGATGACCAAATTCAAATCCTCAAGGAGGGTGCCCGCATTATCCGCTGTCAAAAGTCATCAGTGCCCCTGCCGCTAATTTTGGACGTAGGCTTCAACGACCCCATGGCCTACGACGCCATGATTCCGTTGGACGCTACGGAGCACAGCCAAGATGAGCAAGGCCACGACCACAGCCATCATGGAGAAGAGCACGACCATCACGGGCACGACCATCACGGGCACGACCATCACAGCCAGCATCTAGAAAACGACGGCTTTGTGTCGGTGTCTTACCGCAGCGATCGCCCCTTTGCCCTGCGCCAGTTCGAGCAGTTCCTCGAAACCCTACCCAGCGACGTGTTTCGCGCCAAGGGGCTGCTGTGGTTCAGCGAAAGCCCCAACAAGCACATCTTTCAGCTCAGCGGCAAACGCTGCACCCTCGACGTAGAACCCTGGCACAGCACCCCCCCCGGCAACCAGATTGTCTTCATTGGCCGCCATTTGGACGCGGATGGACTGCGACAGCAGTTGGCCGATTGTCAAGTCTCGGTGCATGGTGAACGGTTCACGGTGCAAGGCTCGAACCGTAAACCGTAAACCCCTTACCCACCCACCCACCCACCCACCCACCCATTTAGGACTTCATCGACCATGACCGCACAACTCCCCTCCCGCGACCTCGCCGCCGACCAGGCGATCGCCGCCCTTGCCACCCAGTCTCAGCCCCGCGTCTCCGATGCCGAGATGCGGCAGGCCGTGCGCACCCTGCTGATTGGCCTGGGCGAAGACCCTGATCGCGAAGGGCTACTCGACACCCCCAAACGAGTGGTCAAAGCCCTCAAATTCCTCACCTCCGGCTACAACCAATCCCTCGATGAGTTGCTCAACGGAGCCGTCTTCCACGAAGACACCAACGAAATGGTGCTGGTGCGCGACATCGACCTGTTCAGCTCCTGCGAGCACCACATTCTGCCGATTTTGGGTCGTGCCCACGTGGCCTACATCCCCAACGGCAAGGTGATCGGTCTCTCAAAAGTCGCCCGCATCTGCGAAATGTATGCCCGCCGCCTGCAAGTTCAAGAACGCCTCACTGCCCAGATCGCCGACGCCCTCCAGGGCTTACTGCAACCCCAGGGAGTCGCCGTCGTAGTCGAAGCCACCCACATGTGCATGGTCATGCGCGGCGTGCAAAAATCCGGCTCTTGGACCGTGACCAGCGCCATGAAAGGAGCCTTTGCCGACGACGCCCGCACCCGTCAGGAGTTTATGAGCCTGATTCGGCATAGTCCGGGGTTTCATTAGGAGGTGAAGGTGAAGGCGTAAAGGGTGAAGGGTGAAGGGTGAAGGCGTAAAGGCGTAAAGGCGTAAAGGCGTAAAGGCGTAAAGGCGTAAAGGGTGAAGGAAGGGGTGCAAATCTCAATACTTCCCCACCTCTTCACTTCCCCACCTCTTCACTTCTTCACAAATCAACTAGCAGGCACTTAACCTAACGTCAGTTCGGGTTAAGGGGGTTTTGGAGGCACCGCGCGACGCGCGGTGCCTCCAAAACCCTCAATGTGCCGTGCGCACCGCGCACGGCACATTGAGGGTTTGAGCTTATCCCGAACTCAGGTTAACCTATGCAATGGGCCATCCTTAGCGGCATCGAAGGCAACCTGGCAGCCTATGAGGCAGTGCTGGCAGATATTTAGCGGCAGCGGTAGCCGGTGACGGATCCGTGTATCCTGGGCAATCTGGTGGGGTTGCGGGGGAATAGTGAGGCCATGGTGCGGCGGGTGCGGTTGTCTCGCTCCAGCGAATCCCTGCCCCAGGTCTGCACTGGGTAGTGAGAGGAGCAGTGTTTTAGCCTACATGGCTTGCGCGCACCGGAGTTAGTGGAACGGTACGGCCTTGGCGCTGCGAAAGATCTGTGGGAGGCGGTGTCGCGGCAGACGGTGCAATGGTTGGCGAATCTAGATTTTGGCTTTCATGAGCTGGATTGTTGGCTGATCCACGGCAGTACGGTGGGCTATAGCGATCAGCTGATGCCGGAGACGCTGCCAATGCTGCCAATACAGTTGTGCGTTGGCCTTGCGAGGCCGGTCTTTGACCTTCACCTCATCCGCACCGATGCCAATACGCTGTTCTGCGGGCGATCGGGCTACTCACATTTCTATTCAACTGTGAGTAATGCAGCATCGCTGGGGTAAAACCGCTTTAGAGTGAAGGGAACAGCTGCGATTGCGGTGCCAAACCTTCGCCTATGTCTGCTAACCCTTCCGAACCTATGCCCGGCTTAACTGACGAGCCCATCGAGGCGTCCTTCCCCATTGTGGGAGTGGCGGCTTCTGCGGGCGGGTTAGATGCGTTTATTCAGTTGCTTAGCCATTTACCCAGCGATACGGGGATGGCCTTTGTGTTGATTCAGCATTTGTCTCCCGATCATGAAAGCTTGCTGACCGAGATTTTGGCGAGAACCACCGCAATGCCCGTTCGGCAAGTGGAAAACGGCACCCTGGTGGAGCCCAATCATGTCTATGTGATTCCGCCGAACACCAAGATGGTGCTGGCGGATGGGGTGTTGCAGCTGTCGCCTCGGGAAAAGGTGCTGGGCAAATACATGCCGGGGGATGCATTTTTTGCGTCGTTGGCGGCTGATCGCGGGCATCGGGCGATCGCCATCGTGTTGTCAGGTTCAGATGGCGATGGGTCGTTGGGGCTAAAGGCGATCAAAGCGGTGGGCGGCGTCACGTTTGCCCAGTGTGAAGCCACTGCCCAATTTGACAGCATGCCCAACACAGCGGTTGCCACGGGCAACGTTGATTTTGTGCTGCCGCCTGCCAGAATTGCCGAAGAACTGACTAACTTAAGCCGTCACCCCCTGATTGTGCGCCCAGTGCCGCCGGAGCTTACCGAAGCTTCGCCCCGCTCCACCGATGGCTTGGCCACCATTTTTGCCCTGTTGCGGTTCAACACGGGTGTGGACTTTAGCCGCTATAAGCCCAACACCATCAACCGGCGAATTCAGCGACGCATGCTGCTGTATAAGCTGGAACGGTTGGAAGACTACATTGACTATCTGCAAACGCATCCCGCAGAAGTGAAAGCGCTATACGAAGAAATCTTGATTCATGTCACCAGTTTTTTTCGCGACCCAGACGCGTTTGACCTGCTGAAAACGTATGTCTTTCCCGCTATGGTGCAGCAGAAGTCTGACGATGCGCCCATTCGCATTTGGGTGGCGGGCTGCTCAACCGGGGAAGAGGTCTACTCCATCGCGATTTGCCTGCTGGAGTTTTTGGCCGATCACCGGCCCCAGCCCCCCATTCAGATTTTTGCCACCGATATTAGCGACGCGGCGATCGACAAAGCCCGAGCGGGCATTTACTCCGAGAATCAGATGGTGGACGTGTCACCCACGCGCCGCCGTCGGTTTTTCTATGCGCTAGACGGCGAGCGGTTTCAAATTAGCAAGGCAGTACGAGACCTCTGCGTGTTTGCGCGCCAAAATTTAGGCGGCGATCCACCCTTTTCAAACCTCGATTTAATTAGCTGCCGCAACGTGCTGATTTACTTGGGCGAAACGCTGCAAAAGCGGATTATGCCCCTCTTTCACTACAGCCTTAACCCCACAGGCTTTCTCCTCTTGGGCACGTCAGAAAGTACCGGGCAATTTCCCGATCTGTTTACGCTGATTGATAAAAAGTACCGGCTGTATGCCAAGCAAGTCACCGCAACGCGCCCCACCTTTACGTTTGACCCTAGCACCCATCCGATCGCATCGGTGAGCGATCGCCCTCCAATACAGCCCCCAGCCGAAGCGTTTGACCTTCAGAAAAAAGTCGATCAGCTGATCGTGCAGCACTATGCCCCGGCAGGCGCTGTGCTCGACGCCAAGATGCAGGTGCTGCAACTGCAAGGAGAGGTGGATCGCTATCTCAAGCTTGTCTCTGGCGTGGTGAACCTGAGCCTGTTCCACTTGGTGCGGGATGGGCTGCTGGTTGAGCTACGCGCAGCGGTCTATCAGGCGCAACGCCAAAACGTTCCCACTGCGCGACGGGGAGTGCGGTTAGAAGAGGGCGATCGCTCTCGGATGATCACCCTACAGGTCATTCCCTTCAACGTCCCCATGATTGAAGAACGCCGCTTCTTAGTGCTGTTTGAAGATGCGCTAACTCCTAGCCCGAGTGCCGTCACGACCGATGTTCCCGAAGGCGAGTTGGCGCGCGAAAACGAACGCCTCAGACAAGAACTGGCCGATGCCAAGCAAGAACGAGCCGCAACCCAGGACTATTTGCAGGCGATTATTCAGGAGCAGGAACACACCAACCAAGACCTGAAAATTGCCAATGAAGAAATATTGTCGAGCAATGAGGAGCTGCAAAGCACCAACGAGGAGCTAGAAACCGCCAAAGAAGAAATTCAGGCCACCAACGAAGAGCTGAGCACCACTAACGAAGAACTGCGCAGCCGCAATGCCGAACTGCACCAGGTGAATAATGATTTGATCAACTTTCTAGCCAGCATCAATATTCCAATTTTGATGTTGACCCACGATTTGCGAATTCGCCGCTTTACACCCATGGCGCAGCGATTGTTCAACGTGATTCCGACGGATGCGGGGCGACCGTTGAGCGACATTAGCACCAATCTCAACCTGCCCAACTTAGAACTGCTGCTGTTGGAGGTGCTGGAAACCCTGATTGTGACGGAACTGGAGGTGCAAACCCAGGACGGGCATTGGTATATGCTGCGGATTCGCCCCTATCGCACCACCGAAAACCAAATTGATGGCGTGGTCATGGTGCTGCTGGATATTGATGCGCTGAAGCGTACAGCAGACACATTAGAAGCCGCGCGGAACTATGCAGAAGCGATTGTAGAAACGGTGCAGGTGCCGCTGCTCGTGTTGGAATCGGATTTTCGGATCAGCACCGCCAACCGAGCGTTCTACGACATGTTTCAAGTCACGGCGGCGGAAACGGTGCAGACGCGGCTGTTTGATTTGGGGAACGGTCAGTGGAACAGTCCCGAATTGCGCGCGCGGCTAGACGCCGTGTTGAACCAGGATGCAATCCTGAGGAATTTTGAGGTGGCGCATGAGTTTGAGCGGATTGGGCATAAGGTGATGGCGTTGAATGCAAGGAAGATTGTTCGAGCCGATCACTCTCAACGAATTTTGTTATCCATTGAAGACATTAGTGAGCGATCGCCCCGATAACCCCAGAGCCAAGCAAGGGCAAAGCGGCGGCGCAACGAAAAGATCTACAAGCGTGCAGAGGAATTGTGTGCTAGGGTCGCTTAAATTAGAATAAACCCTCATCACGAACTAATTACGAACTCACCGCGATATAAGCCACCGCGATATCAGCAGGCCAAGGTCAACAGGTATGCTACAGTCCCCACAGCTAGAGGCGGTATATCAGCGAGCAGGGGTGCTGCAACAGCGGGCGAACGACTTACCGGCCTCACAGCAAGCCCTCCTCTCCCAAGCGCTAGAGGAACTTCAGACGGTCTTAGAAGAATTGCAGACGTCGGAAGACGAACTGCGGTATCAAAATGACGCATTAATCGCTACCCGTCAGGCCGTAGAAGCCGAACGTCAGCGCTATCGCGAACTGTTTGAGTTTGCCCCCGATGGCTATCTGGTCACGGATGAAAACGGCAGAATTCAAGAAGCGAACTGTGCGATCGCCACAATGTTGCAAGTTTCGCAAGAGTTTTTGGTGGGCAAGCCGCTGCTGGTTTTTATTGACCCGCCCAATCGCTCCAGGTTTCACTTTACTCTTGATCAATTACGACAGCTTGACATGCTGCAAGATTGGGAAATGCGGCTGCGGTCTTCCCATCGTTCGCCGTTTGATGCCGCGCTAACAGTGGCCGTGGTGCGCGATGCCGCAGGGCAGATCACAAGCCTGCGGTGGCTAGTGCGAGATGCAACCGAGCGCAAGCAAATCGAACATTTGCTGAAGCATCTCAACTCAACTCTAGAAATTCAGGTGCAGGAGCGCACGGCAGAGCTGCAAGAGGCCCTAGCCTTTGAGTCCAGCCTTAAGCGCATTACAGATAAAGTGCGAGACAGCCTGGATGAGCATCAAATTTTGCAAGCTGCAGTCAAGGAACTGGCTCTGGTGCTGGACTTAATCTGTTGCGATACGGCGCTGTATGACCTTAAGCTGGCCACTTCAACCGTTCGCTATCAGTTCACGCCAGCCGGGACTGCGGCTCCTTCATCGGTGGGGCAGGTGATCCCCATGTCTAGCCTCCCCGAAACCTATCGGCAGTTGCTGCAAGGTCAATATTTTCAATTCTGTGAACTGGATGCCACTTCCCCGCGTCACCTCACCATCTTGGCCTGCCCCATTGTGGATGAGCAGGGCGTCTTGGGCGATTTGTGGCTCTTCAAGCCGCCTCACGAGTGCTTTAGCGAGTCCGAAATTCGGCTGGTGCAGCAGGTGGCAAACCAGGGCGCGATCGCCATTCGCCAAGCCCGACTATATCAAGCCTCGCAACAGCAAATTCAGGAAATGAAGAAACTTGACCAGCTCAAAGATAGTTTTCTCAGTACCACCTCTCACGAACTGCGGTCTCCCGTTGCCAACATGAGAATGGCAATTCGGATGCTAACCATTGCGATCGCCCAAGAGCGGGCGGCGATTGGGGTGGCAAAATCCCAAAAAGGGCAGGCCGTTGATCGCTATCTCCACATTTTAGATACGGAGTGCGATCGCGAAATTAGATTAATCAATGACGTATTAGATTTTCAACGGTTAGAAGCTGGAGAACACCCGGTAACAGTAGAACCCATTGATTTGCAAGACTGGTTGCCGCTGATGATTGCCCCCTTTCAAGAACAAGCGCGCGATCGCCAGCAAACATTCCAGCTTACGGTTTCCCCAGAGTTGCCGATAGTGGTATCCGATCCGGCAATTCTAGAACGAATTTTGACAGAGCTAGCCAACAACGCCTGCAAATATACGCCGCCCGCCGGGGAAATTATCGTTCGCGTTCACGCCCAGCTCAACGCGCTACAGATCAGGGTGAGCAACACAAGCAACCAAATTCCCGCCAGTGAACTGGCCCACATTTTCGATCGGTTCTACCGCATTCCCCACTCCGATCCCTGGAATCAGGGCGGAACTGGCCTGGGGCTAGCCTTGGTTCAAAAACTGACGGAACGCTTAGGCGGGGCGATCGCGGTTGAAAACACAGACGAACAACTTCACTTCATCGTGACGCTCCCCCTCTCTCCATAACGTTGTCGAGAAATAAGAGGCAGGCAAGGGACTAAAGCAGTTAAGTCGCCAACCTGGCAACCGTTCCATCAACCTTCTGGTGTTGCCATGAGCTACAAAAGTAGGATGCACCCTTACAGCTTTCTACTTTTAGGGTGTTAAAAAGCGATCGCTATATATTTTACACACCGAATTAAGGGTCTAAATCTTCTTGCTCCGTGGTCTGATTTAGCCGTGAGAGCCTACTGTTATAAGTCTTTTCCTCATCAAACGAATGACTACACTTATTCCAAATATATTCAAATTGCTTTTCCCAAAATTCTCCTCTCTTAGTATCTACATGATATTTGTCAAACAAATAATCTACATTATGAGAATCTTTATTAACTGGTGTAGGCCCTGAAAATACAAATGAATCTAATACTGCAATCCAACCTGGATGGTGTCCATAGTTAAAACGAATACAATTTTCTTTGCCACTTCTTACTAATAGTTTGACCGAAGCTGATGAGAAGGCCTTCGCATCTTCAACTTCGATATATCGCCCTATCAAGCGTGCATATATAGGTGAGGTTTCTTTGAATGATAGAAGTAAAAGACGAGTATCAAGCACCTCATTAGAACTAATGCTCTGAGCCTCTATCTCTAGGGTGGGTAGCCAAGTTTGATAGACCCAGATCCTTTGGTGAGCTAATTTTATGGCGTTGTAGTATTCATTCTTTTTATCAATTGAAAGCACTTCAGGGGTCTCAGTCGAGATTGACGTACTCAAAGTTGACGTGCCAGAAATCTGCTCCCAGTCCAGTTCTAATACTCTGCAGACTTCAACAAAAGTACGCCGATTAACTGGCTGACTATTGAAAAACTTGTTAATTGTCTGAGGAGTGACTGAAACCCTTTCGGCTAAGTCATTCCGACTCCATGCTCTATCAGTCAATATCCTCGAAGCTCTAGCAGCGCCGTCTTGAGTGGCCTGCAAAGATCTCGGCAAGGGCCTATGATTCATTGGTATCAATTTCCTCTGGTATAGGATAGGAGAAAAAACTTACCCTCAATGAGTAGGGCGTAAGAGGGCTCTCTCGATGCCAAGATTATTGGCGGCCACAAACCGCCGATAAAACCCAAGGCTGAATCTTCAAAGATACAATCCTTGCTCTAGTCTTCAAACTCGCCGAGAGCGTCCAGAAGAGCTGGTTCAGAATTTGAAGCTTCAAACACTTGGCCGATGTGATTGAATAGAGAACGTTTAACGAAGAATGCCGGACTGATGTCAACACCGATCTAACCCTGCAGTAGGGCACCGCCTAATTTTTTGTCATACACCAAATTTGACTATGCTTTGAAGCCAAGATCTTGGCTTTTGTCAAGTACTTCAATTGCACTGTAGCTAAGCTCTTCAAGTGAACTTACTCCGCCAATCTATTGACTTCATGAATAAGCACTTTAGTTTTGCCTCCAAGTACTAGTTGCTCAAACTTATCCTTAAGTTATATCAAAGTTATATGTATTGGGCAAGATTGCACAAATAAAAGTAATGCAAAGTCATTCTTTTATTTGTGGTATTTAGATTGAACTTACGAGTTGGAATCTGTCTAATGGGAGGTGTTAGGCCCTCTTTACTCTGGAGCCCCCACTATGAACACTAAAATTCTTCCTGCCTTTCAGGCTCTCTTAGCAGCAACATTTTCTATTACTATTTTGGCTGGAGGTGCTTATCTCTGGTCAGCCTCTCAAGACCCTTTGGCCTCCGAGCAAACTCGCATGACTGATGTGTTTGAAGAAATTATGCAAACTGGAGTGACTACTATAGTTGGCCTTTTGGGTGGAAATGGGCTTCTGTTAGTAATGCTAAAAAATGATGACGTGGAGAAAAAGGTATAAGTAATAGCATCTAGTTAGCTATTCTGATATGCCTGCTCTGTAATGGCAGTAGCACAGTTGCTGCGCTACTGCCATTCTGTAAGGTCGTCCTTTAGTTTTTTATCCTAAAGTCGGTAGTGCTCCTTAGTAAAGGACAGAGAAAAAGAAGGACTCTTCCCTTTCTGACAGCTTCTCTCTGACTCGGCGATTGTAGTCATGAATGAACATCCAGATCGCACCGATGTGATTCTCGAGCGTCTTGGAAAAGGACAACGTCTTCCTCACCAGCCGAGAAATCCGCTGCCTCAGGGTGTTGTTCAGTCTTTCGATGTAGCTGGTCAAGCCACTATCTTTGCCAACCGCCCCATGTCGTTTGCGTGGAATGACATTGAGGTAGGCCTCCCAGTAATCGGTGTAGACCTTGGCACACTGTCGGTATACAGCTGGGATGGACTGCCATAGGGCGATCGCCGACTCCCGAGAGCGGTCTGCGATATGACAACCCAGGATTCCTCGGGTCTCGGCATCCATCGCCAGCCAGACCCATTGCTGGGTCCCTTTATGATCGACGAAAGACCATAGTTCATCCATTTGCACCCTCAGGGGGCCTTTGGGTTTGGAAATGACCGCCGCCGTTTGGGAAACCGCCTCATAGACGGCATTGGCATGACCTTGGAGCCAACTCGGGGACACCTCCGTGGCCCGGGCAATGCCCGCCAGCGGGAGCTTCTCGTGTAACAGCCGATTCACGAGCGCCTTCGTCTCCTTCGGCTTCGGTTGCCATTGCGGATCTTCGACGAATTGACGCCCGCAGTCTCGGCATTTGTAGTTTTGCTTCCCCCGGTGTGGGGCAGGGTGAATTCATTGTATGAGTAGAAAAAGTGCATCAAGATCATGGGCGAATCGACGCTGAGCCCTAGTAATCGAAGTTTCACTCTGTAAGCGAAACAAATTGACGGCCCACGTGCGAATTAACCCCCAGTTTTCTGGCGCATGCCTTAATCGGAGTGGACAATCATCCTCCTTAAAGACCACATCTTTGACCCAGTGGAGTCGATTTTCAATGCCCCAATGTCCCCGAATACCCTCAGCAAACTGACGAGCCGTGGTCGCTAAACTGCTGATGTAATCACTGGTTTGGGTGTAAGGGTTCCCTTGCCGGGTTCCTTGGCGATGAACCCGCACCCACTGCCGTAATCCTAACCAGTCTTTGGCAATGCCAGCCCAGCAATCAAACACTTCTACGGTTTTCTCAACAAATCGATGGTGTCCCTGCTCAATCGAGTGATAGACGCTTACTGGCGTACAGTCTTGACTCATTGCACTAACGCGTTGGTGTAATGATTTCTGATTGGCTTTGAGCGTAATCACATAACATAGGCCCTGAGGGAGACTGAGTCAATAGGGACAGCTAAGGTGAAGTTGTAGGGTAGATGTGAGCAAGAAAAAGAACAGCAGAAATGAACCAAGCAAGTAAAGACTCGAGGTATCTCTC
>JAHHHI010000022.1 GCA_019359435.1 Kaiparowitsia implicata GSE-PSE-MK54-09C
CACGGAAATCTTCTACTTGCTGAAGGGCGGCAATGAGTGAACTGGACATTGGATACGGGCGTAATCGAACTACTCCATAGAATATATTTTCTACTAAAACAATGAATTAACCCTGCGGCGAAGGGGGGGCGATGTGGAAGCGCCAGAAAGGCAGAAGGCAGGAAGCAAAAGGCAGAAAACAGTTAAGGCGGTGTGGGGGCCGCCGAAGGTGTGCAGCATTGTGAAAACTCCCCAGCCCATTCCGAAATCATCCACTGATGAATATTGGAGGGACGGTATGACCACTCTGTATGTGACCGATCAAGGAGCCTATCTACGGGTAAAGCACCAGCAGTTTCAGGTGTTTCACCAACAGGAGCTGCGTTGCTCGGTTCCAGCCAGCCAGATTAGCCATGTCGTGCTGTTTGGGGCCTGCAACGTGTCTCATGGGGCAGTGCGGCTAGCCCTACAACGGCGTATTCCACTGCTATATCTGTCGAATAAGGGACGCTACTTTGGCCGACTGCAAACCACCGGGCAGGCCAAGCTGGAGTATCTCACCCAGCAGGTGTACAAGTCTCAAGACCCAGACTTTATTCGCACCCAGGCGGCTAGCACCATTATGGGAAAGCTGCACAATTCACGGATTTTGCTGCTGCGCCTGAACCGTCGCCGTAAAACCGAGAAGGCGACCCAGGCCATTGCAGCCTTGGCAGAGTTAATGGAAGCAGTGCCCACCGCCGACTCGGTGGAGGCCATGCTGGGCTACGAGGGCACCGGGGCTAATCAGTATTTTCAAGCCTATGCCTCGCTGCTGAAAGGCAAGTTTGAGTTTGAGAAACGCACCCGCCGCCCGCCTACCGACCCAGTCAACAGCTTGCTGAGCTTAGGCTACACGTTGCTGTCGCAGAATGTGCATGCCATGGTCGAGGGTGTAGGTTTGCACACCCATTTCGGAAATCTGCACAAGCCCCAAGCCAACCGGCCCTCCCTGGTGTGCGACCTGGTAGAAGAGTTTCGCGCCATTGCGGTGGATTCTCTGGTGGCCTACCTGATCAACTCCAACATTTTTAAGCAAGACGACTTTACGCCCCCAGATGAGCGCGGCGGAGTGTACCTGCACCCCGACGCCATGAAGCGCTTCCTCAAGCACTGGGAGGAGAAGCTACAGCAGAGCGTGACCCATCCCCACACGGGCTACAAGGTCAGCTATCGCCGCTGTTTGGAGTTGCAGGTTTGGGAATATGTGGCCTGTCTGATGGGTGAGCAGCCGGTTTATCGCCCGATGACTTGGGAGGGGTAATGTTCTACCTCATCACCTACGACATCACCCTCGATCGCCGCCGCAATAAAGTAGCGCACATCCTCGAAGGCTACGGCATGAGGGTTCAGAAATCGGTGTTTGAGTGCGTGCTGAACCCCGACCAGCGAGAGATGCTGCAACGCAAGATCAGCCGCTACATCAAGCCTGAAGAAGACCAGGTGCGCTTTTATCCGCTATCCCCTCGCTATCGCAAAAAAGTGCTTGTTTTGGGGCTGCAACCCCAGCAAGAAGTTGACGATGTCGCCTTTATTGTTTGATTTGGAGAATTCACTATGCAGACCTTTGTTCACCGCTTTCAAGACCTTCAGGTGTATCAGTTGGCCTTTGCCTGCTCAGCCGATCTCTATCGCCTGACTCAACCATCTAACAAAGAGGCAGATCTACCCCTGGCCCACAAGCTGTTGGCGACCTCCCGTGCTGTTCGCGCCAACATTGCTGCCGCCTGGGGCAAACGGCGCGACTTGGTTGCTCTGATTGATCACCTCAGCATGGCCCAATTGGCGGCAGCCGACATGCAGATCTGGATTGAAGGCGCTATTGGATCTGGGCATCTCACTGCCGAAGCAGGCCAAGACCTCTATGACCGCTATCGCTGCATTTATCTCGCCCTTGACCAACTGATGGAAAACGCCACCGCAGCGGCCCATCGGCGGCAGGGGAGCGAGGGAGCGATTTGGCGGGCGACGGCATAGGGAGGATGGGAAAAGGGGGGGATGGGGAGAGGGGGTGAGTTTTTGCAGCAAGGCCACGAGTTACAAGCGCAAAATCCACAACACCTCCGGCCACTCCCCCACTCCCCCACTCCCCCACTCCCCCACTCCCCCACTCCCCTACTCCCCTACTCTCTCCTCTTCACTTCTAAAGGGAAAACCACCATGCACGAATTCATTCACAGCTACCAAGAGCTTCAAGTTTACCAACTGGCGTTCAACTGCTCGATGGATATTTATAACCTCTCCCGAGGATTTCCAGACGATGAGAAGGAGCTGCTAACGCGGCAGTCGCTGACGGCCTCGCGGTCGGTGTGCGCCAGCATTGCCGAAGCCTGGGGCAAGCGCCGCTACTGCAAGGCCTTTGTGTCCAAGCTTAGCGATGCCCAGGCAGAGGCGGCAGAGATGCAGACCTGGGTGCAGGTTGCCATTCGGTGCGGGTATTTAGAAAGCGAAGCCGGACAAGAGCTATTTGGCCACTATCGAACCATTTTTGAAGCCCTAGAGCGGCTGATGAACAATGCTGCTGTTTGGGTGCGACCTGTCGATGGGGGACTACACTAATGTGCTATTTCAAGCCGATTAGACGACTGCACAGGGCTTTTTATCACCCGGTTGAGCGTTTGGTGAAGGGTATTTCAGGGGCCGACCGTCGAGAAAAGCAACGCCTAATGCGTCAGCTTTCAACACTGAGGGCTGAATGCAATGGGATGACCTACCAAATGGAACAAATGCAGCATCAGCTGAGCTTAGAAAACCGAGGGTTGCAGGTGCTCTATCAGGAGATGAAAGCAGAGCGAGACGATCTACAAATTGAAATTTGGGAGCTTGAAGACCTGCTGCAGGAACTGTTTGAGCTGCTGACGGTAGCGGAAGCAGACCAGTCTGCTGTTGAAGCTGCCCACTGGCCCGAGATCACCGTTGAGACTCGGCCCTTGGCTACGGGGTCGCAGTTGGTTACGCAGGAAGATAGCGCTGGGAAAAAGCTACCGGCAGAGCTAACAGCAGTTGACATGTCTGGCACCAAGCTGGCGCTAGTCGGGGGGCATGACTCGACCCGGCGAGGGGTGATACATGAGCTAGTGGAGCACCATGGCCTGCTGCACTGGGTGGAGTTGCCCCCGTTTGAGAAGCACAGCATTGGGCGGAGCAACATCAAGGCCAAAATTTATGACTGCGACCTGATTGTGTTGATTACAGGCTACATGCGACATAAACAGACCGATAGCATTGTGCGACTGAGGAAGCTGGGGGCGTTGTCGGGGGATGTTTTGCTAGTGAGCTGCCGAGGCAGAAGTGGAGTAGTGCGAGAAATTTTGGCCTATATCGGCCAAAAGAATTGTTAACGCTAGCATTGAGAGGTTGACGCTTTGAGTTTTGACGGTTAATCTGAGGGAGTCTGGCGTACCTCGAAAACCCCATAGTCTCGTCAACCCCCTCAGATGCCGCTCCGTACAAGGGTTTCAGCCCTGTTGGCAGGGGAGTTGTTGACAGCAATTCTCAATTATTTGGCCCTAGATTAGACCCCCTCAGATTTGGGGTGTTGAAAGCCTTGCCCCATAAGGGTTTCAGATCGAGGGGGTTCAAATCTCATTACCCCGCAAGGGGACGGAAACGTGAATTTTTCTTCAACAGAAGATTGAGACATAGAGTTCAAATCTCATTACCCCGCAAGGGGACGGAAACTTCCGAAATCGCAGACGACTGCGACTTTTTTCCCGCTAGTTCAAATCTCATTACCCCGCAAGGGGACGGAAACAAGCAGTTCGTGTCTATCGATTCTGCCATTGCCATCGGTTCAAATCTCATTACCCCGCAAGGGGACGGAAACCTGATGCGACCTTAGAATAACAGCGGCAACATCTTGTTCAAATCTCATTACCCCGCAAGGGGACGGAAACACCCAGCTTCAGCACCGAGGTAGCTCCAAACGAAGTTCAAATCTCATTACCCCGCAAGGGGACGGAAACCCGTCAGAGCCTAAAATAGTTATCCCCGTGCTCCAGTTCAAATCTCATTACCCCGCAAGGGGACGGAAACCCCTCTTATAAGGGTGAATCTCCAGGATCTTAGGGTTCAAATCTCATTACCCCGCAAGGGGACGGAAACGATCCGTTTGGCAAGCAGCTTGCGACAACGCACGGTTCAAATCTCATTACCCCGCAAGGGAACAGAAACTTTCACCGCATTACCCGCTGGGGTACAGGAGCATAATGCAACGGGATGAGCTAGTGTTTTTGTACTTGCAGATGCGCTAGGATGCAGAATGCTTTGGAGCGATCGCCTCGCTATGAAGACAGATTCGCTGTTTTACCGTCTGTTTCAGTCAGCTCCCACCCTGTTATTTGAACTGCTCGGTGAATCCGTCACTGCGGCGACAGGGTATCGGTTTGCGTCTATCGAGCTTAAACAGACTGCATTCCGCATTGATGGAGTATTCCTTCCCCCAGAGGAGAATCCCAACGCATCCGTTTATTTTTGGAAGTGCAGTTTCAAAAGGATCCCCTGCTCTATCGGCGGCTGTTTGCGGAGGTCTTTCTGTACCTGCGGCAGCATCCCCAGGTACAGCGGTGGCAAGCGGTAGTACTTTACCCCAATCCAGCTGTGGAGGTGGCTGAGCCAGAAGCCTTTGGAGAACTGCTCACCTTGTCTCAGGTGCAGGTGATTTACCTGAATGATCTGGGGGAGGTTTCGGAGTTATCCCCAGGGTTGGGCATTTTGCGATTGTTAGTCGAGCCATCCGAAGCCGTGCCAGAGGCAGCAAAGGCCATCATCAAGCGAGTGCAGCAATCGTCTCAGCCTGCCGCCGACATTGCAAAAATCGTAGAATTGGTAGAAACCATCGTTGTCTATACGTTTCCCCACCGTTCATACCAGGAAATAGCCGCTATGCTTGGACTCACCACCATCCAAGAGACTCGTGTATATAGAGAAGGTCGCGAAGAAGAAGCTCTTTCGCTGGTTTCTCGGCAGTTGACCCGCAAGCTGGGAGAACTCCCCGAAGCGTTGCAGAGCCAAGTGAACCAACTTTCTCTAGAGGCTTTGGAAGCATTAGCAGAGGCTTTGTTTGACTTTACAGAGGCATCAGATCTAGAACAGTGGTTGTCCCAAAGCCAACAGGAAGGTTGAGAAGCTGCTGCTGCTGTCTTTGGAGATTTTTCGATACCTCAGTTACGGGTAAGGTTTCCTTTGCCTATTCTGACTGGTTCTTTGCCAGGGCAAAGCCCTACATCCTTTCTCCCCTATGCTCTCCGCCCTCGCCATTGACCCCGCCCGCATTCGCCACGTGCAACCCCGTACCCGCCGCACCCACTGGCAGGCGATTGTCAACTGGCTGACCCGCTACCATCCCCCGGCGGAAGGCTCAAACCTGGAGCAGGTGCGGGGCTACCTAGAGGCGTTTCACCACCTTTGCGAAATTGAAGAATGGCAGCGGGCGCTGCACCTAATGCTGCATGAGCTAGATACCCCCGCCCAGGCCCAGTTGCACTACCAGCTCAAGCTGTGGGGCTATTTGCCTGAGCAAATGGAGCTGTATGAAGCGCTGGTTGACCATGTAGAGCCAGTGTGGCAAGGGCGCTTGCTGCAATTTTTAGGGGCAGTACACCAGGCCCAGGGCGACTATGGACAGGCGCAGGAATACTGCGATCGCAGCCTTGCCATTTTCCAAACCGTTGGCACTCCAGTAGATCGAGGTATGGTGCTAAGCCACCTGGGCGAAATTCGCTACGCTCTGGGCGACTATGCCGCCGCCATTGACTACCAGCAGCAGTGGCTGGCCATTGCCCGCCAAGCTGGTCTGCGTGGGGGCGAAGGCATTGCCCTGGGCAGCCTGGGCAACATCTACGAGTCGCAGGGCGACTATGCCACTGCGCTAGAGTACCACCGCCAGCACCTGGCCCTGGCCCGTGCCGAAGCTGACCTGGAGCTAGAAGGTGCAGCCCTGGGCAATGTAGGGAGCTGTTACCACGCCCTGGGCCAGTACGACCCGGCCAAAACCCATCACCAGCAGCACCTGACCCTGGCCCAGAAAATCGGCCATCGCCAGGGAGAGAGCAACGCCCTGGCGGGGTTGGGCAGCGCCTGCTACAGCCTGGGGGAATACGAGCTGGCAACCCGCTATTTTGATCAGCAGCGGCAGATTGCACGGGAGATTGGCGATCGCATGGGCGAAGCCAACGCCCTGGGTGGTCTGGGCAACATTTATTTCGCTAATGGCGACTTTGAGCAGGCATTGACTTACCACCGGCAACACCTGGCGATCGCCCAGAGTTTGGCACATTCCCAGAGCACCCTGCACGCCCTGGGCAACCTGGGCAACGTCCACAGCGCCATTGGCCAGTATCCTCAGGCGGCAGACTGCTACCGGCAGCAGTTAGCGATCGCCCAGGCCATTGGCGATCAGTTAGGGATGGGTTTAGCCCTCGGCAATTTAGGGGTGGTGGCCCACGCCTTGGGTGACTACGTTGAGGCCTTTGAGGCATTACAGCAGCAGTTAGCGATTGTGCAGGAACTGGGCGATCGCACTCGCGAGGGGCAGGCACTCAGCAACCTGGGCAATACCTACAGTGCTGTGGGCGACAATCCTCAAGCTGTGCAGTGCTACGAAGCAGCGATCGCGATCGCGCAACAGGTGGGCGATCGCCAGGGCGAAGCCAACGCAGTGGGCTATTTGGGCAACCTCTACCTCTCGCAGGGGCAGTTTAATTCGGCGTTAGAGTGCTACCAAAAGCACCTAAAGCTGGCCAGAACTTTGGGCGATCGCCCAGGCGTTGGCCGTGCCTTACAAGGGTTGGGCAATACCTACCGGCAACTGGGCCACCACGAACAAGCCCTGGACTACCACCACCAAAACCTGGCGCTGGTCAGGGTGATGGGCGATGTGGCTGGGGAAGGGGCGGCCCTGGGCTGCATTGGCAATGTCTACGACGAAATGCACGACTACGCTCAGGCGGCGACTTACCATCGGCAGGATTTAGCGATCGCCCGCCAGATCGGCGAAAAGCGGGCCGAAGCTGCCGCCCTGGGCAACCTGGCCAATGCCGAAAGTGAGCTGGGCCAGTATGAGCAGGCGGTAGAGCACTACGGGCAGGCACTTGCGATCGCACGGCAGATTAGTGATCCGTTGAGCGAGGGTCTGACCTTGGCGAACCTGGGCGAAACCCTGACTAAGCTAGGCCAATACGATGCTGCCCTAGTCCGCTTTCAAGCTGGCATTGACATCCTGCAAGCTCAGGGAGCCCAGTCGATAGAAGCATCGGCCTATAAGTATTTAGGGCTGTTGTACCAGGTGATGGGCAATGAAGAGCAGGCGGTGGCTGCGTTTGAGCGGGCGATCGCCCTAGCCACTGAGTTGGGACTGCCCCTGGCGGTGGAGTGTCGAGAATGGCGATCGACTCTTAAGGGCTGAGGGCAGTTCTGGAATCTGACGATGGGGAGAAGGGGGGAAGTGTTTTAAGTTTGCTCCTTTTGCCTACTGCTGCACAGAAGCAAACTGCATCCTGCTGCCTGCTTCGCACGGGCCGAGCCCTACATCCTTGAGTTCTGTCTTCTTACGAATTCTGTAAAGATTGCGGTAATTGACGATGTTTTGGGCCAATCATCGTTAACTTAGGTCGCATAGAACTCCTGCCCAATCTCTCTGAGTATGAGGACGATCTTTGCCGCTCAAATAGGGAGGCGTGGATTCAAATCCTGGAGACTTTCCGGAAAGCTCTAATGAGCAGTTGAGTCTGTAAAAGAGCCTGCTCTGGGGTTTATCGGCTAAAACTTTGACATCATGCCTGAAACTAAAAATCCGACCGAGCTATATCTCGTCATTATTGAAACTTCTAGCAATCAGGACTATATTTTTTCAACCAACAAGCTAAGAGAAAACATTGGCGCGTCTGAACTGACCTATCGGTCGGGCACTCAGTGGGTTTTAGGAGCGATCGCAGCCCCCGCCGGACAGCGGGGCTTTGAAGTTTGGCAAAATGCTGCTCAACTTAGACAGATTCTCCTCGACCCAGCTAAGAATCCCCCCATTGAAGAGTCCGATCAGGCGGTTGAAATTCTCACTGCGGCCTCCGGGAAGGCGTTGTTCCTGACTACAACTCAGGAAGTTGCTCAATCCATCATTCGGGAGGTGACCCGCCGGGCATTGGTTGAGGCTCCTGGGTTAACCATTGCCGGGGTTTATGAAAAGGTAGGAACTCTGGGCAGACATGGTGCGCTGGCAAAAGCCATCCAGAAGGTTCATCGCAAGTTGGAAACGGAGCGATCGCACTTTCCCTCTTCAGAAAACCGCTTCCTACGGCTGCCGATTGTGGCAGAGTGTGCATCCAGTAGTTTGCCAGCCAGCCGTCTGGTGCCAGAAGGCGACAGAGAACGCTCGATTTCCCAGGTGAATCATGCTAAGTGGTTATTTGCTCTCAAGGCTAAAGAGCGCCTAGCAAAGCTAGATCCACGCCTAAAGAGACAAATTGATCAGTTGGTGGACGAGAGGCAAAAAGGTGATCAGGGTTCTGGTGCTAGTTCTGCCAATAGGCTCCTGAAGGACGACGCCACATCTGACCCGCGCTCCTGGTTAGGGATTGTCCATGCTGATGGCAATGGTTTGGGAAAGATTTTTCTCAAGTTTGAGAAATACCTGGGCAGCGACACTAGCGATCGCAACTACATCAACACCTATCGCAAATTTTCCCTGGCGCTGGATGAATGCACAGAAGTGGCATTCAAGCAGGCATTGGAGGTGTTCCCGGCAGACAAAAAAGATGGGGCGGTTCCAGTGGTGCCGCTTATCCTCGGCGGGGACGACCTCACCGTGGTTTGTGATGGGCACTACGCTCTGGAATTTACCCGAGAGTTTCTTCAGGCATTTGAGCAGCAAACCAAAGCTCATAACAGCATTGCACCAATAGCGAAAGCCGCGTTTGGTGTGGATCGGCTTTCCGCCTGTGCCGGAGTGGCGATCGTCAAGCGTCACTTCCCCTTCTCGGTGGCCTACAGCCTCGCCGCAGAGCTGATTCGCTCAGCCAAACAGGTGAAGCAACAGCTCACCTGCCCGGTCACTGACCAGATTCCTGATGCTCCCCCCTTTCCCTGCTCCGCCCTCGACTTTCACATTCTCTATGACACCACCGGCATTGACCTGGAAGCGATTCAAGCCAAGCTCACGCCCGAGGCGCAGACCCGGCTGTATAACCGGCCCTACATCGTCAGCAAGTTGGCCCAACTTGAGGAGGCAGAGGGATATGCCTGGGCTACGCTCCACGACTGGGAAACATTGAGCCAGCGCGTCCAGTGGTTGAAGCAGGGTAAAGCTCTGGGAGATCGCAAGGATCAGACCACCCCAAACACCACAGAAGAGAAACATCCGCCGCCCTTATCAAGCAGCCAATATCACCTCCTGCGAGATGCCCTATTCAGGGGTAAAGATGCTGCCGATGCCCAGTATGGGCTGATTCGCCAGCGCTACGACCTGGCGAAATTTGCTGAATCTGAGAATAGGGACTCTCTTTTCCACGCCACTACTGACGACTCTGACGAGGTATTTGTTACCTCCTTTTTAGATGCCTTAGAAGCCATGGACTTTTTAGAAAACGCCAAAACCAACTCAGTCCAATCGTCAGAGGGGGTAAACCCATGAGCCTAAATCCTGCCACAAACTTCACCCTCAAAATCTCGATGGAGAGCGACTGGCATGTGGGCGCGGGGGCCGGGCGGGGTGAGATTGACCGTGTTGTGCAACGCGACACGGACGATCTGCCCTACATACCTGCTAAAACCCTGACAGGTATTCTCCGGGACGGCTGCGAACAGGTGGCTCTGGCTCTAGATAGGGGCAATGAACGGGGAACATGGCACCAGTGGGTAAACCTGCTGTTTGGCGACCAGCCCGCCCTACTCGATCCTCAGAATCGGGATCAAGACCAAGAACAGATCGAACAGATGCCTCGTCCGGCCCTGCTTCAGATTCGCTCTGCTCGGTTGGATGCAGTTCTTCGGGAGGCGCTTAGGGCCAAGCCAGCGCTGAAGCCCGCGATCGCATTTATGAAGCCTGGGGTAGCGATTGATCCAGAGACAGGGTCGGCTATGCCAGACTGCTTTCGCATCGAAGAACTGGTCAGAATGGATGCGTTGCTGACAGCGAACCACTGCGCCCTTGATTTCTCTGAGGTGCAACTTACTGAGGATCAGCAAAAAGCCGCCTATGCCCTGGTGGTGGCTGGAGCGAAGATGGTGGAACGCCTGGGCGGTAAGCGGCGGCGGGGCAACGGCCTGTGCAAGATTGAGCTAGATAGCAAGCCGACTGAATGGCTTGAATGGCTGCGTGCTCACTACGATAAAGTGGGTGTTCCGCCTCAATGGAATCCTCCAGAACTGGACAGGACGAGCGCTAAAGAGCCTATTCAAGATTCGACCTGGCACGCTATTCCCCTGACTCTAACCACCACCTCCCCCGTCGTCATTCCGGCCCGCACTGTGGGCAACGTGGTGCAGACTTTAGACTATATTCCAGGGCGGTACTTGCTGCGCTATCTGCACAAAACCCTGGGGGAGCATATCAACCTCAGTCAGGCGATCGCCAGTGGCGAGCTAGTGATCACCAATGCCACCATTGCCATTGAGGCCACCGCCGGTCGTCCCACACCTCTCTGTATCTTCAGTAAAAAATCCAGTGGGGGACTGAGCAAGGGCCAGGGCATTTACAACCGCTTTGAAGAACCGGAACCTGATGGTGCTCAAATCAAAAGTGAGCGCAGCGGCTATGTGGGGCCAACGGATGGCGCTGAGCTACCGGCCTACGAAACTGTTTCTCTAGAGCTGTTTACCCACAACACCATTCAGGACAAGGTACAGCGACCCACCCGCGAGGTGGGCGGCATCTATAGCTATCAGGCGATTCCGGCGGGTACCACTTTGCAGGCAGAGTTACGACTTCCTGGCGCTCTCAAAGAACAGTTAGACAAGACCTCTAGCAATTGGTGGCAAGCACTCAACGGCCAAGTGTCCATTGGGCAATCGAAAAAAGACCAGTACGGCGTGGTGCAAATCAGCGCCCAGTCTCCAGTAAGCCAGCCGACCAAGACCGTCACTCAGCGGCTGTATGTCTGGTGTTTGTCGGATGTCTTACTGCGCGGCGATAGTCTGGCCCCCACTCTGTCGCCTAAAGATTTTAGGAAGGTTCTTGCTAATGAGATGGGGGTTGAATTACAGGAGCGTTCCGAAGCCGAACTATTATCAGTGGTGATGCGATCGCACCGTACAGAATCTTGGCAGGTGCGCTGGGGCTTACCGCGCCCGTCGATGCTGGGCTTTCAGGCGGGAAGCTGTGCGGTCTACGAAATTCAGGGCGATCTGCCTACGCCTGAAAAGTTAGCTGAGCTTGAGGCCAGGGGCATCGGCGATCGCCGGGCTGAAGGCTACGGCCAACTCTGCTTTAACGACTCACTGCTGATGACGGCCCTGGTAGGAAAAACACGCCAAGAGCCGTCATCCCCTCAACCTGACACCAGGCTTACCCCCATTGCTAGGGGGCATTCATCTTTCGAGTATGCCCGTTTAATTGAAAGGGCGGCTTGGCGCGAGATGATTCAGCAAAAGGCGTTTGCGATCGCCGACGATGACTCCGCCAGAGAGCGCATTCTGGGCATCAAAATTATCCAGGACAAGGACAACCAACCCAAAAGCCATCCATCCATGAGCCAGCTTGGTAGCCTGCGCTCTGTTGTTGGCCGCCTTCAGGAACAGAATGCTCAAAATCCCATTACCCAGTGGTTGATGGCACTGGAGAGCATAGAAAACCGCGAACGTAAATGGCCAGACGGCAGCATTGCTGTTGTTCGGCTGTTAGCTACAAAATTTGGTCTGGTGTGGACGCATTTGGGGTTTGATCAACCCACTGTGGCCAAGCTGACCATCACAGCAAACGGCGAACAGGAGATTCGCGCAGCCCTCTGGGCCGAGGCGGTGCGAACCCTGATCGATGCCGTTATTCGGGCGCACAAGCGATCGCTTGAAGACGCCCAAGAGCAAGCAGACAACCAAACTCATGATGGGGAGGCCGCTTAACCATGGCCAGACAAATCGAAACCCGTTGGAAAATCTCCGCCACCCTCACCGCCCTTACCCCGCTGCATGTCGGGGGCATCGGCGGTGATGTAGACACTGATCTGGCTTTAGCGGTCAATGGCCGAGGCAACTACTACATTCCCGGCACTAGCATGGCCGGTGCGCTACGAGGCTGGATGGCGCAGTCAAACAGTGAAGCTCAGGTCAAAAACTACTGGGGCGACCACGAAAGCGAAGACCGGGGAGCCAGCTTTATTTTGGTGGAGGATGCTGAAATCGCCATGGAGAAAGGTCAGCGCATCGAAATTCGCGAAGGGGTAGGCATTGATCGCCACACCGGGGCCGCCGCCGAGCGGTTTAAGTACAATCGCGCCATTTTGCCCAAAGGCGTGAGCGTTCCCCTCAAAATCACCCTCGATTGTCAAGAAAGTCATGACCCCGCCGAGTTGTGGCAGGTGCTGCAAGCACTGGAGTGTGGCGACATCCGCATTGGTGCAGCCAAAACCCGTGGCTTGGGTAAGGTTCAACTTACAGGCATCAAGATCCAACGCCAAGATCTAAGCAGTGCCGATGGAATTTTCGAGGCTCTGCTGGCCGAGGGCCAACTTCAAGATTGGAGCGAGTTAAAGAAAAGCGCTCCTTACATGCCTCCTGCTCGCCTCGACTTTACCCTGGGGTGGAAACCCCGCGACTCGGTCATGGTCAAGGCCGAGGGTGATGGTATTGCGGTGGATATTTTGCCTCTACTAAGTCAGGTAGACTCGAGAGTGCGGTTCGTGATTCCGGGCAGCTCTATCAAAGGGGTGCTACGCGCCCATGCGGAGCGCATTGTCCGCACTGTGTGTTATCTAGAGGTTGATTCAGAGACAAAATTCAACCAGCAACTACAAGTTCCTCTGGTTGAGATCCTCTTTGGCTCCGCTGAGAAGAATCAGCCGAACGGCAGTAAAAACGGCTCTCAAGGGAACATCAGTGCCCTGGCGGTGGATGACTGCTACGCCACGTTAGAAATGACTGCTAGCGATTGGGCGGCGGTAGGAAATACCCCCAAAGCCAAGGATGATACCTTTACCCAGTTTGAGAAAACCTTAGCGACAGCTTTGGGAGGCAGAAGCAAGCCGTTTCAAACATTGCAGCCTGCCATGCATGTCGCCATCGATCGCTGGACTGGCGGAGCCGCCGACAGCATGTTGTACAGCGTTCTAGAGCCCATTGGCGTTTCCTGGGAATCCATTGGACTATCCCTCGACGCCGCTCGGCTGTGTAGGTATCATCCCCAAGTGGTCAAGCCTGCGATCGCACTTCTCTTCCTAGTGCTGCGAGACTTTGCCAACCGCAAAATCCCCATCGGCTACGGCACCAATCGCGGCATGGGCACGGTAGAGGTAACTGAAATGACATCCCACGGCAGCAGCCTCAGCGATCTAGATGAGCTGATGGGAGCACAGACTATTACGTCGGATCTAGAGAGCCTAGGTGCCCCCCTGTTGAATGACCTGACCCAGGCATGGCAGCAGTGGGTTGATTCTTAGATGGAGGCCGCATGACTACTCAAGAAATCACCCTGTATCGCTACCGAGCTGATGGACAAATGTCTCTGATGGATGCGATCGCAGCCTGTCAGGAGGCGCTAGATGGTGCGATCGCCCTGCTCTATTCGCCCCAGTGCTGCACCCTGGCCCGGCTAGCCCCCGATGGCACGCTTCGGGATGCTGGCGATCGCACTGTTGACCTGACCGACCTGTTTGAAGCCCGCCTGTTTAATCCTGTTTGCGAACTGCGCTGGCTCAACCGCCTTTCTGGAGTGGGGGATGCAGCCCTGATTTCAGAAGCTGCTCAGCAGTCCCTAACCGAGTTTACGGCTATAGATTCTCAAGCCTGTGAATGCTTGTCGCAGCAGTATCTACTCTGGGGAGAGCGAGCCAGGAGCCAGCCCAGTGTCGATTCTTGGCAACGCCTTGCCGATGCCCGCGTCGGCAAGCTAGACATTCCTTTGGCTCAGAGTTTTGGGCAAGACCAACGGGTTTATCTCAAAACTTGTGAATATCTGGCCGTTGCCGATGGTGATGAATACGGCAACATGGCGGTGATCGAAGAACGACTGGTGAAACTGGAGGTAGCCTAATGACCGTAGAAACCGGAAAACTACTCTGTATCACTGAGGGTTCCAAAAAGAAAAAGCGCCAGGTGATTTACCTTGAATGCCAGAACATTAAAAAAACAAAATTAGTCAAGGTAACTGTTAAGGATGAGTGGCTGTCTCAAGCCTTACTGGAGCAGCAACAGAGATCTCTAGAATCGCTAAATAATATAGACATTGAGTTCAACCGCAATGACAATAATGACCCCTATCAAATTTGGGAACTAGGCAAGCAGTGGGATAAGGTGCAGGCTAAAGTTTCGAGCGCTGTCGTAGCCAGATCTCAGCCAGAAAATAGTCCCAAAGTAGTTAGCCCAGACAAGTTTCATAACCCCTACAATTTTGTGCCAGCGCTGCCCCGTGATGGGATAGAGGGTGAATTGGGCGATCGCAAGCCCGTGGGTCACGGTCGCTACTTGCCCGACCACTGGACGGGTCGCATTGCTATTAAGCTCACCACTGTTACCCCACTGCTGATTCCTGATGCTGCCGGGATGACCGAAGACGACAATGGGCATAAAACCTTTCCCGTCCGCATTGGAGCTGATGGCAAACCCTACCTGCCGCCCACCTCGATTAAGGGAATGCTGCGATCGGCCTACGAAGCGGTGACCAATTCAAGGCTCTCGGTTTTTGAAAGTCATGACCAGTTGTTAGCCTATCGCCTCCCTGCCAAAGAGGGGTTGACCATGATCCCGGCCCGAATTGAGAATGGTCAGGTTTATTTGCATCCAGGCACATCGCGTATATCCAATAGTGGAAAACCTGAACGCGGAGACCCGATGTATGCGGCTTGGCTGCGTCGATGGGATAAAAACAGCACCAATTTAGATAGCCATGCTACCACCTTGGCTAATAACAGCCAGCTTCCTGAACACGGGCAACGCGTAAAATTTTGGGCTGAGAAATTTGCTAAGGGAACAGTTTTTGAGTATTGGAAAGTTCGTAAGGTTGTTCCATACGATCAAGATTTAGGACAACAACCTCAGGCAACTTCTCCAAACGGCTACGGGCAGCACAAACCAACCGGCGCGCCTATGCGTCAGTTTGAGGGCTATGTCTGTATCACCAATAAAAATATTAGAAACAAGCACGATGAGCGAATCTTCTTTGTCACAGACAAAGAAGTTAGATTTTCTTTATCTGAAAAGATGAAAAAACGCTGGAGACAGCTAATCGAAAGCTATCAGAATAACGCTGACTTTAAAAATGGATTGCCATGCCCAGCCGCATTGGGAGGCACCGCCCGTTGGTCGCGTCAGGTGACGGGAGGAGATAGCGAGAAGCAACTTGATGACGGCACCCTATGCTATGCGCGTGTTAGCGAAAATGGGGCAATTCAAGACTTATACCCGGTCATGATTTCTCGGGGCCTATACGAACTTTCTCCGTCTGAAATTATTCATCCTAGCCTTAAGCCCGCCACAGCATTTGATCAGCTTTCACCCGCCGATCGCGTCTTTGGCTGGGTCAACCAAAAGGGCAAGGGCTCCTATAAAGGGCACTTGCGAGTCCATAGCGTTATCTGCTTGCGAGATGATGCCATCGACAACTTTGGTGATGAAGGAGCAACGGTTCCCCTAGCAATTCTAGGACAGCCTAAGCCTGAGCAAGTCAGGTTCTATGGTGCAGAGGATGCCATGGGAAAACCCCTAGAAGAGGGTATCGATAAAGCAGAGGGATACAAATATGATGACCAAGCCTTGAGGGGGCGGAAGGTTTACCCTCATCATTCTGGGTTGCCTGCGAACTATTGGGATCAACCCACGGAAGATAGAACCCAAATCTCTGACCAGGGCCACCACCAAGAATATCGCAGACCCCGTCAAGATGGGGCTGAAAACTTAGACAAGCAAAATCGTTCTATTGAAGGCTGGGTCAAGCCTGAAACAGACTTTGAATTTGATGTAGATGTTAGCAATTTGTCTTCCGTTGAACTGGGAGCTTTGCTATGGCTATTGACTTCGCCAGAGATTCACTACCACCGCCTAGGCGGCGGCAAGCCCCTGGGTTTTGGCAGCGTTTGGCTAGATATCAACTGGGAGAAAACAGACCTAAGGCTAGGGGACGACTGGAACCAGTTCTACCGATCGCTGATACCCGTGGCAACCCAAAGCGCTGACGCAGCGGAGTGTATTGAAAAATACAAAAAGGCTGTGACAAGTGCCTACGGCAAAGGACAAAGATTTGAGCGAATCCCTTTTATTGCTGCTTTTTGCCGTTGTAGCAAAGGCTTTGAAGACAATGCCGCTGTTCACTATCCACGAGTCACCCCCAACCCAACCCCCGAAGGAGAAGCCTTTGAATGGTTTGTCAGCAATGAGCAAGATACAAGGGAAGAAGATGCGCTGAAACTTGCTCTCCCCACCCTGGCAGAAAGCCATCCATCCAGCCTTCCCTTGTATCCACGACAAGAAAGACGGCAGCACAGGAGGCGATAACGACTTATCTATCAGCAACTTGCACAGGTTTTATCCAAACGCTTCGCGGCAATATAAATTTCGATAGGGTAGTTTTAACTACAGAAAACTCCCTTTTCGACCAAAATATTGCAGAACGTTTAGATTCTATGGTCAAATCTCTGTAAATCGACTACTCTTGACTTAAAGCTCCCTTTTCTGAGGGGGTCTGCCGAACCTTGAAAACCGCATTATTTCGTTGACCCCCTCAGATGCCTTTCCGTGCAAGGGTTTCAGCCTTCTTTGAGGGTGGGTTGATGACAGCAATTCTCAATTATTTGACCTCTTGGCTGACCCCCTCAGAATTGGGGTGTTGAAAGCCTTGCCCCACAAGGTCTCCAGATCGAGGGGGTTCAAATCTCATTACCCCGCAAGGGGACGGAAACCAGCAATCACAGCGGCGCGGGCTTCATCAGCTTGTTCAAATCTCATTACCCCGCAAGGGGACGGAAACGCATTACATCATCCCATCCAATTGTGCACTCTGCGTTCAAATCTCATTACCCCGCAAGGGGACGGAAACTTCATACATAATCCGGCGTATGGGCCAGATACGATATGGGGTTCAAATCTCATTACCCCGCAAGGGGACGGAAACTACGCCTAGGTCGAGGTCTGTATTACCAGCGTCTACGGTTCAAATCTCATTACCCCGCAAGGGGACGGAAACCCGTTGTTTCGTACGAAACGCATTCAAATTCGTTCAAATCTCATTACCCCGCAAGGGGACGGAAACCACAGGGTTTCCCCATTTTCGTCTACGATCCTAACGGTTCAAATCTCATTACCCCGCAAGGGGACGGAAACAATATCAGTGATGTCTTGGCAGTCTTCATCTGTGCCGGTTCAAATCTCATTACCCCGCAAGGGGACGGAAACCACCGCGAGCAGTTCCAATTCCAATTTGGCCTGCAACTGTTCAAATCTCATTACCCCGCAAGGGGACGGAAACTCCCCATCCTCCCTATGAGATGCCCAGCTCCAATAGCGCGTTCAAATCTCATTACCCCGCAAGGGGACGGAAACGTGATAAAAACGCGTAAGCTGATTCCATTGTCGGAGAGTTCAAATCTCATTACCCCGCAAGGGGACGGAAACGCGTTAGCTAGCTATCATGCACCTTAGCAAACATTAGTTCAAATCTCATTACCCCGCAAGGGGACGGAAACCACGTTGCTCATACGTTTGCCGATCAACAGTACCAGTTCAAATCTCATTACCCCGCAAGGGGACGGAAACCTTGGTAGGTTTAGGGCATCGGGCGCACCTGCTGGTTCAAATCTCATTACCCCGCAAGGGGACGGAAACGCCATGTGGGCGTCTAAGCGTGGGATCGTAAGATCCCGGTTCAAATCTCATTACCCCGCAAGGGGACGGAAACCAATCCATCCTATTTTATTGGAGCTTGACCGAAAACGTTCAAATCTCATTACCCCGCAAGGGGACGGAAACTTAGTCGTCCAAATGAATAACCCAAAAAAAGTTGGGTTCAAATCTCATTACCCCGCAAGGGGACAGAAACCGCACTTAAAAACCCGATAGGCTGTTGTTGCATGCGGTAGTGTTCAAATCTCATTACCCCGCAAGGGGACGGAAACGCCTGGCTTCACCGTCATTTTCCATTTTTAATTAACTAAAGTTCAAATCTCATTACCCCGCAAGGGGACGAAAACCGAGGTGGTTAGCTGGTTTTTTTGACTAGTTTTAGTGTTCAAATCTCATTACCCCGCAAGGGGACGGAAACCTGCTTCTTCAATTAAGCGCATAAGTTGCTTAAGAGAAGAATGTTCAAATCTCATTACCCCGCAAGGGGACGGAAACTAGAAGAAAGAACGTAGGGCTTGCCCTTCCTGGAGGGTAGAGGGAAAAACGACAATGGAAATGTTTCTGCAACTGCTGCGATAGGGCTATGCTGAGAGCAAAGTTCCAGGTCGAGGTCTGTTAGATTCTCCCCATCGATGGCTCAACTCAAACAACGGTTTCTTAGCTTTGAAGAGTATTTGTCCTACGACGACGGGACAGAAAATCTGTATGAGCTTTTTAACGGAGAATTAATTGAGGTGTCCCCAGAGTCTGGCTTTAACGTTGAAATTGCCACTTGCTTGCTGCTGCAATTTGCGCTTTTGGTAGGGTATCAACGGGTGCGCGGCCACGGGCTAGAGCTAGAGGTGCGGGGAGAACCCAGAAACCGTTTTCCAGACTTAACCCTGATCCGCGAAGAGCACATTGCCTTGCTAAAACGCCGCAACACCATTCGCCTGGCCATGCCGCTACCGCTGGTAGTGGTGAAGATTGTCAGCCCTGGGGAGGTACAGCGTAACCGCGACTATGTCGCCAAACGGATGCAGTATCAAGATTTGGGCATCCCAGAATACTGGATTGTGAACCCCCAAGAAGAAACAGTGTTGGTCTTAGAGTTGCACGAGGATAGCTATGGTGAAGGTCGCCTGCTACAGGGTACCGACATCCTCGACACGGCTCAGCTCGGCAGCTTGAGCATTGCTACAGCCAGTGTTTTTGCTGGGGCTAAAGACGACGACTAAACTCAGAAACCCTGCCATTCAGACCGAGTTGGCCCCTGCGATCAACCAGATTTTGAAACCGAAGCAGACCGCCCGAGCGTTTACAGAGCTGCGCTGTATATACCCTACGGGAAGCCATCCTGCGGATGTCTATGGCGATCGCTCCATCGTTCCAGATATCAGCGTGGTTGTGTGGAATAGAATCCCCCGCAAAGACAGTGGCGGCATTGCCAAGGTTTGTGCGATCGCCCTCGATTGGACTATCGAACGTCTCTTGCCAGACCGGAGCCAAGCGAACGTAACTGAAGATATTCGTCACTGACTCAACTACGGAGCATAGATAGGGTGGCGGATTGACCCAGCCGAGCGGACTGCATTTGTCTACTGGCCCGACCAACCGACCACCGTTTGCGATGCTCCTCAGGCACTGTTACCCGTGCCAGCCTTTGCTGAGGGGGTTACGCGTTCTGTAGAAGGGCTGTTTGACGGGTTAATGGCGTGAGCAGGGTGAGGTTGGCTGTTGGGCAGAGGGGGCGCAGGCGGGTCAAACACAATGGCAAAGGCCGCAGCGGGCATGAGTCGCCGCAAAACCCTCAGATGGTTTTCGGCTTGGCTGCGGCTGCGAAACCGAGACACAGTCACCCGCTGAAGCTGGGGCAGCAGGCGCACAATGCACCAGCTATAGAGGCGGTCGCGATAGGTCATAGGGTGCCCTCTAGAATGTAGGAAAAAATTGCCAGCACGAATTGACGGCCCTAAGCAGCCGTTTCAGGGAAGTTTGATGAGAGACTGAGAATAGGGCGAGCGGAACAGACACCCAAACGGAAAAGCCACTAGAGCAGGCTTTTGGGTGCTTAGCTCAACATGCCCCAGGTCAAAAATAAACTTCTAGGTGTACACCTCAAAGTATAGTATGTCCGCTGGGAATGATCAATTTACCTTTGCCGATTTGCGAAAACGGGCGGGGCTTACCCAGCGGCAACTAGCGGATGCGATGGGCGTCACCGTAAAGTCTGTAAGCGCCTGGGAGCGAGGCGTGGTAGATCCCAGATTGACCTTTGCTGAAACTCAACAGTTGATGGAAATTTTAGGTTGCTCGTTTCAAGATCTGGTGAATGCTACCAACCAGCGAAACACTAATATTTGAACGCTTCGGTTCTGAGGGATTGCTGCGTTAAGTGCAGACTGGGCACTTGCCAAGCCTGCCTTAGACTTACCAGCACCCTCCGTTTCTGCCGTCATTCTTCTGCCGTCTTTCCCTACTTTCCCCTAAGATCATCCGTACTCTTACGGAAAAATTCCGTACTTTTGCTGGCTAGGTAACACCCCCCAGAGCGGGAAAGGTGAGATAGTTCGCTATCGTCCTTCAAAATCTGAGCTATGTCGCTCCTTTATCTCACCCAGCAGGGCACCCAGCTACAAAAAGAGCACGGGCGCTTTGTGCTATCGCTGCCCGATCGCACCAATGTTGCGATTCCGATGACCGAAGTTGAACAGGTGATGGTGTTTGGCAATATCTCTCTCACCACCCCCACCATTGCCGCCTGCCTCAGCCGCCACATTCCGGTGGTGTTTTTATCGCAGAGCGGCACCTATCGCGGACATCTGTGGAGCGCGGAATACGACGACCACCGGGCCGAGGCGGCTCAGTTTGCCCGTCGCGACGACCTCGACTTTCAGTGGTCAGTCGCCCAGGCGATCGCACGGGGCAAAGCGTGGAATTCTAAGCAGCTCTTGCTCAAGCTCAACCGTCGTCGCCACAGCGATTTGGTAGAAACTGCCGTGGGGCGGATTGATCGCGACCTGGCCGCCATTGACCTGCTCACTGCCACAGATACCGGCCTCGACCAGTTGCGGGGGCATGAAGGGGCGATCGCCGCTCACTATTTCCCTGCCCTGGGGCAGCTGATTACCCACAAAGACTTTAGCTTCACCACCCGCGTGCGCCGTCCACCCACCGACCCGGTCAACGCCCTGCTGAGCTTTGGCTACATGCTGCTATTCAACAACGTACTCAGCCTGCTGCACCTAGAAGGGCTAAATCCCTACCTGGGCAACCTGCACCGGAGCGATCGCCACGAAGCCCACCTGGCCTTTGACCTGATGGAAGAATTCCGCTCACCCATTGTCGATACCCTGGTGCTGACGCTGCTCAACCAGCAGGTCTTCAAACCCGACGACTTTTTGCCGCCCCAGGCCAACGGCGCTGTCTACCTCACCGACACCGCCCGCCGCCGCTACCTGCAAGCCTTTGAAGACCGCATCATGACCCCCCTCCAGCATCCCGACGCCCGCGAACCCGTCCCCTACCGCCGCATCATCCAACTCCAGATCCGCCGCTACAAAGCCTGCCTGCTCGACAATGCACCCTACATCCCCTTCCGCCGCGCCACCTAATGGGAAAGGATCAAGGCACAAAGCAAAAGAGGATACCTGTTCCCCCCCTTCACCCATCCACCCTTCACCCATCCACCCTTCACCCTTCACTTTCTTAGGCGTCGTTGCTTTGGACTTGGGTGACTCGCTTCACCCTTCACTTCCCCACCCTTCACCCTCCACTCCCCCCCTCTCCACCCATCCACCCATCCACTCCCCACCCTTCACCCTCCACTCCAAAATGCTCGCCCTCATCGTCTACGACATTCCCAACAACCGCCGTCGCTATCGGCTCTCTAAGCTGCTAGAGGGCCACGGGCGGCGGGTGCAAGAGAGTGTGTTTGAATGCTTTTTGACCCAGGCCGAGGTGGAGCGGCTCTATCAGCAGATGGCAGGTCGGCTCAACCCGGCTGAAGACAATGTCAGAATCTATTGGATTCCGCCGAAGGCAATGGCGAAGACGAAGACGATTGGCAGCGCAAAGCCGGAACCCCCGCCCTCGTCGTACATTTTTTAACAAAGGCTCGACAGAATGGGGGCTTGTCGGTAGAGTGTGGGTAATGAATCCACGCAGGTGGTCGGCACCTCGAAAACCTAATAGTTTTGTTTACTTCCGTGGATAGCCTGTCCTGCAAGGGTTTTAGGCTGTTCGTTCAATGCTTTTTTGTGGTTTGGGTGGTAAAGCAAACGTAGGAAATGCACCTCCGTGGTTTTATCTCTTTAGACCCTTGCTGAATAAGGCTTTCAGACTAAGGGGCCTTTCAAACCACTTCCCCGCAAGGGGACGGAAAC
>JAHHHI010000023.1 GCA_019359435.1 Kaiparowitsia implicata GSE-PSE-MK54-09C
GAGACGTTCTACACCAAGAACATCTTGCTGAATGAGGGCATCCGAGCTTGGATGGCACCTCAAGACCAGCCGCATGAAAACTTTATCTTCCCCGAAGAGGTACTGCCACGTGGTAACGCTCTCTAATAACGTTGTTGCAGGAAACCGCGACCAAGAGTCGTCGGGTTTTGCCTGGTGGTCAGGCAACGCTCGTCTTATCAACCTGTCTGGAAAGCTGCTGGGTGCTCATGTCGCTCATGCTGGCCTAATTGTGTTCTGGGCAGGCGCGATGACTCTGTTTGAGGTCGCTCACTTTGTTCCTGAAAAGCCCATGTATGAGCAGGGCTTGATTCTTTTACCTCATCTAGCCACTCTTGGACTTGGAGTTGGCCCTGGTGGTGAGGTGGTGGATACATTCCCCTACTTTGTCGTGGGTGTGGTTCACCTCATTTCCTCCGCTGTTTTAGGTCTAGGCGGTATTTATCATGCCGTGCGCGGCCCCGACACGTTGGAAGAATATTCTTCTTTCTTTGGCTATGACTGGAAAGATAAGAACCAGATGACCAATATCATTGGTTATCACTTAGTCCTACTGGGCTTGGGGGCGTTCTTGTTGGTCTTCAAAGCGATGTTCTTTGGCGGCGTGTATGACACTTGGGCACCCGGTGGTGGCGATGTTCGCGTCATTACAAATCCAACGCTCAACCCGCTGGTGATCTTTGGCTATTTGCTAAAGTCTCCCTTCGGTGGCGAGGGCTGGATCGTCAGCGTGAACAGCATGGAAGACATCATTGGCGGTCACATTTGGGTGGGCTTCATCTGTGTGGCTGGTGGTGTGTGGCATATCCTGACTAAGCCGTTTGGATGGGTTCGGCGAGCCTTTGTTTGGTCTGGTGAGGCCTACTTGTCTTACAGTTTGGGTGCGCTGGCTCTGATGGGCTTTATTGCCTCTACGATGGTTTGGTATAACAACACCGCCTATCCCAGTGAATTCTACGGGCCTACCGGCCCTGAAGCTTCTCAAGCTCAAGCCCTGACCTTCTTGATTCGTGACCAGCGTTTGGGTGCAAACGTGGGTTCGGCTCAAGGCCCAACAGGCTTAGGTAAGTATCTAATGCGCTCTCCGACTGGGGAGATCATCTTTGGGGGTGAGACTATGCGCTTCTGGGATTTCCAGGGCCCTTGGTTGGAGCCTCTACGGGGGCCTAACGGTCTGGATCTGGACAAAGTGAAGAATGATATTCAGCCTTGGCAAGCTCGCCGTGCGGCTGAGTATATGACTCATGCACCTTTGGGTTCTCTGAACTCGGTTGGTGGTGTGGCTACTGAAATCAACTCGGTGAACTTTGTGTCTCCTCGGGCTTGGTTAGCTACGTCTCACTTTGTGCTTGGCTTCTTCTTCTTGATCGGTCACCTGTGGCATGCGGGCCGCGCTCGCGCTGCTGCAGCTGGCTTTGAGAAGGGCATTGATCGCTCTACTGAGCCTGTGTTGGCCATGCCCGATCTTGACTAATAGCTGACGTTGTTTGCTTGATTACAGCAGGTCAATATCAAAAAAGGGTGCCACGATACGTGGCACCCTTTTTAGGTTTGACGATATTGATGAACCAGTCCTGTTTAATATGAGTTTGGAATAGTTTTAAGCCTTTTTAACCCGAACTGAAGTTGTCTTTCTGGTTCCACTGAAATGGCAGAATGTAGATCTGCTGCACAAATGCCCGTTGTTTAGTTTGTCAATGAGAAGATTTGCTGACAGTACCGTGAGTTCGATAGCGTTGTTTCAGCCCCTAGCATGGGGCTGAAACAACGCTAAATCGTGTTGCCTTTCGCGAGCAGCACGGTTTTAGGAAATTGTCTAGCTGGCGTGATATTACTGGAGAAAATGCTCCAAGTCAGGTAGGCGATCGCATCGATTAATTAACTGACCCATGCGTAATGGGAAGCCGAGGCGCTGTTGATTAAGGTGAGAGAGAGAGTAGATGAAGCCGTAAAAAACAGAGTGATGGATTGGGAGGTTTACTCTGAATAGGTTTTATTAAACAAAATGAGTAGGTTTTGATTGTGCTTAAGCGCGACCAGTTTTGATCTCTCCACTGCCCCCTGTTCTGTTACCTGAGAGGAGTCACGCTATGAAATTGAGTTGGGCGATCGCCCTTGTTCTTGCAGTTGCCCTTCCTGCAAATGCCCAAGCACAGGCTTACCGTCCCCCCGCTTTTCCCCCCAATGGTTCGCCATCTGGGCAAGGCACCTCGGGCGCTAGCCGGGGTGAGTGCCCCCCGATTGGGCAGCAAGCAATTACTGCACTTGTGCCAACAGGGGCTCATGCTATTAGAGAGCCCTTCTTAGATGATATCGGTGTGGGCCAGGTGGTATGGGCGACAACTACTCGCGAGACGCCGACACTCTGGTTCTATACTCCCTATGAATTGTCGGAGGAGATTTTTGCTGAGTTTAGTGTGCTAGATAGTGAGGGTAATCTCATCTATCGGCTCCCGATAACCTACGGCGATCGCCCTGGCATTGTAGCGGTACATCTCGACCAATCGCTGCAAGTGGGTGAAGACTACAAATGGGTCTTTTCAATCTACTGCACGGCAGATGACCCGCTGTATGTGTTTGGCTGGATTCAACAGACAACGCTGCCGCTAGAGCTAGAACCGGTGATCGCAAATGCTTCGCCGCTGCAACAAGCTACGATCTATGCTGAGCATGGCTTTTGGCACGATGCGCTGACTATTTTGGCCACTGCACGGCGCGATCGCCCCAGTGATAGTGCGATCGCTCAGCAATGGCACGCTCTTCTCGAATCTGTTGAGTTAGAGCATCTTAGCGATGTTCCGGTCTTGCCGTAAAAGGGCTGAGTTAACAGATGGTTTTGGGGCACTATGCGACGCCTCGTGCTCCAAAACCTGTCTTTCCCCGGAACTTAGGTCTAAATGGGTTATGCGATAAGTGAAACAAAGATAGCTAAGAAATTTTTATCTGCGATACATGGTTATCGCCCGGTGATGGCGATAATGTGGGCTGTGGAGAGTTCTAGTTGTGACCTAGAACAAATGTGAGGATTATGCAACCGCAGATTATTGCCCATCGGGGCGCATCCGCCTACGAAAAGGAAAATACATTAGCTGCGTTTGAGAAGGCGATCGCCCTGGGTGCCGACATGATCGAATTTGATGTTCGCCGAACCAAAGACAAGCGCCTGATTATTTATCACGATCCAACCCTAAAGGATCGCCCTATACGCAAACTCACTCTCGATGATGTACGCACCGTCGATGCCGATGTTCTCACGCTCGAAGAAGCGCTTGAGCTGTGCATTGGCCGCATTCGGCTAGATGTAGAGCTTAAAGGCATGGGCTTTGAAAAAGAGATTGTGCGGTTGTTGCTTGCTTCCGGTAGCCCCCAGCAATTTGTAGTCACCTCCTTCTACCCTGCCGCCATCCAACGCATCAAGAAAAAGTGCCCCGACATCATGACGGGGTTTTTATTTGGCGATGTAACAGTAGATGTGTGCAAGTCGCTGCGGTGCAGTGCCAACTCAGTGCGAAAGCGCGTTCGCAAAATGAAAGCGGACTTTATTGCCCCAGACTGGCAACTGCTAGACTCAAAGCTGCTCTCAAAAGTGGTGGGAGAACTGCCTATCTGGCTGTGGACGGTGAACGATGCAGACGTGATGCATCAGGCGATGGGAGATCCTAGAATTGAAGGGATCATTACTGATAAACCTGACCTGGGGATGGAAATTCGCCAGCAGTGGGGCTAGGCTAGGTCAGAAAGTTCCGCTGGGGGCACCTCGACTGGGATAAGGCAGGGAAGCGTGAGGGTGAAGGTGGTGCATTGGCGCTGGCTGGACACAGAAATACATCCGCTGAGGCGCTCAACTCGTCGTTTAACCAACGCCAACCCTAGTCCAGTGCCGCCGTGCTTCCAAGGGTCGCCGTTGGGAATCCGATAAAACTTATCGAAGATGCGATCGTGTTCCTCGGGTGGAATTTCGACCCCGCTGTTGCTGATAGCAATTTGAAACAGCAGATCATTAGGATTGCTCTCGGGCTCTGTCGCAGACGACCGTGTCCACCTTGCCACGTGCGATCGCTCCCCGACCAAAATCTGCACCTCAATCGCCTCGTGAGGCGGGGTATATTTGCAAGCATTGTGGAAGAGTTCTGTCAGCACCATTTCTAGGTAGGTGAAATCTGTAGTGAGCGGCGGCAAATCATCAGGAATTTGAAACCGGAGCTGCTGCTGTTGCTGCTGCGTTTTCTCCACAAACGGCTCGGCGACATGGAGTGTCCAAGCCTTGAGCGGCAGGGTAGAGAGATAGAGCGGCTCAATTTCTGCCTCTAACCGCGATAAATCTAGTAGATCGTTAATTAACCCAGTCTCTCGATCGCACTCGTCTTGCAAAATTCTGAAGTATTGCAGCGCCCGCTGATCCTCGGATGACAGAGCATTGGCTTGTCTCAAGATGATCTCCAACATCTCGCTCGCCATCTTGATGTTGGACATGGGCGATCGCAGCTCGTGCGACACAGTACAGAGGAAATCATCCTTCAGCAAATTTAGCTTTTCTAATGCCTCAACCTGTTCTAGTGATGCCTGATAGAGCCGAGACTGTCGCAAGGCGATCGCACATTGGATTGCAACCTGCTCTACCAAACGCACCTCAGTCAGCTCGAACCCGCATTGCTTTGACCGAAACAGCCACAAATCTCCCAAAATGCCCTGGTCATCAATAATCGGCACGACTAACAGCGCATAATGCTGCTTGTTAGGGCGGGTATAGGAGCAATCTAGCCAACAAAACTGGGTGCCGGAACCGCTAGACACCTGCTGATAAATCTCCTTGTAATCCTGCATGGGGATAACCGTTCCATTCGCTGATGGCAGGGTAACGGTGTGCTCATAGGCAATCGTCGAAAGCTGATTTTCTAGGTCATAGATGCCAGAATCGCAACAGTCTAGATTCAACTCGTTCACTAGCAACTCCACCACAGTTTGCATGATTTGCGATTCATCTAGGCTGATGCGGACTTGGTCAGTAATGCGGCGCAGCAGGGCCTCAAAGTTCAAGCTGCGGAGCAGTTCTGCCGTGCGCCGATCCACAGTGGATTCTAGCTGGGTGTTGAGGTGGCGCACCTGTTCATACAGTTGCGCCTGCTGGATGGCGATCGCCAGTTGCTCGGCGATCGCCCCTACCATTTCCACATCTTGGGGTTGCCAGGGCTGCCGCCCCTGAGGCGCAATACAACTAAGCGACCCCCACGTGCCCCCTCCCACCCCGATGGGCACCAGCAGCCACTGCCCTGTCGCTTCGGTATAGATAGACTGATTCAGCACATCTTGAAGTGCCGATTGATCATGGATTTGCACCACCTCACCGCGCAACAACTGCTGCGAAATTGCGTTGTTGTTGGCGGGTATGCTGCGGTGCAACCAACTGGGAATATCGGGCGATCGCAGCGATTCAGTCTGAACCCACCACTCTTCGTGATGGGGACGATATTCCACCACACGCACACTGTTTATATTGAGGAATTGCCGCGTTTGCTCGGCGGCCGTGTGAAAAATCGTCGGCAGGTCTAACGAATTGCGAATGGCCTGAATCACCTGGCTCAGCGCCTGCTGTCGCTGGGTCTGCTGCTGCAAGTTTTGCTCTAGGTGTTTGCGGGCTGTAATGTCAAAATCAATTGCTGTGACGCGCCAAGCGTCAGCGTCATGATCCCACTGGGAGATGTGGCTGCTCGCTATCCAGCGGAGTGTGCCGTCTGGATGGTGATAGCGGTATTCCACCGTGATGGATTGTTCTTTGCGAATGGCATTGACGATATCCCGAAGGGTATGGCGATCGCCCGGTGCTAATCGAGACAACCATAGATTGCTGTCGGCCTTGAGCTGATCCACCGTAAAACCAAACACCTTGTCGCACCCTGACGACATAAAGTCGTAGGCCCACGTGTCGTTGGGATAGTAGTGATACCCATAGAGATAAGCAAATACAGTATCGAGAATATGCTGAATTTTGCCTTGAGAGTGCGTAAGCTCTAGTTCCAAGAGCTTCTGAGCAGTAATGTCGGTTTCCACCGCAGTAACAATCCAGCAGTTCGCATTCGCATCCCACCAGGATGAGGTGCGATTGGCGATCCAACGCAGGGAGCCATCTTTGTGCCAAAAGCGATAATCAAACCGCCCACTCGTGCTGTTAGGAATAATGCTGTCTTGCCAGCGGAGCAGATTATCTTGGTCGTCTAGGGCAACGCGCGATAGCCATAGATATTTATTGGCTTCAAACTCGGCGACAGAAAATCCAAATAGCTGCTCTACCCCAAGTGAGTGATAGACATACTCCCAGGAACCATCAGGATGGCAGCAGTAACAGGTGATGGCCGCTAACAAGCCGTCGAGAATTTCGTTGAAATCAATGTGAGCAGACGAGGGTTGCCTTAATGGCTCACTGTGCCCCGGAGGAGACGGGGGGGGATAGGGGCGATCGCCCTTACTCTGTTCCAGAGAGAAGTCGGGTAACATCACCTCCATAGGTTGCGTCAGCGGCTCAACCACTAGCAAATAGCCCGCCGCCTTGGCCTCTGCCAACCGCTGAGCCCGCACTGTCACCGCCCGCAGCGTCGTCGTCGTCGGAGACGTGGCATAGCACAGACGACTTTGCCACTCGGCATAGCCATCGCGCCGGGCACGGCTCAACCCTTGCAAAAATGCGCCCTGATCCACCGGCTCTACCAATTTTTGCACCAGTGCCCCGTGCCAAGACTCTGCTGCAATGCCCAGGCACCGCTCTGCAAAGCCATTTACACCAGAAATATAGCCCTCGCTATCGATCACCAAGCATGCAGATGGCAGGGTTTGCCATAATAACGCCGCATCTGCTAACACTAGAACTGCTGGAGAAGGACTCTTTGTAGGATCTGTAGGAACGGAGGCATTGGAGTCTGCCGAACCACAGGCTTGATGGTGTAACGATGCCTCATCCTGGCGAGACCAGGGGTCTGACTGGGAAACAGACTGCAGGTTATGGCTGGTCACGAATTACTCTATCCTGGAACAACATCTAAAACCGTTCCTTTACCAGGAGGTCTTCTTCTTTTTCTATAGTTTCTTTTCTATAGTTGGCGGAAGACGGGAAGAACGCTGTACCTTAATGAACTCTTTAATAAGCCTGTCGATTGTTCAGTGGTACTAAAGCAACACTGAATCGGGATGCGTCAATGGTGCACTGTGCCAGAAGCTTCTCCTGATTCGCCCTCGACACTAGGGTCTGCTTTGAAGCCTCCTGAAACCTTGATTTTGCGTACGAAGTAATCAGGGTTTGACTGACTTTTGAGACACGCCCTCGTGAGTTCTAATCGCTCCATATCTTTCCCCTGTGCACCATGCATAGGCAGCCTTGTCCCGGCCTTACAGGAGTTTTGCCGCCTAGCTTAACTGACATTCTGTGCCAAAGAGTACCAGACCGAGGCATTTGATCCCGCTGGGATGTGATCTGAGAAAGAAATGTCTCTGACGTCTAGATGATCTCGTCCGGCTCTCCGGCATGGTATGAACTGCGAACTAATGGCCCCGATCGCACATGGGCAAACCCCAATTCGTGGGCGATCGCTCCCAGGTGGTCAAACTCCTCTGGCGTCCAATACTGCTGCACTGGTAGGTGATCGAGGGATGGGCGCATGTATTGCCCTAGCGTCAGGCGATCGCACTCTATGGCTCGTAAGTCTCGCAGCGTTTGAATAATCTCGGCCTCGGTCTCACCGTGCCCCAGCATCAGCCCTGACTTTGTGGCGATCGCAGGGTTCATCTGCTTCACCCAAGCGAGTACCTGGAGCGATCGCCCATACCTTGCCCCACGCCGCACCACCCCCTGTAGCCGTTCTATGGTTTCTACATTGTGGTTATAGCAGACAGGCTCTGCCGCAACCACAGCAGCCACACGGCTACGTTGCTCGCGCGCCCCCCCGGGCCCGCTCCAAAAATCTGGGGTTAGCACCTCTATCTGGGCCTCTGGAGTGTTCTGGCGAATGGCGTCTATCGTTTGGGCAAACCAGCCTGCACCGCCATCGGGCAGGTCATCTCGGGCTACGGAGGTCAATACAACATAGCGCAACCCTAGGAGCTTCACGGATTCTGCCACCTTGGCTGGTTCCTGAGGGTCTAGGGGCTGGGGGGCGTGGCCCTTGTCTACCTGGCAAAAGGCGCAGGTGCGGGTGCAGGTTGGCCCCATCAGCAAAAAGGTGGCCGTATGGTTGGCATAACATTCGCTACGGTTGGGGCAGCGCCCTTCCTCACAAATGGTGTGAATGCCCCGTTGCTTGATGATGCGCTGCACTGTTGATAGGTCGCTGGCATTGCCAATGGGGCGGCGCAGCCACGGCGGCAGCGTGGCTAGGGGTGATGCATGCGTGGATGAATGGGGCGATCGCCCCGATGAATCTGCCATAGCCTTACAAGCTCAATACAAACTAAATTCTTTTGGTAGGGACTGTTGCAACCTCTGCTCAAGTACTGCATGCTAAGCACGGCCTAGTGAATCACCGCAGCAACACAGCCGTGCTTAGCCAAGAAAGTCAACCGCTCCTGCTCACATCCCAATTTTCTTATAACGCACCTGAGATAAACCCAGTGGAAATTGGGCAGTCTAGTGGAGGAAGTGGGCACACTTAGAGCGTCTGCCTGTGCCAGTTGCGATAAATCTAGATAAGTTCAGCCAACCTGACCTAGATTCAGCCAGCATTGCCAATGTGCAGCTACGCTCTGGCTTTATGATTATCATTAACCTGATAGGGCGTTAAGCTGAAGTATCTCGAAAATCCTCCATCTTAGTCGTCCTGCTTTTGCTCAGTTTCTACCTACTTTTCGTACCTACTTGAAGGAGTTCGCCGTGGCAACTCACAAAATCTTAGTGATTGACGACAGCCGAGTCATTCGCAATATGGTGAGAGATATGTTGCCCAAGGGCAATTTTGAGGTCTTAGAAGCAAAAGATGGCGTGGAAGGGGTGAATACTATTCATCAGCAGCGCCCTAATCTGATCATGCTTGACTTCTTGTTGCCCCGCATGAGCGGCTGGGAAGTGTTTCAGGAAATTCAGGCAAAGCCAGAACTGCGTGCGCCTCTGGTGCTAATGTCGGGCCGTAAGGAAGAAGTCACAGAAAAAATTCCTGAACCCTTTGAATATTTTGAGTTCATTGAAAAGCCCTTTGAGCAGAAAGAGCTGGTAGAAGCCATTAAGTCTGCTATGCAGAAGTTTCGCAAGTGGCCGCAACCAACCCCTGCTGCTGCTGCTCCTGCTGCGGCTGGCTCAGCCGATGTCGTCGCGCTGACTCAAAAGGTAGAGAAAATGCAGGCTGAGCTCGATCTGATGAAGAAGCAAATGGCGCAGTTGCTCAACTTCATCAAACAAAAGCTACGTTAGGGGCTCTTGGTTCACTGCGTTGGGCACCGTCTCAAACCTCTGATGAGGTGCCCTATCGCCAGCCCAAAATTCTCTAGCGTCTGGTACTTCTAAGTTTATACGGGTGAGACGCGCTTGTTGGCTCGGGAAAACCGCGTGTGAATATCGGGCAGATAGCAGGGATTGGGCGATCGCCCAATCCCTGCTATCTGCTAAAAAAAACCGCGTAATACCTGATGCGGTTGTGGCGATCGCTTGGCTAGGCTGGGCTAGAGCGCTGCTATGTCGATTCTCCTTCCCCAATGCGGCTCAGGCCCTGACCCATTGCCATGATGTGGGCAGAAGCCTGCGCAACCTTACACCAAAATGTCAGTTCGACCGATGCGAAACCCCATGTCATCTACGTTACGGATGGCATGGGGTTTCGCCATTTCAGACCTGCGATACGGGGCTGAAACAGCGCGATTGAGTTTACGTTAACCCGGATGTCTGCGTGCCTTCCCGGATGTCTGCGTGCCTTCTTTCTAGAAGGGCGATCGCCCTACAGGTCAGAAGCTGCATCCCATAGGCAAACCTGAGTGATGGAAATGTTGCCGTCAAAGCATACTGCTACATCTGCTTCAGGATCCCGTTCTCGATCAGGATAAACGCCGACATACCGTACCTCATTCCCTTCCGCCGCAAATTTGAGCGGTAGCGGTTGCGTACACAAGGGGCATATCACCAACTCTGGCTCGGGCGCTCCGGGCGGCAGGTGGGGCAAATTTACATTCCAGAACTGTCCGGGTTGTACGGGCTGCGCCATAAGCTTATCGAGCACAATGGTTGTCCACTGTGCCGCTTGCTCCCAGTCAATCGCCAATCCTCGACGAATTAGGTGAGACACTGCAATCCCTGGAACCCGATGCAGCACGGCTTCTCGCACTGCTGCCACGGTTCCTGAAATGTAGGTGTCAGCGCCAAGGTTGCCACCCGCATTGATCCCCGATAAGACCCATTGCGCCTGGGGATAAAGCTGATGCAGTGCCACCCGAGTGCAATCTGCTGGCGTTCCTGCAATTGCCCATCTATCGGGCGATCGCTGCTCTATCTGAATTGCAGTCTGCGTCGTGACTTGATGGCTACAGCCTGACTGGTGTGCCGCTGGCGCTACTACCACGCCTCGATCGCCGAGAGCCTGTTTTAGCGCCGCTAATCCAGGCGCGTCAATCCCATCATCATTGGTCAGCACAATAGTCATCGGCCACCCAACATTTGCAGCGCTTCATCTGCAATACCCGACTGGTCAATGCAGATGGCATAGAGCTGTAGCATGTCTAGCTCTGGAAACTCCGCCCTAGCCGCTTCTGCCGACAGGCCGGGAGCGGTGCAAAATTGAGCGACCACCTGTTCATATTGCTCTGATGTACCCAGCAAGGTCTCAAACCGTTGGGGATCTTGCACATTGGGCGATAGCCGAGCAACTACCGCATCAGCCAGCACATCAGCAGACGCCGAGGCTTCCGGCGATTGCAGCCCACTCCGCAAGATCGCAGTCTGCACCGCTGTTCGCAACAGTTGGCTCCCCTGCTCTGTCGCTGCAAAAACCGACAGAACTTCTGGCGTAACCCGGGGATCATTCCGCATCACTGTTTGCAGCCCCACGAGACTGCTGGCGGTCAGCAAATCTGAGACCGTATCTAAATAATCACTGTAGAAAACGGCTGGTTGAGAAGAACCGTCTCCACAAACTACTGCTCCTGCTGCATCCGCGCCTATCGCTAAGTCAACCCGACCTTCATCCCAACAGGCATTAAGCGTGTTCTGGATATCGTCAGAAAACATCTGACGCAGTCGGTCAAATCCCTCCTGAGCGGAGGATGGCCTAAACTCCTCCGGGCGGGGGACGGTCGGAGCTGGCACAGCGCCCATCAGCGCGAGGCCTAGACCGCTCCACCCTAGTGCAACAGCGGCGATCGCCCGTTGATTTAGTGCATTCATGCTACGATTCCCGCTCATGCCACGCTTTCCATGCAAATCTTGGTTTAAGTGTGCCCAAGCCCGCTAAATACCCTTCGCAATCCTTTGCACAAAATGGGCATCAGACCAATCATCGGACAGGAAAGCACAGACAAACCAATACCAAAGTAGCGTGCATCACTGGATAGTCAAGGCACTACCGACTTATAACGGCATAACCTTATGGACGCCATGCTAAAGCTTCATCCTTCCTACGCTGTTCTGGCGATCGCCGCTCAGGCGTCACAACAGGACAAACAGGCCAGACGCCATGCTAGCGCTTCATCCGGCAGGCGATTTGGAATCGTAGGGCTAGAGGGCCTTTGGGCGTTTGCAACGCAGGTGCCCCGCCGCTGCATCCCAACAAATCCAAACTATCTTGAGCAAAGAACTCGCCGCATTTGCCGCATATTGTTGGGCAAATCCATTCGCATGGCCTGTTCTAACACCATTGAGGGAACGGGCAGCAAGGGTGTGGCCCGAACTGCATAAGTTAGCAGCGTGCCGCCCTGCCAGTCTTGCAGATATAAGTCTGCTGAGAAATCGCTGAAGTTGCCGCGCTCCATCCGAAACTGAATCTGCTGCTGCTGAGCACTACTCACTTCTAGAACCCGGAGATAGACTTCAACCCGAGCGCTAAATAGAAAAAAGTTCTTGCAAGCCGCTTGGTAGATCTGCTTCCAGTGTTGGGCCGGTGGCGACGTGATGACATTGCTGCGAGTGATGTCAGGGAAAAACTCCACCCAGCGTGGATAGTTGGTCAATTGTTGCCAGCAGCGATCGCGCTGGAGCGGCAAAAACAGGTGAGCGGTGATAGCGGCTCCCCAATCGGTGTGGGGTTGCGTTTGCAGGACAACTTCACCATTCAGCAATAGGGTGCGATCGCCTCCGCGCAGCATTGCACTGTTGTTGGCCTCAGGCCGATATAGCCGACCTGGAGACGATGACAGACGCGAGGGCATAGTTGTCGTGGATGCGGTTGAAGCGTCGATGAACATCACAGCAAAACCTAGAATGAAGGGGCAATGTAAGCAGCCCGTCAACAGCTATCGCAACGATGCGTTGAGGGCTAAGAGCACGGGGCAAAACACAGAGCCAGACTGCGCAATTCATTGGTTAGCTTTTGGCTAGCTTGATGACCTAGCTTGATAACACAGTATAGACAACCCTGAATTTTTGAAGCCTATAGATGCAATAAACAAATGCCGTATCGGTGTTTTCGGATGCTTGCGGTAGCAAATTGCCTTATCTGTCAATAGTTTGATGTATTGACTGTAATGGAACGTAGCGCTTACCCATAAAGTTTTAGAGAAGATCAAGGCGAGTCTGATGGCTATATATGCACTGGTCGCCAATCACCCTGAAGCTGGGAACCAAACGGGAGTGACAAATCAGCCTATTTTTTAGCTTCTAAAGCACGAATTAAAGATAAAACTTAGCTACCAAGAAATCTTTAGATTGATTTAAGATTTAGTATAGCGTGCCCTTTCCAGACACCCTAGCTTAGCCGTAGCGGGTTGTGTCGTCCGAATTTACTCTGAAATTTGGTTAAGAACCCTCTACAGGGCTGAGGCATGAGCATTTAAATCTGGCGTATTCGCAGCGTTGCGGTGTCAAGGATCTTCTAAAATGGCATCGGCAGACTAGGAAATAGGGATAGATCGAGTCGTTCTGGTTAATCAAAGTGCGGATCTCGGCCTTAATCGAGGCGCTTTGTCCTGTAAAGCCTACTGCTGTTATAAACCCGTCGTACGCTGGAGCAAGTCCTGTGGGTCGAACCCCCAATTTAGCTATTACTATTTTTCTCTTCATCATGGGCTTTATGCTCGTCATCATGGCTGCGCTGCTGCTATTGCAAGCGTTTACCGAAATTGCGGTTCCCCGAGAGGCGATCTGGGCGCTGGTGCTTCTGGCGATTGGAGCAGGAATTTTGGCTGGTATTCGTCGCCGAGCCTAGATGCTGTCAGCGTTTGTAATTGTGTGCGCACTGGGTATATGGAGTTTGCAGCAGAAGCGATGCGATTGACCACGTCTATATTTTTGGCCTTGTCCGGGGTTACGGCTGCGGTATGGATTCTGCGGGGTGTGGGGTTGCTGACCTTTATGCCAGGTGGACTCATTTGGTTCCTAATTATGGCGACGGTGGCTGCAGGTATTTTTGATGTAGTGCAGCGCACTCGGCGCTGGTAGTTTGGTTTATCTGAACCAACAGGGATGAGTGATGGTCAAAATTGCACGTTGCGCTTGTGCTTCAAGAAAATCCCACACTCTTGAGTTTGAAACATTGGAATCCAGCAGGAGGGTGGGATGCAGCAGAAGGTCTGGAAAGGGAGCTGGCGTAGAGTCTGGCATGGGGGGATGCACCTCGCGATGAGTGTGGTGCTGCTACTGCTCGTGCTGGGCGGGTGGGGTGATGCTTACCCTGCTCTGGCGGCAGAGGTTCTTCCAGAGACTGCCTCAGAGGATGGAGCCAAGGCGACAGATAACCAATCTCCGGTGCCTTCGCTCAACCTTCAAGTAGAGGATATTTCTTCTGAAAAGGTGAGCCAGTTTGTGGATGCTTATGTGCAGGTCTTGGCTTTGGTAGAGCGGCGAGAAGGCGAGTTGCAGGCTGCAGAGACACAGTTAGAGTCGGTGCGGGTGCAGCAAGAGATTGAGGCAGCGGCCTTTTCTGTGATTGAATCGACTGGGCTAACGCGGCAAGAGTATATTCAGTTGCTAGGCTTGGCGAATTCTGATGCTGAATTTGGGGAGCGCATTATTACCCAGCTGCAGGATGGTAGCCTTTGATAACTGCTAGTAGCTGACTGCGCGTTAGCAATGCCCCAGTCCAGACGATAGCTGGAGTCAGCGCAGGCTCGCTTAATAGATGTATGTTGCCTTAGAACTGGAGGAATGGTTGGTGACAAGCCCCCGTGTGTTGTGTTTGGGTGAAGTGTTATTTGACTACCTAGCCGATCAGCCAGGACGCCCCTACGAGGCGGTTTCCTCTTGGACTGCCTATCCAGGTGGTGCCCCGGCTAATGTAGCCTGTGCATTAACTAAATTGGGCACTCGGGCAGGGTTTGTCGGCTGCGTTGGGCAAGATGAAGCGGGGGACAGATTGGTTCATCTGCTGCACGGTATCACGGTGGATGTGACGGGCGTCCAGCGGCATGCTACTGCACCTACTCGCAGCATCTATGTGGTTCGCTCAGAGGGGGGCGATCGCCAGTTTGCCGGGTTTGGCGATCGCACCAGTGCAGATTTTGCTGATACTCGCTTGCAGGCAGATGACCTGCCTGAGCAGTTGTTTATTGAAGCCGACTATTTAGTGCTGGGCACCCTAGAGATGCCCTATGCCGACACCCGCGCGGCCCTGCATCGTGCTGTAGAATTGGCCGATCAGTATTACCTCAAGCTCGTGCTAGACGTGAACTGGCGACCGATGTTTTGGGATGATCCCGAGGCGGCTTGGGGCTCCATTCATGAGCTGATCAAACAGGTTGATTTCTTAAAACTGTCGGCAGAAGAAGCCGATTGGTTATTTGAAACGCGCGAGCCGGGGGCGATCGCCGAACGCATTGAGTCTATTGAAGGGGTGCTAGTGACCGACGGTGACCAGGGTTGCAGCTACTGTATCTCTGGGCATCAAGGCCATGTGCCGTCCTTTAAAGTTGAGGTTGAAGACACTACTGGAGCTGGTGATGCCTTTGTCGCTGGCTTTTTACATCAACTGTGTCAGCAGGGCATCCCAGCCCTCAATGATGCGGCGGTGGTGTATGGCATGATGGTGTATGCCAGTGCCGTAGGAGCCTTAACCACTATTCGTCCGGGGGCGATCGCTGCGCAACCTAGCGCAGCTGAGGTGGATGCGTTTCTCTACATTAACCAGCGATCTGCTGAGTCCTAATCTTGGAACCATGCATGGGCATTGAAATTGAGCGGAAATTTCTAGTGCAGGGCGATGGTTGGCGCGGGCAGAGCCCGGGCGCTGTTTATCGTCAGGGTTATGTATTAGCTTCGCAGGGGCGCACCGTGCGGGTGCGCGTTGCAGGAACGACAGGGTTTCTCACTCTCAAGGGTGGAGCACAGGGTTTGACTCGGAAAGAGTTTGAGTACGAAATCCCTCTGGCAGAGGCGGAGGAGCTATTGCTGCTCATGTGCGATCGCCCCCTGATTGAAAAAACGCGGTATCACATTCCTTACCAGGGATTAATCTGGGAAGTTGATGAATTTGCTGGCGAAAATGCTGGATTGATTCTGGCCGAAGTAGAACTCACCAGCGAAACCCAAACCGTCCCGATCCCCGATTGGATCGGCACTGAAGTTTCTAGTGATCCCCGCTATTACAACGCCTTTCTTTCACGACACCCGTTTCGTTTGTGGGGGGGGCTAGATTCTTAAGCGCTCAATATCGCTCAGTATATTGAGGCGAGCGGCCAGTTCAACTGTTGCAGCAAACTAATAAGACGTGAGACCTGATAGATGCCGAGCCTCTCACATTCACCTCTGCTATGGATAAAGATAGGCAAAAGGCCGTGACAACCGGATAGAACCAGATAAGTTCGGAATAGTGAGTGTGTGAGCGTGGGTTCAGGCTAGTGTGTGAGGCAAACACAGCCTGCCCCAAACAACATTCTGACTGGAGATACCACGACTAAAATTACAATATTACAGGTCTACCTGTGCAGCTGACGCTGGCTCTCCCGCCATTGTTGTAGGCGCTTCAAACTTGTAGCCTACGCCGCGTACGGTATGAATCAAATTAGGTTGGCTAGTGTCAATCTCGATTTTTTTGCGGATCTGCCCGATGTGGACATCTACCACTCGCTGATCCCCTACATATTCGTAATCCCATACCTTTTGAATCAGCTCAGCCCGTCGCCACACTCGGCCCGGATGGCTGGCTAAAAAGTGCAGCAAGTCAAATTCTAAGGCTGTCAGGTTAACTGGGTCATCGTTTAGCGTCACGATGCGGCGCACGGGGTCAATCGCTAAGCCATTGAACTGAAGCGACTGTTGCTCTGTGGGTGTAATCGCCCGCTGCCGCTTGAGGATGGCCTGCACCCGCACTTCTAGCTCACCTAGGCTAAACGGTTTGGTGAGGTAATCATCTGCCCCTTGAGAGAACCCCCGAATTTTGTCTGCTTCATCAGCGCGACTGGTCAGCATCAACACAAACACGCCCGTTCGCGTTTGCATATCTTGACAAAGCGCATAACCCGTCGCGTCTGGTAAATTCACATCCAAGATTACCAAGTCAGGATTGAACTGCTCAAACGCTGCCATAGCCCCTTTGCCATCTTCGGCAGACTCTACTTGGTAGTCATGCTTAGACAAAAAGCGTTGGATGAGATTTCGGATTCCGAGGTCGTCGTCAACAACGAGGATCTTGGCTAGAGCCATGATTGTAACCTTGTGTCTTGGGGTCTAGTGGGAGGAAGTGACTCACAACATTGCAAGCATTTTAAGGCGTGCAGTCTGAGTATTGATACTGAATCTCTGATAGAAGGGTACCCAATACAGGTACAAATAAAACCGGAATGAACTGGATCTTCTTATATCAACGCCTTCTCAGGGCAATAATCCGCAAAAAAAAGTCATCGCTTGATTGGAAGTTGATGTAGGAAGACCCGATTGTCTATCCGTAAGACCCAAGCCACACTCTCGATTCATCGCTGATCCGTAACTTTAGGTCACTATCAAGTGACTCCTTTTGGAAGTCTCGCACCGCTTAAGTGAGGTGCTGTTGGCGGATTGTGTCGTAGATGGTCGTCCGGCGATCGCGGCTACACGCTTTCGCTAGTACCTATCAAAGATAGACCGAACCGCGAAACTTGGCGAATCTTTACTCATTCTACATTTCCGAATTTGAAGCAGGGCAGTTACACTGATAACTAAACGTTAATAACGTATGCGAAGTGGCTAAGAATTGCAGAGGCTGCCTAAAGTGGGCTTTGAATCAGCGCTTTCATGCGGCGTCTTCGCATCACTCATGAAGTGGGCAGTGGTCGTAGGGCACATTTGTGCTTCGAACCTAGGCTATAGGCCAAGTTATCTTTAAATCAGCCTTGCGTAGTAGAACGCTGTGCAGTGGCGCAGATGCGCAATTGGCTTGCTGTCAGGGTTGGCAATGATACTCCCGGTTGAAGATATCTACCCTTACAATGTCCTTTATGGGAGCGCGCTGCTTGTATAGCTGTACCGCATCTGGGGCGATCGCTCTTAAGTCAAAAGTCAAATCGCTGGGCATTGCCCGCACTCATGTCATAATGCCTTTAACTTTGCTCCAAATTCACGTTTGCGCGGGTCTCCGGAGGATATAGATGAGCGAGCTCAGTCACTACGAAAAGCTTGGAGTAGATGAGAACTCGTCGTTTGAAGAAATTCAGCAGGCGCGCACTCGACTGTTGGAGGAATGTAACGGCGATCGCCGACAGATGGAATCAGTAGAAGCGTCCTACGACGCCATATTGATGGATCGGCTGCGCCTACGGCAGGAAGGGCGCATTAAGGTGCCGGATAGAATCCGATTCCCGGAGCGCGTGGTTGAGCCAGCACCCGATTTTCCACCTGCCCAAGTTAATAAGGGTAAAGAGCTGTTGCGAGGACTGGTTGATACCCCTAGCCGAGCCGACATTTTGTTGCCGGCAGGTTTAATGTCAGCAGCCGCGTTGCTAAGCTTGAGCGCACCGCCTCTTGCACTGGCCCTAGGGGTAGGCTTTTGCTTTTATTTCCTTAATCGAAAAGAACAGAAGTTTATTCGATCGTTTTTGCTGACTCTAATAGCGCTGATTGTTGGAGTGGTAATTGGCTCGTGGGCTAGCACAGTACTCCTTGCTTCAATCCAATTTATTGGCTTAAGCGCTGAAAATATAGCATCGCTGTTTACATTAGGCATACTGTGGCTGGTCTCTAGCTTTCTGCGGTAGGGGCAGGTTTAACGTTTCCAAACATTCTCCGCTGTAGATAACCTCTCAGCGGTCGGCATGCTGGGGTGCTATGCGGCGATCTCGGTTGACTAATTAGAGAGCAAAGTAACCCCTAAGGATTGCATCCATACTTAGGGACTGTCATCAATTAGCTGCTAATGGCCCAGAAATGGACGGTCACAGCCCCTAGCCTAGTTTTTGGATCGGGCGTTGCAATGCTCATAGCACAAGGCGTTTGGTCGGAATTGATGACCCGCCCTAGAGCTTCTTGAAATATCTGGCGATTGGGAACAGATCAAAGCCCGCCTTTTCATAGGTATGACGTGCTGGAGCATGACCGGGATCACCTCCGGTTTCAACCATAGCAATAGACATCCCAGCATCTTTGATCCAATCAAGAGCAAACTCTATCAGTGCGCTGCCAACACCGTGACCTTGAACGTCTGGATCGACAGCAATCATGTAGATTTCACCCATGCTGTCTTCTGAGTGTAGTTTTACTGCTACAAAGCCCATCGTAGAATCTGCATCACTAGCGACCCATACATGCGTGTCTTCCGCGGCGCAGACATATTCGACAGCCGTTCGCTGGTTCATACACCAGTTGTCGGAGTAGAACGCCTGGTACACATCAGCGTTCATCGCTTTCTGCATCGAATTAAAGACCGGAGCCCATGCTCGAAGCGAAAGACGGATAATAGCATCGAGGTGGCAAGGGGCGTATGGTTCAATCTGTAGTCCCATAGGAACGGCAGCTAACTCTGCAAGCTTCATTGTATACTACAAGGTACTACAAGGTGCTACAAGGCCTGATAACTTGGCTCTGAATGCTTACAGACAACTTAAACGCTCCTTCACTGAATCAATTAGCGTGCTGTATCACCACCATCTCGACGGTTCCTGTGGTTTAGGCATTTTATGGGTGACGCCGCAGGGTTTTAATGTATGAGGCTAGAGGCACAGCACCCTAAACAGGTGTGAGCTAGGCTGGTTGGTGAAGCGTTAAAGGGGTAGCAGGTTGTAGCTGCATTCCACTCTGGTCTAAAACAATGCTGACGGCTTCTTGCAAGTTTGCGGCAATGCAGTTAGGGTTGTGCAGGCTGAGTCGGGAGCGATCGCGAATTCCAGATAGAACTGCAATTACTGGAATGTTGTGGGCTTGGGCTGCTGCAATATCGGCTTCAGTATCGCCTATCATCCAAGTCGATGCAGGGGCTAACTCGCGCATTGCCCGCGCCATTAGTCGAGGTTTGTCTTTTATATCGGCGGTCTTTACATAATCATTGCTGAGGCAATAGCGGCGATCCGCTGCAAAGAATCGTCCTAAACCGCAACGCGCAAGGGCTTCATCTAGCTCTTGCTCTCGCCGCATTGTCATCACCACTAGATCGATATCTAGCGTTTGCACATAGCTTAGCGTTTCAACAGCACCGGGGATTGGGCTGTCGTGATGTAAATACGGGAGAGTGTGGACTGTTTGCTTCCGCAGTGTGGCAAAAGCTTGTGCTTGCTCATCCGTTAGCCCTGAAGCCTGTCCGATCTCGCGTTCTGGGAGCTGCGATCGCTTGAAATCCCAAAATTCACTCTTAGAAAGCTGCTGTATAGGCTGCTCTGGTTCCCGCACTGCTTCTAGACAATATTGATACACTTTGTAGTAGCGCTCCGATACGTTCATGATCGGCCCATCAAAGTCTGTAATAATTCGCAACATGGCGTACCGGATTTGTCAAGAGTTATTAACTTTCGCCATATTATAGCAAGTTCTGTAGACCTAAGATTCTAGCTATGGTGTGAAACCCTTGCAGGACAGCAGGTTGAAGGGCTGGGTTACTAGTTTTAGGGTAGACGCTAGGAATTTGGTCTCTCCCGCTAGGGCGTGTCATCAATTCCAACCAAACGCTTTATGCTATGAGCGTTGCCACGCCCGCCCGAAAAACCAAGATAGGGGCTGTGACTGTTGATTTCTGGGATATCAGAGGCTAATTGATGATAGCTCCTAGTCCACCGACCAGCAGCTTGTGGCAAAAGAGGTGTGCTATCTCATCACTGCTATTTCATCCGTATTGGGCCACAGCACCAGCGACTTTAATTATGACCGGGCAAGTGATGCAGTTTTTACGGGGTAAAGCGTTCATCAAGTTGCTCTATGGGGAATGTGCTTAGGCAAGTATGGGGACGCAAATTTTAGGTCTAGACCCAGGGCTAGCAACGCTGGGCTTTGGGGCGATCGCCCACACCCCAGCGTTGGGAGGCGTTCCGTCCTGTGAGCCGATTGATTATGGCGTGATTCAAACCCCGGCACATACGGAAGTGGGCGATCGCCTAGTCACCATTTACAACGACTTGCACGAAGTGCTGACGCAGCTCAAGCCGCAGTTAGTGGCGATCGAAAAGTTCTTTTTTTACCGCATGGGTAACACCATTTTGGTGGCGCAGGCGCGGGGCGTTGTCATGCTGGTCTTAGCGCAGCACCACTTGCCCTACGTAGAATTTACGCCCGCTCAAGTCAAGCAGGCTCTCACGGGCTATGGCAATGCTGAAAAGTTTGAGGTGCAGCAAGCGGTGGCTCGGGAATTGAATCTAGACGGCATTCCCAAGCCTGATGATGCAGCAGATGCGTTAGCGCTGGCGATCGCCGCTTCATTCCAGCTCTAGTGCCGTTACGCCTCGGGTGCGTAGCATACGTTGGTGCCACCTAAACCGCAATACCCGCCAGGATTCTTGCCGAGATACTGCTGATGGTAGTCTTCAGCGTAGTAAAACTTTGGTGCATCTAAGATCTCGGTCGTGATCTCAGCATGCCCAGCCTGCTTTAGCGCGGCTTGGTAGCGATCGCGGGAGGCTTCTGCTAGCTGACGCTGCTCGTCGTTATACACGTAGATCCCAGAGCGGTATTGTGTGCCAGCATCATTGCCTTGGCGCATCCCTTGAGTGGGGTTGTGGCTTTCCCAAAATAACTTGAGCAACTCGTCATAGCTGACAACTTGCGGATCGTAGACCACCAGCACGACTTCGTTGTGGCCAGTCATGCCGCTACAGACTTCTCGATACGTAGGGTTGGGCGTCACGCCTGAGGCGTACCCTACCGCGGTGGTATAAACCCCATCACGCTGCCAAAACTTGCGCTCTGCTCCCCAAAAGCATCCCATGCCAAATATTGCTGTTTCCATGCCTGCAGGAAACGGGGGCTGGATGGGGTTGCCGCTAATAAAGTGGCGGTTGGTGACAGCGATCGCCTCAGCTCGTCCGGGCAGAGCTTCTGTCGGGGAAGGAAGTGAGAGCTTTTTGCCAAATCCAAATAAAACCATAGGGCTAATACCAGTTGCGTTAGGACAAAGTAGTGAATATGAGGCGGCGCAACGCGAGCCTACGTGCAACCCAATCGGTGCAGGTGGGGTTGCAGACAACGCAAAACTTTCTGCATAGGCCACACCCTAATATGAGAAGCGTTTAGTTCGCGAGACTTAAAGATTGCTAGAAATGAAGAAACCAAACACTGCGTTACGTTTCTTCATTTTAGCGCAGACATCAATAGGGTTGGAGCGATCGCCCATTTCTGCGCTTGCTTACTATCCTTAAAGTCTTCAAAGATAGAGAGGCTTTAGAGAAGAGGGGTTAGAAAACAGGCTAGACCAGCGGCTTTGCCAACCATAGCGATCGCGCCTCAAACCCTAATTGGGTATAGAGTGACAGCGCAGCCTGATTGGACTGGAACACCTGTAGCCCAATTTGGCGATCCCCCCGAGCCGTGGCCCAGCCTTCTGCCTGAGCCACAAGCGCTGAGCCAATCCCCCGACGACGATGCGCCGGATCTACATAGATCAAAAAAATATGGGCATGGCGATCGCCCCGCACCTGATCAACCGCATTGCCCATCCATAAACAAGCGATCGCTGCCGAGTCAGACGCTGTGGCATTAGCTAGACGCTGAGTCGTAGCGCGAGTAGGCGACGCGTCAACTGTAGAACTCCCCTCCAGTTCCACAAACCACAGCGGGGTTTGGTCTGAAAAAAACTGTGCGACCGCTTCCTGCGAACGGCTGAGAGGCACATCGGGATTAACCTCGCAATAGGTGCGCTGCATACAGTGAACCAGCAATGGGCGATCGCGCTCAGTTCCCCGACGGAGCCAATACCCTTGAGGAAAAGCGGCGTGGGTAGCGATAGGCTCCATCTAAAGCGGCAGGCCTTCACCCAGGTCGAGCGGCACCCCCCGCACAAGCTGATCTAGCGACAGTTGTGGGTGAGTCAAGTCTTGGTCTAATCCACGGCTAAGGGCGTCGGGTGTCTCAACGGGTGCTGGAGCCGCCATATCCTCTGGCAGAAAGATGCGGGCGCTGACGGCAATTAATGCCAAAGCAAAAATGAGAACCACGAACAGGGGGGCAATGTATTGCCGAAAGAACGCCATAGCTATTTGTGTTGAAACAAGGGTAATTCTCTTTATCCTACACTGATTCACACAGCAGGCTACTTGCTGAGGCTTTGGTAAGAAGCGTCTAGGTGTTTTATTTAGAGCAATTAGAGCAGTTAGTGTGGTAAACATCAAGCAAGATTAATGATGCAGAACCGCCTACTTTGTAAATGTGGAAGATTGGGGTTTTATGATTCTTGAAGTAGCAGTTTTACAGATTCAGAAAGGGCAATCTGAAAAATTTGAGAAGGCGTTTGGCCTAGCTCAGCAGATTATTCAGGCGAGGCCCGGCTATATTCGCCACGAGCTGCAACGGTGTCTTGAGGTTGAAAACAAATATATGTTGCTGGTTTGGTGGCAGACTCTTGCTGACCATGAGCAAGGCTTTCGTCAATCTGCGGCATATCAAGATTGGAAGCGGCAACTGCATCACTTCTACAATCCGTTTCCAACGGTTGAACATTTTGAATGGGTCGCAGGATGTGTGAATGACTGAGGACTTATGCCAATGCCGATTGCGGCTCTAAATCGCAGACGGCTACATCTCGGCGTGACACCAGTTGCAGCTCACTCGGATAACGCGGCTGTGGGTTCCCCACTAACCAAATCGGTGGAACCATCGTGGCTTCATAACAATCAATTTGATACAAAACTCCAGGTTGATGTTTGAGTTCTACCCACGTTCCGGGCAGGTATTCAAACATTTCATCCCAATCGATTATTATTTTGGAAGCCATTCTCTTCAACCGGCTTAATTGCAAGGATGTCAGTAATCTAAGGTTTCAACTCATGCAACGATTAGAAACCTCTATTGATTAACAATAAAAGTGACTTTGATTGAGAATCACTTCGCCATGATTTGGAACCCACGCAACCCAATTATCTGAGGCTTCTTGGCACAGCAATTTAGCCTCATCGTCACTATATTCACTCGGTGGTTGGAGCAACTTGACCCAGGCATCTCGGGTATAGGTAATGTGGCAGACTGGCTTCCACCCTGAGGCGATCGCCCGCTCCAATTCTCGTGACGATAGGCCACCTAAATAACTCGTTGGGAAGGACATGTGTTACGCCTCATACTGACTAGCTTTTGTAAACAGACCACCACTTTCACGTTTGAGAGGAGTCTGTAAAATAGTTTCTGTATCTATTTTTACAAAAATGAGGGGCGATCGCCCGATTATTGTCATAAGTTCACAAATTTCGGCAAGCTGGCAAGCTTGCGAAAGTCAAGCTCGCGCCATGCAGACTGAGCCCTAACCCTCGCGATGCTGGATAGAGTGCATTCAGTCCCGTGTGGGTTTGTAAAACCATCGCAGCGCTGTTTCAGCCTCGAAGCACAGGGCTGAAACAGCGCTATCAAATTTGCGTTAGTCAAACCCCACTACCGCCTTGACTTTATTGCTTCACATAAGCAACTAGGGATACCCCGAGCACCACCAAAACCACACCTGCAATTCGTGTTGGACTAGCGGCATATTTTGTCAAGCCGATTACACCATAGTGGTCAAGAAACAGCGCCGCAATCATTTGACCTGCAATTGTAAGCGCTAAGGCAAGCGATGCCCCAATCTTGGGTGTAGCGAAGATTGTTGACCAAACATATAGCGTGCCTAAACATCCACCAATCCACATCCACCAGGATGTTTGAATGAGCGCCGCAGTAGCAGGGATTGGATAGCGTGCAACGATGCAGATAGCCAGCGATGCCAGTGTGCCTGCTAAGTATGAAATGAATGTGACCTGCATCGGCTCACCTACATAGCGTCGCAGCAGAGTATTAATAGCGACTTGAACTGGAAGAATGGCCCCGCCCGCAAGTGCCGCTAACAGATAAAGGGTTCGTTCATTCATAGTGGAGCCTTGAGCTTTTTATCTTGACATCAAGTATCTTGACGTTAAGATTCTAGCAGTTATCTCGATGCTAAGATAGTTTAGATGCAAAATTTGGACTGACCAGATAGTTGTATGAAATCTGATCTAGTCGATGTAATTTTGGAGCAATGGCAGCGAGAGCGTCCTGACCTAGATGCATCGCCAATGGGCGTGGTTGGGAGAATAACGCGGATATCCAAACATCTTGATCGCTCTATTCAAGAGACGATTTCTGAGTTTGGGCTGAATCTGGGAGAGTTCGATGTGTTGGCGACGCTGCGTCGTTCAGGACAGCCCTATCAGCTTTCGCCTACTGATTTGTTTAATGCTCTGATGGTGTCATCTGGCACGATGACTCATCGCATCGATCGGTTAGAACAGGCTGAATTAGTCAGACGTATTCCTGATACAGGCGATCGCCGAGCAACCCTAATTGCGCTGACAGGCCAAGGGTTGCATCTGATTGAGCAAGCAGTTGAAGCTCATGTCACCAATGCGCATCGTATTCTCAGCTCTCTAGAGCAATCGGAGCGTCACTCGTTAGCGTTACTGCTGCGGAAGCTGGTGCTCTCCTTCGAGCAAAAATAGACGATGTCTACTCGTGCAAAAATTCATGAATGGATAGGCCCCTTCGATGGGACGGTGGCAAACCTCTGATACTGTAAGGCGTGGATTACCCTCATATCTCACTAATGTAGATCTATGGCGTAGATCTATGGCGCTTGTTCATCGCCTTTAGTGGGAGTTTTTCTTATGATGTTTCCCTATGTTCTAAGGACAATTCTGACGTATCCAGAAATACTCTGCTACATGAGGAATATCAAAAGCCTTACAAATTTAAAGTTATAGATAGTAGGACTTTTGAATACGGGACTGGCGCGATTCGAACGCGCGACCTACCGCTTAGGAGGCGGTTGCTCTATCCATCTGAGCTACAGCCCCATGTAAAGGAGACATGACAAGTGTCATTAGTGGCCTCCACCAAGCCAGAAACTGCCACCCTAGCGCTGCCAGATAGTAAATCAAGACCGTGCGGCAACTTCGGTCAGCTCACTAATAGCGGATTATAACAAGACTCTGTTATTGTAATCGGGCCAAATGAAAAAAAGCTGCGGAGATGAAATTGCCTCATCTCCGCAGCCTGTTATATAAAGCACCAGTTAATTGATAGGTGCTGTTATCAATTAGCCGCTAATGGCTCAGAAATGAACGGTCACAGCCCGTAGCTTGTTTTTTGGATCGGGCGTGGCAACGCTCATAGCACAAGGCTTTTGCTCGGAATTGATGACAACGCCCTAGAGCGTTTGACTCTGGCTTCAAGAATCAAGAGTTTGCGGTTTGAGCAGCTAATAGATCTTTGAGCTTTTCAAGATCTTGAGCCCAACGCGGATCGGGCTTGGCTGCAGCGGTAGCAGACTCTCCGCTAGGGGAGCGTTTGCTGTCTTTGGGAGCCTTTCGGCGCGAGCTATTTCCAGGCTCGACTTCAGGGGCATCTTCAGACTTGCCACTGCGTGGGTTAGCTTTCTCAACTTTCAGTTCGCTCTCATTAAAGAGGTAGCCGTTAAATTTTTCGATCAACAGGTCAGCCTGCTCATCGGTTTGTACGGTGACGAAGCCAAACCCCCGGCATTTGCCAGTTTTACGGTCGGTGATGACCTTGGTTGCGGCAGATTCATCTACGCTTGCAAACAGCGTAGCAAGTTCGTCTCGCTCCATTTCTTTGGGTAAGTTCCCTACATAAAGCCTGATAGACATAGCTCAGCCATACCTCCACACGTTAAGTCAGACACTGTTTGCAAAATGGGTTGATTTATTGCTTGACAAACTAACCCTCGCCCTGTTGTATGGCGAATCTACGGGTGCAACCCTTTAAACCATCCATCAGCATTAAGAAAAACTTGCGATTCATCGTGTTACGACGCGACTGCGTTTGGGCTTTCACACGACTCATTCACTAATTATTAAGGTATCACGGTTAGCAGTATGGGAAATTGCTAACTTAATGATTTCGCTCCTACTGTGTGTCGAAACGCTGCAGTGGGGGGCGATCGCCAAAAAAAAACCGATCACTAACCTAGTGACCGGTTTAACTTGCTGTGTTGGAAGGAGAATTTGAAGGAAAGGCACGACCCCATTGATAAACATGATGTGTTTAGCCCTAAGCCGCGCGCGATACAACCAAATCCTTGTTAAGAAATGTAACACCATGTGAGGATGCTTGCAACCCACTGATGCGCTGCTCAGAATTGCGATCGCCCGGTTATTCCTGAGCCTGAATAGTCTTGGCCTGTTGCCATAGCACCTCTAGCTCTGCCAGGGTGTGGTCTGCTAGGGGTTTAAGGGTCGCAGATTCTAACAGTGCAACGCGCTGAGTGAAGCGCTGATTGGCCGATTGCAGCGCTTCATCCGGGTTGAGATTGTGCCAACGGGCTAGGTTGACGAGGGTAAATAGCAGATCGCCTAGTTCATCTTGTTGACGCTGGGCGCTTTCGTGGGCGATCGCCTGTTGAAACTCATCCAACTCCTCATGGAATTTGTCCCAGACCCCTGCGACGGATTCCCATTCCAACCCAGCTTTGGCGGCTTTGTGGGAGATTTTCATGCAGGCCGTTAGGGGTGGGAGCGATCGCCCATAGCGCTGCAATTGAGGCACGATGCTCTGGGTGTCGTGAGCTTGCTGGTCTTCGGCTGTTTTAATCTGGTCCCAGTTGTCGCGCACTTGGGCAACGCCATCCACGGCCACGTCGCCAAAGACATGGGGATGGCGGCGTACGAGCTTGTCTGCAATGGTGTGGGCTACAGTGGTGAGGTCAAATTGTGCCGATTCCTTGGCGATTTGCGCTTGCAGCACGACTTGTAGGAGTAAATCGCCTAGCTCATCGGCGATCGCCGCTGGATCACCCTGCCGAATTGCATCCACTACTTCGTAGGCTTCTTCAATGACATAGGGGATGAGGGTCTGCGGCGTCTGCTCTAAATCCCACGGGCAGCCTCCATCGGGCGATCGCAATTGCGCTACCACCTCAATCAATCGCTGCAAGGCGCTCAGGGTGGGCGTTATCGTTTCTTGATTGGGCAAATCCTCGTTGCTGGCAGCATGGGGCGCAGACAAAGACTCAGGCGAAAAAGTCATAGGGGTACCGTTTCGTGCATGGCGTTTCCGTGCATGGGGTGCGGTTTATCACCTAACCAAGGCTGATTAAAACCATCCATACTGTAGCGGTTCTCGTCCAGGATAGAATCGCTAGCCGACACCCTCTAAATTCTCCTCTCTACCGCCGTCGCTTTCGCTTCCGCGACTTAGGCAGCGCTGCGCCCCAGCCTTTTGATTTAATTCGCTTGTGGGTAGAAACGAGCCAATCTGCCGTGTAATGGCTTAGAGCACCAATTTCGAGGCCAAGAGCGATCGCCAGCCAGCTATAGCGATGGTTTGTGAGCGATCGCCCCATGACGCCTGCAATGTCTTGCCAAGTCCAGCCTAACTGCCCAACTTGGTTCAAGAAGGCCAATCCTAAAAAGCTGAGAAACCCCACCCAGGCCAGCAGATACAGAACCCGCAGCACCGTCCCGGTAATCGGAGCATGGGACAGCGGCGAGCGATGCTTCATACTGCCACGATAGGGCACCCAAATCCACCGAAACCATCCCCAGCGTTTGACCTGCACAGAGCGTACATCCAGGTCAGGGCCAAACATGAAGCCGCCAAACAAATAGCCGCTGCATAGTAGCAGAGTGAGATGACTGCTCTCGGTGAGCAGCCAACTGATACTGCCAATCGGTGGCAGCAACCACAGCGTGATGCGATCGTGGGCACGACCAGACGGCATAGACTAGCACAGTAGATCGCCTGTACGTTCCAAATCCTACCGTAGATAAAGCGACATAGCATATTTCATCTACGCTATTGGAGTTGAGGGTGCAAGGACTCCCTGACCTAGGCTGGGCTCAATCTAGGGTCTAAACCTAAATGGGGTTGGACGCTTAGCGTCCAACCCCATTTAATTAACAAACGCTAGAGCAGATTAATCTAGAAGCGCAGCTTTTGTCTCAGCGCCGATTACCGGAGCGCTCATCATGGGCGACTGAAAATCAAGCATGGGCTTATGGGCGATCGCCGGAAGCACCATCCGAGCATGAGAGGTCAGCGCCACAGTTGTGGTATCAAACGTCTGTGTCGCTAGCTTAGGATAGATACCAATTCCAATAATCGGAATCAACAAGCAAACTGCAATGAATGCCTCGCGAGGATTCGCATCCGTCAGCGAAAGTTTGGCCAAGGCCGAGCCCTCGTTGCCGTAGAACACACTGCGCAGCATAGAGAGCAGGTAGATGGGCGACAAAATTACCCCAACGGCTGCTAATAGCACCACCACGGCTCTGAAGGGAACGCTGTAGGCATCGCTGCTGCTGAAACCCAAAAAGATAGTTAGCTCTCCAACAAAGCCGCTCATACCGGGCAGCGCCAGGGATGCCATCGAACCTGCGGTGAATAGAGCAAACACAGTCGGCATTTGCTTGGCCATGCCACCCAGCTTGTCCATCATCAGTGTGTGGGTGCGATCGTAGGTGACGCCAGCTAAGAAGAAGAGCGCAGCGGCAATCAGCCCGTGAGACACCATTTGCAGCATCGCACCACTAATACCCAGCGTTGTAAAGGATGCCAAGCCAATCAGCACGAACCCCATGTGAGCAATAGAGGAATAGGCCATGCGCCGCTTCAGGTTGGTCTGGGCAAAGGCTGTTAGGGAGGCGTAAATAATGTTGACGACGCCCAAAACCGCTAGGGCCGGTGCAAAGTAGGCATGCGCATTCGGCAGCATTTCGATGCCCATGCGAATCAAGCCATACCCTGCCATCTTGAGCAGCACACCTGCCAGAATCATAGATACGGGCGCGGGTGCCTCGCTATGGGCATCGGGCAACCAAGTGTGGAATGGGAAGATCGGGAGCTTTACGCCGAAGGCCAGCAGGAATGCTGCATACATGGCTAGCTCAAAGGTAAGGGAATAGTCCTTCAGCCCCAGAGCCTGAATGTCGAAGGTGAAGTCTCCGCCGTAAAACGCCATCGCCAGCGCTGCAACGAGGATGAAGATTGAGCCTGCAGCAGTGTAGAGGATGAACTTTGTGGCCGCATAAAGCCGCTTCTCGCCACCCCAGTTAGAGATCAAGAGATAGACCGGAACCAGTTCAAGTTCCCACATGAAGAAGAACAGCAGCAAATCTTGCGCGACGAAAACCCCGATCTGAGCGCTGTAGAGCACGAGCATCAGAACGTAGAAGAGGCGCGGCTTGTCGTTGATTTTCCACGATGCGAGTAGCGCCAGGGTCGTGATTAACCCAGACAGGATGACCAAGGGCATGGAGATGCCGTCTACACCGACGGACCAGTTCAGCCCAATCTGAGGAAGCCAAGGGTAAGACTCTACCAGCTGAAAGCCAGTTGCTTGAAGATCATAGTGCTTCCAGAATGCATAGAGCATGGTGGCGAATTCGATGAAACCCACCCCAAGCGCATAAAAGCGAACCGTTTTGCCATATTTGTTGGGAAGCAACGGTATGGGAAGTGCTGCAATCAGGGGAAAGAGAATGAGTGCTGTAAGCCAAGGAAATTGTGTACTCAGCATAGGAGCCTAACCATCGATAGATTATGGTGCGTGTAGAGAGCGGGCCACAAATGGATGTGTTATTTGCCTGTTAAAACTATAGCCCTGGCGTGGTCTGCACAAACTGCGAGTTTTTGAAGGGTATAAAGTGCCTAAAACGAATCAGATTTAATTTGTAGGATTTAACGGGTGCAGCGGGGATATGTGTAACCAGCCTGGACTTTCGTGAGATGCCTTGGCATGACTCAAGGAGTGATGAGACAAACCAAGCAGAACGCAGCATCAATGAGGATTTGTACCTACTCGTATAGTACCCCAGATTGTTAAGTTAAATGAACTTTTTTCTCCAAATTATGACGAATAGTTGAGAAAGGCCTCACCTAAGACGGTGATATTGGCAAGCACGGGAGCGGTTGGAGGTTGGCCTCGCCAGATGGGTTGGAGCAAGATCCTCCTCAAAAGCTGCTGAACCAGTGGGTCTAATTGGCATTTGGGCGATCGCCCTGCGTTTCATTAACCGGAACTATTCGGTAGTGCCTCAAATTAATGTGGGATAGGTGGCAATATCGTGCCAATTCCAGGACCGTGTTGCTAACCTCGCTCGCTGTGCGGCGGTAGTTTTAAGACGGCTATGCTGCCAAATCCAGTTGAAATAG
>JAHHHI010000024.1 GCA_019359435.1 Kaiparowitsia implicata GSE-PSE-MK54-09C
TTAATTCGCAGTTGGGCGGTCAATTTGTTTCGCTTGCAAGGGGAAACCTCGATTACCAAAGCACAACGGCGAGTTGCTCATGACATTGATGCTCTTATCCTACTCATACAATGAATTGACCCTGCCCGCTCCCCTGCCCCTCCGCTCCCCTGCCCCTCCGCTCCCCTGCCCCTCCGCTCCCCTGCTCGCATCATCGGCAACCTCTCTATCTTCAATCACCTGAATAGCGGATTGAGGTGTCTGGTCAGTTTCGAGGATGGCCTGAATACCCGGCAGATACTCGTCCATAATCATCACGTTGGTATAGACAATCTCTCGTATTACCGCTTCTGCTCCCCTGCCCCTCTGCCCCCCTGCTTCCAGCACGGCACTGGTCTTGTAGCGAATTTCCCCATCCTCAAAGTCAAGCTCAAAGTTGCCCAGCACCATGCCGTAGTTGGCGCGGGTGATGAACTCGGCGACGGCGGGCCGCTTGTCGTCTGGGGCGGCGAGGGGGCAGAGCGAATAAAAGACTATCTGCCCGGCGTCTTCTCGGGCTTTGGCGTAGCAGTTCCAGCTGCCGTTTTGGCCTTCGAAGGCGAGGCGAAGGGCAGGCTCGCCCTGAATGCGGAGGAATGACCAGTCGTCTTTGGTGAAGAAGTCGAGCATGGCTGCAAAGACGGTGGGGAATTCGTTGTCGTCGTTGCCAAAGATCTCGTGGGGGTCGGCTTCGGCTAGCTCTTTGAAGAAGCGGGAGACGACCCCCACGGTGTCGGAGGCAAAGGCTTGGGCAATGGGGTCAAGCTGATGCCCTACTAGATCGGCAAAGAACTGGGTAATGCCCTCGGTGAGCTTTTCCTGGTCAGGAATGCCCTCTGCTAGAGCCGCAGGGGTTACATAAGACCACAGGGTACGATACCCCGTCGTCTCGCCATTGTCTTTCTCCTGCGTCACCGACAAACACAACCAACTCTCCGTCTGCAACAGCGGATCAATCTCAAACCCTACCTCCTGCTCCCCATCTCCCCCGCTCCCCTGCTCCCCTACTCCTCCGCTCCCTAGCTCCCCTGCCCCTCCGCTCTCCTGCTCCCCTGCCCCCCCACTCCCCAACCTCCCCTCATGCTCCTCACTCAGCTTCACCAAATACTCCAACGCCTCTTCCCCCGTACTGGCATGTTCTAGCAAGCGAGGCAGCAGTTCGGGTTTGAGGGCAAGTTCGAGTTGAATGGGGCGATCGGGTTGGAATTCGCCATTGGTTAGGGGGCTGCGAACAGCGGGTTTGAGGTTGAAGAGAGCTGAGGCAACAATAATTTGGTAATCAGCCGAACTAACTTGGCACAATAAACAATATTCAAATCTTCTCTGATGATGTTTGCTTGGTATAAGAACAAGTTTTAGAAAAGATAAATAATTAGATTGGAGGTAGAACTTTAGATAGCTATCTAATTGTCTCATTGTATTACCTATGTCATGAGTATTAGGCGCGATTCATTCTCATTTTGGGTGGTCTTTATTATGATAAATTTGAACCAAAAATTAGCAATTTTCCATTTCAAAAAAAATTAAAAGAATAGCATATTTCACCTATCCATCCATGGGAAACTCACACCAAATGCATATTCATTCTAAAGATTCAAATACAATGTTAGGTAATATCTCTTCTTGAATATCTTTATATTGAAATGCTCCAACAGAACTGAAATGTCGATCTAAATGATGACCAAATATTACATGTTTTCCATTCTCAAATTCAAAAATCAAACCGATATTATTTGGTTTTCCCTGATACAAAGAATAGTGTTGAGGAATTTTTATAAGCTTAACTTCGCAAATTCTTTGGAGATAAATATCATCCAAGAAACAGCCTGCACCATCAATGATTGCAGTGATCATTTTATTCCGAGAGTCAGATACCAAAAGCTCATTTGAGTCTAGCTTCTGAAGAATTAGTGAGTTGAAATAAACACTAGTTGCAATCTCAAAAGTGATTATATCTGTATTCACAATGAAACTACCGCTTTCATGAAGAAAAAGATTTCTTCCGCCAAGATTCTTTGGTCTAACTTCAAGGGCCTTCCTTACTAGCTGAATTTTAGCTCCAAGCAAATGATTGAGCAAAGGCAGTTGGTTCTCAATTAAGCAGCTTTCAAATTTATTTTTGTCAGGAATTCCCTTGATAAATTGCATTTTACTCTTGCTCCTTATTTAATATCCATTTTTCATCAATTTTAACTATTTTTTCCCCAAATCTAGAACTACTTAAGCCGAATATCGCCCGTGAAACCATCTCATTATCTAATTTAGAATTGTTGATATTATCGTATATTTCTTTTTGGGTCAGACCTTGGGGATAACTTTCTAGAATTTCTAAAGTCACATTTTCTATAGCAGTGACAAGGATCACATCAATATGGTCCAAATTCCTTAGGTATCCTTCTCCTTGTCCAACGCCCAGTGGATCTGCTACCACTAATTTTCCTTGTGAGTCAATCAGGAATTGAAGATCTCGAATATGGACTTGTTTCTCTTCAATAATTTCTCTGATTTCTATTAAGGAATCAATGCTACTTTTATTGAGTAGATGATCTGACTCAGCTCCAAATGCTATAGGCTTAATATTCCCCTCATATCGTTTCATGACATAAGCAGTTATCCCATCAGCTTCAACTGTTCTGATTACGCTAATCACAGGAATTCCACGCCCTTGTAAAACGCTTATATATTCTATTTCTTCTCTTACCTTAGGTACAGCAGTTTCATTTTTAGGTACGGCTACTACTTCCTCAGCATTACCTTTGCTTTCATAAACATCTTTGTCTGCTCCTGAACCTATACGTTTCCCTAGGATACTTTCGATGGCGATAGGTAATTTGAATCTTTCTACTTCATCATTAGGAGCAATTTTTATTTCAACATCTAAATTACTATCTTCCTTTTTAGGCTTATCAAAAGCAATGTTTAATTTGATGCCATTTTTAAGTTTTGGCTGGTTTTGTTTTTCTAGTTCTCTCCCTAGCCGTGTCTTTTCCTGGTAGAAATCTTCTTGTGAATTAATTTCTCTTTCAGAGTTTTCTTTTAGCTTTTCCTTAATATCTTCCGCTATTACCTTATGTTTTTCTCTATCTTGATCAGTTGTTTTATTGTCTTCCTCCTTTTTCTTATTTCCCTTAAACAACTTCTTCGCCTTCCTCAACACCCACTCGATCGCAGCATCAATCCGCTCTCGAATCGCTTCAAACAATTTCTGAACTCGTTTCGTTAAGCCCCCCAATCCCAACAGCGCTGCCAAGAACCCGATCGCCACTGGCAGCGCTGTAGCTAACGAATTTTCCACCGCTACCGCCATCTGGTTCGTATCGCCACCGGCAACCGCACTCACACTGGCAATAATCGATTCCACCAACGCCATAATCTGCTGCGCGTTCTCAATAAAGAACATAATGATGTCGAAGATCATCATCCCGGCTTTAATAAATGCCGTCGCTGGAGTCAGCAGCCCCAGCACCCACTTAACCCCAGCCCGGAACACCTCCGTAATCAGCATGTTTTGGATCTCATCCATCACCGTCTGTTTCAAGTCGGTGAACTGATCCTGCACCTCATTCCACATGCCAGAGGGGCCATCATTCTTCAGCATCATGAATAGTTCCGACCCCTGCTCCATGCCGCTGACAGCAGGTTCCCCAAACATCCTGACTGCCTTAGAGCGCACATAATCCCAGGTCAGCCCCAACACCTGCGTCGTCAGGCTAAAGATCCCCTTCAGGCTGAAGATGTCTTCCGGCATTTCCAGACCCACACTGCCCAGAGTGCCCGTCAGCCAGCCAATCAGCCCCGATTGCAGGTGGGTGACAATGTTGCCCAAGAAGTTGTTGAAGCCTTGGGTTAAGCCCGTAATCAGGTTATTCAAGAAACCAATCGGGTCTTGGATAATGCTGTCGATGACCCCCTGTGCGCCTGCAAAAACCTGCTCCAGCAACGCCTTGATTTCAAGAATCTGCTGAATGACGCCGCTCATGGCATTGAGGGCACGGTTGATCAGCCCACTGTTTTCTGCCTCCAGTTGTTCAATGCGTTCATCTAGCTCTTCCAGATTTTCGGCATATTTATCTGCCAGCTTGGTGACCAACTCATCCCGCTTATCGTTGACCTGCTGCTCCAGGTCATTGAACTTACTCTGAATGTTGTCCGCCGCTTCCTGGCCAATGTCTTGCAAATCGCTGGGCAGACTGGCCACATAGGCGCTGATCTCTTGCTTCCCGTTGGCAATCTTTTGCTTGGCGTCGTTGAGGGTATCCGTCACCAGATTGGCAATGCCCGTCAACGCCGTGCTCATGTGATTCATGTAGACGGTTTTGCCATCCGCAAAAATCTGATTAAATTCGGGGGGCATTCCTGTTATGAGATCGCTAACAGCTCTTCCGCTTCCCCAGTAGTAGGCTCCAACTCCGGCAGCGAGATTTTCACCACCTTCAACGAGCCAATGGTCTCCGGCTGAACCAAGCAAACGATCTGTAACGTTCTCAATACCGCTCCTCGATTGCTCATACGTCTCATCCCAGTAACGATTCTGCTTATACGCTTTGATCTCTCGATCAACATAATCCTCAAACAGCCGCTTCGCCTCCTCTGTTGCGTTATCAAAGTCATTCATCACTCGGGTATCGAGGTCGTTAAGGGCCGTTTCAACTTCTCCCTTCACCCGTTCATAGATACCGTCGATGTGGTCAGCGATCTCCTGGCGCTTGCCTTCGTCTTGGCCCTTAGCATCACCCTTTAAGCCTGTCAGTTCAGAGACTGTACCCACTCGGCTGTCCTGCATTCCCTGGGTTTGGGAAGTGGCGATGCCGCAAGCCTCCGCTTCGGCCTGATTTAGAGTGGCAGCTTCCCCTTCCCGGTATTCCCCAGGAGCCTGCTCAGCGTTGGTTTTAGCCTTCTGCTTCTCATCCAGGGCCGCTGTAAACTCCGGCTCGTTGGAGTTGGCGAGCTGTTCTTCGGTAACATCGGCCTCTTCCATTTGCTGGTCGAGGGACTGAGCCTCTTCCTCAATGGGGTCAGAAATTTCTGAATCAGGCTTAGATTTCGGTGCCGCTTCCTTAGCGCCCAGATCTCCCGGTGCAGTTCCCGGTGGCATGTCTTCCATCGGGTCTGACTCACGGGCATCTACACTGCTGGTGTCGGGGTCTTCTGCGTTGGCTTCCTCAATGGGGCCTGCGGCCTCTTTTTGTTCTTCCTCCACATCAGAAGACAGATCGTCTCGAACCGTATTGAGTTCATTGTCTTCTGGAAAGTTTTCTGCCTTTTCTTCCGTGTCAGGAATCAGTCCTTCAACCTTGGCCAGCACATCTTCTACAAAGCTAGCTGCATCGAAGCTGCCGGGTTCTTCCTGCTGCATCTCGCCCATGTACTGATCCTGGGCAATGCTCTCCACCTCGTTGGCAGGAGATACTGCCGCCTCCTGAGCATCGTGAGATTCAGTGCTGGCGGGCTTGTGGGTTTTCTTGTCTTCAGCGGTGCCCTTGGCCCGCGTGGTCACTGCTACAAACCCAGGGTCTTGCTCAGGCGACATGCTGGCTGGTCGGGTCTTAGCTTCGGGCGCTTCTTCGCCCTTATCGGGTTCCGGTTTGACGCTCTGCGGTTCAGCCGGAGCCGGTGTAGGAGCCGGAGCAGCCCCTTCCCGCATTTGAACTCCCGGCATCGCCGCCGAAATATCCAGCTTGGCCTGAATCTTATTACCCTTCGCCAGCGACTTGGCACGAATGCCACCCGTCTGCTGAATCGTGTGGGTCAGCTCGTGGGCTAATAGCTCTCGTCCCCCGCTTGACCCCGGACTATATTTGCCCTGATTGAAGTAAATGTCGTTGCCGTGGGTAAACGCCTGCGCCCCCAGTTCTTTGTTCATCTGCACCGCAGATGAGTCTGTATGCACCCGCACCTGGCCAAAGTCTTGGCCAAAGCGCGGAGCCATAAACGATTGCACTGATTTGGGTAGCGAAGTACCCTTGCCCGCCTGCTGGTTCAACCGACGCTGAAGCTGAGCCGTTGAGGCAGGCCCAAAACCTTTGCCCCGCTGCTGAATCTCTGGCGCACCCGCCTCTGTTTCTAGTGGGTCTGACCCCTGCGGGTCCGGCATCCGCATTACCTGCGCCGCCGTCTGATCCGCCTCCCGTTCATACTTATCGCCCGGTTCCCCGATTGTCAGCTTCGCTTGTACCCCCGCTTCTTCCGCATTCAGCGGCATATCCAAAAAGCTGAAATTTGAGTTAGGGTTCGCCCCGTCTCCCGAGGGTGGCGCACTCCCTCCATCCGCTGGTGGTGGTGACGAGGGCTCGCTAGGCGGCGCATCTGCACCACCAGCCAGTTCCTTCACCTCCGGCACTTGCTCCTCTACCTGCTCCGTCTCCTCCTCAAAACCTCGCGCACTAAACTGCGACGCAGCCGGAGCAGCAGTTGGGGCAGGGGTGTGTTTGGCCTGGAGGTGAGTGGGCATGGGAGGGAGGGGGTGGGGAGTGGAGGGGCAGGGGAGGTGGGGGAGATGGGGAGGTTTTGAATGTTGAATTTTTAGTTTTGAATTCAACTCAAAATTCAAAACTAAACACTCAAAACTCCCTAACTCCCCTCCTTCACCTTCTGTTCTTGCTTCTTAGCTAGCTTGTTTTCAGCCTTAACCACCTCCTCTTCGGTTCCCTTAGCGTCTGCCTGTTTTTCAACAGTTTTCTCCGTTTCGTCGGCTGCTTTCGTCTGTACTGTTTCGTCCTGCTGGGCTTCTGTGGCGACCTGGTTTTCTTCCTGAGCAACCTTTTGAGTTTTGTCCACAATTTCGGCTTCCAGGTTTTCTTCGCTGGGGTCAGCTTTGCTCTGAAGCGCTTCTTTTTCCTGTTCAGCGATCCCAGCGGCCATATCAGGGGCGGTAAAGCCCACTTTGTCTACCTCGGCCTGGGTCATGAGGGCATCGCCCGCAGGCTCTTCAAATGCACGCGACTGAAATTGGCGAGTCGGCTTGCCAACATCGTGGCCAGCGGTAACGGGCTTGCGTTTTTTAGCGGAAGAGGTTCGTTTTGCCATGATTTTTAGGGAGTGGAGGGGCAGGGGGAGCGGAGGGGCAGGGTAGGGAGTAATGGGTGGGGAGTAGGGGGTTTAGATGCTAGACCGATCACCTGGCTCCTCGGCTTCCTAGCTCCCCCGCCCCCCATCTCCCCGGCTCCCTAGCCCCCCGGCCCCCCGCTCCCCACTACAATCGCCGTTGACGAGGTAATCCTCAGCGCATTCAGGCTAATACTGGCGGCGTTCATCTGAATCGCGCCGGGGGTTTGAATGCTGATGCCGCCGCTGTCGCTAATGTGGATGGAGCTACCGCTGGGGGTTTTTAGTTTTACAGAACCGTCGCCGTCGCTGAGGCGCAGTTCGTGGCCGCTGGCGGTGGTCAGGTAGGCACCAGAGCTGCCGCCGCCGTCATCAACAAACTGAAGCTGGTGGCCGGTGCGGGTTTTGAAGGTGCGCAGGCGAACTTTGCCGTCCTGCACGCTAGATCCAACTGGGGTGGGGGTGGGGTCTTGGCCATTCCACACGCCGCCGAGAATGTAGGGGCGGTGGATATCGCCGTGCTCAAAGCCGACCAGCACTTCGTCGTCGATTTCGGGTAGGCAGTCAAAGCCGCGATCGCTTCCTGCACCGATCGCCACCACCCTGGCCCAGTTGCTGGCGTGGTCTTCGGTCAGCGTGGGGAACTTGACCTTGACCCGGCCCATGCCGTCAGGGTCTTGGATGTCGGTGACGAGGCCGACCAAGAAAGTCTGGCCGGGCTGGAGCTGGGTGGGCGGGTTGAGCAGCGCCAGCAGGTCGCCGCCGCGCAGCCCCCGCACGCTGAACTCGGTGGTGTAGACCCGCTCTTGGTACAGGTGGCGGGTTTCGGTGACGTAGTACTGGCCGCTGTGGGGGCCAAGGCCTTGCAGCTCGATCACCCGACCGGGGCGAATATCGGCATTGCCTTCGCCCTTGGCGTCGGCGCAGATAAACTGCCCCCCCAGTTCATCGCAGAGGGCCTGGGCCAGCAGGTCGGCTTCCTTGGGCTGAAAGACGGGCTGGTCGACCACGATCAATTGGGGTTGGCTAGGTTGCCCCTCAAAGGCAGAGCTGGTGTCACTGCCGCGACCGTTCTCGGTGGTGGTGAGCAACTGCTCGGTTTTGGCCTTGGCGATCAGCGATCGCTTGGCGCTGTAGTCCCAGGCGCGCACTTCGACCGCCTGCACCTGTTCAGCACTGCTAACACGGGTGCGAAAATTGTGCAGATCTTTCAGCCAAGTCAGGCTGATCTGCTGGTCAGACTTCGGTTTGCGAAAGTGAAGCTTGCCATCTTGAATAAATAGCTCAAAGCCAATGCGAGTGGCCCTGGCCCGCAAAAAAGCCATATTGGTTTGGTTGGCTTGAAATAGGTAGTCGTGGGGAATGCCGCTCTCGTCGATCGTACCCAGGGTCAGGCCCACCTCCGCCGCAATCTTTTTCACAATGTCGCTGTCGGTCATGTTTTGAAACGAGCGATTGTGGTAGCCCCGGTGCAACCGATGGGAAAGGTCTAGCCCCCGCACAATCACCGGGGCCTGAGTTTTTTCGCTAAAGCAGGCCTCAATGGCCGTGATCTCGCCTTCTAAAACGGTGCCTTTTTCGCCTTGGCCATAGCCCTTAGACTCGGTGGTGCTGGGGTCAAACCCAAGGGTGACGGCCTGACCAATTTGAAACAGGCTTTCGTGTTTCCAGGGCTGATCTGCCTGGCCGCCGGGCTGGTAATCGTTTCGCAACACCAGGGTGAACAAACTCGGTCGATGCAGGCTCTCTTCCACCGAAACCTGGAGAATGTCTTCTTGCAGGTCGGCTGCGGCTGCGGAACCGTCGAGGGTGAGGAGGGTGAGGGCGCGGTGGTGGGTGGGCATGGTGAGTGGGGGAGTGGGGGAGTGGAGGGGCGGGGGGGCAGGGGAGTTAGGGAGCAGGGGGGACGGGGAGCTAGGGAGCCGGAGGGCTGGGGATGGGTGGGGTGGGGTGGGAAGAATGGAGGGGAGTTTAGGGGGTGGGTTTATGGGAATTCGGGGGCATCAGGAGTTGGATGTGTATCGGTTGGCGTTTGCGGTGGGGATGGAGATTTTTGAGTTGAGTAAGCGGTTTCCGGTGGAGGAGCGCTATTCGTTGACGGATCAGATCCGGCGTTCTTCTCGGTCGGTTTGTGCAAATTTGGCGGAGGCATGGCGTAAGCGTCGCTATGAGGCAGCTTTTGTGGCAAAGCTGAGTGACGCAGAAGCCGAAGCGGCTGAAACCCAAACCGGGCTTGAGTTTGCGGTGAGCTGTAAATACTTAGATGAAGCATCGGGTCAGCGACTCCAGCAAAATTACGATCAAATCTTGGGCAAGCTCGTCAGCATTATTCGGAATCCTTCACCGTGGTTGATGACTCGGCAGTAGGGGAGAGCGGAGGGGCAGAGGGGCAGAGGGGCAGAGGGGCAGAGGGACAGAGAGGCAGAGGGGCAGAGGGACAGAGGGGCAGGGAGTAGTGGGGCAGGGAGTAGTGGGTGATGGAGACTTAGGCAGTAAACAGATAAATTGGCTCCCCCGCTCCCTAACTCCCCCGCTCCCCCGCTCCCTAGCTCCCTAACTCCGCCCCGCCATCGTATCCACCCCTCGATCCGGCTGCGCTGGCGGCGAGCTGGTGCTGTCTTCGGGCAGGTTCTCGACTTCCTTGAGGGTGAGGTTGTCGATGACGGCGCGGACGGGGGTGCCGTTGGGTAGAAACAGGGTGAGTTTGAAGCTGAGTTTTTCGACAAAGCAGCGTTTGAGGTAGACCTGGTTGCCCCAGGTGAAGGTGTAGATCGGAGGACGCTGTTTGCCTTCGACAAAGCGGACGGCTTTGCGGAAGGGCTCGATGTGGGTTTTGAGGACATCTTTTTGGGTTTCGTAAGTGTCGAAGATGACGTTGTTGAGGGTGACCTGGTAGGCCTTGATGTTGGAGAAGTTAACTTTGGGTTTGCCTGACTTTTCGGAGCGGGCACCAGGGTTGTCTTCGGTTTCGACGACGCCCTCAAAGGCCAGTTCGGCGGGGTTGAACATGAACGGGATAGCGGGGGCTTCGCCGTTGATGGGGATGAGTTCGGCTTTTTCGAGGGACATGGGGGAGTGGGGAGTGGGGAGTGGGGAGTGGGGAGTGGGGAGTGGGGAGTGAGGAGTGGGGAGCAGGGGAGCAGGGGAGCGGGGGGGAGGGGGGGCTGTAGGGTGCATAACGCCCGCCAACGCGAAGCAATGCACCGTTAGTGAATTATCGGTATGTGGTGAAGGGGTGGCGATCGCGATCGCACGTCACCTTTGATCGCAGCCGTTGTTTCAGCTCTTGCACTAGGGCATTTAACGGGGGCGCAGCGGGGTAGGGCATGGCTTGCAGGTGTTGTTTTAGGTCTGAGGTGGGCTGGTGGGATGAGGTTTCATGGCCTGGGTGACTGGGTAGGAAGGGTTGGCTGAGCCAGGGTGAGGGGTAGGGGGTGCGGGAATGGTGGCGAGTCTGGCTGAGGGTGAGGTCGGTGTAGATCCAGCGCAGGGTGGCTTGGGCGAGGGCTTCTAAAATTTCGGGGTCGGGGTCGCTGTTGGCGGGGGAGTGGGGGGGCGGGGGAGTGGGGGGGCGGGGGAGCGGGGGGGCCGGGGGGGCATGGGTCGAGGGGGGAGTGAAGGGGTTGGTGAGGTCTTCGGCAATGGGGGGCTGTAGGTCGAACTGAGAGGCCCAGGCTTCTGACGGGTCAGAGATTGGGGTGGTGAGGAGTTGGTTGAGGTTGTTCCAGCTGGGGGGAGATGGGGAGATGGGGAGATGGGGGGATGGGGGGATGGGGAGATGGGGAGCGGGGGAGCGGAGGGAATGGGGGATGTTTGGAGTTGGGGTTGGATGGGGGCTACAGGAGAGGGCGAGTTGGGTAGAGAGGGGGATACGGAGGGAGTTGGGACTGGGGGTGTGGAAGGTGGGTTATCTGAGGTTTCAGGTGTAAGGGGTGGGTGTTGATCGGCGGGATCGGTGGGAGGGGGTGAGGTAGATTTGCGCTGTAGGTGCGGGACGGGCTGGGTTTGGAGGACAGGGACTGGTACTGGTGAGTTGACAGATGGGGTTGGGGGGACGTTGTTTTGGGCTGTATTTTCTGGGTACGGCGGGTTGTCGGGATGAATAACGGTGCTGGACGGGAGAGAGCTAAAGGAGGGGGACTGGGGTGACGCTGGGTAGAGCAGCGATTCGGATCTGGGGGCGGTGGTTGAAGCAGTGGATGGTTCTTCAGCGCGTGCAATATTCGGTGTAGATGTTACTGGTGTGGTTGGTGGCGAGGGGGCTTGAGTTTCGTTCTCACCATCTATTTTTCGCTGTAGAGCAGGGGTGGGCGTACTGGATGGAGATGACTCTGGAGGGCTAAGAGATTTGGATGCGCTGATGGTGGGTGAGTGGACGTCGGTGACCGTTGGGGTGGGTGACTGAGCCACAGGTTCGGAAGCAAGGGCATGGGCTGTGTCGGTTTCATGGGAGGTGGTTTCATGGGAGGTGGCTTCATGGGTTAGGGCTTCAGTAGATGCTGATTCTTGCGGTAGTTCATCTACAAACGAGGATGGAGCAGTAAGCTTTTCGGCAGTGGGATTGCTGACCTGCTGTAGGGTCGGCGCTGCTGAGTTCTGGTGGGTCAAGGGGGGCTCAAAGGGTGCTGGTGTAGGTGCATCTGGCTCCTGACCAGATGCCAGATTCTCTTGACTAGAGGTCGAATCGGGTTGTTGTTGCACTGATAGCGGCAACGCTGGCTCTGCGTTCTCAGAGGTTTCAGACGCTTGTTGTAGGGTCGGCGCTGGTGAATTCTGGTGGGTCGAGGGAGCTTCAAAGGGTGCCGGTGTAGGTGCATGTGGCTCTTGCCCAGAGTCAAGACCCTGCTGATCAGTGGCCAGATCGAGCTGCTGCTGTAGGTTTGGGGTTGATAGCGGCGAGGCTGGTTCTGGAATCTCAGGGGAGGCAGATGCTTCGCTGGAGGGTGCTTGGGGGGAGCTAGGCTGCTGCTGTAGGGCTGGGGCGGGCAAATTTGGTGGGGTTGAGGCTGCTTCGGTAGGGGCCAAAGCCTCATGATTGCCGTCACTCCGTTGTTGCAGGGTTGGGGCTTGAAGGGTTGGCGAGGTCGAGCTATCAGCGGCTTGAGTCTCTGGAGTGGCTAGATTCCATGGGGTTCCTGGCAGCGAGAGGGGCAGGTATCCACTGTTGCTGTAGGCTTCGGCTTTAAGTGCGATCGCCCGTTGCAGCCGTTGTCCATGGGTAAACGGTGATTGAACTCGGGTGGCCTGGGACGGCGTGAACTGACCTAACGGCTTACGGGTCGCACCGAGGGCAGGTTTTTGGTGGAGAGGAGTTTGGGGAGGCATGGGAGGCATGGGAGGCATGGGAGGCATGGGAGGCAGAGGGGCAGAGGGGAGGAGGGGAGGAGGAGCAGACGGGTGATGGGGAGACGGGTGATGGGGAGACGGGTAATGGGGGTAGGGGGACAGAGGAGTAATAGGGTGGTGGGGTTGGCTTGGAGATGCAGGCTGCAAACAGATAAGTTGGCTCCCCATCTCCCCAGCCCCCCCGCTCCCTGGCTCCCCCGATCCCCCACTGGTTAAGCAAAATACCCCGTAGGCGTCCGTCCCTTCGATAGCGACTGGGAGCCACCGCTCTGGGCTTGGTTGATTTGCAGACCCTCGTAGGCGAGGGTGAGTTCTTCAATCGCCACAGTATTGCCGTCCGCTTGTAGCGGGGGGGCTTTCCAGCTCACGGGGATAGCGCCAATGACGGTCCAGCACTGTATGGTTTCGCCAGCCTGGTTAAACAGCAGAATGTTGATGGTGCGGCGGCAGTTGGTTTTGCAGGTGAGAATATCGTTGAGCCAGGCCCAAAACACTAGGTTGTTGGTGATGCCGCGTTTCAGGGCAAGGTCAGAAAACTCCGGCTGGCCGATCAAAATTCGCTGCTGATCGTTGACGCCGCCTTCCATAAAGGCTTCGCGCTTGAGCTGCACGCCCAGCCCCGAGCATTCGTTAAAGGCGGCAGTGAGGGTGCCCTCCATCTCGACATAAAAGCGATCGGCGATGACATAGTTGAGTTCGCGAGGTGCAGTTTGAACCATTAGAGCCTCCGGGGGGTGCGTTCCTGGTTTAGGCAGACTTCGGTGGTGAGCAGGTCGTAGATGCGATCGCACAGCCGACCCAGCAACACGGGGTTTTGCAAAATGGTCTCGGCCAACTGGGCCAGGGCCTGATGCGGTTCAGTCATGGCTCGCCTCCCCACAGCTCACGCCAAATATGCTCCATCGACATCTGAGGTGCCAGCCCCGCTTCGCTCAGCAGGTATTGCCCGTCCACAGTGCGCAACAGCTGGGTCAACGCCTCCCCCTCGGCTGATTGCGAGGCAAACAGAAGCCCTAGCTCTACCGCCAGAGGATAGGTCTCAGACACCTCTAGCCAGTAGCTGCCTTTGGCATTGCACAGGTCTGTCGTCGGTTGAATTGGCGCTCCCCCAGCCAGCCTCAGGGGTTGAATGGCCGGTGTTCGATAGTCAAGGCCCAGCAGCATTTCTGGGTACAAACTCCATTCTGGTTGACTAGCCTCATTCCCCCACGTTCGATTGTCTTGGCTTACGGCCAGGGGATACACGGAGCATTGATTAAACATCGCGCCTAGCCGATCAAAACCAATACCGACGACTCCTTCGGCTTCAAATTCGTAGAGCATTTTTTCATAAATATTATTCCGCAAACCTAAATTACGGTTTTCGAGGCTATTTTCATCCCTCCTCTGAGCCGCTTTATGGTGCCGATCAAATCTGGAAATCAGTTCTGCATCTTGGTTGAGGACTAGTGACTTAAATAAAGCAATTGCAGCAGGATCTTCAGGAAAGAAAAGTTTGACAGGTTGCCCCCGTAATGTAGGCTCATTGTTGTCACCTGTATACAGTTGGCGCAGTTCATCTACGCTGATAGCCTGGCCTAATTTGCCTACGGAGTGGCGCGATCGGTAGGGGTTTCCAAAGGGTACGAACACCGCTAAGCCATCGTAGGCAATTGGCTCAAATCTTAGTCCTAAGTCGTCAGCATAGAAATCTAAAGATGAGGCTTTAATCAGACCAACATCGATATTCTCTAATTGGATATGACTGGTGATTTCATCATAATTTTTTGCAGACTTCAACGGAGATTTTACTCCAGAGATCGAACCATATTGAGAATTCTCAGTCTGGCTAAAGTTGCTCTGCTGAAGATTTTGCATTGCGCTCAATAGCGTCTGATGATGGTTTGCTGACTCGTTACTATTAGATCTAGAGTTGGCTTGATGAAATAGTGCTTTCAGAGCAAATTCCCAAGCAGTGCCAGCCTCGATCTGATACGTGATTGGTCTGTCAATTATTGTTGTTTTCGCCACTGGCTGAGCAGCTTGTGGCGATGCTAAAGGCACCGCAGTTGTTTGACTAGACAACCGAGTTTGCCAATAGAACCCCGCTATCGCAAAGAAACCTGCTACCCCAAGAAACAGCAGCGACTGCATTTTCGACGGTCTCCAGAGTTTATCCTCTGTGCTATCTTCAGGCTTATGTGCGAGGCCGTGATCGTCTTCTAAGATTTCGTCCGGGCTAGAAAGCGATCTCAACTCTTCTAGGGCAGTCTGAGCAGATAAGTCCCCTACATTCCAAAGGCGGCGTAAATAGTCCCAAAGGGGGCGATCATCTAAAGCTTCCCACGGATTTTCATCTGCCAACTCTAGAGGAATGCCATCTGAGTCAAAGGCGGCTCCGGCGAGTCGACAGACCACCCGACACAGATCGTGTAAATCGTGAGATTTTAACTCCTCCAGCGCCTTTTGATTAACCTCGTTAGCGCTGCCGGTGGAGTAAAGTCGGTCTTTTCTTGGAGATATAAAAAGATGCTCCCATAAAGCCAAATCGGCAATATAGATAAAAAATTGATCCTCCATATCTGGTTTTGGAGACTTAAGCAATCGAATGGAGAGACTGCTGAGGTCGATATTGCCGTGGGGGATGCCCTTGATTAACTGCTCGGAGGGAAGTGATGGAAATCGTACCCAGCAGGCATTATGCAAAAATACCAGGGTCTCCAGCACCTGATCTAGCACGACGTAAATCTGAGAGGCCGTCATTGGGCCATGCTGGGCTAGGTAGGTTTCTAGGGGGTAGCTTGCTTCAGGAGACTTGGTGATCAGGTGGCCGAGCCGTTTGCTGCGATCATAGGCGGCATCTACCCATCTCACCAACCGAAAGTCTGGGCCGTGGCTAAGTTTTCGATTGAGATGAATTAACTGCTCAAACACTCGCCCCCGTTGCTCGATGTCTTTTTGCTGAAAGACTTTCTCGGAGAAAGCAAATTGTTTGATTAAAACAGGCTCGTCGGTACTGTGAGCAATGCCCTTATGAAGACTATAACCGTCTCCTTTTTCTATGGATGCCTCAATAGAATATCGATCCCATCGAGTTTTTATTTCATTTTGAGCATCAGGGGATTCCTCGGAGGAATGTCGATATTTTCTCCTAGATGGTGAATCCAGCTTCTTGAAACCATTTCTGTAAGAAGATGGGCGATCAAAGCCAGCTCTTGAATCCTGTCCATAGGGCAGGTTTGATCTCGATTTTTTGGCTTGGTTAGACGACCCCCCTATGGGAATTTGTGCACGTTCATAAATCTTTTGTCCTTCCCTACGGGCAGTTCGATAGGTAGCCTGCCCAGGATTTTGGACAATGTTGATCAGTTCGTTAATTTTTCGCCTAAAAAAATTGTAACCATCAGAAAGGCGCATAACTGCTCATGCCTCATGGGAGATGATACTTTGGCTTTGTTCTAGTTCCGTTATATAGAGGTATATGACGGGTTTTACTCGGGTGAATGGCATCCCGATGATTCCTCTTTTCCCCCTTAATAAGGAGGTACATCGTAAACCTTAGACAGCTAAAAGCTGAGGGGATCTAGAGCTTAGACAGGGTATAGATCACTAAATCGGGATCGCTATAGCTAGCTGTTTAAGCAATTTGCCAACCTAGGAAAAGTGGATTGAACGGTGCTCTTTCTTGTATAGGGGTGTCAATACAAAAAAGAGATTTACCACAGCCCAATCCACCGGAAAAATAGGGCTATGCTGATAGGCTCTCTACCCCAGCTCTAGATGAATGGGCACCGTCAGTTACCGCTTGCTTGGCCTCGTCGCCTCGGTCAAAGCCGCCTCTATCAAACTCATTGACAGAGCAATACAGCTGATAGAGATAGCTCAAGTCACTGGCAAAAAGGTTTTCTATCACCCTTGGGTTGATACTGTCTAAAGCACCGAGTTTAGTAATCACCCGAGCCAGTATCAACACCGTTGCATAGGCTGGGTTGGTCTGCACTCGAGGATCCTGCAAAGGCACAATCTCGTCGTCGGCTTTAGCGAGCCGCATCAGACCAGCGCGATGCAGATTGCCTTCCCCATCTAAATAGCCTTTGGGCAACGTAAACTCAAACTCTGTCTGAAACATTTGAAGGCACCTACTTCACTTCACGCGAATAAAGTTATCCACTGCGATCTCTAATTCTTCAATTTCGAGGTCTGTACTTTGGGCACTGACATCGGCGGCGGTGTAGCGTACAGGCCAGGCATTCTGAAAATCAAACCGGGCCTGTTCTTGTCCACCCTGGTCATAGATAACAAGGGAACCATTGCGCAATTGCTTTGCCCATTTCCCCGACTCAACCGCTTCAAACCATTTCCAAAATGTCATTGAACCAGTCATGCCGCGACGCAGAATGATGTTCTCCGTCTTAGCTCCGCCAGGAATTTTAGTGCGCACGAAACGACCTAGATTTGCCTGCCCCCATTTTTCGGGGGTGACCTCGCTAATCTCGATTGATTCCTGGCTACGCTTAAAGCCTTGGCATTCTAGAAAAGTGGCATCGGCTGAGGTATCACTCCCTTCGAGCTTAAGCTCCAAATAAAACCGATTTGCCGCCAGTAGTTCTTGCAATCCGGTCATAGTTTTCCCCTATATCACCCGTTCGATGCCCTCGTGGACTATCTCCAGAGATTCGTTGGCCATATTGCTATCCGCCGCCGTAAAACTCGGCCCCTCGTATTTATAGGGATAGGCATTTTTTAGCTCCCAACGAGCCTGCATGGTGCCCGCCTGGTCATAGGCCGAAACTGACGACGCCCGCCGATTGCTAGACCAGGCCGATGAGCCGCCATCGTTGGTGTTGCAGTCCTTATACCAGAGGTAAAGATCCTTATCGGTCGTAGCCACCAGCTTGACGACCACATTCGAAAACTTCTCGCTAGTTGGGGTAGCCTGGCGAACCTTAAGGCCGCCTTTGCCAGAACCCTGAACGCCGCCATCCCCTGCTACCGGAGACTCAACGGATAGGCCAGAAACTTCAAGAATTTGCTTTTCAGCTACGCCATCGGCCTCAAAGTAGAACCGACAGGCGGTAAGTAGTTCGGACATGGAGTAACTCCTTTATGGGTATTGGGTAAATGTTGACTTGCAATGGCAGGGGGGCAGAGGGGAGTAGGGGAGTAGGGGAGTAGGGGTTTAGAAGTTGGATAGATCACCTGGCTCCCCATCTCCCCATCTCCCTAGCTCCCTACCCCATCTGCCCCTGAGTCGGATCCCACTGGCTGACGCGGAAGACGACAAACTCCGCTGGGCGTACGGGGGCGACGCCGACTTCGATGTAGAGCAGGCCGAGTTTCATGGTTTCGGGGGTGTTCAATTCTGAGTCGCAGCGGACGTAGAAGGCTTCTTCGGGGGTTGACCCAAAGAGTGCACCTTCTCGCCAAATGCGCTCTAGAAAATTGCGGACGGTGCGGGTAACTCTGGCCCAGAGGTCTTCGTCGTTGGGTTCAAAGACGGCCCACTGGGTGCCCAGTTCGATGGATTTCTCCAGGTAGCTCATCAGGCGGCGAACGCTGATGTAGCGCCATTCGACGTCATCCAGTTGGGCCAGGGTGCGAGCGCCCCAGACCAGGTAACCGCGATCGCGGAACTTGCGAATGCAGTTAATTCCCCGAGGGTTGAGAAACTCCTGTTCGCGGAAGTTGGTTTCGTAGGCCAGGCCCAAAATACCCCTGGGAACTTCGTTGGCGGGAGCCTTGTGGATGCCTCGGTTTTCGTCAGTGCGGCACCAGACTCCCATGACGTGGCCGCAGGGGGGTACCAGGGTGGGCTTGCCGCTGCGGGGGTCGAGCACCTTGATCCAGGGATAGTAGAGGGCTGCAAAGGGAGAGCGGCGATTGAATTGCTCTAGCCAGGCCTCGGCATCCTGAGGTTTTTGCTGTTCTGGGGAAACGGCTGTGGTGGCCTGGTGGGGCCTCACCGGGGGAACGTCTAACACCGCCATGCGGTAAGAGGGACTGGGGGCAGAGCTTTCGCAGCCAGTGACCATAGCCTCCATTACGCCGTGAACCTGCTCTAGGCTCAAAAAGCCCTCCCTATAGGCCAACATGAGATCTGGGCAGGCCACCATGGCGACTTCATCAATTTCAAACAACCCCTGAATGCCGGAGCGGTTTTTGCGAGTGCCGTAGATTCGGCGACCCCAGACTTCAGGGGGAACATCCTGCCGCACCAGGCCAAGTTCGTAAATGTCGTTAGCGGGTCTTTGGGCAGCGGGTAGTAAGGCTGGATCGGCAATGCTTTCTGCGTAGATGTATTCGGAATCGGCGACGGCTGCAACGACATTGGTGCCCATTTCAGGGTGCTCTGCCATGGTTAAATGGCGATACACGTTAAGCACCTCACCGTTATTTTCCAAACGGATTTGGAAATATTCTCCCGTGTCAAACATCTCATCGTCTGAACCGGCCTCAGGCTCTGCCGGTTCATCGGGCTGAACCACGATGACGATACGCCCAGAGCAGGGGGCATCGGGCTTTCGACAGAGCCGCAGCGATGGACGCTGGCTATTGGTCATCAACAAAAGACAAGTTGTTGGTGAATCAGGGTCTGAAACGATTTCTGGGCGAGACTCAGAAGAGCCATTGCCCAAAGACCTGTTGTCCGAAGAACCGTTCGACACTGGTAATCCGGAGCCCATACTGACTACCCAACAGCGACCACCACCGTTTTCAAACCAGCCTTTGACAGCAAAGGGCAGATAGGCTCCAAAGTTGGTGAATCCATCTGAGCCGATGCGGGCAAAGTTTTCTAAATATTGAGTCCAGTTGGTAATGAGGGTGGGTTTATAAAGTTCAGCGTCGCTGCGAACATCTTCGGTGAAGCCGACAAACCCGGCCACACTCATACTGATGCCCTGAATAGGGCGACTGCCACGACTAACTTCTTCGACGTAAACGCCGGGAGCGAAATAATCTAACCGAGCCATGCTTGCTTCTCCTAGCTGAGGGTAATCTGCCAGGAAGCCAGAGAAGCGAAAGAAGACCGTTTAAGGAAAGTACTGTGAAACCCTATCTTGAAACTCTTTAGAGTTTTATAGGAGCTTTGTTGAGCTAACGAAACCAATTGTGAAGATGCTAACCTCAGCAACTGAATTTGTCTAGCCCCAAAATAGATGTGTTTACATTTATTTGCAAATATCTCGTTTTGGTTTCCATGGATACCTTTTGATGATGCCAACGAGCAAGACGTGCTTTTATAGGAAATTTAAATGGTTCATTTTTTAGATTGCAGCGCTTGATCTAGAGCGCTATGGCTGACTTCTTTAGGACTTTGATCTGACCTGATATTGTGTTGGCAAATTTATTCTTTTAAAGAGATCGTCTCGAGGGCGATGCATCACGTTTATTCCCAAGCCGTTCTGTAGAACTCTATAGTCATAGCTATGAGTAATTATCTTGCAATCGCAACGGTTACCGCAGCCCTACAGCGGTTGCTGCAAACCAGTATTCGCAATGATGTACCGGGCGCTAATGTAACTACGCTGCGTCCAGACAATCCGACGGCCATGAGCCTCTCAGTGGGCATTAACGTATACCTGTACCAGGCCACCCCCAACCCGGCCTGGCGCAATGCCGACCTGCGCACTCGCCGTCCTAAAGGGGACTTAATAAAACACGGTCAAGCTGGGCTAGATTTGCACTATTTACTAACTTTCTATGGCAATGAACAAGAATTAGAACCCCAGCGGCTGATGGGCAGCGCCATCAAAACTTTAGTCGATCAGCCCACCCTCACCCAAGAGAGCATTCGCGAAACGATCGCCAACTCTAACCTGTCGTTTCTCGCCCGTTCTACCCTAGATGATCAGTCCCAAGTAGTGCAATTTATTCCCAGTTCTATTACCACAGAAGACCTGTCAAGAATTTGGTCGGTGTTTTTTCAGGTGCCCTATGCGCTGTCGTTTGCCTACCAGGGCATGGCGGTTTTAATTGAGGGCGATAAACCTGGCAATGCGCCTCTGCCCATTCGCCGCCGTCAGTTTATTAATAATGGTGGAAACAATGGCATTGGCAATAAACTGACCCGACCTGTGATCGAGCAGGTAGAGGTTGAAAATACCGTTGAGGGAGCGGCCACTAGCCAGAGTCGGCTGATCATCAACGGACGCAATCTGTTGCATCCTCGGGTTCAAGTCCAGATTGGAGCGGCTAGAGTTACCCCCGAAGGCGTTAGTGAGGCCCAGGTTACGGTTGATCTAGCGACGCTGAATGAGGTAGAACGGCGATCGCTGCGAGCCGGAGTACAGGGCATTCAAGTGATCCACCTGTCTGCCTCAGCGCAGCGCACCGCTACCCTGAGGGGCGAGGTCGAGTCAAATGTAGAACCGCTAGTGCTGTGCCCCACAATTTTGAGCGGTGCCCAGGGGATAGTGAGCACCACCGAGGAACGCGATGAAGACCGCCACTGGGGCGAAATTGCTGTGACCATCGACATGGAAATTGCCCCGGCTCAGCGGGTGTATTTAATCTTAAACGGCCTATCTGAGCCCAATTCAGAATCCTATATCTATCGCGCATTTAGACGGTTGGACAATGAGCGAATGGCCCGATTTCCGCTCGAAGCGGTAGCTGCCGATCGGTACCTGGTGCGCATTCAAGTTGACGGGGCAGAAAGCCCTCTTTTGGTCAACGACAGCGAAGAATATGCCGAACCTACCTTGGTAGTGCCATGACGGTACAAGACAGACAGACCCAGCCCCTGCCCGTTCATCGGCAGGCACTCATGGCGGCGCTGATACCCATTCGCCGGAGTCTGCAACAGCGTATTGCTGCCCGGCAGACTGGTGAAGCGGCCAGTTCAGAGACGTTAGTACCGCCAGCTGTCCCAGCTTCTGATGCGGCCTCGGCCCTAGCCCAACTTTGTCAGACCTTTCAGCTCTCGCCCTTTGAGCAGGGCCTAGTGCTGCTGTGCGCCGGGGTGGAGCTAGACCCCACCCTGCGGCAGTTGTGTGCCCACGCCGAGCCGGAGCTAAAGCACGGTGCCCCCACATTTAATCTAGCCGGGCTGGTGCTGGCCCAGGGCCATTGGGATGCCTTTGTACCCGCCTCTCCCCTGCGCCACTGGCAGCTGATCGAGGTGGGGGCCAGCCGCCAGTTGATGACGGCTCCCCTCCGCATTGATGAGCGGATTCTGCACCAGCTAATGGGCATTCCCTATTTGGATGAGCGGCTGGCGGGTCTGCTGCACCCGGTGTCGGTGCCCGAGGTATTGGTGCCGTCTCACCAGGCGCAGATCGAGGCCATTGTCGCCAGCTGGTGGCAGCCTGGATCAGCGCGATCGCTGGTGCAGTTGTGCGGTGCTGAGTCAGGCAGTAAGGCGGCGATCGCGGCGGTGGCTTGTGAGCAGCTCGGGCTGTCTCTCTTTGCTCTCTCGACCAATGCGCTGCCCACCAACCCAGCCGATCTGCACCAGTTTTTGCGGCTTTGGAAGCGAGAGGCCCTGCTCAGCAATGCTGCCCTGCTGCTGGAGTGGGATGATACCCATGAGATGGATGCAGCCCGGGAGAGTGCGATCGCCCTACTGATCGAAGCCGTCACCAGCCCGCTGCTGATCAGCAGTCGCAGCCGCCAGGCGTTGCCGCAGCAGGCCACCCTAACCCTAGAAATTGGTGCGCCTACCTCTTCAGAGCAGCGCCATCTCTGGCTAGGTGCTTTGGGCGATCGCGCCGCCGTCCTGAATGGCTACGTGGAGACCCTGGTGTCGCAGTTTAACCTCGGTGCCAGTGCTATTCAGGCGGCCGGGAGTCAGGTGAATGGGTACCATGCCCTCCACCAAAACGGCCATAATAAGCAGACAGATACCGATGTGCGCGACTTGATCTGGGGAGTTTGTCGAGTGCAGTCGCGCCCTCAGCTCGACGACCTGGCCCAGCGTATTGACCCCAAAGAAGCCTGGGCCGATCTGATTTTGCCAGCCCAGCAAAAGCAAATGCTGCTGGATCTAGTGGCCCATGTGCAGCAGCGCTCTCGGGTTTATGAGCACTGGGGCTTTGCCGGTCGCAGCAACCGAGGGCTGGGCATTAGCGCCCTGTTCTCGGGCACCAGCGGCACCGGCAAAACCATGGCTGCTGGGTCGATCGCCCATGAACTTAAGCTCGACCTGTATCGCATCGACCTAAGCTCAGTGGTTAGCAAATACATTGGCGAAACCGAAAAGAACCTGCGACGCGTGTTTGACGCCGCCGAGGCTGGTGGTGTGATTTTGCTATTTGACGAGGCCGATGCCCTATTTGGCAAGCGCAGCGATGTCAAAGACAGCCACGATCGCTACGCCAATATGGAAGTCAGCTACCTGCTCCAGCGCATGGAAGCCTATCGCGGTCTAGCGATCTTAACCACCAATCTAAAGGAAGCCATTGACCCCGCCTTTCTCAGGCGGATTCGTTTCGTGGTTCGGTTTCCGTTTCCAGAACACGGCGATCGTATGGCCATTTGGGAACGCATCTTCCCCGCCCAGACCCCCACCCAAGATCTCAATTTCAAAAAACTCGCCAAGCTTAACCTGGCCGGGGGCAACATTCGCAATATCGCCCTCAATGCCACCTTTCTGGCCGCAGAAGCCAACAGTTCCGCCGTCACCATGGAGCATTTGCTCAAAGCGACCCAGAACGAATATCTAAAGCTAGAGCGGCAGTTGACTGAGGCGGAGGTGAAGGGGTGGGTTTAGGGGAGCGGGGGAGCTAGGGAGCAGGGGAGCTAGGGAGCCAACTTATCTATTTGCTGTCTAAATCCTCGTAACCTACCCCATTTACCCACCTAATCACCTACCCCTCTGCGCCCCAGCCCCTCTTGCCCCCCTGCTCCTCCGCCCCTCCGCCTCTAATGCACCTCCGGCAAGTGCTCATCTTCACTGAGTTCCGGCTGCACCTGTTCCGGCGGTGGCGGTGCTAAAAGTATAGGACTCGGGGTCGTCAAATCAGGCTCGGACTCGGGCTGAGGGGCTTCGGTTGTGGGGGGCAGCACAATAACTACAGGCTGTGGTTCCGGGGTCAAGATTGTGGTTTCGATCATCACCGAGCGGCTGACCTGCTCGCCTAGGGCGTTGGTAACTTGCAGGGTGAAGGACAAGACTCCAGCTAGGGGGGCTAGGGTGTGGGTAAGGCTGGTGCGATCGCCGGGTAGTTGGCCAGGGGCTGGCAGTAGTTCTACCTGCATCCACTCGGGGTTGTCGATCGCCCAGGCCAGACTAAGCGTGACTGGCTCTTGGTCGGGGTCAAGCTCAAAAAAATGCTGGGGAACTGTCTGCACATCTTGCTGATTGACAGTAAACGCCAGAATCTGCGGCAGCGGCGGGCGCACTTCAATGGCCCCTAGGGTCTGGGTAATGCGCTGAGCATCCGTGGTGATCAGGGTCAGAGTCAGCGTGATATTGCCTGGAGCATCGGTAGGTACTGGAACAGCATTGCAGGTTAGTTGATTGCCCTCTAGTCGGCAAACCTCGTCTAGCCCCTGGGGCTGACCATCGCGCAAAGAATAGCTGAGGCGATTGCTCACGACCTGACCAGAATAGGCCGTCTGGTCATAACTCAACTCTAGAGTGGTCACAGTCTCGGGGTTTTGAATGCTCCAGTTTAGTCGGATTGGGGGCGCGGGATAGGGATCGGCCTGCCCATTAGAGGTGGTTCCGGCAGGGTTCCAGCGATAGGCTTGGGCCTGGGCTGCAAAAGAGACAATCTCCGGCGGTGCTGCCGGAAGAATTTGTAAAGCGTCAAGTCGCTGCGACTCAACGGCCTGATTAGTCTGATTTGGCTGCGACTGCTCGGGTTTGAAACCCCAGGGCCTCGGCCACGGTGCAATTCCCTCGGCGTTGGCCGACCCAGCTTTAAACAAATCTAGCTGGGCCTGATAGTGGCCCGGCGATAGTGCGATCGCCTCCGCCGAGGGGCGTAACAATACCCCCAGGCAGATGAGTTGATTTTGCTCTGCCTCGCGGCCATACAACCGGCGCAACAGCCGCACCATCGCGTGGGGGCGGTGGGTGCTAAGGGTGCAGGTTTCGCTCTGGGCCAAGTCACCCTGGGCAAATGATTGACTGTGTAGGCGATCGCCCGTTTCGGCAAAGTAAGTGATCTCTACCCGGTCAGCCTGCTCAGGGTTTTGGATGTTCCAATTCAGCCGAATCGGGTTGCCGTCGGCGACCGGATAGGCGGCTTGGGTGCTAGAAAATTCTTGGATGCGCGGCTCCTCGCCGGGTTTGACAACCAGTTCTTTCAACAACCAGTAGGCCAACCCCAGGGCACCGGCCAGCATCAAGAGCCCCACCAGCAACCCTAGCAGCCACCTCAGCCAGGGAGATCGAGACTGCCACAGCACAGTGCCCGTGGTGGTGGGCAGCGGCTCTGCCCAGTCATCCTCCTGCTGAAGGTCGAGCAGCGTTACGGTGAAGGCAACCTCCTGGGGGGTGCCTCGCCAACTGCGTCGCCAGCTGCGTTTGGGGCTAGGGACAATAGCGATTTCCGCAATTTCTCCGGGCAGTAGAGCTACGGCATCGGGGGCGATCGCATAGGTAAAGAGGTCGGCTGGGTCGGCGGCGGCGATCGCCAACTCCCGTACCACATTGCCCCCATTGACCACGCTCAGTTGAAACTTCTCTTGGGGCGAAGGAATCGTACGAGTAGCGGGAGTTAGGGCTACCTCCAAACTTTCGTTTACCAGAATTTGAAAATAGAGAATATTGATCAATATCAGGTCGTTGCGGTTCCGAGACTTGAGCCGGAGGGTAGACGAGTAGTATCCCGCCGGAGCGGTTTTGGGAGGGTGCAACAACAGCAGTATTTCCCCCATATCCCCTGGGTTAAGCTGCAACCCATCGGTGCGGGTTAGTAAACCCGGTTCATTGAGATTGGTTTCGGGATATTTCAGAGTGAACCAACCCTTTTCCAGTTCTGGGCACATCAAAAAGAACCGATCCACCTTGCGTGAATGGTTTTTGATTTGTATTTTTACCGGAAAGGGTGTTCCCGGTTGCAGTTGATAGGGCTGCTCCGATCGGGTCGGTGGTTCTAAGCCAAAACTGGGTTCATTCTGATAATTAGTAATTTGCTCAACCGGCGGCAACACCCGAAGCTGCTGAGGTTGCCGCAGCATATCAAGCCCAGGTTGATTTGATTTCAACTCAATGTCGTAGCTATAAAGCCCTGCTTCGAAATAAGCAGGCACGTCTAAAAAGAGGCTCACCTTTTTTTCCTGGTCAGGGAGCAACATCAGCGGCATACTTTCACTCAGCTGGTACCAGTCCTCCAGGGGCTCAGAGCGTTGATCGTTAGCAATTATTCGCAGGGTTACGTGAAGGGTCTCCGTTTTGCTCTGGTTGAGTAGGGTGATGACCTGCTCAAAGGACGCGCCACCAGGGTTTACACCGCCGGCTTGAGACTCGATTTTGGTCGATAGAGCTTCGTTTAGAAGAGTGTTCATGGCGGGGAGGGGGCAGAGGAGCAGGGGGGCGGAGGGGCGGAGGGGCGGAGGGGCAGGGGAGCAGGGGGGTGGGATGTAGGGGGTTGGGATGTAGGGGTTGGGATGTAGGGGGTGGAGATGCGCTAGATAGTTAAACCTGGCTCCCCGGCTCCCTAGCCCCCTTAGCTCCCTAGCCCCTTAGCTCCCTAGCTCCCCATTTCCCCGGCTCCCCATCTCCCCTAATCCCCACAACTGCCGCGATGACGGTGAATGCTGACCCGATTCCCAGGGCCGTTAGTTGCAATCAGCAGTTCCTGTTGCTTGACTTGTTTAAGGTCGATTGTGCGAATCGGGGTATCGGGGTAATGGGCAACCGCAATGCTGTCGGCCAAGGTTTTTTCGCCACGCTCATTGGTGTTTAGGGGCCATAGCAGGAGTTGACCGCTATTGTCGGCGGTTGCCAGGTAGCAGCCGTCATCAGATAGGGCGATCGCACGGATGCCCTGTCCGTCGGAGTGAATGAGTGTTTTGGGGGGAGGAGCCTGGTCTTGCTCTTGTAGGCAGGGGATGGGCTGAAATGGGTTGGGCTGGGAGGACGATGGGGCGTTGGGCTGCTGGTTAAGGCAGTTGGAGAGAATCTCCCTAGGCCACAGGCTGACATGGCCTCGATTATCGGCAACCGCTAATAGGCGGCTGTCTTTGGTGGTAGCCAGGCTGGTGATGTAGTTAGCCTGGCTCTGCACCTCTACCGTTGTGCCAGGGCGATCATACCGAAGCTGGTAGGCTTGGCCATTTTCTAAGTTCCACAACAGCAGGGTGTTGTATTGGCCGCCGATCGCAACGACCGATCGCTCATCGATTTGCAGTACAGCTAGAGCGGCGATCGCAACGCCCGTTGCCAGGCGACGCTCCAGGCTAAACTCTGCATTTTGCAGATTCCACTCGCGCACCAGGCCGCTGCCGTGGCCGCTAAAGAGGTAGTGGGCATCGGGGGTGAAGGCAAGGTCAAAGATGCGATCGCTGCCCTCAAAAATCTTGTGTATTAGCTGCGGTGGTGACACGTCCCACAACTCAATGTCGCCACTCTCTAAGCCAACGGCAACCTGGCTATCGCGAAAAGGGCTAGCCTCAATGACCTGGATAGACTTATTGGTCTCAGCAATCAGCTCTCGGTGCAAAAGCCGCGATCGCAGCGCTCGCCAGGGGGACTCGACCACATCCCAACGGCGCAGAGTCTGGTCGCTAGAGCCGCTTACCACCGTAGTGGTATTGCCAATTAACTGTACCGAATTCACCGGAGCCAGATGATGGCTGCCAGGCATCAGCCACCAAACCGCCGCCATCCCCAGCAGACTCGCCAGTCCTCCGGCGATCTGGAGCCATCCAGGTAGAATGGGCTGTACTTCCACCGTCAGGGTATGCTGCCGGGGTACCGGCTGAATGGGCGCACTTGTCACCCCCGCTTTGGCGACCGACAAGGTTGTTATGGCGCTATAGACGTACTGACGAGGCCAACCAAACCATGGTCGAAGGCGTTGAATTGATAGTGAGATTTGCCTGTGACTGCCGGGCAGGAGTTGCTTAATGGTCTTGTGATCTGCTCGGTTAATCTTGGTTTTCTTTACAGATGGGGCTGCGATCGCTGGGCTGTCATGCTTGTTCACCTTAACAAAGGTCTTTTTTCCATGGGCAGATCTATCGGCGTCAGCCCCAGCACTCTCGGTTAAGCGTCGCAGTTTATCTTGAGCAGTATTGTTCTCTATGGGTGCTTCACCAAGCTCATCCTCATAGTTCTCATGCCTGGCTTCAGCAACCGCAGGGCTAAGTGAATTGTCTGACTCAGCCAAAGCCTGAGGCTGGGCCTCAAGCTTTGGTTCAGGGTTGTCCTTAGTTTGAACAGTTACATCTACTTGCTGGGCCAGATTACTGTTGTTCGTAATGTCAAACCTAAACTCAGCGCTCCCAACTCGATCTCTCCAGCCCGTCCCGCCAATATTCTGGTGAGGTTCTTCGCAAACAACCTCTATGCTGCCGTAGGGCAACACCTCAATAACATGGTTCTTAAGCGAAAACACTGGTTGGCGATCGCCAACCACGGCTTTGCATCTAAACCAATAGGGCTGACTTAAAGGGATGTCAGGCTTTGACGTAGGTGGGCAGCAGCAAAATTCTACGACCTTAGAACTGCTAGGGGGCACAAACACCTGCTTATCTAGGCCACCTTCAAACCACTCCCGCTGGATATAGGCCAGACCTGTTGCTGATTCTGCATCAGGCTTTTCTTCTGCTTCACTGCCCAGCCTCAAGGCATCAGCAGCAGGCTCTGCTACGACCTCACTGATCAAACTCAAGCTGACATCAACGGGTTCTGGCATCAGGTTTAGAATAATCACCGGAATTTTTAGGCGATCGCCCGGATAAACTTTCAAATCTTCAAAGGGGAACTCAATTCTAATAGGGCTTTTAGGTCGACAAAGTTTTAGCTGTAAAGAATTTGTCGCCTCTAAGTCCTGATATTCCACTGAAAAAACACGTACCTGCAGGGGCAAAACCTGACCAAAGGCCGGAACAGGCGCTTTATCGATGACAACGTTGAACGTTGTTTCTGCTCCAGGGGGCTTCTTGGCGCACACCTCAGGTTCCACTCGATACCACTTAGTGGGTAAAGTGCTGCCCCCACTAGATCCCTCTAGACTCAGCTCAACTTGAAAACTAGCAAATCGCTGGCTGCAATTCTTTACAACAAGCTCAAAGCTTGAGTTAAACTTTTCCTGTTCTGAATCTCCATTTATCTGTGACCCGTTTCCTAGTTCTAAATGAGTCGGTCCTTCTATTTTGACCAGGCTGGCCATGGGCTCTTCTCCCGTTTCAAACGTCTGAGCTGAGAGGGACATTACATTGATCGTGCTAACCGTCGGTTAAATCTGTACTGAGGTAAGTAAGCTGGCGTTGCTGCCACATCAGCCGCAGCAGATTAATGCCCAATTCCTGAGCAGTGCGAATATCTTCTCGCTTCATTTGACCTGTCCCCCTCCACATGGCAGACAGAGCACCTGAAATCCAAATAAATTGCTCTCCGACAGAGACTTGCAACACCTGTCCAGAGTCAATAGGGGACACACTAAAGATAAAGGGCTTACGCAGAATCGGATGTTTTTCAGCTTGTAGATCTGACCAGTCCATCAGGGTCGATCCACAAAATAGTTCAGTTAAGATGGCTGTTCGCATAGAGTTAGTTACTGTTTCCGAAGCTGTATCCAACAATACTCGCCCTCCATCGTCTATGTAGCTCTTTAGTCGCTGGCCTGCTTCCCTCAGCCTGATCCTGACTTTTTGTTCTTGATCATTCTTTTCACCTGACAAGTCAAGGGAAGTTTCCTTCTGATTAGAGTTTAGGAAGTATGAAAAATCCAGACATAGCAGATCATAGGTCGAGGCCATCGAACCTTGGACTTGATCCTCTGCCACTGATTCAACTTGACAACGCATCTCTGGATATAAAGATGACAAGCAGGAACTCAGGGATTTTAAGTTTTCATATAGCGACAATTCACTGAAATTATCTAAATGGCCTTGACTATCTAACACACCAATCTTAACCACCTTGACTGGTGCTAGGCTGACTGGTTTGCGATAGCTTAAGTCAAGTTCATTAAATCGAGGAAAGAGAGCATTTTCAGGCATAGAAATTCCACAATTTACATGCTTATCAGAATGTCCTTCAAGTGAATCGTCTTCAATTTTATTGATTTTTATACGACAAATCTCTACTTGGCTTTCACTAGGTGAACTGGTTATTTGATCGATCCGAAATTGCTCCTTTAGAGTATCTCCTGTGAATCCTTCTTCAGGTATAGGTTCTGCAAAGCTGAGCACAATGTATACGATAGTCGAGTCATGCTCTGGAGGATTAATTTCAATCGGAAAGGTTCGATCTGCACTGGCATCCAGAATGATCGGATTTCCCTGATTGTCAATAGCAATCCCAGGCTGAATCTCAATCCAGCAGCGAGACTGGCGATATTCAGACTTAGCCAACTCCGGGGGGTTGATAAGATGAATGCCAAGCCCGCAAACTATACCTGATTCAAAGAGAGCCTGGAAATGTATATTTTGTCGCTGCCTATGATAATCGTGGGCAATAGCCCACCGACAGGCATTTATGGCCAGGCCATCGTACACATTCAACCGCTGGAGCGAGTTGATTAGAGATCGACTAGACGGGCTAAAGTTAACCATACAAACGAAACAACTTCATAGAGTTGGATTCAATTTACTTTGAATCAGAAAAGCCTTAACAGCAAGTCAATGAAAAGCTACGCTTAATACTTTACACCTCGAACACATCTATGCTTGATGGTAAGGACTTTAGCTTATTGACAAGCCAAGTAATCAAGCTCGTTTTCACGACGAACTGATATAAATCCCTGCTGTATTTGTGTCAATGAAGTATTGACCCCTATTCAGATTAATCACCTTTATTGAGTTGTATCACTCTTGTTAGTAGAGCGAAGTCAGGCTAAGGTCGTACTAGAGTCAGTTAGTTAATAATATGTATTTGCATAAATTCGGTCTCTTGCCGGCTTTTAATGAAGCTCATATCTATTCTTGTCTGAGTTCAGCCGGTTAGGATCTCCGTTTTCCAGTAGTCTCAGACCAGCAAATTAATCTCCTATTTCCATAGCCCACCCTTGTATCTTGAAGGAGTGGTAGACCGTCCGCCCTTTGGTTTATCAAAACCGTAGAAAAGCTTGGGTCGCCACACTCCTCGAAGTGCTGAGAACTCGTAGAATCGCCTGGACTTTTAAGTC
>JAHHHI010000025.1 GCA_019359435.1 Kaiparowitsia implicata GSE-PSE-MK54-09C
TAACAGAATCACCCAAAGGGGATACCGTTGACCGCGTTTGGCACGGAAATCTTCTACTTGCTGAAGGGCGGCAATGAGTGAACTGGACATTGGATACGGGCGTAATCGAACTACTCCATAGAATATACTTTCTACTAAAACAATGAATTAACCCTGCCTCACAAGGGGGCTTTGCCCCCTATTTGTAGCCCAAATTTTCGGAATTGATATTACAACACTTTTTCGAGGAACTGCTGTGCCCGCTCGCTTTTAGGAGCGGTGAAGAACACACTGGGGGGTGCATCTTCAGCAATGCCGCCGCCTTCCAAAAACAGAATGCGGTCGGCCACCTCGCGAGCAAAGCCCATTTCATGGGTGACGATCGCCATAGTCATACCAGAGTTGACGAGGCCTTTCATCACGGCTAACACCTCTTTCACCATTTCGGGGTCGAGGGCAGAGGTGGGTTCATCAAACAACATCACACCGGGCTGCATCGCCAACGCTCGGGCGATCGCCACCCGCTGCTTCTGCCCACCCGAGAGCCGCGAAGGATACACATCCGCCTTTTCATCTAACCCCACCACATGCAGCTGCGCCATGCCCAACTCTTGCGCCTGACCTTTGGGCATTTGCTTTACCTTAATGGGGCCATAGGTGACGTTTTGCAGCACCGTCATATGAGGAAACAAGTTGAAGTGCTGAAACACCATGCCCATGTTCTGACGCACTTTATTAACGTCAGTTTTTGGGTTGGTAATTTCTACATCATTGATATAAACTCGGCCCCGCGTCGGGGTTTCTAGCAAATTAAGGCAGCGTAAAAGGGTTGATTTGCCACAGCCCGACGGCCCCAAAATGGCCACCACTTCACCCTTGCGGATCTCAGTAGAAATATCGTTGAGCACCTTCAAGTTGCCAAACGACTTGCATAAAAATTCTGTCCTAATCACTTTTCCGCATCCTCCGTTCAAGCTGTTGCGCCACAAATGTCAGCCCCATTACCAGCACGTAATAAATTACTGCGACTATCATCAACGGCTCAAAGAAAATGAATTTTTCTGCCGCCACCACTTGACCCCGTCGCATTAAATCTAACGCGCCCACCGTAGAAACCAGTGCTGAGTCTTTGAGCAGGGCAATGCTCTCATTCACGAGCGCTGGCAAAATATTCTTAAACGCTTGGGGCAGCACGATATCCCACATCATGGTGGGGTATTTCACCCCGAGCGTCATGGCGGCCTCTCGCTGCCCCCGGTCTACTGCCATGATGCCGCCGCGAATTGTTTCAGAGCTATACGCCGCAGAGTTAAGGGAAAAGGTGACCACTGCCGCCTGAAACGGCGTAGGCGTGATTCCGGTGAGCTGCGGCGTGGCAAAGTAAATCAGCGCCAACTGCAAAATCAAGGGCGTGCCCCGAAAGATGGAGGTGTACAAATCTGCCAGCAGTTTCAGCGGGAGAATGTTGGAGATTTTAAAGATGGATAATACTGTGCCCCAGGTAAACCCAAACAGAGCAGAGACAATACTGAACGACAGCGTTACCGGGACGCCCTGGAGAATAAACGGGATATTTTCTCGAATTCTGCTGAAGTCTAGAACTAGACCAGCCCCTTGAGCCAACACCGACAGCGGCGTTATCGATACGTTATACAGCCAATCATCTGACATTATGGTGAGCGTTCCTCAAACCGAACCTTTCGTATTGAAGCGCTGTCTGAGTTTTTTGTTGTACGTCTCAACACAAAATTTAGTGCGATCGCCCATTTGCTTCGCTCGTCTGCCCGGCCCTAACCACTCAAAAAGGGCTGGAGCAATGACGCCCCAACCCCCAATTTATCCAGAGAATAGCCCCAAAGGGTCTCTGTTCTAAGCCTCTGTTCTAAGACTCTTCGGGAATAGCTTCACTAAACCATTTCTCAGCTAACCCCTCAATGGTGCCATCAGCAATCATACGCTCGAGCACCGGGTTGAACTCTGCCGCTAGCGGAGAGCCTTGAGGAAAGGCGATCGCCGATCCCGCTTCACCCTGCTCAGGGATTACATTAAATTCCAAATCTGGATTGGACTCAATAAAGCCCTTAGCCACCGAGTCTTCGATAATGGCAGCATCCAATCGGCCCACTTTCACTTCCTGCACGATTTCGCTAATGCGGGTCAACGCAGTCACATTAGCTCCGGCAATTTCCTGAGCTACGCCTTCTTGAATCGAACCCAGCTGCACCCCTACCGTTTTGCCATCTAAATCTTCAGCCGTGGTAAGGCCAGTATCAGCCAGAGACACAATCGTGTTTTGCGCTATGAAGTAAATCTCAGAAAAGTCTACGTTTTGCCGACGCTCTTCGGTTGGGGTCATGCCAGCCATCACAAAGTCAGCCCGGTTTGACTGAAGCGCTGGAATCAGACCATTAAAGTCGATGTTGTCAATTTCCAATGCGTAGCCAAGTTCTTCGGTAATTGCTCTGGCAATATCAATATCAAAGCCTACGATTTCTTGGCTACCACTAGAAGAATCAATAAACTCGTAGGGCGGATAGTCGGCAGAGGTCGCCATAGTCAGCGTGGTGGACTCTGCTCCACCCTCGGTCGTCGTAGAGGTGTCGGTGCCAGAGGGTGCGCAGGCTGTGGTGATGGCGATCGCCATCACAGCGCTAAATATAATGGTGAACAAAAACTTGAGCTGCTTCATGGGTTTAAAGTTGTCTATGGGGGGAATGACGCGAAGGGTCAATTTTTTACAGAAATACGATTATAGAAAGCGTTGACGGCAATTGTGGTATCTTCTTGAAAAGGAAAATTCTTCTTAAGACTATAGCGATACCCCAGCAACCAAGCCATCCGTCACATTCTCAAAAAACGGATCTCCGTGTTGTGTGTGTTGCTACATTCACATTGTGTCCTAAACCTTAGCAAGCAAGACATAACCCGCAATCTGCCTAGTATAAGTGCGGCCACAGATCAAGGTTATCTATGATGCAAGACTTGGCTGCAAGACCCGACCAAGGGAGGTCGTGATGTGGGGTGAACAGTGCAGAAATTATCCTAAATTTGGCTAGCACAGGCTGGAAGTGAGGGCGATCGCACCCATCCACTTCACACCTAAATCGAGAAAACCGACACAGCCGTTTTCATCAATCAGGGTTGCGCTTTCCTCGGCGTGGGTTGCGCCGATCAGGCCCTTGAGCCACATACCACCGCTGCCATTCCTTAGAACTACGGATAGCCAGCCATAGCAAAATCAGCGCAATCAGCCCGCCCTGCTGTGGCGAATCAAACGCAAAAAATACCAGCAGCACACACAAGAAATCTTGTGCAAAAAGCACCCACAGCGGCAACCCGCGGAGGCGATAAAACCAGCCAATTTGAACCAGTTGCAACACCAGCGCTAGCAGCCCGCCAATCACGCCCACCAAGGGAATGAGCGCTGGTTCCACGGTGGTTGTTTTAGCAACGGTGATTCCGGCGATCGCCCCAAACAAAGGACTAAACACCACCTGCACAAGCTGGATCGCCCGCTGCGCCATCCGCTCTTTTGAGAACAAAAGCTCTACCAAAGCCCAGACTGCCAACACTCCAAGCACCAATGGGGGTGGCACACGGTTTAGCAATGGAACTTGATACCACAAATCATCTTGCAGCAGCCCAATCAACAACAGCGGTAGCGCCACTCGGAATCCCACCGCCGCAGAAATAGAGAGTGCAGCAAGAAGTTCAATCATGCCCTGATACTACTCTATCTACCGGGTCTCTACAGGCAGGAGCTATGCCCCTAGACCATTCCCTTCAATCCATCAGCATAGCCAAGACACAGCAAACGTAACAATCCTAAACACGAGCGAAGATTGACATAACCGTCAACCGTAGAATTTCCGTATAACGCCGGATCTCTAAAACCCATTTCCTCTTCATACTGGAGGACGCCTGATAGACTCTGCCCATTGCATAGGGTCTGCAAGCACAGCCTATGCAGCGCCCGAGTGAACCGTCTTTTCAGTGAAGGCGGCTGAATCTGGCTCAGCTCGGTCTGTGGGATGCGGCACATCGTTAGCTTTCGCCACGGAGGAAGGATAACTACATTACAAGGTGCGGCACAAAGTGCGGCTGTGCGAGTCTATCTGATGATTCTGGGTAGCCTAGACTCAGCTACTCATCGCTCAATACTATAGACATTAGAAACATCAGACGAGATGATAGCCGTTTGCAATTTAGAGAGGGTGCAGACTTCTGAGTCTCATGTTGAGTTCAATGAGTCTAAGGGCTCTCTTGTGGGTTTCGCTTCGAGTTTACATGGGCCTGATATAGAGTGTGAGTTAGGTCGGTGCTGGATTGAGTAAATTCAGAACGGGTAGAAAGCGAGATCAGGTTCCGAAATAAATTTTTACAAATTTATATAGGGGCGTCTTGCTGACAATCAAGCCCTACAAAGCGTTAGATATGATTGACCTAGATCATCACTTGATGCATCAGCAAAGGCAACCCCGTTGGGCGGCCCGGTGCAACTGTCTGTTGTTGTACGTTGACGAGGTGAGAACGTTCCAGTGAACGGCTTCGAATCAGAACAACCTAAAATTTTGGTGGTGGATGATCACCCTTCAAGTCGGATGACGGCCGTTGCGCTGTTGTCGGTGGAGGGGTATGACGTATTGGAAGCAGAAAGTGGAGATGCTGCGCTAGAAAGCGTTGTGGATTCTAATCCCGATCTTATTCTGCTGGATGTGATGATGCCTGGTATGGATGGGTATGAAGTTTGCCGTCGGCTTAAGCAAGATGAGCAAACGCGACTCATTCCTGTGGTGTTTGTGACCGCACTGAATGATCGACGAGCACGGCTGCGGGGCATTGAGGCGGGCGGAGATGACTTTCTCTCAAAACCGTTTGATCAGTTGGAACTATCGGCTCGAGTGCGATCGCTCGTGGGTCAAAAACGCCTCAACGAAGATTTGGATCACGCGGGACAAGTGCTCTTCTCTATAGCCCGCACCATAGAAAGCCGCGACCCTAATACGGGTGACCACTGTGAACGTTTGGTCGCGCAGAGTAAACTATTTGGCGAGTTTTTGAACCTGCCGCGTCCAGAACTGAGAGATCTGATGTGGGGATCATACCTCCACGACATTGGCAAGGTGGGCATTCCTGATGATGTGCTGCTGAAAACGGGTCGCCTGACTGCCGAAGATTGGGAGATTATGCGGCAGCATGTGATCATCGGTGAGCGAATTTGCCAGCCCCTTCGCACCATGCGCGGGGTGGTGCCCATTATTCGCCATCATCACGAGCGCTGGGATGGGTCGGGCTATCCTGATGGGTTAAAAGGGCATGACATTCCGTTTTTAGCGCAGGTGTTTCAACTGGTGGACATCTATGATGCGCTAACTAGCGATCGCCCGTATAAGCGGGCAATGACCCCTGACGAGTCGCTCAAGATCATGATGGAGGAGGCAAATAAGGGATGGCGGAATCCAGACCTGATGCAAAAATTTGTGGATTTTGTATCGAGCCGGGCGATCGCCGCCTAGACCTATGCCTCCTCACAATTTGCTAACTGTTTGCTCACTGTAGGATGTGAATCCACCCCTGATCGCGGCTTCCTATTGATCAGGTGAATTGCTGATTGGGATGGATAACACCGCGTCCTGATCCCGAACCGCGATATACTCCCTGAGTCGGTACAGGCTGAGACGGCTCAGATAGCAGGTATGGTTGCGGTAGCAATTTTGGCGGCGGGGCGTGGAACTCGCATGAAATCGAGCTTGCCTAAGGTGTTGCATCCCCTCGGGGGGCGCACATTGTTAGAGCGGGTGCTTGATAGTCTTCAGAATTTATCGGTAGATCACTGTTTAGTGGTGGTGGGCTATGGTGCAGAGCAGGTGCAGCAGGCGATGGCGGCCTATCCCCATCTGACGTTTGTAGAACAGCGTCAGCAGTTGGGCACGGGCCATGCGGCGCAGCAGGTGTTGCCCTATTTAGAGAACTATGAGGGCGATCTGCTGGTGCTGAATGGCGACGTGCCGCTGCTCCGCCCTGAGACCCTAAACCAGTTGATCACCACTCACCAACAGCAGGGCAATGCCGCAACGTTGCTAACGGCTCAACTGCCCAATCCTAAAGGCTACGGGCGGGTATTTTGCGATGGCAGCAACAGGGTGACGCAGATTGTGGAAGATCGCGATTGCAGCACGGCCCAGAAGCAAAATCAGCGAATTAATGCAGGGGTGTACTGCTTTCGCTGGCCTGTGCTAGCGGAGGTGCTGCCCAAGCTGCAAACCAACAACGACCAGCAAGAGTATTACCTCACAGATACAGTGCTGCTGATGCAGCCTGTGATGGCGGTCGACGTAGAAGATTATCAAGAGATTCTGGGCATTAACGATCGCTTGCAGTTGGCCAATGCCCATGGCGTGCTGCAACAGCGGGTAAAGGAGCAATGGATGCGGTTGGGGGTCACGCTGATTGATCCCGATAGTATAACCATTGACGATCAGGTGCAGATTCATCCCGATGCCGTTATTGAGCCGCAAACTCACCTGCGGGGAATTTCTACGATTGGGGCGGGCTGCCGCATTGGCCCTGGCACGCTAATTGAAAACAGTACGATTCACGATCAAACAACGGTTCTTTATTCCGTGGTGACGGACAGTACGGTGGGGGCTGGGTCGCGAGTGGGGCCCTATTCCCATCTGCGGGGAGAGGTGACGGTGGGCGATCGCTGCCGCATTGGCAACTTTGTGGAACTGAAGGCCACTACGGTGGGCGATCGCACCAATGTCGCGCACCTCACGTATCTCGGCAATGCGACCGTAGGCGCTCACGTCAACGTAGGCGCAGGCACCATCACCGCCAACTATGATGGCTATCAAAAGCACCCAACCGTCATTGGCGATCGCACTAAGACGGGGTCGAATAGCGTGCTGGTGGCTCCACTCACTATCGGAACCGATGTCACCATTGCCGCCGGGTCGGTGATTACGCAGGATGTTCCTTCAGATAGTTTGGCGATCGCCCGAGCCCAACAAACCGTTAAACCAGGCTGGCGTCCCAAGCAACTGCCGCCCCAGGCTTAGGACAGGACTCAGAACGGGACTACAGAGAAACCTAAGGCGTGTCATCAATTCCAACCAAACGCCTGATGCTATGGGCGTTTCCACGCCCGACCCAAAAACCAGGCTAGGGGCTGTGACGGTTGATTTCTGGGATATCAGAGGCTAATTGATGACAGCCCCTAGCCTTGGGTGCCATAGGCTGAATCGATTGCATCCCACAGAAGGCAATGAAAGGCAATAGACAAGACCGGACTCCCTGGTTTTATCGGCAGATGTGCTTCAGGCGTTCTGAGGCTCTGCCATCGATTGGGATAAGAGATGCACAAAACCAGGGTAAATTCATCTACTGCATTAGGTAGGTTCCGTATATTCTCGGTTAAGACCCGCGTCCGATTATGAAGCTCAGATAATGCTTGAGTGCCCTATGGGCTTTAGCTTCATGGGCTTCGTGTACGATAAGGCTGTTAAAACGTCCGTCTACAAAGGTTGTCTGACTAATGAGTGAGATGAATTGCTACATGGGGTAGAACCTTCTATGGGACTTGGGTTTCGCAGGGGCTACTCAAGTTTGGGTGCAACTGAGATGTAGGTGCGCTGTTAGGTTGTCTCGACTCCGTTGATGCAAACATCGCGCCTTTTTGTCAAGGCTTTGCACGGCGAGGTCTTCACAAAATTTGCATGATGTGTCCTTCACTGAATTTGATCTGCTTTGTCTGATTGAAGGATGCTCTTGGCAATAGGGTCGCAGTTTACCCAGAGCGCTCAATCCGTGATTTGTGGTGATTTGTGGCTAAATGTTTTGACCAAGTTTGACTAAATAAGGTCAAATCCATCGCTGCCTGCCTGTGTTGGTTAAGCAAGGGCATGGCTCTGGTGGGGCTATGCTCTGGACTGTGCTTAAGCCATCAGCACACCCAGGATTTTGACTGAGTGAATGTTCTCCCACCCTAGGAGCGATCGCCCCTACTGCATGTATCTCGCTGATTAAGACTAAGACGGCTGGTCACACAACGACTCTACTCATGAGGCAGGTATGAAACAGGTCTCCTCAACTTCCCAAAGCATTCCATCTGCTTGGGGGAGGCAGGCTCACCGTCCCCAACCCGATTCGCGATTGGATGTGCCGTCCTCAATTGCGGCGAGTTTAGAGGCCATGCCGTTGCCAACCTTGCTCGTGAGAGCCATGGACGGGCAAATTGTGGCGGTGAACGATGCCTTTGCACGGGCCACGGGTTTAGAGCCACCGATTGCCCTTTGGTCTGTGGTTGATTTGTGTGACCAGAGCGTTGAACAGTCTGCTGTGCAGGCGGCATTGGCCGCGTCTCAAACTACACATTTGACCGTCCAGTTGGGAGTCATGTCAGCCATGGCTCAGCCAGTTACGCTGTCCTTCAAACCTCTAACAGCCCGCTCTAATCTGCGGCTAGTCGTCGTGTCTGGCGAAGGGCTGACCGGCACTCAGGCCGGGTCTGTTGCCCCGCCACTCGTTCGGTCATCGTCCCTGGTTGAGGCATCCGACCGTTCATCATCAGTGGGGTTGGCCCAGACGCAAGCGCTGAATCAAATTTTGCAGGCGATTCATCAATCCCTTGAGCTGCGGGACGTGTTTGCTCAGGTGACGGGGGCGATCGCCCAACTGCTGCAAGCCAACCGCGTCACCGTGTTGCACTATTCTTCTCAGCAGGGTGGCTGGTTTGGTGTATCGGGTGACGACTCGATGCATGGGGCTGCACCGCGCTGGCCTGCGGTTACAGAGTTAGTGTTGCCGGATGCAGACGGACAGGTTGTGCGGGCGCTGGCGCAGCATGATGTGCTGACTGTGCGGGGCGTTAAGAATGGCATCCGGGCGATCGCCCCACCCAGCCGAGGGGTTCTTCAGAGCACCTTTCCGAGCAACTGGGCACTGGCGACCCTGCGGGATGAGCCGGCCACCGTCAACGGCCTCGTGAGTGGCATTTGGGGCGGGCTAGTGCTAGAGCGCGACGCCCACACCCAACCCTGGCACCCATCTGAGCTGAGCCTGCTGCAAACCATTGCCCACCAGTTGAGCATCGCCCTTCATCAGGCAAAGCGTTATCGCCAAGTCAACCGGCTTAATGCCGAGCTAGAGCGGCAAGTGCAGGCGCGCAATGTGCAACTTCAGCGTGCCAATGAGTTTGAACAATTGCTCAAGCGCATCACTGAAAAGGTTCGAGATTCTTTGGATGAAGACCAGATTCTGCAAACCGCAGTGCAGGAATTGGCGATCGCCATCGAGGCCCATAGCTGCAACGTTGCGATCTACGACGTGCTCCGAGGTACGTCTACCATTTGCTATGAATACGCCACCTCTGGCTGTTCCTTTCAAGGGCATATCACCTGCATGGACGATCTGCCCGAACTCTATGAACCGCTGCTAAAGGGGCAGGTGTTGGAATTTTGTCCCCTGATTACGGATGAGTCGCGCGGGCCGGTAGCGATTCTCGCCTGCCCCATGCGCGATGATCAAGGCATCTTGGGCGATTTATGGCTGGTCAGAGAAAAGTTCTCTGTTTTTTCTGAGCCCGATCAGCGCCTTGTGCAGATGGTGGCCAATCAATGTGCGATCGCCCTGCGCCAGTCGCGGCTGTTTCAGGCCGCCCATGCCCAGGTTGCAGAGCTAGAACGGCTGCATCAGCTCAAGGATGACTTTTTGAGCACCATCAGCCATGAATTACGCACTCCTATGGCAAACATCAAAATGGCGATTCACATGCTCGAAATCAGTCTGGTGCAAGCGGAGCTACTGCCTGCCTGCTCTGTGAGCATAGAGCCAGCGGGCAGTAGCGTCGATGCCCCTTTCCTCACTCAGTCCACTCGTCAGGAGACTGACCCGCTTAGCGCTCAGCCTGAACCCCAATCTGAGGCCCATCTCCTGCCTCCATCCAGTCAGCGCACCCATCGCTCTATTCATCGCTACTTTTCTATCCTCAACCAAGAGTGCAACCGCGAAACCAAGCTCATTACCGATCTGCTTGACTATTCTCGGCTGGATGCTGAAGCCCATCCCCTAGCCCTGACAACGCTCAATCTGCAGGTGTGGCTGCCCCGCGTGACGGCTCCTTTTATCACCCGCGCCCACGATAACCATCAACAGTTTGACCTCTGTCTGCCGCCCCATCTGCCGCCCCTCACCACCGACCTTAACTTGCTAGAGCGAGTGTTGCTAGAACTATTAGACAATGCCTGCCGCTACACGCCTCGCTGCGGTTCTGTTCTGTTCTCAGTGCAGTATCATGCAGCTCCAGAAGAGAGTCCAGACTGCATTCCAGAGATTCACGCCGATCGGATCTCAGCACCCCTTTCAACGAGCGCTAAGCAGTTGTTTACCAATCCTGCATCCGACAGGGGTTCTGATGCTGAAGCAGGCTCTGCCTTTGATAGTGCTGTACTCGATAGCGATGCACCCGATAGCGCCGCACCCTCAGCGATGGCCTCAGGCACAATTGAACTGTGCGTAGCCAATACCGGAGCAAACATATCTCAGGGTGAGTTGTCTCAAATATTTGAGATGTTTTACCACGGGCCCAGCAATACGCGACGTTACGGCAGTATGGGCCTAGGGCTGGCGCTGGTGAAAAAGCTGGTGCATCCCTTAGGGGGCACCATTTCTGTAGAGCAGTCAGATGATTGGATTGCGTTTTGCGTGTCGCTGCCGCAAAGCCGACGCATGAGCTCTGTGCCAGGAATGCTGTAAGGCCTTTCCCGAATAGATCACCCTTGCACTGGGCGAATAACCGTTCGCCCCTAGGGGATTAAAGCCTGATTGATGTAGGGTTGCTTAGGCATGAATTGCCTTAGTCTAAGCGCAACCTTCTACGTATTTTCTCCGGAGGCCGATGTCTTCCCTCCGAAGAAGTGAATGGACGGCCATCCATAGGCCCATGCAGGCAGGAGCCACTTACCATGCAGGCAAGCATTTCAGGATTGAGTGAATCAGCCCGTCGCAATCATTTGCAAGACCATCACCTTGATCGGGTGGACGTGCGCTCGATGATAGACCTGCTGCAAACCGCCCTAAGAGACCAACAATTGGACGTAGGGGTGCGGTGCGCCGTGCAGAATGGGCAGCTTATTGTGGTGGGGCATCACCGCAATGATGTTGTGCTGGAGCCGGTTCAGGTGTTGCGATCGCTCCAACAACTCATCCAGCGCCATCATCCTGACGTGATTAGCCGGGTGCGGCTATACCTGCGCAAGGTGGGCAATTCCACGCCCTATGCCCGCTGTCATTTTGCCCTGCATCCGGCAGACCTGGCATTGGTGCCAGGGGCAAGCCAATCTAGGGCTATGCGGCCAGACCCTTCGCGGTTGCTGGCTCCATCGGCTGAGATAGTCTCGGGTAGAGCGGTCTCGGGTGGGGCGGTCTCGGGTGGGGCGATCGCCCCGTTTGGAACCGCGACCGAGCGCGTCCCTAGTTCTTTTTCTCAATTGACTCCAGGTATGGCCGCTGACACGGTTACGGTTTCCAGCCAAGATGTAACCTCTCGCCCTGCCGTTCGCGTGTGGGTAGGCGATGCCAAATCTGATCGCCCCGCTTGGTCCGACAATCTGGGTGAAAAGCTGGCAATCACTGGGGGACTCACGGTCGTGGGATTGGCGCTGGGAGGCTATTCGGTGGTGCAGCCCTGCGTGTTCGATAGCTGTCCAGAGCTGGGTCAGGCTGAGGTGTTGGAGCGCGAGTCGCAGCACTTGCTGCAAACCGCCACAAGTCAGCAAGATTTGGCGATCGCCAACAGCTATTTGCAAAGTGCGGTGGGACTGTTAGAAGCGATTCCGCGCTGGTCGGGGCGATCGCCCGAGGCCCAAGCAGCCTTACATCGCCTCAATCAGCAATCTGACCTGCTGAATGCGGCCCTGTCAGCCGCAGACATGGCACGCACCGCGCAACAGCAATCTCGGGTGCCGCTCTACGATGCTAACAGTTGGCACACTGTTCGGAGTCTGTGGCGATCGGCCATTCAGCATCTTGAGGGCATTCCTGAAACCAGCAGCATTCACGGGTTTGCCCAAGAGCGACTGACTGAATATCGCGCCGCGCTGACGCAGGTTGAGCAGCAGATGCAGGCTGAAGCCCAGAGTCGCCAACTGCTGCAGATTGCCAAACAAGAGCTGCAAATTGCGCAGCAGCAAAATACTCAGGCTACGTCACCTGAAGAATGGCAGTTTACGCTGTCGGCCTGGCAGGTAGCGGTGGATCGTCTCCAGCAAATTCCTCAAGACACCGTGGCAGGACTGGAGGCAAGGCGGCTGCTTGTGGCCTATGGCGATCGCCCGCAACAGGTGAGCGATCGCCTGCAAGCTCTAATCGCCCGACAGCAGCTCGACGAAGCCGAAGCAAATCTACAGGACGCAACAGCATCTCAAGCCTTTGACCCCCTAGATTCTGCCGTCTCAGACGTGCTGGCAGCCCATCTACAAATTCCCCCTGCGCCCCGACTGCTCACTAATTTTTAATATCAGCCTGAGGTTGGAATAAGCTCAAACCTGTCAACCAGAACTCATGTTCATCCCTAAGACGCTGTTAGCAGCTTTAAAGGATAATGCGTGATATTTAGTGGAATAACTGGATAACAAAAGTGCTCTCCCGTCGATATCTGCTGCATTTGATCCCGTCCGAAGCTATTTTTTATGCTCCAATGTTGCACTATTTCATGTGGAAGCAATCAAGCGTTCAGTTCAGCAAAGGGTGAGCCGTCAATCCTCTGCGAAATAGTCGCCATCGATTCGTTTTAATTTGTAGGAAGCTTCGAGGGTGATGTCGACATTATTGTTGATCATGTATTCAGCTAGGGTCTTACCATCTATAGAATTTATCGGAAATAGAATTTATCGAAAACAGGATAGAAGCCGCCGCAAGTCAACTCACCTTAAGGTGGGGTAAGCTCAAGCTTGTTTCAACCCGAACTGGAGTTCACTAAAGCAATTGTGGCTTAGCTCGTTATGGAGTAGGTTAAGTGAGAGAAGCCACGGATGAAAGGCTTTCTGCTATTCAACGCTAGCTTGTGATCTTTGACCCTCTCAGTTTGTCGTGCGTTGGTCGGCCTTTTTTAGGGAGTCTTCTACGCAGTCATCTTGCTCACTAGCATGCCCTAGCCTCAAGCATAGGTGCGAGAACGAGCAAAAACTTCTGTTGCAGCAATCCTAACGAGTTAGGAGATTGAAGGACGCAACACAACTTTTCAAATTTTTTCTGCTAACCCTATTTTTCTATGTCTGCTGATAGTTTGCTGTTTTTGCTTAAAGTGTTGGCCTTGTCTGCGGCAGGGGCGATCGCCGTTAAGTATGGGGCTCCAATGGGGGCGATCGCCCCTGTCGGGTCGGTTGCATTGGCGATCGTCCTATTGCCCTCGGTGGTGCTCGGCTTACTGTTGGCTTGGCGTAGCAAACAGGCTACCCGCTAACGCCATCAGAGCGAAGGGAGTAAAACGCCTACCCCCAAGATTGGGTATGCGTTTTTAGGATAAAAATATTGTGGAATGCCATCTGCCCCCAATATTTGGCGTGCAGTCCGTACTAAGCGTTCTCCCAGAGCCTGTATCTTCAAAGCATCACATAAGCTACTGCTCAAATCGGACGTGGTTCAAGGCTGACGGCAGAATTTGAGGTGTCGCCTACTATCTGACGGTTGCTTATCATTGCTGCTGCAAAAGGCATAAGGGGTCTTTCCCTCTACCCTTAAAACTCAGGAACGCCAGAATAGAAGACAGGCGTCCTTTATGTAATTTCTCGGTCGTCGATATAGCTTTTTATACCTATTAATGAAGGTTGCATAAACTCTGAGACTGTAAATCCGGGTTTGATGTGTTTTTTTGAGGAAGGGTAAGTGACACTCATAACTCCGTATTTATACTTGGAGCGTAATGCGCCCTTTGTAAGCCCATGCTTAAAGATGGCAACGTCTGGCTACACAGACATACTTGCTTTTCAGGGTCTAATTCAAGCTGTTCATTGATTAATTACAGATGAGTCATACGCATTCTCTGCAAAGGCTTACGGATATCAACATGATTACAGCGCAGCTGAAAGAGCAAGGGGCAACGACCCTAACCTTGAGAGACTTGGGAATTTCGCTAACCGAGGTTTGCCAAGTTCGTTCTATGTCAGCGGTTCCAGCGACGCCCATGCATGATTGGGATATTGCGCATCATGGCTTAGAGGTCTCAGGGGCAGAGCTGCTGCTTTACTGTCCAACGGTTTATCAGATCGGGGTGCATCCTCAGTTGATGGCGATCGCCCGCGACTATTTTGGCAAAGCCGTGATTCTTCACGATGTGACCTATCGAATTGACCACGCCACGCCGCAACAGTTGGGTGTGCGGCGTTGGCATCGCGATCGAGAGGCCCCCACCATGCTCAAGATCATGGTGTACCTCCACGAGGTAAATGGTGAGGGCGGCGGGTTTGAGTATATCCCCAAGCCAAAAACTCCCTGGATGGGGTGGTTTCGGCTGTTTCCCGAGCGGGCTCGCTATACCAATCGCACCATGCAGCGGCTTGTGCATCCTCGTCATTGGGTGCGTTGCATTGGGGAAGCCGGTACCGTGATTGTGGCAGATGTGGCAGCGGTCTATCACCATGGCACCAATCCCCAACAGCAGCGAGAAATCGTCACCTTCACCTATTTGCCTCAGGGTGGATGAGGCCTCGCCCACCTGCGAGCAGGGTTAACTCAGCAATCTCTGAAGCGTGGGTACAAAATCGGGATAGGAAATGGCAGCGGCTTCGGCGCGGTGAATGGTGGTCGTTCCAGTCGCGTTGAGGGCGGCGATCGCCAAGCTCATCGCAATGCGGTGATCGGTATAGCTATCTAGCTCGGCTCCGTGCAGCGGCGCGCCACCGGTAATCTCTAGCCCATCGGGCAGCTCTGTGACCTGTGCCCCCATTTGGGCCAGTTGTGTCGCCATTACCGCTAGGCGATCGCTCTCTTTTACACGCAGTTCCGCCGCATCGCGGATGATTGTAGTGCCTTGGGCAAATGCTGCTGCTACGGCCAAAATTGGGATTTCATCAATCAGCCGGGGGATCAGATCTCCAGCAATGGTGCAGGCGCGCAGCGTTGAAGACCGAACTCGCAAATCTGCCACGGGCTCTCCGGCGACATCCCGCTGATTTTCTAGAGTGATATCGGCGTTCATCTGGTGCAGCACATCCAAAATGCCGGTGCGGGTAGGGTTGACGCCTACTTGGTTGAGCACGAGTTCAGCATGGGGAGCGATCGCCCCTGCCACCAACCAAAAGGCTGCCGAGCTAATGTCCCCAGGCACTTGCACCGATTGCCCTACCAGCCGACTCGGCCCCACTACCGCCGCACTAATCCTCTCGGGATCAACCTCAACCGTGGCACCAAACGCCCGCAGCATCCGCTCGCTGTGGTCGCGTGAAAGGGCTGGCTCTGTGACGATAGTTTTGCCGGGGGTCAGCAGCCCTGCCAGCAAAATGCAAGATTTGACCTGGGCAGACGCAATCGGGGATTGGTAGTGAATGGGCGTTAGCTCTCGCCCCTGCACCGCCAGCGGCGCATAGCCACCGTGTCGGCTGGCAATGGCTGCGCCCATCTGCTGCAGCGGCTGAATAACTCGGTTCATCGGGCGCGATCGCAGCGATGCATCTCCCGTGACTGCAAAAAAACGCTGGGGCTGAGACGCCAGCAGCCCCAGCATTAGGCGCATTGTGGTGCCTGAGTTGCCTGCATTCAGAACATCCGCCGGTTCGTGCAGTTGACCCAGCCCAATCCCTTCGACCATCACGCAATCGGAATTCAGCTCGGAGATCTGCGCCCCCATCGCCCGAAAGCAGTCTGCCGTGCTGCGTGGATCTTCACCCAGCAGCAGGCCACGAATTTCAGTTTTTCCGACAGCCAGTGCTCCCAACATGAGCGCTCGATGAGAGATAGACTTGTCTCCTGGTAGGGCGATCGCTCCCTGCAAGCCCCGCTCAGCACCGGGTTCAATTGTGAGGGTTTGATGAGATTTGGATGGATGTTGAGCGATGGAAACCGTTCCCATTAGGTTAAGTTGTAGAAGCGCTAAACAACAAGTGATACGGGTGATACGAGCCTTTTAGATCCTGGACGGTTGGATAGTGACACGATTGGTTGGATAGTGACACAGTTAGAGGGTGACAACGTCCTGAAATTCTGACCCGCTGGCGACGTGATGGCGGCGATCGCCCTGATGGGCACTCTACTAAGCAAGGTCAACAAAAAGGTCAACAACGCCATCCCACTCGCTATCATCCCATAGGATTTGCCGCTTGCCTGCGCTCGACTGATAGCTGTTGTGGTCGCGCTAGAGTTGGGTCTGCGCCTACGTGGTGGTAGTTGGTCTCCATCCCAGCCCCAGCTTCTTCCAATTCAGGTTCCAAATCCAGATTCTTCCAAGCCAGATTTCAAATCCAAATGCCTTTAACCTGCGGGATTCTACTCCTTACACCATGCTGACTCAACACCACGTGCCCGTTTGCCTGTCGCTGATGTCGTTGGATATGCCGCTGATATCGGTGGTTGAAACCGCCGCCACGCTGTATGAAAAAGCGGGCGATCGCTACCACTTGGTGTTGACAGAGCCGCCTGTACAAGGGCTAGACGCTGACGAGCCGACCGAAACCACACCTCGGCTCATTTGGCTAGAGTTGTCACCCTACCGCGTCACCATGACCATGCAGGGCAGCGGCAAGCAGAGCTATCGCCACTATTGGGAGCAGGGTGTGATGGGGCTGAGTCGTTACTGGCTGCAAGATGGCCTAGCCCCTGCAGATCAGTTGCGCCTGCGAAACTATACCCGTACCCTCACCCTGACTCAAGATCCCCTACCTCGCCACCTGCGTGTGGAGTATGAGCTATGGGGCGATGCATCAGATGCCGATGCAATGCAGCGCACCCGATTGGGGATCTACGTGCTCAATGTTGAGGTGCGCTAGCGCGGCAAGCCGACACTCTTTAGAACACGTCCCCTCTGGAGCAGTGCTGCTCTACACAGCTGTTGCAAGTGGGAACAATTTCTCCCCTTGGCTCGTTAGGATAGTAGCGTTGATTTTCCGGTTTGCAGATGCTGCAAGGGTGTGGGCTGCGCAAAATTTTATGGGTCCTCAAGTTCAGCTGCATTAGCAAATGTGTGGATGTGATGGGGGGCGATCGCCCCCCATCACGCTAGGGATAGTTCACCCAATCTTCACAGCGGCTGAAACAGTTGGAATATCAAGCATTGAGTTCAGTGATCCGGCTGTTTGACTTAGTGCTACTCTGTGAAATCAACGTTTTATGCGGATTCCGAATCTAACCCTTCGGAGGAAGATGACGACCTCCGTTTGTACCCCCATCCCCCAGCTATGACAAGAAAAGGCATTCACTTCGGGAGAATCTTGTTAGCGATCGGCGCGATCCTATCGTTTTTGGTAGTGATCGAAACTCACCAAAACGTAGGCTCAGCCCGGTCGCTAAACCACTTGGCGGCGGTGACACAGCCCCAGCGCTCTGCCGCTGAGCGCGCCCCTGAGATCCGTCTGCCAGACGTTAGCGTGCCCCAAGCCATTGATACAGACCAAGAGCCTCAGCCTACAGCAGCGGCCTCTGATGCGGCAGATGCTGAGGCCAGCGCTGCAAGCGAAGCCCCGGCTTCTCAGACGGTGGCTCTCAGCACGGGAGAACCGGGCGATCGCCCCCAAGAGCTTTCTAGTCTCAGCTCTAACCAGGTTGCCGCCATTCAAGATGAATGGAACGGAGCCTCCTTTCCACTGGAGCAGTTTCAGGCTTATACCTCCCCATTTGGCTATCGCCGCTCGGTCGATGGCTATAACTTCAACGAATTTCACTACGGGCTAGACATGGCTGCGCCCCGTGGGAGCTATATCCGCAACTGGTGGTCAGGCACGGTGGTAGAAGTCACCGACAATTCCAACTGCGGCACCTCAGTTGTGGTAGAAGCCGGCAACTGGCTATCCATTTACTGCCATATGGAAGGATATGTGGAATCGTCTGGTGGCAGACGCTACATGATCGACCGGGCCGGCGGGCTACAAATCTTTGAAGGCCAAGAAGTTCCGGCGGGGCAGCGCGTAGGGCGCGTGGGGATGACAGGACGCACCACGGGGCCGCACCTGCACTGGGGGTTGAAGTTCAACAACAACTGGGTCGATCCAGCAATGGTGCTGCGCGCCATGTATGACAGCCAAGAGCGCTACTCAGCCGTGAACTAGCTGAAGCAGGCGTTATAGCAAAACTCTATAGTTTTGGGTGGGGATGGTGTGCGATCGCCATCTCCATTTTTTTTAATCAAGCCGCTACCCACAGCCCACGGGATGGAGCTGAGAAAAATCCGTCAGCCCGATGTCCGCCATCCCACTAAAATAGGAAACACGTCTTCCGATTTCGCGTGTTCCTAGTTTCAGCCTCTACCCGTAGCGGTGCCCAACCGTATTGAGACCAGAACCCGTGGGTGGCAGCATGCACCGCCATCCACCCCATCATCATCAATCACTGCGCCTAGCGCTGTACCACCAGATAACAAGCAAATAACAAGGAGTTGCGTTCGTGGAGTCCCGATACAATCCCGCAGCGATTGAGGAAAAGTGGCAGCAGACTTGGGCCGCACAAGGGCTAGATCAAACCTCTAATGATGCTAGCAAGCCCAAGTTTTATGCCCTTTCGATGTTTCCCTATCCCTCGGGCAACCTCCACATGGGGCACGTGCGCAACTACACCATCACCGATGTGATTGCGCGGGTGCATCGCATGAAGGGCTATCGGGTGCTGCATCCCATGGGCTGGGATGCCTTTGGCCTGCCGGCAGAAAACGCTGCCATTGATCGGGGAATTCACCCCGCTCAGTGGACGTACCAAAACGTGGCGCAGATGCGGGAGCAGCTCAAGCAGCTCGGCCTTTCCTATGATTGGGATCGCGAAGTGACGACCTGCTCTCCTGATTACTACCGCTGGACGCAAGCGCTGTTCCTGGAGTTCTTCAACGCCGGGTTAGCGTATCAAAAAGAGTCGGCGGTGAATTGGGACCCAATCGACCAGACCGTGCTGGCAAACGAGCAAGTAGACAGCGAGGGCAAGTCTTGGCGATCAGGTGCCAAGGTTGAGCGACGTCTCCTGCGTCAGTGGTTCCTTAAAATTACCGACTATGCTGAGCAGTTGCTTACCGATCTGGATCAGCTAGAAGGCTGGCCTGAACGGGTACGGCTCATGCAGGAGAACTGGATTGGCAAATCCACCGGGGCTCAGGTGGTCTTCAAGACCGAAGGTGGAGACGAATTGCCGGTCTTCACGACCCGTCCTGATACGCTTTGGGGTGCAACCTTTATGGTGCTGTCTCCTGAGCATCCTCTGGTGGCGGGGCTGACCACACCTGCTCAGGCGGAGGCGGTGGACTCCTATTGCCTAGCCGCTGCGGCCAAGAGCGAGATTGACCGCACTGCCGAAGATCGTGAAAAGACGGGCGTGTGGACGGGGAGCTATGCCATTAATCCCGTTAATCAGGCACAGATTCCCATCTGGATCGCAGACTATGTGCTGATGGGTTATGGCACGGGGGCCATTATGGCGGTGCCTGCACATGACCAGCGCGACTTTGAGTTTGCTCGCAAGTATGAGTTGCCGGTGGTGGTGGTGGTGCAGCCCGAGGGCGACACTCTAGACGGGGCGACGATGACGGCAGCTCATGCAGGCGGCGGGGTTATGGTGCAGTCAGGGCCACTCGATGGTGTGCCCGCAGGGAAGGCGCCTAGTGAAAGTGTGGAACGGGCGATCGCTCATTTAGAAGCCCAATCTCTCGGCCAAGGCACCGTCACCTACCGACTGCGCGACTGGCTCATTTCGCGGCAGCGGTATTGGGGCTGTCCGATTCCGGTGGTGCATTGCCCCAGTTGTGGCACTGTGCCCGTCCCCACCGAGCAACTTCCCGTGCAGTTGCCCGAAGATGTGGAATTTTCAGGACGAGGGCCATCCCCCCTGTCTAAGTTGGAATCGTGGATTAACGTGCCCTGCCCCAGTTGCGGCGAACCGGCCCAACGCGAGACAGACACGATGGACACCTTTATCTGCTCCTCGTGGTATTACCTGCGCTACCCCGACGCCGGAAACGAGCAGCAGGCCTTTGACCCTGCCAAAGCCAACGATTGGATGCCCGTGGATCAGTATGTCGGCGGTATTGAGCATGCCATTTTGCACTTGCTGTATTCGCGGTTCTTCACCAAGGTGTTGCGCGATCGCTCCCTCCTGAATTTCGACGAGCCGTTTAAGCGGCTGCTGACCCAAGGCATGGTGCAGGCCGCAGCCTATAAAAATCCCACTACGGGGAAATACATTACGCCTAGCACCATTGCCGATCTCAGCAACCCTCACGATCCCGCCACCGGGGAACGACTGGACGTAGTGTTTGAAAAAATGTCGAAGTCCAAATACAACGGCATTGACCCGAAAGAGGTATTAGGCAAATACGGGGCCGATACCGCTCGTATGTTCATCTTATTCAAAGCGCCACCCGAGAAGGATTTAGAGTGGGACGATGCTGATGTGGAAGGGCAGTTCCGCTTTTTGAACCGGGTATGGCGCTTAGTAGCAGAGTTTGCAACAGGAGAAAAATCCGCACCTGCTCCAGTTGTAGACGTAAAGATGCTCACCAAACCTGAGAAAGAGCTGCGCCGCGCCATCCACACCGCAATTCATGCAATTACCGAAGACCTAGACGGGGACTACCAATTCAACACAGCGGTGTCAGAGTTGATGAAGCTAAGCAATGCCCTGAGCGATGCGGATTGTTCATCCTCGTCAGTCTATGCCGAAGGCATCGAAACGCTGCTAACCCTCTTGGCTCCCTTTGCGCCCCATATCGCCGAGGAATTGTGGCACCTGTTGGGGCATGAGAAATCGGTGCATCATCAACCCTGGCGGCAGGCTGATCCCAACGCGCTGGTCGTTGATGAAATACCCCTGGTAATTCAGGTGATGGGCAAAACGCGGGGCACAATTCCCGTGCCGGCTCAAGCTAGCAAAGCAGAGTTAGAGAGCTTTGCCCGCGAGTCTGATCTGGCAAAACGGTACATCGACGGCAAGTCTATTAAAAAAGTAATTGTGGTTCCTGGAAAGTTGGTAAATTTTGTCGTGGGTGAGTCATGATACTGCCCTGAGGCGCATCTGTTGACTGTCTGCTCTATGGTCTGGGTACCACGTTTGGGTACAAATGCGTTTGCAAGTCATGAGCAAGGGTCTCTAGCAAACCACTTAAGTTGATGTAGGGTTACATCATCGAGGTAGGGGTGAAGCATAGCTCCGCCTGCCTGCTAGAACGTGACTTTTCAGAAACTCAAACCCAGACTCCCTCTCAGCATCTGTCGAATGATGTGAAGATGCTAGGCCGTGTCAGTGATCATGGATGCCAACAAATCGGAAGAATTGCTTGCTGAATTGGAAACTCTTTAAGATTTGGTTCGTCTACATCTAAATGGAATAGTGTGAGCGCAAATTTAATCCTTTAAAGAAAATCAATGAAGTGCTTAGTCGCCGGATTTATACTGAATGCGGGTCTATCCTTAGGACTGTTTCTGTTTATGGAGGTTCCAGCAGGTGCGTCTCCGTCCGCTTCGCGGGATGCAGCTGATCGAACACTCTTGACTGAGACCCCAATGCATTTAGCTCAGACCTATGGCGATCGCGACTTTGAGCGTCAACGTATTGAGGACTGGGAGAACGACTCGCAAGAGGGGGGATCAAGGAATCCCCGAGATCAGTGGTTTCGAGATAATAGGCCGAGCACGACTGATCGACAAGACAGCAACCGAAACCGAGGTCGCGTTATTCGCCAAACAACGCCCTCGCGCACTCGCTGGGACGATGAGTGGCGTTATCAACCTGGTAATCGTCGGACATCGCCCATATACTCACCTGCACCCGTTAACCGCAGCCGCAGTACAAATTGTTTTTCGATAAGGCTGACTACTTCTAGATTAATCAATAGTCGTGATGTAGATGATGCAGCACGTACTTTTTTTAGATGTGAGTATGCTCTAAGTCAACGTTCTAGCGCAATTTACATTTCTAATATCTCTCAGCACAATACCTGGAATGAGCGACTTTGGGTCGTCTCAGGTCTGGTTGATCAGGATGCTTTTACGTTAAGCATCGATGCAGATACCGCGCAGGTTATTGCCTATGAGCGACGAACGAATACTCGGGATAGTAGAATCCGCTTTTGATTTTTAGGATGGTTAGTATAAGACAAGTAGGAGCGATCGCCCGCTTCTCCTTCAACGATTTGCGATTCAGATCCGAGCCTGAGATCATCTCAGGCTCGGAGTTTGTCATATGTATTAGCTGAAACTGTATTAGTTAATACAAAAGATTTAGAACATCGGCTATCTTGCAAAGTCTCCCACCCTTTCCAACTCAAAATTAATGCGGGTTAGAAGAGTCATTCGGGCAATGATTTTTATGTGGAACAATCTGTCCCGCTGCACATAAAAATCATTGCCAAGCTAAAACTATTTTGATGCATTTGATCCGTCGTGAGACAGATGCCAAAAGCTTGTAGGATAATCAATCTGCCGAAAGCTCTTTAAGTTTTGTGAAGATTTGATGATGCCTTGATTATACTTCCGCAGACTGCTGTTTTCCCGCTGAAACTGTAGGCATTGGTGCTGCAAGCGTTCTCAGTTTGAGTAGATTATTTGGGATGAGAGCGTTTGTTATAAAGTCTCGGCTTAAAGGTTTTGGATAATGCGTGGCAGACGAATACGCCGTGCATTATCTAAGTTCTGAAGAAGTCATTTTCAAGGGGTTAAGTTCATGATTGAACATTGCAGTGTTGCCTATGGTTGGCAGGGTGAAGAATTACCCAAACGGATTCATTGGCTGCGGATGCAAGGGCAAGAAGTTCCTGCTTGGCATGGCCGAGACTGGTCTGAGTTTTTGACGACAATGCACGGAGACCGCTGGGAGTTTGTTGCAGCAGCACCCCTGGGTGATAGGCAGGCGGTGACGTTTGGGGTCGTAGCTTATTTTCGGCGATCGCTCGCTTAAACGAAAGCGGTCTAAACCTCCTCGGGCAGAAAAGCTGGCAACTAAATTTGCAGAGAGTTTACATTGGGCATCTGTATTAACGCTGAGCCTTTGTAATTCGCTGAACAAGCAAACGTTTGACCCATTGGTTAAACGCGTTGAGGGGCAAGAGTTCTAAAAATACAGCCAGGATTTAACAACACGCTGGGGTAGTGAGTGCGATAGAATTATTACGGCTTCTTCACAGAAAATCATGCCCTGTTACTCGAGCGGGTCTGAATATGGAGTAGCTATGGAATGGCTCCATATAGCTTGCGTATTTGATTAGGTAGATTCAAGCTAAGCCATCCTACTCTGTTGTTTTAGGCGTCTTGCAGAGTACGGCCAATTATTCTAACGCTGCCCAAATTGTGCGTGCGATCGCCCGTATTTATTAGAAATTTCACTCCAGGTACCTCCGCATCATGACTACACCGATTCGCAACGTCGCCATCATCGCTCACGTTGATCACGGCAAGACAACCCTTGTGGACGCTTTGCTAAGGCAGTCCGGCACGTTTCGCGAAGGTGAAGAAGTTCCTGATTGCGTGATGGACTCTAACACCCTAGAGCGAGAGCGGGGGATCACTATCCTGTCGAAAAACACAGCCGTCCACTACGGTGATGTGCTGATCAATATCGTAGACACCCCTGGGCACGCTGACTTTGGCGGCGAAGTAGAGCGGGTGCTTGGTATGGTTGACGGCTGCATCTTGATTGTGGATGCAAACGAAGGCCCAATGCCCCAGACCCGCTTCGTGCTCAAAAAAGCTTTAGAAAAAGGGCTGCGTCCCATCGTGGTGGTGAACAAAATTGACCGTCCTCAGGCCGATCCGTTTGGGTCAATTGACAAAGTTTTGGATTTGTTCATTGAGCTGGGTGCAGATGATGACCAGTGTGAGTTCCCTTACCTGTTTGCCTCTGGTCTATCGGGATACGCCAAAGCAGATCTGAAAGACGAAGGCCTAGACATGAAGCCTCTGTTTGAGGCGATTTTGGAGCATGTGCCTGCGCCTGTTGGTGATCCCAACAAACCTTTACAGCTTCAGGTCACGACTCTCGATTATTCCGAGTATTTGGGGCGAATTGTGATTGGGCGTATTCACAACGGCACACTCAAATCAGGGCAGCAAGCTGCACTGGTGACTGAAACAGGTGCCATTGTGAAAGGTAAGCTCAGTAAGCTGATGGGCTTTGAAGGGTTGAAGCGGGTGGAACTAGAGTCTGCGACAGCCGGTAATATCGTTGCCGTATCGGGCTTCTCTGATGCCAACATTGGGGAAACAATCACCGATCCAAACGATCCCCAAGCGCTGCCGCTGATCAAAGTGGATGAGCCGACCCTTCAGATGACATTTTGGGTGAATGATTCGCCCTTTGCAGGTCAGGAAGGGAAACTGGTGACCTCTCGACAGGTGCGCGATCGCCTCATGCGTGAGCTTGAAACTAACGTGGCATTGCGAGTAGAAGACACAGGCTCTCCCGAAAAATTTGCAGTATCAGGTCGGGGCGAACTGCACCTGGGTATTTTGATCGAAACCATGCGCCGAGAGGGTTATGAGTTTCAAGTATCGCAGCCTCAGGTGATTTACCGTGAGGTCAACAGCAAACCGTGTGAACCCTACGAGCTGTTAGTTCTGGATATTCCCGAAGAGGCTGTCGGCGGCTGCATTGAGCGGCTAGGCCAGCGTCGAGGAGAAATGCAAGACATGCGCGTAGGCGGACGCACACAGCTTGAGTTTGTGATTCCGGCTCGGGGATTGATTGGGTTCCGGGGTGAGTTTATGCGACTGACCCGCGGTGATGGCATCATGAACCACAGCTTTTTGGATTATCGCCCTATTTCAGGCGATATCGAAACGCGACGCAACGGAGTGCTGATTGCGTTTGAGGAAGGTGTGGCCACGTTCTATGCCATGAAAAATGCAGAAGACCGTGGGGTGTTTTTCATCACGCCAGGGACAAAGGTCTATAAAGGCATGATTGTGGGCGAGCACAACCGCCAGCAAGATTTAGAGCTGAATGTGTGCAAGACCAAGCAGCTAACCAATCACCGAGCCGCCAGCGGCGACGAATTGGTTCAGCTTCAAGCTCCTGTAGAAATGAGCCTAGAGAGAGCATTGGAATACATCGGGTCTGATGAGCTGCTAGAAGTCACACCAGAATCGATTCGCTTGCGCAAGATGAATAAGAAGCTAGCCAGACGCTAGGTTTCTAATGTGTGATGACCTGGGATAGGGAAAGCATCCAGCACTTGCTTGTACTTCTAAACACGGTTGGGTTAAGGGAGTCCATACAACGTGTGATTCCTCTTAATCGCTAAAGTGGCCCTACAGAGCTGAAGAAACCCCGGCAGGCTAAGGGTCTAGCAGCGTATAGAGCAGCAGCTCTAGTAGAGTTGCGTTCGATGATCCCCTTGTGCTTTGACGCAAACCTAGTTTACTTAGATCAGGGCTATGTTTGCGTTTCATGACATAGTGATGTGCCGTTCTCGAAAATCCTGCCGTAAGATCAAGACACCAACGCTTTATCTGCTCTGCTCTGGAGCCAAAGGTTTTGATGAGCCGTTTGCCTCTTGCACTATAAGCGTTACGGCTCGAGCACAATTCAGAGTTCGTAGCCCAACGACCTAAACAGCCCATATTCTTTGAACTTCCAAAGTTCTTACAGAAATACCCGGTTTAGTGAATTGGGTTTATAGTCGAGTATCAAGATTGTAGAGTTGAAATCCTGCAATGGTTTGGAAGTTGAAATGATGACTCGGGGGATGCAAAAGCTCCCGTCAAATTCCTTCAGCTTTCTTTGAATAAAGTTGTTCCATTAGATTTTCAAGGAGTCGCTGTGAGTCCAGAGATGCTGCTTCAAACCGCTCCCGCTGCGCCATTTTCTTCAACCGAGTTTGATGACTATGTGGTGCATAGCTATGCTCGCTTTCCATTAATGCTGGAACGTGGCGACGGGTGTCGCGTATGGGATGTGGAAGGGCGCGAATATCTGGATTTTGTGGCGGGAATTGCCACCTGCACCTTGGGGCATGCACATCCTACGATGGTGGATGCAGTAACCCAGCACATCCGCAAGCTGCATCATGTGTCGAATCTATATTACACACGGGAGCAGGGTGAGCTAGCAAAGTGGCTGGTTGAGCATTCTTGTGCAGATAAGGTGTTTTTCTGTAACTCTGGTGCAGAAGCAAATGAGGGAGCTATTAAGCTGGCGCGTAAGTATGCCCACACGGTATTGCAGATAGAGAACCCCATCGTAATTACGGCAAATGCTAGCTTTCACGGGCGCACCCTGGCTACGATTACGGCTACGGGGCAACCCAAATACCAAAAAGGCTTTAGCCCGCTGGTTCCTGGCTTTCGTTATGTGCCGTATAACGATATTGCGGCGATAGAACAGGCGATCGCCACACTCAACCATCCGACTCGCCAGGTGGCAGCAATCATGCTCGAGGGGCTGCAGGGTGAGGGAGGCGTGCGTCCCGGCGATCGCCCCTACTTCCAACGTGTGCGGCAGCTTTGCGACGAACAAGGCATGCTGCTGTTGATGGACGAGGTGCAGGTGGGAATGGGCCGGTCTGGGCACTTATGGGGATACGAGAACCTGGGCATTGAGCCTGATGTGTTTACGTCTGCCAAAGGCTTAGGGGGCGGCATCCCCATCGGAGCCATGCTGTGCAAAGCCAGTTGCGACATCTTTCAACCGGGGGATCATGCTAGCACCTATGGCGGCAACCCCTTTGCCTGTGGTGTGGCGCTATCCGTCTGCCGCACGTTGGCCCAACCTGGCTTTTTAGAGAACGTGCAAGCTCGGGGTGAGCAGTTGCGGGCAGGGTTGCGGGCGATCGCCCAAGCCTATCCAAATTGGATCTGCGACGTCCGGGGTTGGGGTTTGATTAACGGCATGGAACTCCATGCTGACGCTGAGATCACGTCTCCAGAGGTCGTCAATGCTGCAATGGCAGAAGGCCTACTGCTAGTGCCTGCAGGCCCCAAAGTGGTGCGGTTTGTGCCCCCCCTAATCGTGACTGATGCCGAGATTCGCCAAGCCTTGCAGGCCATTGAGAACGCGCTTGCCGCAATTTCTTTGGCAAAAACGCAATAGCGTCTTGTAGGTATGCTACGATTATTAATCGTGGAATGAGCGGGTCGGTGCCCGAGTGGCTAATGGGGGCGGACTGTAAATCCGCTGGCTACGCCTACGCTGGTTCGAATCCAGCCCGGCCCATTCACGCAGTTGCTTTGGGTTGATGATTTTAGACGGTGATTGCATCTGAAATTATCGACCTAAGCATCTAGAATCAATGTTTTTGCCCGTGTAGCTCAGTGGTAGAGCACACCCTTGGTAAGGGTGAGGTCATGAGTTCAATCCTCATCACGGGCTTAGTTATAAAAGTTTGTGCGTTCGCAAATTGATGTTGTGTTCACTTAGCTAATCTCGTCAAGTCCTACTTCTGCAAACCCAATCTGTCCTACTGCTCCTACATCAATTTTGACACCGATCCCCTCTTGCTCTACACACTAGTATGGCGATAGACCCATAAGATCTATACGCCCATTGCCGGGATTTTGACTCCGTGGCAGCCGACCATCCGCTCTAGGAGAAGTTCGCGAAGCTGGCACGACAGGAGGAATGATGGGGGGACTAGATGATTTGCGCCTGATTTATGGCAATCAGGGCTGGTAAAAAAAACCTGGATGAGCGCTGCGCTGAATTAAAAGCACTGGGTGGTGTGACGAAAAGATCCTAATCCCTCTCCGGTGAAATTAGCGCTTTCCTTAATTTAACCTGAGTTCGGGATAAGCTCAAACCCTTAATGTGCCGTGCGCGACGCGCACGGCACATTAAGGGTTTTGGGGCATCGCGCGTCGCGCGATGCCCCAAAACCCTCTTAACCCGAACTGACGTTAATTTAGTAAAAGTAGAGGAGGCAGAACAATGAGAAGATATAGCGCTTAAATTATGAGATCTTCAATCAGCCATTCATTTTTATACTTCGAAATTATTTACAGAATTAGTCTGGGGGTAGTGCTCCTTAGTAAAGGACAGAGAAAAAGAAGGACTCTTCCCTTTCTGACAGCTTCTCTCTGACTCGGCGATTGTAGTCGTGGATGAACATCCAGATCGCACCGATGTGATTCTCGAGCTTCTTGGAAAAGGACAACGTCTTTCTCACCAGCCGAGAAATCCGCTGCCTCAGGGTGTTGTTCAGTCTTTCGATGTAGCTGGTCAAGCCACTATCTTTGCCAACCGCCCCATGTCGTTTGCGTGGAATGACATTGAGGTAGGCCTCCCAGTAATCGGTGTAAACCTTGGCACACTGTCGGTATACAGCTGGGATGGACTGCCATCGGGCAATCGCCGATTCCCTAGAGCGCTCACCGATGTGACACCCGATGATTTCTCAGGTGTCTGCATCTATCGCCAGCCAGACCCACTGCTGGTTGCCTTTGTTGTCGACAAATGAGAAGAGCTCATCCATCTGCACGGTCAACTTGCCTTTAGGCTTAGGACCGACGTCTGCCGCTTTTGGCACGGCCTCATAGCAACCGTTGACATGGCCTTGTCGCCAACTCTCAGAGACCCCGGTGGCTCTGGCGATGCCAGCTAGGGCCACCTTCTCGAGCAACAGCAGATTGACAAACGCCCGAGTGTCTTTGTCTTTTGGCTTCCACTGGGGATCCTCGACGAATTGGCGGTTGCAGTCTCGGCACTTGTAGTTTTGCTTACCCCGCCGGGTGGTGCCGTTCTTGGAGATGTCGTGAGACCCACAGGTTGGACAGGTCATCTCGATTGTCATGGCTCCTACGTCCTCAGAATCTAGCAATGCTACAGCGATGCCTTGCTTTTCTCTATCATTTACGTTAATCCACTACCCAGGTTAGCTACTCCTGAGATCGGTCATATCCTTATTTGACTTTCCAATATTGCATTTCCAGCATAGGGTTTGCAAATTCCCTCTGTCATCTGAGCCACCTTTAGAGCGAGGCACGATGTGATCAACGTGTAATATGGTGCCGTGCTCTTTTGATGAACGTCCACAGCTACGGCAAGTCCATTGATCTCTAGCTAATATTTCCCACCACAAACCTGCTCGTATAAAATGATAGCTTTCCAATTCAGGCAAATCAATGTTATCTAACGTTTCTTCAATAATCTCGCTCTCATCTCGCCATTCTCTCCTCCGACCAAAATACCAGCCCCCATCTAAATAGTGATCAATGAGTTTGTCGAACATCATTTCTAGTGGATAGAACTGGTCACCTTTGGCAATTTGGATAAAGCTATCTAAGATTGGATATAAAGCAATAAATGCCCTCTTGAGTTCCCATAAACCTGTATCCCTAGAAATTGGAAAATAATAGGTTGAAGAGAAGAACCTTAGGCTATGTCTAGATAAGTTGTCATCCTCTTCTTCTGGGCTATGGAAAATTGCATCTACGAGATCAGAGAACGCAAGGCTATGAGGTAGAGTGTACGAAATTCCATTTATAGAGAAAATCTTTTCGGTTTTATCTATACATTTATCCAAGGTCATAGCAACAATTTTAATGTAGTCATTACTTTTGTCAGTGCGTACATATCCCTCTTTAATCACTTTGAGGGGAAGAATTTAAGATAGGAATGGAGAGTTTTAAGGTGCGAAAGATCCAATGCCTGCTTCGAGAGAGGCGCGACCCACGATTCGATTTGTGGATGAATACTGCCAAT
>JAHHHI010000026.1 GCA_019359435.1 Kaiparowitsia implicata GSE-PSE-MK54-09C
TGTCCCGCGAGCACTACGATAATCGGGGACGGTCTGTAAAGCTTCAATGAGATTCATCGCGACACCAGCGTTTAAGGGATGTCTCTATAGCTTAATTTCTATCTCATCACAGTGAATCAGCCCTACTTCTAAAGGTACTGTGCTTTACCAAGGCAAAGAGTTTGACAAACCCAGCCCTCTAGCAGAAAGAGTGAATGGCAGTACTGCCAATGGTTGGGAGTACGTCGAAGTGTTGAGAAACGGGCAATGGGTCTGCTTGGATGAATTGCGTAAAATTTGGAGAACCGCTTAATGAATGATGAACAACTGACACTCTTCACTGATGATGATCCACCAATTATAGATTTTGAGGCGGGTCAAGACGACGACGAAAGCGCGATCGCCCAACCAGAACTACTGACCATTCGGTTGTTTAAGCAAGCAATCTGTGAAGCAGAAGGCAATCAGGGCGATCGCCTCCTGCTCGACTTTACAGACTATGTGTTGCCGCACTTAATGCGACAACTGGCAGGAGCTACAGCAAAGGGAGGACAGTTTTTTGAACGCCTGGATGCACGGAGCAAAGTTAAGCGGCGGGATAATGCAGGGGATCAATCACTTCCGGCGCATTTATTAAATGGATTGCTACCGACTTACCGCATCGGAAAACGATTGCAACAAGCGGATGTTGGCAGAAATCAGGTGAAGGCTTATTGTGAGGAGTTGCAATTGCGGATTTATGTAGCTGCTTATCTTCTGCATGATTACGAAAAGTTTCCAGATTATCAACTCTGGTTAATCGAACATGATGGTGATGGCAAATGGAAAAATCGTGACTGGGTTGACCAGTCACCTGATAAACAGGATGCTCCCGACTTAGGCAGAAATTACATCGCTCAGAAAATCGTTGCTCTTGGGCTAGACCAATTTTTAGGTGCATCGTGGCAAGACTTTGTCGATGACATTATCTGGATTAGCAACAATGCAGGGGATAAGAGTGATGCTGACCTGGGTTTGATCACCCGTGGGTTGAAGCCCTTAGACGACGATCGCCTGGATAGCAGAATCCGCAATGTCTTAGTGAATTTGGTGAAGCTGTCCGATCGCTTTGCTTCAATTATCAAACATCCTCAAGATATTGCTAAGAATAGTTTGACGGATCTACTCAATAGTTTGAGCAATCAAGGACAGTTTAAATTCACCTATCATGCACTATCTGATAATCGCGGTGTTTTGACCAATATCATTAATAACGCCTTGATGGATTTACACCCTAAAGAGTTTTATACACAACTATTGTATTTGCCTGATGGTGTTGTTTATCTTGCTACCGCCAACGCACCCGACATTAATATTCAAGAGATCTCTGATCAAGTTATCCATAAAATCAAAACGCTGTGTGGCGATCGCCTCAGACATCGCCAGATCGGTTTTAGTCGAGGCGGTAAGGGGTTTAAGTTTGCAGACTACTATTGGTTGTTTTGTAATATTGCCCAACTCATGGATGTCGCCAAAGAAGCGGCTTGCCGAATTATCCCTGCGACTAAGCCCTCGTTTGCAGCGAAACGGAGTGATAGTTTAGTTGCCTTTCAAGCAAATGGTGATCTGCCAACTTCCATTGATGTTGTTTTTGGTGATGACTATCGGATTGATCGACTAGCTGAGTTTGGTGACATTCTATGCCGTGGCATTTGGCGAGGATGGTGCGATCGCTTTGACACCTGGCAAAAGCAACAACCCAAAGCTGAGCGAAAAAATTTACCTGAGTTAGATCTGACCCAAATCCTTGCAGAACATTTAGGTTTGGCTGATGAAATCTCTGCTATTCAAACCATTCAAGGACTGAAGAAAACGGGGGGAGTTCCCCTGGATTGGTACTATCTTGCTGCTAAATATATTCAGAAAAATTCTGACCTGGATGATCAGCAAGTTCGAGATGTGATGACCGCAATAGTGGACTATGCAGGGGGGATGGCAGAAGCGATCGCCCAAGCATTCACATTGCCCGATGGTTGGAGTGACCTATGCACCTATGTCCAGCAAGTTGTTTCCTTGCCGACCGGGGCTATTGTTCCACCGCAAGCCGACTCATTTCTAATTGAACTGAGCCGTTACCAGGCGGCAAAAGTGGCAGGCCGAGGGCGAGAGAATGTTTGTGCCATGTCTAGCTCGTCCTACACGGTGACAGAACAGATGGAATCTGCCACCCTGTTTACGCCTCAAGTTTATAGTAATCGGCAAATTTTATTTAATGCCCAGGCTGCTAAACGTCAAATTTGTGCGATCTGGTCAGTTGAGATTATGTTGCGCCAAATTTTGATGAATCAAACCAACGCAACAGGCGGAGATTTTGAAGGGCGCAAATACCGCTATCTCTATCTTTATCCGGCTTACTTCTTTACGCCCGAAACCAATACCTTCATTCAAAAAGCCTATTCCTGGATTCGTCGCACTCGATTTGATGCCGATATTCGCAAACATCTAGTTTCGGATCAGCAAGTGGCTCAGTTTGATATTGCAAATTACCAGCAGGTAGACTCGCTTCTGATTCAGGAAGAGTCTGATCGAGATCAAACCTTTAAGCTGAGTTACACAAATGAGCCGATGACTTTCTTCTTTATGGCGTTGCCCCCCGGAAGAGATGCAACGGATACGGAATCGTGGGTGATGCCAGCCTGGTTAGCCTTTGCCTTGCCGTTGGTGCTGGATGTGAAGGTAGTAGCGTCTGAGTCTCCCGTTCCGCCCTTTATCAGTGGGGCTGACTTTGAGCATACAACGGTTTTGGATGGAGAACATCAGGCGATCGCCACCCTGGTTAAAAAGGGGCAATATCGGCTGGATGCAATTTTACCGCGTTCGGCCAAACCAGCTTTTTCCCCTTTGAATGCATTGAGTGCGGCTTACTGCATTCATCTAGAAGCCAATCGTAAAAAAGATGGCGATCCAGATTGGGGTAAATTGTCGGCTTTAGCACGGGATTTAGAAACCAGCCCTTTGTATGTTTTCCACTACCTGACCAAGCTTGTGCGGAAATTAGACTGGGATTCTGCTCCCGTCGCCAAAATCAAGCTGTATCTCGACTTTTATCATTGTTTTGACCCTCAAGGAGACGATGTGAATCAACTTCGTGAACTGACCCAACTCTATCGCCGTTTTTACCGTGCTAAGAGCCAATATGCCAAACCCAATGCCGTTCTAAAACCCATTGATGAAGCGGCGGATGTGGTTCTCAAAATCGACAAGGCTCTAGCACCCGATGATCTATCTCTAACTGATGTGGTAGCAGCCCGGATTTCTAAACTGATGACCAATGTGAGGCGGAGAACGGCAGAAGGAAAACCAACGCTGGCCTTTGTTGATGGCAAATGGAAACCTGCCCTGACTTCTGAAGAGGAGCGACAGGCGATTTATGAGTTTGCTCAGTTTTTTGTGAATAATCTATTTCGAGAAACCTTTAAGGGCGATCGCGCTCGTCTTGCAGGGGCACAACTCAACTTGATCCGAGACACCTGTGATTACCTTTACAGGCTTACCGATGATGAGGAACGCAAAGCGCAAAAGCAGCCGGAACCAGAAGATATTCCTGAACTTGAAACTGAAGACGCTGCTTAAACTACTAGCGATCGTAACGTTCCTTAACTTTAAAGAAAACATCCTGGAGTAACCCAATGACTTCTCTCAAAACAGTTGATGCCAAGCATTTTCATACAGAAATTCCTGCAAAACCAATGGGTAAGTATGTTCACTTTATTACCCTTCGTGTTACTGAATCCTATCCACTCTTTCAAACCGATGGGGAATTAAATAAGGCACGAGTTCGGGCAGGAGTAAGCCATCCCGAAGCCATCAGCCGCTTAGCCATGTTTAAGCGTAAGCAATCTACCCCGGAACGATTGACGGGACGGGAACTGTTGCGAAATTACAAAATTGGTGATTGGGAGAAGTGCGATTACAACGTTGATTTTAGTAAAACCACACCAGATTGTGTTTTGTATGGTTTTGCCATTGGAGATGCTGGATCGGAGAAATCTAAAGTAGTGGTAGATACTGCTTATTCAATCACCCCCTTTGATGATTCTCACCTCAATTTCACACTCAACGCACCGTTTGAAAATGGCACCATGAGCCGTAACGGAGAAGTCACCAGCCGGATTAACAGCCAAGATCATATTCTGCCTCAAGTCTTCTTTCCTAGTATCGTTACCCTGAAAGATCCAACTGAAGCAGGATTCTTGTATGTCTTCAACAACATTTTGAGAACTCGGCATTATGGGGCACAAACGACTCGTACAGGGCGTATTCGGAATGAGCTAGTTGGTGTAATTTTTGCAGATGGTGAAATTGTGAGTAATTTGCGTTGGACTCAGAAGATTTATGACTTGCTAATAGAGAAAGGTCAGATTCAACTCCCAGATCCCCTAAATGAAGACTATGTTCTCGCAGCAGCAAGTGAAGCCATGACACAACTGATGGCTGAAGAATGCATTCCTCATACTGACTTCATTGGTTCTGCTCTCACGCCTCTGTTGACAGAGATCAAGGCCATTACAAGTAATGAAACGCAACTCAAAGCAATGCTGACTCAAGCAAATACTGAGTCTACGGCTTATGCAACTAAGTACATCTTCAAGACAACGGAGAAAAGCAAAAAGACTGGGAAGAAAGCTACCGCAGCCGCAGCGGAGTAAGACTGATGACCCACATCTATCGCTGCACATTGGAATTACATGACTCGATGTACTTTGCCACCCGTGAAATTGGGCGGTTGTATGAAACAGAGCCAATTTTGCACAACTATGCGTTGTGTTATGCGCTGGGCTTGGTGGATAGCGATCGCCATTCCACCACCGTCCCTGAAGAACACACCTACCGCTACTTCTGCCCTGAACAAGTCCCCAAGTACCCGGAACACCTGACCCCACTCAATGAGCAGGGGATTTACGTCACCCCTGCACGGGCTATCAACCATGCCACGGTGCTCAACACCTGGAAGTATGCCAACAACAACTACCACGTTGAAATGGAGAAAACCCAGAAAAACATCCCCAGCTTTGGTAGAGCGAAGGAGATTGCACCTGAAAGCCAATTTGAATGCTTCATTGTCTCTGAACAAGCACTAAGCCAGCAACGAGTGGAAAAATATCAAATCCCCCGGTGGATAAGGCTTGGGAAATGGGCAAGCAAAGCAAGAGTAGAACTCAGCGATCCCCTGGATTTTGAGTTGAAAACTGATGACTTTATGTGTTCTCATCCGCTCAATCCGTTAGATGTCATGTTTGTACAACAGGTGGGTAGTTATGACACCCTCAATATGCCGCCTGTGAGCCTGATCCGAAACGTTCGTTTTTTACAAGGCCAGCACTATCGAATCAAAGAGGGAAAAGAGACTTTTTGCCTTCCTGCTAATATGCAGTACCGATTTGCAGGGTGATTTAGCTACACCCCAAGCCTGTTTCCTAACTTTCGACCCCGATCGCCCTCTCCCCTCTCCCTGCAATACCATAAGGACAGCAGATTTCGCTTCCCTCGCACCCTCACAGCGTCATCCCACCATGACCGACCTCTCCTCCCTTAAAGTTGCATCCCGTACTTTGGCTTCAGTCCATCCTGAGCTTAAGCTTCTGGTGCTCTTTGGTTCCAGGGCGAGAGGTGAGAATGATCCGACCAGCGACTGGGATGTTGCCTTCCTCTCTGAGCCAAAAGCCCCTACTGAGCACAAGCCATTTTGGTTTCCAGGAGCCGAATTATTGGACACATTAAGTCAACTGCTTCATCCTTCAGAGGACGTTATTGACCTGGTGAACTTGAGCACCTGTTCAGATATTCTGGCTCACTTTGTTGCCCGTGATGGTCAAGTCATTTATGAAAAAACACCAGGGGAATTTGCTCAATTTCAGCAACAGGCCCTCAAAACGAAAGGAGAGCTTAAAGCCTTTCGCCAGGTGCAACGGGAGCAGGTTCATCAGGCGTTGGAGCGGTGGGGTGTATGAGCCAGTTAGACCCGGAGGCGATCGCCCAAAAGTTGAGCCGGATGGTGGAACGGCTGGAGCGGCTCAAAATCTTTGAACCCCTCCCTGGACGAATATTTGCAAAATGATCTAAAACAGGCCGCTATCGAACGGTTGCTTGAGATTGTAATTGACACTGCTTTAAGCATCAACAAAACTCTGTTGAAACGGGCTGCTGGCCTTATACCGACCGAATCTTCTCAGGGTTTCCAGAACTTTGAATCCTTCATGTTGGTGGGTTAACACGGCTTTGTTCCCATATCCCTCGCGGAACAGCTTGCACCCTCTGGAAGTTTCCGTAATGTGCTGGCCCATGAATACGACGACATTGATCCAGTCCAGGTGTATAACGCTCTGCAAAAAGCGCTGCGCCAATATCCCCTTTATATCAAGGCCATTCAGTCTTATCTCGATACTTTAGAGGACGATTAGTTTTACGATGCCACACAGCCTTATCCTCAACCTCCAACCCCGATCGCCCATCCCCCCCGGCTACCTGACAGGAAAGCATCTCCATGCCCTCTTCCTGACCCTGGTGAGTTCCGTAGACCAGTCGTTGGGCGATCGCCTCCACGAGCAAAAGACCGAGAAGTCTTTTACCCTTAGCCCTTTGCAAGGGAGCGATCGCCGTCCCAAAGGCCATCAACTGCAATGGACTCACAGCCACCCCATCCCTGCCGGAACTCCCTGCTGGTGGCGCATTTCTTTGCTCGATGACACCCTGTTTGGACATCTTACGCCTCTCTGGCTTAATCTCAACCCCACTCACCCCTGGCATTTGGGGCCAGCGGATTTGCAAATTACCAGCGTCTTAGGCACCCCGCAATCTACACAGCCTTGGGCTAACTTCAGTTCCTACTCTCAGCTGTATGAGCAGGCATCGGAGAGCGATCGCCAAATCAGCTTTGCCTTCTGCACCCCCGCCACCTTCCGCCAGGGCAAGTACGACTCTGCTCTCCCCACGCGAGAATGCATCTTCCATAGCCTGCTCCACCGCTGGAATCGATATAGTGACATCACATTCCGGGATGATCTGACCGAGTGCCTATTTCCCAGCTTCTTTGATATTCAGACTGAATTAGTGTGCCATCCAGACGGCAAATGGGCTGGATGCGTCGGCACCATCAGCTACCGCATTTTGGGTGATGTCCCTCCTGAAACCATCCGCCAAATTAATACCTTGGCTGATTTTGCCCTTTATAGCGGCGTTGGCCGAAAAACTCCGATGGGCATGGGTATAATTCGCCGCTTGAGCAAGTAGCCCCGCTGTAAACGTTTTCAGTTCTCAACACCCGGAACAATCATGGAAGGAGTTACCATTTTGTCGCTGATGGCGGCAGCCTTTGTGCTGTCTATGTTTGCCGAAAAGAAAACACCACCCCCCAAAACCGCCGAGCAGGAATTGGGAGAGGCGATCGCCCAATACCTTACCCACGGGGTCAACGTTCGCCTGGGCACAAGGGAGAAAAAGGAGTGAGGATCATGACTGAAACCGATTACAGTCCCATTGCCGCTCTCAATCAATATGCCTATTGCCCCCATCGCTGTTGGCGCATGTTTTGTATGGGTGGGTTTGTCGATAACCAGTACACCATTGAAGGAACGAGCCTGCACGATCGCGTCCACACCACAGGCGAAGGACAACGAGAGGATACCTGGCAAGTCCGGGCTGTTTGGCTCAAGTCCGAACGGTATCGCTTGATCGGGAAATCAGATCTCATTGAGGAAAGCGACGGCCAGTGGTTCCCAGTGGAATACAAGCGGGGGCATCGGGGCGAATTCGACAATGACGAGTTGCAGGTGTGCGCCCAAGCCCTCTGCATTGAGGAGATGACCGGACAGCCCATAACTCTGGGCTACATCTACTACGCCCAATCTCATCAGCGCCAGCCTGTGGAGATTACCCCAGAGCTACGGCAGCAGGCGATCGCCACCCTTGCAGCAGTTCACCATATCCTAATCACAGGCGAAATGCCCCCTGCCGTGTACTCGCCCCGCTGCAAGGGCTGCAGCCTCTACAGTCAATGTTTACCCAAAGCTGCTGATAAGGTGGCTCGCTACCGAGAAGTGGATTGAGAAGGACAAATACCTATGGGAACCCTTTATATCACTCAGGACGATAGCTACATCGGTAAAACCGATGAGCGTCTAACCGTTCGCGCTAACAAACAAACCCTACTTGATGTGCCCCTCCTCAAACTGGACGGCATTGTGGTGCTGGGGCGGGCAACGGTTTCTCCGGCGGTTGTCATGGAGCTATTGGAACGCAAAATCGCGCTCAGCTTTTTGACCCAGACCGGACGTTATTTGGGACGGTTGGAGCCAGAGCTAACGAAAAATATTTTTGTCCGAGCGGCCCAGTGGAAAGCGATCGCCCCCTCTGAAACTGCCATCCATGTGGTGCGCAGTTTCGTTCGAGGCAAGCTGAAGAACTATCGTAATGCCCTGATGCGTGCCCAACGGGAATCTCCAGAACTCCTACTTCAACCTGCGGTAACTCAGTTGGAGCAGGCGATCGCCCCCATTGAACGAACTCAAACCATCGACTCCTTGCGGGGATTAGAAGGCAGCGGCAGCGCCGCCTACTTTGGTAGCTTTAATGGTCTGATCCGAACTGATGGCTTTCAGTTCCAGTCTCGCAACCGTCGTCCTCCTACCGATCCGGTAAATGCTCTACTCAGTCTGGGCTATGCTCTGCTACGCCACGACGTACAAAGCGCAATCAACCTGGTGGGGTTTGATCCCTATCTAGGGTATTTGCATACTCAACGCTACGGGCGGCCCTCCCTGGCTCTAGATTTGATGGAAGAGTTTCGGCCTTTGGTGGTGGATGCGGTCGTTCTTAGTGGGATTAATCGACGGGCGATCGCTCCCCAGGATTTTGTCACTGAGCCACTCAGTGGTGCCGTTTCTCTAACCTCCGATGGGCTACGCACGTTCTTGCGGCTGTATGAGCAAAAGAAGCAGTCCAAATTTAAGCATCCTGTCTTACAAACCCAATGCACGTATCAGGAAGCATTTGAAATCCAGGCGCGTCTTTTGGCAAAGTACCTGATGGCTGAGACGGACAAGTACCCACCGTTAGTATTGAAGTAGCCTTATGTACGTGGTCATCAGCTATGACATCTCTGAAGATAAGCGCCGTACCAAGATCCATAAGATCCTCAAATCCTATGGGCAGTGGATGCAGTACAGCGTATTTGAGTGCGAGTTGACCGAAACCCAGTATGCCAAGTTGCGATCGCGCTTGAGCACGCTGATAAAGCCGGAACAAGACAGCATCCGTTTTTATTTTCTCTGTCGTTGTTGTCAGGCTAAAGTGGAGCGGATTGGCGGAGAAGCCATACGAGATGACACAATCTTCTTTGTTTGATGCGCGGATGGGTAGGTGTTTGGAAGGAAATATGCTGACAAAAGCTGAAATGCATTGTACTCCTGCTTTTCATGCCTGCTCATTCAAATGAGATTCGCGCACCACTTGAAAGTCCTGCCCTCTCTGGCATACAAAGATTTAGCTCACATGAACTTGGAGCCGAATCCCACTCAAAAATGCTACGATCCAAATGATTCGCGCAGTCGAACCTTGAAAACTTCATATAGCAACCATTTCAGGTTCCCGCAGTCACTCTCAACCCAAAACCCTTATAGGGATTGAAACATAAGGTTAGTAAGGGAACCGCGCGCGGGCGCCCGTCACTCTCAACCCAAAACCCTTATAGGGATTGAAACGGTGACGGCGGGGTGACGGTGAAATGACAGCAAGTCACTCTCAACCCAAAACCCTTATAGGGATTGAAACATCCCAGGCGGCTTCCAGCTCTTCGTCTGTGTGAAGTCACTCTCAACCCAAAACCCTTATAGGGATTGAAACACTCGGTGCGGCGGGGCGCGGCTGGCACCTACAGGTCACTCTCAACCCAAAACCCTTATAGGGATTGAAACGGGCTGTTCAATGGCGTGATGAGCACCATCCAAGGGTCACTCTCAACCCAAAACCCTTATAGGGATTGAAACCTTCCGCCTTGATGGATCTCGTGCAGTCGTTAAGGTCACTCTCAACCCAAAACCCTTATAGGGATTGAAACTTTTTGCTGGCGGAGCATATCAAGGCTCACGGGTGGGATGTGCCGAGTCACTCTCAACCCAAAACCCTTATAGGGATTGAAACTTTTTGCTGGCTGTGATTGGCTTAGGGGCGATCGGTCACTCTCAACCCAAAACCCTTATAGGGATTGAAACGTAGAGAAACCCGCCGTAGTAAACATCTAATGATGGTCACTCTCAACCCAAAACCCTTATAGGGATTGAAACATAGAATACCCAGGCGGCATGGGCCGGGAATACAGGTCACTCTCAACCCAAAACCCTTATAGGGATTGAAACCAACTATATGCTATGTTTTACATACGAACTTCATGTCACTCTCAACCCAAAACCCTTATAGGGATTGAAACTGAAACGTAAGCCAGCACAAGGATAGAAGAAATGGTCACTCTCAACCCAAAACCCTTATAGGGATTGAAACCAAGCTGCACCAGGGCGATCGCGCCACCTGCTACGGTCACTCTCAACCCAAAACCCTTATAGGGATTGAAACATAGATGTTATGCTCTCCTGCCAGCAGACCCCCCGTCACTCTCAACCCAAAACCCTTATAGGGATTGAAACCCATCCTTCAATCCCTCGTTGACTCTTCATATCTTGTCACTCTCAACCCAAAACCCTTATAGGGATTGAAACCACAACTGTGATGCGCTCGTCTGGGCGCTGACGGGTCACTCTCAACCCAAAACCCTTATAGGGATTGAAACGAGGTGATGCGAGAGATGGGCATCCCTCTGCGGATCATGTCACTCTCAACCCAAAACCCTTATAGGGATTGAAACAGTAAAGGCGGTGGCGATCGCATTATCAACAGACCGTCACTCTCAACCCAAAACCCTTATAGGGATTGAAACCTTGTAAGGCGGCGGAATAGACGGCGGGCGGTGGGTCACTCTCAACCCAAAACCCTTATAGGGATTGAAACATAATTGACAAGAGTAGTTGACAAAGAGGTTATGTCACTCTCAACCCAAAACCCTTATAGGGATTGAAACCCTATCAACTGACGAGTGTAGATCAGGCGATCGCGTCACTCTCAACCCAAAACCCTTATAGGGATTGAAACTAGTAGAGATCTGAAGGAGATGCAGAGGTGACAGGTCACTCTCAACCCAAAACCCTTATAGGGATTGAAACCTCCAAAAACCACCCCTAAGACCATAGATGTATATCTGTCACTCTCAACCCAAAACCCTTATAGGGATTGAAACCAACAATAGCCACACCCTAGAGCTTTGGGGGTGGGTCACTCTCAACCCAAAACCCTTATAGGGATTGAAACATTTGCTAACGCAACAGACCTTGGAATATTAAGAGTCACTCTCAACCCAAAACCCTTATAGGGATTGAAACTGATTATCGTCACCGCTGCCATCCACATCCGTCATGTCACTCTCAACCCAAAACCCTTATAGGGATTGAAACGAGCGAAGCCGCTGTGGTTAGGGCGATCGCCCCTGAGTCACTCTCAACCCAAAACCCTTATAGGGATTGAAACAACCTCACTGTGAATGCGGGGGCGGGTGCTGATGGTCACTCTCAACCCAAAACCCTTATAGGGATTGAAACTGAATATGCCAACCTTTCAGGGGCGAATTTGAGCGGGTCACTCTCAACCCAAAACCCTTATAGGGATTGAAACTGCCAGTCCCCAGCGGCGGGTCTGTTCGTTAAAGTCACTCTCAACCCAAAACCCTTATAGGGATTGAAACAGACATTGCGCCCGCTTCATGCTGCCGTACTAAAGTCACTCTCAACCCAAAACCCTTATAGGGATTGAAACTAAAAGTCTTGGCCGAGGCATTAAAGGAGGTTCTGTCACTCTCAACCCAAAACCCTTATAGGGATTGAAACACGCTGAACCGAGACACGGGCTCTAGCTCTAGTGCGGTCACTCTCAACCCAAAACCCTTATAGGGATTGAAACACGTTGCCGAGCGGCACGGTCGTAGACCGCATGGGCTGTCACTCTCAACCCAAAACCCTTATAGGGATTGAAACGGCGAGTTGACCGACATAAGAGAACCGCTGCCCCACGGTCACTCTCAACCCAAAACCCTTATAGGGATTGAAACCCCCTGCCGGGGATTGGCCTGGGTGCGGCGCGGCGGTCACTCTCAACCCAAAACCCTTATAGGGATTGAAACTAACTGCTTGGCGCTGCCCAGCGAGAACGTCACCCCGGTCACTCTCAACCCAAAACCCTTATAGGGATTGAAACCTAGCTCTGCCCAGCGATTGAGGAGGGCGAGCGCGTCACTCTCAACCCAAAACCCTTATAGGGATTGAAACTGCTGGCAATGCCCAGATTGAGCTGTATCGCATGAGGTCACTCTCAACCCAAAACCCTTATAGGGATTGAAACAGGCCCACGGTGATATCTGTGTATTCAGCCATCTAGTCACTCTCAACCCAAAACCCTTATAGGGATTGAAACACTATGAACGCATTATCGCCCGCGCTCAGCCGATGTCACTCTCAACCCAAAACCCTTATAGGGATTGAAACGCGATATTTTCACGAAGTACATCCTCAACTTCATGTCGTCACTCTCAACCCAAAACCCTTATAGGGATTGAAACCGTTTTCGCCACCAAATTCCCTCCTAGTTTCTAAGTCACTCTCAACCCAAAACCCTTATAGGGATTGAAACACCTACGTCTTCAACCCATGCGATCGTGATGAGGCCGGTCACTCTCAACCCAAAACCCTTATAGGGATTGAAACCACCTGAGGCGCAACCAGGCGGCAGATCTGCTGCCGGTCACTCTCAACCCAAAACCCTTATAGGGATTGAAACGGGGTAATGGCCGAAACCCCAGCGAACGCCGACAGGTCACTCTCAACCCAAAACCCTTATAGGGATTGAAACCTCGCATCTCTAGATGTAGAGCAAATCAAGCAGCCGTCACTCTCAACCCAAAACCCTTATAGGGATTGAAACTTACGCCTTCTTTGCTTGCCTTATGACTGCAATTGTCACTCTCAACCCAAAACCCTTATAGGGATTGAAACACCTAAGAGAGGGCACAGACTCATGAAGCGATGGGTCACTCTCAACCCAAAACCCTTATAGGGATTGAAACTCTCTAGCACAAAGACCCCAAGCAGATGCAAGCGTCACTCTCAACCCAAAACCCTTATAGGGATTGAAACTACCGGGGTAAGTTCCTGAATCGGTTTGCCAATGCGTCACTCTCAACCCAAAACCCTTATAGGGATTGAAACCACCCAGAAGCCGAATAGCGTTTGCTCGGTTGAGGTCACTCTCAACCCAAAACCCTTATAGGGATTGAAACATCAGGTACGCTGCTGGATATCGTGCGGCTTTCAGGTCACTCTCAACCCAAAACCCTTATAGGGATTGAAACCTCCTGTTGCAGTCACAATGGCCGAAAGCGATTCGGGTCACTCTCAACCCAAAACCCTTATAGGGATTGAAACTCTCAGAGAGTTAGGGTCTAGCTTTCGTCCTGGTGTCACTCTCAACCCAAAACCCTTATAGGGATTGAAACCAAGAAAAAAGAATCTTTCTCGAAAGCGTGATCCGTCACTCTCAACCCAAAACCCTTATAGGGATTGAAACTTCTCACCAGACTTTCCCGACCCCGCTTGGGCTGTCACTCTCAACCCAAAACCCTTATAGGGATTGAAACCCAACAGGAACGTCACATTGCCTTGCTTTATCCCGTCACTCTCAACCCAAAACCCTTATAGGGATTGAAACACGCAGCTTGATTTGATCGGCTTGGCCGAAGCCGCGTCACTCTCAACCCAAAACCCTTATAGGGATTGAAACAGCAATCCACACCGATCTGGCGTTGCTCAAATCTAGTCACTCTCAACCCAAAACCCTTATAGGGATTGAAACATTAGTTCGAATAGCATGGTGTTAATCCCTGTAGATCACTCTCAACCCAAAACCCTTATAGGGATTGAAACGCGACGCGAGGAAAGCTCGTTCGGGCTGAACCCGGTCACTCTCAACCCAAAACCCTTATAGGGATTGAAACATTGAGCGCGGCTTTCTCCTGCGCCGCGATCTGCTGTCACTCTCAACCCAAAACCCTTATAGGGATTGAAACAAGGCATTGGCGCAGTCGCGTGGTGAATCAATGGCGTCACTCTCAACCCAAAACCCTTATAGGGATTGAAACACTCAGTGCGGCGCGGCGCGGCTGGCACCTATTCGTCACTCTCAACCCAAAACCCTTATAGGGATTGAAACATACCGCTGCTCATAGGGCACTGATAGGTCAGGTGTCACTCTCAACCCAAAACCCTTATAGGGATTGAAACATGGGCTAGCGGTGTACGCGCATCAGAGAGCCGCGTCACTCTCAACCCAAAACCCTTATAGGGATTGAAACCGATTGCTGCTGCTAGCCACGATTGCGACTGCTCAGGTCACTCTCAACCCAAAACCCTTATAGGGATTGAAACGCTGAGGCGGTTGTCAGCCAGCCGTGCAGCGGCAAGTCACTCTCAACCCAAAACCCTTATAGGGATTGAAACTCACGGTGAGGGGTGGGTAAACAACAGAAAAGCCGGTCACTCTCAACCCAAAACCCTTATAGGGATTGAAACAGGATGAAGAACAGGAATCCCAGAGACATATCCGGTCACTCTCAACCCAAAACCCTTATAGGGATTGAAACTCGCCAATACAACGTTGAATCATCAGACTGGCAGCGTCACTCTCAACCCAAAACCCTTATAGGGATTGAAACTAGCGGAGCACCTGACGCATGGAGCAGCAGCAGTTCGGGTCACTCTCAACCCAAAACCCTTATAGGGATTGAAACGGCATACACGGCGGCTAGAGCTACGCCGGGAGGGGTCACTCTCAACCCAAAACCCTTATAGGGATTGAAACACTTCAAAGGTTTCATAGTCCAACAACAGGTCATCGTCACTCTCAACCCAAAACCCTTATAGGGATTGAAACTGCGGGTGGCAAGCAGACAGAAGGGCTACGGCGGCGTCACTCTCAACCCAAAACCCTTATAGGGATTGAAACAAACGTGACCACAGCAACGCCATTGACCGGGAAATGTCACTCTCAACCCAAAACCCTTATAGGGATTGAAACCCGTCCTCGATTCTCCTTCGGTAGACGCTCTCGGGTCACTCTCAACCCAAAACCCTTATAGGGATTGAAACTTCAAGGTTCGATTGCGCGGATTGCCAGCTTAAAGTCACTCTCAACCCAAAACCCTTATAGGGATTGAAACATCACGGCATTGCGGTAGGCGCTAGCGGCTAGCGGGGATCACTCTCAACCCAAAACCCTTATAGGGATTGAAACGCCGCCCGCATCAGCTCGGCACTCTCGCCCGCCTGTCACTCTCAACCCAAAACCCTTATAGGGATTGAAACACGGGCATAGGCCCGCCGCGTGTTGGCACTGCGCTTGTCACTCTCAACCCAAAACCCTTATAGGGCTTGAAACCTGTACATCTGGATAGCTTCGATAAACGTCGCCATGTCACTCTCAACCCAAAACCCTTATAGGAATTGAAACACGCCTGCTCGTAGCTTTGGAGCTTGGTTGTGGCTGTCACTCTCAACCCAAAACCCTTATAGGGATTGAAACTAGTGACGGCGCGGTGATTGAATATGACCGATCAAGTCACTCTCAACCCAAAACCCTTATAGGGATTGAAACGTATTCCTGTGGGGGCGGGGCTGCTGGGCGATCGGTCACTCTCAACCCAAAACCCTTATAGGGATTGAAACATCTATACCCTGTTTCAAGGCGATGTGAGGATCGAGTCACTCTCAACCCAAAACTCTTATAGGGATTGGGTGATGTTCTAGACATGTGGTCAGGGTTGCTAGAACAGTTTGATTCTTGAGGCGTTCAGAGTTATCGTCCACATGTCTAGAACATTACCGGGTGCATCCCGGTCTTGCGAGTCTAGAGGTGAGACGCTTCTCAAAGCCCTTGATTTTGTACTTATTGCAAAACTGGGATGCACCCCATAACAAATGCCAACTTGTTTTTCTACCTAAATTGGTTCAAGTCTAAAATTTGAGATCGACTTTCGAGCTGCTTCCAGCGTGCCGTCTAAGTGAAGCAGCGTCAGCTGAGTCGCAGCTTCTGCGTCGCGATCTTGATAAGCCTGGTAGATCTGCCGGTGCTCCTGCTCAGACTTCTCTTTTTGTAGGGGAATGATCGAAAAGGAAAGATTGACATAAATCGCTGATAGGTCAGATAGACGTTGCAAGACCTGACGAATCTGGTGGGTTTGGGCTATGTCATCTAAAAGGTTGTGAAACTGACGGTTGAGATCAACCCAGCGGGCTTGTTCAGCTTCTGCTTCGATCTGGAGCAGCAAAATTTCTGCTTGCTTCAGTTCTTGATCGGTAATGCGAGAGATCGCCCGACGGATGTTGAGAGGAATTAGGAGTGATCGCATCTCGTAAATTTCCTCAAGTTCTAGCAACGATGGAGTGTGAACCACTGCCCCGCGAAAGGCATCTAGATCCACCAATCCCTGGGTACTCAGCTCTCGCAAAGCTTCACGAATAGGCGTCACACTCACATTGAGCACCTCAGCCAATTCAGATTGCAACAGACGTGTGCCAGCTGGAATCTGCCCCAACAAAATCGCTTTGCGCAGATTTTCGGTCACCGTGGCGTGGGTGGTGCGGGGAGTGCCTGCTAAGGATGCCAGTGGAAGTTTAGATACCAAGCTACCAGTTCCTCAATATATGTAGCCATGAATGAAGGGTTAGATTTGGTCCGCGCTCTCACCTAGAGAGGAAACCCAACCTTGGCATTATTATGCCATTTTTTGCCAGATATCTTAGATCATATATGATATAACCTATATTCTGTAAGCTATATTACATTTTTCGCTAGCCATAGACCTTATAGTTCTTGCCATCCTTTGAGCCGTAATCAAGTCCCTCAAGCAGGGAATTTTGGGCATGACCCATTTAGCTAAAGCCAAGTTTTGGGTACAGCTATCTTTGCGATGGCGATGGTTACTCCTCTTTCTTTTGTCGCTAGGCGGAGTGACTACTACCTTGTTTCTGATACCGGAGGCAGTTATTGCCGCCCCTGGTTCTGCGATTACAGTCGTGGATGGATTATTGATATCTGCGTTACGCAGTACCGCCCCACTGTTGTTTGTTGTGCTGGGCGAAACCCTCACTCAGCGAGTTGGTGTGATTAATCTGGGCGTAGAAGGGCAAATGCTAGTGGGGGCAATGACCGGCTTTGCGGCCACAGTTACCACTGGTAATCCCTGGCTGGGATTGCTAGCAGGTGGCTTGTCAGGGTTGACGCTATCAACGCTGCACCTATTTCTCTGTTTGGTGTGTCGCAGCAGCCAAATTGCCAGCGGCATTGCTGTTTGGATTCTTGGCTCTGGCCTCAGCGCATTCTTTGGTCGCGAGTTTGTCGGTCAACAGCTAAACCACGGGTTTTCCACAATTCACACTCCAGCGCTAGCATCAGTGCCAGTGCTGGGGGCGTTAGTGACGGAAATGACCCCTGTAATTGGCCTCTCCATTGCCCTTTCTCCTTTGCTAGGCCTATGGCTATACCGCAGCCAAACAGGTCTTACTTGGCGAGCAGTTGGAGAATCCATCCCAGCGGCCCATGCCATGGGCATCAACCCATTCCACATCCAATGCCAGGGCATTTTGGCTGGCGGCTTTCTCTCCGGCCTCGGCGGAGCCGCCCTCTCGGTTGATTACACACTCACCTGGGCTGAAGGAATGACGGTAGGCCGTGGGCTAGTAGCTGTAGGACTTGTGATTATCGCCCGCTGGAATCCCTATCTTGCACTACCGGTAGCGCTGCTTTTTGGCGGTTCTGAAGCACTAGCTTTGCGGTTGCAGGCAGTAGGTGCGCCTATTTCTCCATATCTGCTGGGCACTCTGCCTTACCTGGTATCCATCGTTGTTTTAATGCTTAACCACCGCCAATCGGGCCAAAGTGGCGGTATGCCTGATGGACTGCGCTCTGTTTTTGACAACACAACGTGAAAGTTGATGATGCCTATGCATTTCCCTTTCGTATTCCCCAGTTACTAGATCTCTAAGGACTCTGCTATGCGCCTAAAACAAGCTCGGATTGTGGCTCTTCTTTCTACCATCGTTGCCTGTATTGTCATTGCCTGCTCGCCATCCCCTTCGACCCAAACAGTGTCTGAAGTCTCTTCCTCAGCTCCCGCCCAAAAAATCGGGTACATCTATGTTGGCCCGCAAACAGACATGGGCTATAACTATTCAATGGATTTAGGTCGTCAGTATGTGGAATCTAATGTTGACAATGTTGAAACCACTTACTTCGACAATATTCCAGAAACTGCGGATGTAGCGCGGGTAATAGAACGATTGATTCAAGATGACCACAACATTATTTTTGCTACCAGCTACGGTTATCTAGACTATGCCATCGAAGTAGGCAAGAAACATCCTGACGTTAGCATTCTCCATGCAGGCGGCCTGAAAACGAGTGATAACGTAGGCACCTACTGGGCTGATAGCGATGACGCTATGTATTTAGCTGGGATGGTGGCTGGCTCGATGACCAAAACTAACAAATTAGGATTCTTGGGAGCATTCCAAATTCCACAATTGCTGCGAACAATCAATGCATTTACGATGGGTGCACAGAGTGTAAATCCTGATATCACTACCACTGTTGTTTGGACAGGAGCATGGCTCGATCCAGCAAAGGAAGCAGAGGCAACTAACTCCTTAATTGATAGTGGAGCGGATGTCATCGCAGGCCAGGTAGACTCACCCCTAACCTATGCCCAAACTGCTGAGAGACGAGGGGTTTATGCGATTGGAAAGGATGTCAATGTTCAAGATCGTGCTCCCAAAGCTTGGCTGACAGGTGCATCTTGGAATTGGGGGCCCATGATGACAGAGCTAGTTGAAGAGATTAATGCTGGCACATGGGAAGCAGGGCACAAACGAGGTACCCTCGAAAATGGCGATGTGGTTCTAGATCCCTTTGGAGCAGCTGTTAGTGAAGAAATAAAGGCATTAGTATTAACGGCCAAAGAATCCATTCTCTCTGGTGAGAAAACAGTTTGGAAGGGGCCTTTGGTGAAGCAGGACGGGACGGTTGTTGCTCCTGAAGGCAAAGCAATGGACATTCAGGAAATCGAAACTATGGATTACCTCGTTAAAGGGGTAGTTGGTTCAGCATCTTAAAAATCAATACCGTAGAACCCAATACCGTCGGCTAGACATCACCAACTAGCCGACGGTCGAACAAAATCACTTCAACAGAACTAAAACAATGGTTGCTGAAATTAGTAAAAACAAAGCGATGGGAGCCGCTGAGGGTTGTCAGTGGTTGGTATCTCCAGAAGAAGTAGATATGACACGAGTGCCGCGTTCTGTACGCCCCATGCGTGTAGATGCTGACCCCCAACGGATCGTGGTCGATGCTTCCAAGACAGCCTTGCTAATTGTAGATATGCAAAATGATTTCTGCACCCAGGGTGGCTGGTTAGATGTCATTGGGGTTGACTATCAGCGCGATCGAGAACCCATTCAACCCCTTAGCGAATTAGTGCCTGAATGCCGTGCTAAGCAAATTCCTATCATTTGGCTGAACTGGGGAGTAAGACCTGATCTGCTTAACATTGCCCCGTCAGTTCTACATGCCCATAGCCCTACAGGAGAACGCCTCGGACTCAATGAACTTACGCCAAGGCAATCCTATGTTTTGAGAAAAGGGGACTGGGGCGCTGCAATTGTTGATGAGTTAAATCCTGGGGAGCAAGATATTCATGTTACAAAACATCGTTTTAGTGGCTTTTGGGACACAGAGCTAGATAGCATTCTACGCAACATGGGAATCACTACTCTTTTTGTAGGAGGAGTGAACATGGATCAGTGCGTCCTATCAACGTTTCAAGATGCAACATTTTTAGGCTATGACTGCGTCCTATTGGAGGATTGTTCTGCCACCACATCACCGAATCACTGCATTGAGTCCACACTTTACAACGTGAAACTACTCTATGGCTTCATTGCTCAGTCTCAAGCATTAATCAAAGGCTTGAACCAGCTTTAACGCTTAAATTTACTGAGTTTTCTGACATCCAAATCCATTTCCTTAATTGCTAAATCAACCTTATGAATACTCCAAAATTTCACATGGTAGAAGGTGTGCCGACACCCACCGGGCCTTTCTGCCATGCCGCTGAAATTGATGGATGGATATTCCTGACCGGACAAACACCGTTAGATCCCTATGATTCTACAGCGCCGATCCCAGAGGGAATTGAAGCACAGACTCACCTTGTATTTCAGCATCTAAAGTCTGTTCTAACTGGCTTAAACCTAGATTTTGGGAATGTTGTACGTGTAGGCGTTTACCTAACAAATTTAGACGAAGATTTTGCTCTTTTTAATCAGGTCTACAAAATTTATTTTCCTGCAGAACGTCTCCCTGCCCGCACTTGCGTAGGTGTATCCAACTTGGTGCGCGGCCCCCGTGTGGAAGTTGATTGCGTTGCGCGTCGTCCATCTCTTTAGTTCCCATGATTTGATTCGCTTTTTAGTTTTATGCACATTCAATTGCAAGGCATCTCCAAGCGATTTAATTCTCTTCTAGCTAACGACAAGGTCGATCTCGATATTTTTTCAGGGGAGGTGCTAGCGCTGTTAGGCGAAAATGGTGCAGGAAAGAGCACCTTAATGAAAATCCTCTACGGCTTTTATCAAGCGGATGAGGGTTGCATCCTGATTGATGATCGTTTGGTCGTCATCGATTCGCCCTATGCTGCAATGGCCTTGGGAATTGGCATGGTCTTTCAGCAATTCAGCCTAATTGACAACTTAACAGTGGCTGAAAACTTAATGCTAGCATCAACCAAAACGCCTAAGTGGCAGTGGAGCGATCGCACTCATTGGGTTAATACTCACTCCTGCTTGTCGCAGCTAGCCCCGACAATACAGCCCACTAATCGGGTCCATGACCTAACGGTGAGTGAGAAGCAGTTGGTCGAGCTGGTCAAGGTGCTCGATGCCGACGCTCGGGTAATTATTTTAGATGAACCGTCCTCTGTCTTAACTCCCCTTGAAACTCAACGATTTTGGACGCTGATTCGACAACTGGCTGATCAGGGCCATGCTGTCGTGTTAATTACCCATAAGTTAGAAGACGTTCTGGCCTGTGCTGATCGCATTGCGGTGATGCGAAAAGGACGAGTGGTGGAGGTATGCCTTGCCCACAATAATCAGAAACCGGAACTGGAGCGCCATCTTTCTTCTGAAGACCTGATACATCTGATGGTTGGGCAAACCGAGTTACCGGTTGTCCATCCTGTCCCACCGTCATTAGCCCATCCTCGTCTTCACATCCAAAACCTTTGGGTTGGAGAGCCTGCAGCGGTGTCTAACCCTGGGCATAACGCTGTCCGTGGCATTGACTTAGCGATTGCCTCAGGTGAGATTATCGGCATTGCGGGTGTGGCAGGTAACGGACAGCAAACGCTGGCTGATGCTGTGACAGGATTACTACCTTTGACCCAAGGCACCGTTCATTTAGATGGAGCCCCCGTGCATCAAGCTGGTATTCCCTATAGAACACGTCATGATATTGCCTATATTCCAGAACAACCTCTCCAAAACGGTGTGGCTACTGATTTAGATTTAGTTAAAAATTTAGTAGTAAAAGATATTAACCGCATGCCGTTTTTTCCTCGGCGGGCCAAGCAACGAGCCCAGGCTCTTCAACTCATACAGGCCTTCAACGTACAACCCCCAAACCCTGACCAGCCTGCTGGCAACTTATCCGGTGGAAACCTGCAAAAACTGGTTCTAGCAAGGGAATTATCCGGTAGCCCTAGCCTCATTGTCGCTTGCTACCCCACTATGGGCCTTGACATTTCTGCTACTCAATTTATCTATGAGAAGCTATTTAATCATGCTCAAACTGGAGCCTGTATCCTTTGGATTTCTGAAAACCTAGATGATTTGCTGCGTTATTCTCATCGCATTGCTGTATTGTTTCAGGGCGAAATAGTAGGTATTGCAGAAACCCGTAGAGCTAGTCGTCAGCTAGTCGGAAAGTGGATGACGAGCGGGAGACAGGCCGCATGAAACAAGCCATCTTGCCCCCCAAGCAGCTCCTCATCGTTCTGTTTAACCTAAGGAACGGCCTCTTGGCCGCGACATTGATTCCTGGCACGCTCTTCCTACTCATCTGCGGCTCCTTTTTTATCCTAGTTGGGCAGTCTCCCCTAGTGCTGTTTCCAGCCATTTTCAATGCGGCTTTTGGGAGCGCTTATTCCTGGACGGAAACGTTGCTGAAGACGGCTCCAATCTTACTGTGCGCTATAGCGACCGTTCTCCCCGCTAAACTCGGGCTAATTTCTGTGGGGGCCGAAGGGCAGTTTTACCTGGGAGCTCTGGTGGGTACTGCACCTGTACTAGCATTTAGTCTCGCCCCTAAATGGGTGCTCATGCCCTTGATGATTGCCTGTGCTGCCCTGGGGGGCGCACTCTGGGCCGGACTATCTGGTCTGCTTAAAGCTAGGTTGGATGTCAATGAGACAATCAGTACATTATTGCTCAACTATGTGGCGGTGTTACTGGTCAACTACGCCGTTTATGGCCCTTGGAAAGACCCCAGCAATCTAGGTTGGCCAGCAACAGCGCCCTTTCCAGATGCTGCTAAGTTACCCACCCTTGGATGGTCCCGATTGCATTTAGGGTTAGGACTAGCATTACTAGCAGCCCTTTCTCTCTATATTTTGCTTACCCGCAGCCGCTGGGGTTTATCTCTTCAAATTATGCAGGGCAACCGCAAGCTTGCTAAGGGGGCGGGGCTAAGGTTTGGTCGGCAAGTAGTGCTGGTCATGGCGATCGCTGGTGCATTAGCAGGAATCGCTGGTATCGCTGAAACATCCATGGTTCAGGGAAGGCTGCAACCCAATTTATCTAACGGCTACGGACTCAGTGGTTTTTTAGTAGCGTGGATGGCTGGACAGCACTTTCTAAAAATAATTCCTCTATCGATCCTGTTGGGGGGACTAGCTGCTTCCACTGATGCACTTCAATTATTCGCAGGTTTACCATCTTCCAGTGCGTTTGTCATGCAAGGCATTCTCTTCGCCTGCACCCTAGCCTACAAGGGATTGAACGTTTCTATGAGAACGACACCAAGGCTTTAAGTTTAAACATTTAGGTAGTGTTCTAGACCTGTGTTTTGCGGCAAAACGGAAAGAGTCCTAATATCTCACTCTGCTCATAGTTCTCGAACCTGTCTGTTGCCCCCACTTGTCACACCCCTAATGTCGTCAAAAATGGCAAAAGCGATGAAGGCAAGCAGCGCTATCGCTGCCGCAATACTGAGTGTTTGCGGGCCTCTTTCATCCGCGACTACACCTACCGAGGCTACTTGCCTGAGGTCAAGCGGCAAATTAGTGACCTGGCGATGAATGGCAGCGGCATTCGCGATACCGCTCGGATGCTGAAGGTGAGTCCGACAACCGTGATTGGGGAATTAAAAAACCACCGGCATCTGGAATCGGTTAACCAAGCCGTGTTAGAACAGACGCCAACTTCTACTACCACAGCCCTGATAGTGCGGGTAGACGAAGCGGAAATGGACGAGATGTAGAGCTTTGTGCAATCCAAGCGGCAGCAACGATGGCTCTGGCATGCCATCGACCATCAAACAGGTGCTGTGCTGGCTTATGTTCTAGCGCCCCATGACGATGCCGCCCTCTCAGCGCTGATGTCGTTGCTCACACCCTTTGGCATCCAGCAGTTTTACACCGATAGCTGGGGGGCCTACCTGCGATTGCTCGAGCCTAAGCAACATACAGTGGGCAAGACGAACACTCAGCGCATTGAACAAAAACACTTAACGCTAAGGACTCGGATCAAACGGTTGGCGCGCAAAACGATTTGCTTCTCTAAATCTGTTCTGATGCATGACACGGTGATTGGAATGTTCATCAACCGTTATGAACTTGGGCGGCCTGTATGACAAACAATACACAGGTCTAGAACACTACCCTTTCCTACTTATCAATGAAACTCAGGGTTTCCAGTACTGAGTTTGCGGGCGTTGCTTAGCGCAGGGATGATTTGCCCCCCCAACCCCCAATTCTAGGGGAGCAAGAGTCTTTCAAGTTCCCCAATGTTGGGGGATTTAGGGGGCCAGGCGATATTCCTGTTTTTGAAAGTTCATCCCTCAATTCAGCAACACCGTTTTGCGCTGCAACAGAAGGAATACTCATATCCTAGATGTCAAAAATTTTGCTTAGGGTACCCAAAGGGGTACTCCTGCGATTTAACGAAGACTGACCAATAGGGAAGTTTGAGCTACGTCTGACAACATTCAACACGTGACTAAACGCACATGTATTGAAGGACGACCGAAATATAGTACAATTGACCTAATTTAATGAACGAGTCGTTTGCAACACGCGAACCATGCCCACCAAGCTGCTGATTGTGGAAAGCCCCGGCAAAATCAAAAAGCTGAGCCAGATTTTGGGGTCTGATTGGCTGGTCAAAGCCAGCATTGGCCACATCCGCGAGCTAGCCAATGACGGGGAAGATTCCCTCGGGTTTGATCTGGAGGGAAACTCGGTGCGCTGTCGCTTCATGGCGCGCGGGTCGCGAGGCGCAGAGACGATTCAAAATCTGAAAGCAGCCGTGCGGCAGGTGAAAACCGTGGTGCTAGCCACCGACCCCGACCGCGAAGGCGAGACGATCGCCTGGCATCTCCAGCAGGCGCTCAATCTCAAAAATCCCCAGCGCGTGGTCTATACCGAGATTACGCCCAGTGCGGTGCAGGCGGCGATCGCCCAACCGCGCAGCCTCGACCTGAACCTAGTGCATTCCGGGCTGTGTCGCACGGTGCTGGATAAGCTAGTGGGCTACAAAGGCTCGCCGCTGCTGTGGAAATTGCAGAACGGAGCCAAGAGCATGGGGCGGGTGCAAAGCGCGGCGCTCCACATCCTCTGCAAGCGCGAACGCGAGATCCAGGCTTTTGTGCCACAGGATTATTGGAGCGTATTTGTGGACTATGCCGAAGGGTTTCGCGCCTACTATCGGGGTTCGGCGATCGCCACCGATGCCGAAGATTCGCCGCCCGATGACGCCACAACTCCAGGCGAACGCACCGCGCCCGAATCTACACGGGTGACGAGCCTGGAAGAAGCAGAACGGCTGGTGGCGATCGCCCAAGCCCAGCCTCACACTGTCGCCCGCCTTGAGGGAAAAACCGCCCAGCGCCAGTCGCCGCCGCCCTTCATCACCTCCACCCTGCAACAAACGGCGGGTTCGCAGCTGCGCTTTAGCCCAGAGCACACCATGAAGGTGGCCCAGTCGCTCTACGAAGCGGGGCTGATTACCTACATGCGGACGGACAGCACCGCCCTCAGCCCTGAGTTTTGCGATCAGGCGCGGCAGTGGCTCTCTGAACACGATGCGGAGAATTTGCCCAAGCCAGGCTCAGCGAAGTCGAAGTCGGCAAAATCTGCAGCGTCAGCTCGCAAAGTCAAAGGCGCACAGGAAGCTCATGAAGCGATCCGCCCGACGGATGTGTATCGTCCCTCCAAAGCCCTGCGCGGGGAGCTATCGACCGAGGCGTTTAACCTGTACGTGATGATCTGGAAACGGGCGATCGCCTCCCAGTGCAAAGCGGCGCAGGTGCGGCAGACCAAAATCACGACTCAGTCGGGTGCGGTGTCTTGGCAAGCCAAAGGCCAGGTGGTGGAAGTCCCCGGCTACACTAGATACTGGAATAACCTGGCGGCAGACACCGTCCTGCCCACCCTGGCTCAGGCGCAGCCGCTGACCGTGCAGCAGGCGGCCCACGAGGCCAAGCAGACCCAGCCGCCGCCCCGCTATAGCGAGCCAAAGTTGGTGCAGGCGATGGAGCGCCAAGGCATCGGCCGCCCCAGCACCTACGCCCCCACGATTCAAACCCTAAAGCAGCGGCTGTATGTGGAACTCCAGAAAACTCACCTGCAACCCACCCAGCTTGGGCTAGACGTGGATGCGTTTTTGCAAGATGCCCTGCCGGATTTTCTAGAGGCGGCTTTCACCGCGCAGATGGAGCAAGCGCTCGATCAAATCGCCGCAGGCAAAGAAGACTGGCAGCAATATTTAACCCACTGGAATCAGGACTACTTTGTGCCCGCGCTGAGTCACGCCCAGCAGGCGATCGCCCGCCATCTGACGAACACGCCCGCGCCGCGCCACGCCGGAAAATCGGTCGCCTTTTCCAAGACACTTTGCCCCGGCTGCCAGCAGCCCATGGCCAAGATTTCCAGCGCTAAAGTCAAGAAAAAATACTTCCTCAAATGCGTCGGTGGGTGTGCCGATACGGTGCTGTTTTGGTCGGAGTATAGCCGCCAGTGGGAGCCGCCCCGACGCAAGTCGGCAGACGCCGCGCAGCAGTCTGCAAACTCATCTCCACCGCAGACCGTTGTAACCGAATATCCCTGTCCGGTTTGCCAAAAGCCGATGGAAGAATACAGCTATGAGAAGGAAGGGCAGCCGAAAAAGCTGCTGCGATGCTCGGATGCCAAAGCTAGGAGCAACGCTAAACACAAAAATGCCGTTTATTTTCAAACAGCAAAGGGCTGGTGGAATCCTAAATTAGGCGAGTTGGTTCATTAGGAGTATGGCAATGATCCGATACTGTTATTCATTCAACAGCGTTACCGTAACCTGAGCTCGGGACAAGGAATCGCTGAAACCCTTGAGGTGAAGCGATAGCATCAATTTACCAGCTTCCTAGCTCTCTCAATAATGCTCAGTAATTAGCCCGCTCAAAATACCGACAGGCTCAATCAGGTAAGATTTTGCTTGCGGCTCAGGGGTCGCCTGGGTGGGTTGTAGCAGTCGCTGCTGCCCTTTAGCATCGACCCGGCGTAGCAACAGTCCACCGATCCTGAGCAACTGTCAGCAATAGCTGCGCATCTGCCGAGCCTCAGAGAGGCAGATCAGTTGGACGATTTGAGGTTTGACATATCTTTCGAATTTCCTGCTCTTCAGAATGATTAGCAAGATAACTTTCGAGCCAGTTACAACCTAGCTGCATAAAACCCTCTAATTCTAGCTCTAAATTCCAGAGTTTTATGGTGCTATCAGAACCAGCAGAGGCGAGGGTTCTGCCATCCGGGCTAAAGCTGACACTCGTCACCCAATGTTGGTGCCCTTTCAGCGTTCGTAATTCCACACCCGTTTTAACATCCCAGAGTTTTACGGTGCCATCGAGACTGGCAGAGGCAAGTAACTGATTATCTGGGCTGAAACTGATATGGCTAACCCTGTGACGATGACCTTTAAACGTCTGCAATTCTGTCCCCTGATCCAGGTGCCACAATTTAATGGTGTGATCCGTACTTCCAGACGCAAGCATCTGACCATCTGAACTAAAATCTACGCTGGTGATGCGATCGCTGTGTCCTGTGAGTTTTTTTAACAGTGAACCATCTGCAACGCTCCACAATTTTATGGTTCCCTCATCATTCACAGAAACGAGGCTCTGACCATTCGGACTAAACCGTACAGTGGTAAATCGTCGGCTTGAGAGAGTTATGTCACGACCGGGATAGGGCTGATTCACTGTGATGAGATAGAAATTAAGCTATAGAGACATCCCTTAAACGCTGGTGTCGCGATGAATCTCATTGAAGCTTTACAGACCGTCCCCGATTATCGTAGTGCTCGCGGGACACG
>JAHHHI010000027.1 GCA_019359435.1 Kaiparowitsia implicata GSE-PSE-MK54-09C
GGGTTGAAGGAGAAAACACCCGATTACGGCACTATCTCGCCCGCCTGCATCGCAAAACGCTCTGCTACTCCAAGTCCGTAGAAATGCTGGCTCACTCTGTACGCCTGCTACTTCACTCCCTCAAGTTTGACGATGTCCCGGTCCCTCCCAGGTTCATCCCTTGATTCAGCAACGCCCAATTTTTTTTGTCTCAGATATCTCAATCTGCACCATTTTAAGGGTACTAGAGGCACTGGCACTGCCCAAATTCTGCAGAACTATTACAAATACAAACTATTGCCTGAGCCTTACGAGATTGGCGTTTAGGCCCAGCTTAGCTCCATCAACTCATCGGCCATTTCAAAATTGGCCGTGACGGATTGCACGTCATCCAGGTCTTCTAGAGCATCCATCAATCTAAGCAGGGCGATCGCCTGCTCAGATTCTGTAACCTCTAGGCTGTTGTTAGCGATCCACCGCATCTCGGCCTGTGTGATGGCGTAGCCTGCCTGGCTCAGGGCATCGCTGACAGCTTCGAGCTGGGCCGGATCGGTCAACACCTCCGCGCCTGGCGTGTCTTCATCCACATCGGTGAGTTCATAGGTTTCTGCCCCAGCGTTGACTAGGGTTTCTAGCAGGGCTTCTTCATCTAAGTCGGCTACGGGCTCCTTGCCCTCCCCTGGCTGATACAAACTAACCACACCCTTTTGATCAAACATCCAGCCGACGCAGCCCGTTTCTCCCAGGTTGCCACCCCGCTTGCTAAACGCAGCGCGCAGGTCGGCGGCGGTGCGGTTGCGGTTGTCTGTCAGCGCTTCGATGAGAATGGCAACTCCGCCAGGGCCATAGCCTTCGTAGCGAATGGCTTCTAGCTCTGCCTCGCTGCCAAGCGTACCCGATCCTTTGGCGATCGCCCGATCAATATTATCGTTGGGCACTCCTGCAGACTTGGCCTTATCAATAGCGGTGCGGAGCTGAAAATTGGCCGTCGGGTCGGGCACCCCATGCCGCGACGCCACAATAATCTCTCGCGACAGCTTGGCAAATACCTTGCCTTTAACTGCATCAACCCGCGCTTTCTGCCGCTTAATATTCGCCCATTTACTATGTCCTGCCATAATTCTCAGCGTGTAATCAATTCACCTTTATAAAATTAAGCGTAAATCGGAATGGATCAGGGCTACTTCATTCTAAAGGTGCTCCATTCTAAAGGTGCTCTTGAGCGGTTTTAGGCCTGGGTCAGCCTAAGCCATCTTGGAGAACGTGTTGGAGCGGTAGAGCTTGAGCGCAATATTTAGGAGCGATCGAGAAGCGTTGCGGACGTTGCTGAATTGAGGCATGAATCTGTGAAGCGGCCCACGGGCGCGCCCCTTCGAGGGACATTGATGCTTGAATTCATATTCGTATTCGGCAACGCTAAAAAAGCATTGCCTGGAGTTAATGCACCGGCTATGAATTAAGTCATTCCCCGCCAGCAGCCTATCAACTTATCAACTAGGGGCTGTCATCAATTAGCCGCTAATGGCCCAGAAATCAACGGTCACAGCCCCTAGCCTGTTTTTGGATCGGGCGTGGCAACGCTTATAGCATAAGATTTTTGGTCGGAATTGATGACACGCCCTAGCTCCAGGCTATGTTCCTACCAGTGAAGTTGTGCGGCGGCAGATAACCTCGAACTCAGCAAAAGCGACTTTCGACAGTCCGTTGCCGTGAAGTATTAGCTTGCAGTGTATGCCCATATTTCAAATTGTGCTTGAGATGATAACACCGCCTCCAATGAACCGTAGTGGTCTTGACAAAATACTTCAAACTCTTCTATTGCAAGATGAAATGCTTCATCTGGAATGAGCCAGCACAACCCGTAAGCTCGTGACCTGTAGAAACCGAGTAATTCCTGAACCTGGTTGCTTACTATCCATTCCTTAGCTATCAAATAATTACACTGATACCCTTTGTCACGTAAATAATCTTCTACATTAATTCCGTTAGTTACTCTGCGTGGCTGTTGTGCGGGTACTGGCGCTTGATACTTAGATAAGATAGTTCTGAAATGCTGCTCAAATTTCAGTCGTGCAGGTGGAGTAATCCATTGAGCATTTAGATAAAAACCTTTTGGTTTTAGAACACGATCGATCTCATCCAGAAATATTTCCAAGTTGGAAACAGCGTGAAGCATGTGAACAGTTAGCACAACGTCAAAGCTTGTGTCTGAAAAAGGTAGTTGTGAGGCATCTCCATGAATCAATTCCAGATTCGGAGGCATTTCAGGCAGCTTTTGACAAAACTGATTGAGCATTTCCTGAGAAACATCAACGCCAGTCACAGAATAGCCACGTCTTACTAAAGGAAGAACGTTTAGACCAGTTCCTATGCCAGGTTCTAGGAAAGTAGTTTCAGGAGTTGCCTCAACTAGAGTAAGAATAAAATCGGCAACGTCCTCAGCGATGGGTTCTGTTAGCCAGCGGGTTTGATCATAAATATTAGCAATTTTGCTGTAGTAAACATTTTTTCCCATTTTTCGAAACCTTATGCTGCACTATCAAACAACCTTACCGCTAATTACAGTGCCAAACCCTTTCAAAGTATTCTCACAATTTGAGGAAGAAACAAGCAATCTGAGGAAGAAGCAAGCTAACGGCTATGAGACAAGCGGTGCGACAATTCCTTTGAGGCAAAATGGGCAACCGTAACTCCTGTAGCATCCGCTTCATTAAATGGTTAGACACACACATCTGTGGTTGATGGATTTCATACTTCAACCCATTCTAAAGTGAGCGTGATCGCATTAACTCAACTGCTATAAAAGTGCCCAAGCAGTTGCTTTACGCTATCGCTAATGCATCCTACAGCACCTGCAACACGTTGGAGATTAAATTTGGAGGTTAAGAGTCAACGTAAATTGACGCAAGAAACATAAGTAAAAACTATCAATAAAATTTGAAAGTTGTTTTTTCTAAATGAATACTTCTTCAAGCTTTTGCTATAGACTTAATTGCATGAGATAGGTGTGCTACATAGATTTTTATCTATGTACTCTGTCATTCGATCGATCAAGATTGGGCGATCGCTCACTTTGACAAAGGTAGGCGTTGCGTTTGACAGAACGCAACTCATTCCCGAGCATGAATCATCACTGAATTAATGCACTGATTTGCACTCGCCGGAGCGAAACCCTATCTTCCAGTACACGACGCACTGGGATGCAGATGCAATGGAGCGGCGGATTGACTCGCTGTTCACCCGGCTGCGTGGAGTCAGCTACCTAGATTCGAGGCCACGCCTGTCTGCCGTCTTAACCCTCAGATTTGATTAAGGAGGACTTACAAAGTGGATTTCTTATCCGAGTTCGAGCGTTGCATAATTAAGAGATGAGTTAGGGAAATTTGCGATGTAATGTCCAGAGTGTGGCGCCACTCATTGATGCCTACAAGCCCCACCGAGGGTACTCAGATGAGGTCAGGCGCGAGAGTGCCTCAAGCTGTACGTCAACGGCTGTGGGTTTCGAGCCATTGAGCGGGTCAAAGGGGGCATCATACCACCGTGATTACCTGGGTGAAGCCAGTGGGTGAATTGCTCCCGGATGCGTCCGACTCTGAAACAACCCCAGAGGTCGGTTGACCACTTCAGGCAAGGGATTGTGGGTTGGGTCTTGGGAGACCACAGTGCCAAGGCGTTTCAACCGCTTTGGTCGCGGGTGGCTCGTTGGCAGTGCTGCTTCTATGTCACTGACAGGTGGACGGTGTATCCCAACTTTATTCCAGACGGCGATCAGATTGTCAGTAAAACCTACATGATTCGGGTTGAAGGAGAAAACACTCGGTTACGGCACTATCTCGCTCGGTTGCATCGCAAAACGCTTTGCTGCTCCAAGTCTGTAGAAATGCTAGCTCACTCTATCCGACTGCTACTGCACTCCCTCAAGTTCGACGATATCCCTGTCCCTCTCAGGTTCATCTCTTGATTCTGCAATGCCTAATTCTGTTTATGGCCACGTTGCGCTACATTTTTGCTGCTCAATTGAGCGTCGGCAGATCAAACGTAATACTTGTGTATTAATATCCTTAATAGGGTACTGAGCATCTTCTGGTTTTGGGAGGGCTTTAAGTCCCGATGAGGCTTTTTTTAATTGAGGCCGATGGACTGTATGAGCCTTAACTTTATGGGCCTTAAGATGCAGCAATTCCAAGAGCATCCCGATGCAAGCCATACCCCGGTGTTGCAAACCATACCAACGCCTACAGGAAAGTCTCGACCATAGCTAGAGCCTCTATTTTAGAACCCCAATTTAGAGCCCCGATTTAGACCCATACAATTCCCAAGGGAGACCAATGCTTTTAGGCAAAGTGGTTAAGTCAAACTCGCACTGCGACTATGTGGTGGATGTAGCAGATGAATTTGCCTCGCCCACCCCGCCCAATCCCGATGAGTTTGGGTTTGGCAGCTTTGTCAAGCTAGAGGGCACGAATGGGCGGCATTGGGCCGTGGGCGTAGTCTATAACTCGCAGTTGGTGAATCCCATGTTTTTGAACAACGGGCCGCGCCTCTCCAGTGAGCCAGACCCCATGTTTACGCCTGATTTAATTAGCGAAACCCGCACGCTGCTCGGCGTGGTGCTGATCGGCTGGATGGTCAATCAAAGTGCTGAAGTAGGCAGGGGTGCATCTCCTCAATCTGGCCGCAGGCTAGACCAGAGCGCGCTGAGCCAGCAGGGAGGCGTTCACGACAGGCCACGACGGGTAGAGTCTTCTCCCTACGGCATCCATGCAATTCCCCGTGTGGTGGTGCCGGTCAACACTCCGGCCCACACCATGAGCGAGGCTGAGGTGCATCGGTTTCATCTCAATGAAGCGGATCAACCGCAGTTTTCTTACTACAGCCATCTGCTGCACTGCGGCGGCAGTTTTTCGGGGCTGCTGATTCAGCAAGTGCTGCAAGAGTTGACAGACAGCGGTCTGTTTGCAGGCGCGGGGCAGCGGGCTTTACAAATGCTATATCGCGAGTCGGCGTGGAAGAATACGATGATGGCCATGCGATAGCCGGAGGGCGGATTCAACCCTCTGGGTGGGATTGCAGTTGAACCGCAGGCGGTAAGCACGCAATAATAAAAAAAACCGACAGTCTTCCGAAGAAGTCTGACGGCTTGTAGTGTGTTCCCTGTTGATGACTCGGCTAGAGTTGAGTCATTTAGAGTATGGCTCTATTGATAGAGGGCGATCGCGATTAGGATCAACCCTAGACGTGATCTTGGTCACAGCCCTATCGAGTCTCATCCGTAGGACATAGATACTTAGAGGTAAGCTTCTTTCGTCAGAGGTATGTTTATCGGTTGCTTACTCATTCTTTAGGGATAGGAGTAGAAGATCTGAGGGGGCTTCTACTCCTTCTATGCCAAAAGCTGCTGGGAACGAAGGACAACGGCTGTCTCGACGAGATAGACCGAGATACGTGCTTCTACTCCTTCTATGCCAAAAGCTGCTGGGAACGAAGGAGGGTTGTCCGTGTGCTAGGAGGGATGAGAATCGCCTTTAACCTCAGTTAGAATAAGGGTTTCACACGATCGCCAAGTTTTGCGCTACTTTGAGTGGAGGCTGGGGCGATCGCTCAATATAGCGCGACAGCTAGTGCCACTCACCGCTGCCTCAATCTGGCATTCAACCCCGCTACAAACACTTGGGCCGATCGTGAAATAAATCCGCGTATCTGACCGAGGGTGATCCAATACAAGTAGATTAGTAGAATTGAGGGGACGCTCGATGCTTCTACTACGAGTTACGGTCCGCTTCGAGCTGTGTGTTTTTGTCTATTTTTATGGAATTCTCCGCTTCATCCCTGCCTACCTTTACCATCACGACCCCTCTGTACTATGTCAATGATGTGCCCCACATTGGCAGTGCCTACACGACTATTGCTGCTGATGTGGCCGCCCGCTATCACCACCTTCAGGGGCAGCCCGTTCGGTTTATCACGGGGACTGATGAGCATGGGCAAAAAATCGAGCGCACAGCCGCAGACAAGGGGCGATCGCCCCAAGAGCATTGCGACCTGGTTGTCTCTAGTTTTCAAACCCTGTGGGACAAGCTGAATATTCAGTGCGATCGCTTCATTCGCACAACAGACGCTCGGCACGAGGCGATCGTGCGCGAGTTTTTTCAGCGGTGTTGGGACAATGGCGACATTTACATGGGTCAGCAAAAAGGCTGGTATTGTGTCGCCTGCGAAGAATATAAAGAAGAGCGCGACTTGCTCGACGGGCACCGCTGCCCCATCCACACCAACCGCGAAGCCGAGTGGCGCGATGAAGCGAACTATTTTTTTCGGCTGTCCAATTATCAAGCACCGCTAGAAGCCTACTATGCGGCTCATCCCGACTTCATTCAACCGGCCATCCGTCGGAACGAGGTGCTGAGTTTTGTGAGCCAGGGGCTACAGGATTTTTCAATTTCGCGGATCAACGTGGAGTGGGGCTTTCCGCTGCCCAACGATCCCTCCCACACGTTATACGTCTGGTTTGATGCGCTGTTGGGCTACGTGACCGCTTTGCTCGACCCCGACGATAAGCCTACATTAGAGAATGCGCTCAAGCGCTGGTGGCCCGTTAACATTCACCTAATTGGCAAGGATATTTTGCGCTTTCATGCGGTGTATTGGCCTGCGATGCTGATGTCGGCAGGGGTGCCTGTGCCCGAGCATGTGTTTGGCCATGGCTTTCTCACCAAAGATGGGCAAAAGATGGGAAAGAGCCTGGGCAACACCATCGACCCGTTTGATTTAGTCGCTCGCTACGGATCGGATGCGGTTCGCTACTATTTCATAAAGGAGATTGAGTTTGGTCGAGATGGAGATTTCGCTGAAACCCGGTTTCTCAATATTTTGAATGCCGACTTGGCCAATGATTTGGGCAATTTGCTAAACCGCACTCTGAAAATGGCACACAAATATTGCGACGCTCACGTGCCCTCTGTGGTAGTGGAAGAGATTTCCCATGAGGATGCGCTGAAGGCCAGTACCCAAGCGTTGGCAAAGCGAGTGACCGACGCCTATGACGCGCTCGCCTTTAGCCAGGCCTGTGATGCCGTGCTGGCGGTGGTGCGGCAAGGCAATAAGTATGTGGATGAGCAAGCCCCCTGGACGCGGTATAAGCAGGGCGATCGCCCTAGTGTAGAGCAGACGCTTTACTGTGTGTTAGAAACAGTGCGTCAGTCAGCATACCTGCTAGCCCCCATCATTCCTGGCGTGAGCACCCGCATCTATCAGCAGTTGGGTTACTCGGTCAACTTTGACAGTCGAGATGCAACCCTGCCAAAGTTTGCGACTCATGCACAGTGGGGAGTGTTACCACCGGGGCAAGCCCTGGGTATGCCAGAGCCTGTGTTTCAACGTCTGGAGCAGGCTGTCTCATGACATGAGGAACTAAGGAGTCCAGCATGGGCGATCGCTGGCCGATGAAGTTAAGCAAAAGACACCCAACGCTATCGTAAAAGCTCAGTCTCTCAAACCACTGGGTTAATCTATACCAATCGCCATTAACTATAAATTTTTTGAGGATAATATCGTGCTGAATCACATGGAAGCCGATGCAATGTTCACACCTGAACAGGTGTTAGAAAATCGCGGTCGAGTTGCTATTTTCATTGATGGATCAAATCTGTTTTATGCAGCCCTGCAGCTTGGCATTGAGATTGACTACACAAAGCTTCTCTGCCGCCTTACAGCGGGTTCGCGGTTGCTTCGCTCCTTTTTCTATACCGGAGTAGACCGCACTAACGAAAAGCAGCAAGGCTTTTTGCTGTGGATGCGGCGCAACGGCTACCGCGTGATCACCAAAGATCTCGTGCAGCTGCCCGATGGATCTAAAAAAGCCAACCTAGATGTTGAGATCGCTGTAGATATGATGGCGCTGGTGGGCGCCTATGACACAGCAGTGCTAGTCAGCGGCGATGGTGACTTGGCCTATGCGGTGGATGCAGCCAGCTATCGCGGCGTGCGGGTGGAAGTGGTAAGCCTGCGGGCTATGACTAGTGACAGCCTGATTAATGTGGCTGATCGCTACATTGATCTGGAGTCTATTAAAGAAGACATCATGAAAACGCCACGCCAAAACTATACGTATCGCCCTCTGACCAGTATGTCTGTGGTAGACGAGCACCTACCAGAGTAGAAGCGTCACGCCCATTCCATACCCTTAACTCTGCCAGACGGGCTCTGTGTATTGCAGATGCTAATTTGGCAGGTTTTTTTCGGGAGCGTCACTAGGGCTCAATGCCTTGCCAGAAGCGGCTGCGGCTAGTGCGGCTAATTTGCAGACTCCGCTCATTCCACAAAATGCAAGCAGACGGGCTAACTCAGTGTTGTGAGCGATCGCCCAGCTTCAGCCTCTCGAGAAAACCATCCGGGGCACTTTTTGTAACCATTGGGGATTGTCTAGAGCTTGGCTTTTGGAGGGTAAACGATTGGAACGGGGAAGAGAGTGGCACGCTGGGGAGCAATTTGAACAACCGCTCGTCTAAGCTGAAGGTATGACCGATCTGCTGTCTGAATGCCTAGCCTGAGATGTAGAACCCAAGAGGAAACACTTCATTCCACGACGGTATCTCGGTCAAGGCAGCCTCTCACGCTAATGGGCGATCGCCTTTAATCCCCCTTATCCAACAAGGAAACCCTATCACGGTGTCCTCGGCCTCATGAGTATGGTGTGATATCAATCTATGTCTCATTTGTCAGGAACATTCATGGTTGGATTCTTAACTCACATCATGCGCCGAGCCCCACTAATTGGGCTAGTAGCGCTGGTCAGCCTGAGCGCCATAGCCTGTGGTGGTGGTCGTGCATCAGATCCGGCTGCAGAGGGCGAGGTTGAACCAATCGAGAATAGTCTGTTGTTCAACAACATCACGCTAGAGCAGTCAGACGAATCAGGCAATCTGCTGTGGAAAGTAGATGCCGATGAAGTGAATTACAACGAAGACCAGCAAGTCGCCAACGCCCGCAACCCAGATGGCGAACTCTATGAGAATGGGGAAGCCATCTACCAAGTGCAAGCCCAGCGCGGCATTGTGCAGCAGGATGGCGAGAAAATTGTGCTGCAGGGGCAGGTGGTCGCGACCGATTTGCAAAGCAAAGCCGTGTTACGGGGCGACGAGTTGGAGTGGAGTCCCAATGAGGGAGTGTTGATCGTTCGCAACAATCTGCGAGGCGAGCATCCTCAAGTGAGGCTTGTAGCAAACGAAGCCCGTTTATATAACCAAGACCGGCGGATGGAGTTGCTGGGCAATGTCAATGCACTTGTCGCTGATCCCGCGATGATGATTCAAGGTGAGCGGCTGGTGTGGCGCATCGACGACCAGGCGGTGCTTAGCAACCGCCCGGTTCAAATCAGCCGACTAGATGGCGATCGCGTGACAGATGTTGCCGTGGGGCAGCGCGCTAACGTAGATTTGGAGGCAAAAACCGCCACGCTACAGCAGCAGGCGCAAATTGTTACCTCTGATCCCGCCATGCAGGTCAACAGTAATCTGCTGATTTGGGATGTAAATGGCGAAATTCTACGCTCAGACCGGCCCGTGATTATTGTGCTGCGCCAAGACCAAATTGTGATGAGCGCTAATCGGGGCACCGTCAACATGCGAACGCGGATGGCCTACCTCAATGGTGAGGTTGAAGCAGTGGCCCAGCGCAACCAATCGGTCGTAAAATCAGACACGTTCACCTGGAACATGACCACCCGCGACATTCTAGCCGAGGGCAATGTGGACTACCGCCAAGCTGACCCACCGCTAATGGTGAAAGGCGCTAGAGCAACTGGAAGAATGGAAAACCAAACCGTGGTTATCTCTGGCGGTAGGGTTGTGTCTGAAATTGTGCCGCAATAGCTAGCTTAGTCCTAGCGATGCGCCTGGGGGCCAACCCAAAGGTTGGTTTGATATGACCCAAACACGATGGGCTTGTCGGCAGGTGCAGACGTAGTGGTGCCATTGGCATCAACCCGCCACAGCGGCCAGTCCATATCGCCTATCATGCCCGCTTGAAACAGCACTTGCTGTGGTGTTACCTGGCTCCAGCCTAGAAGAATGGCATTGGAATATTGGACGCCACTAGGAGCGAACGTGCAGGCTTTACCAGTGGCTCGATGCCACACCACCGCAAAGTCAGACGCTAGGCCCGACCCAAATCGCGATTCAAATTCGCGGGCCAGAATGCGATCGCCCGTTTCAGACCAGGCAATGGGCAGCAGCATGGCAATGGTGCCAGGCTGCGCGGCGTCATCGCTATCGCTAAAGGGGTTGTCGGCAAACGGCGACTCGGCTGTCACCGTCTGCAGCTCGCCGTTGCGCAGGTTTTCGACAAACAGGACGCTGCTCACGCAGCTCTGAGCAAAGTCGGCCTCTACCCGCATTTGAAAGCGACTATAGGCGGCATAGTCGCCAGTGGGGGAGACCAGGGCTGGAGTGCGATAGTAGCGCAGGCGAGAGGCTCCAGGCTGGGTTGCCCCTGACTGAGTAGCTTGCACCCAGCTCCATGGAATAGGAAACGGACTATTAAGTGGATCAAGCTGAACAAAAGGTTGCGTCATGCCCTTCCCCAACGGGTATCAATCATTCCAATGCTCAGGCCCCATGCTCAGGATCAATGCTCAGGATCAAAACTTATGACCCAATGCTCACGACCAACGAAACGTCTCTCATGAGAAGACGATCGCACCATCCCGCGACTCACCTATTGTTCAAAGTCAAGTCGGTCTTCGACAACCGACAGATTAACTGATGAATAGATCACAGAACTCAGCCGCCTCTCTTTGTTACAGCGTTACGGCCGCTGACTTGAGAAACACATTCCTGTAGAGCGGGCATCACAGGGGCATGGCGTAGTGGCGATCGCCCTTGCGAGTTCCAGTTCTCAATCACAGAACGCGGTCTAATACTCTCTCAGGTATAGCAATTAGACTCCGCCACCTGCCATAGCTGGTTAAAAAGTCTTTAAGAGAGTTAACACAATGGATTAGGGCTGTCTGGGGCGATCGCCGATTCAATCCCTAGCGCCTTACTGATCCCAGCTTTACGCTATCCATGGCGCTAGCGGGCGAAGCCTGTACAATATATTTCACAATAGACTTCGGTCTGTTTGGCTTCTAAATCGTTCAAGATGAACAGTCTTTTTCAGCAAAGTCTATCTCGATGTAGATGTCGCCGGGCAGTTCATTGCCTAGACTTTTAGCGTCAAACGGGTAATCCCAGCGTTGTACACCATAGGGTAGACTTTGCGGCACAGTATTGCGCCAGTGCTCAAAGCGAACGCGTTGCCCAAGCGTGAACTCGTGTCAACGCTTGGATTTGGCTCTTAGATGACCCCTGGAAGGATTAGGATTAGGCGTTAGGAATGGATTGGATAGCCATTTGGATCGTGCAGCCCCTGCGCTCTGTTATTCCCCAAAGCCATACCGACCTGAGACTTCACATCACTTAATTGATGGACGGCATTTTATGAATCAGCCTCCTGTAAATCAGCCTCCTGGGCCTCCTACAACCGAGCGATCGCCCACAGAGCCGCCTCGTCGCCCTAGGCCCAGACGAAATCCGCTGGCGGGGCTGTTCACTACGCTGTTTCGCCTAGTGGTATTGGGAACCAGTGCTAGCTTGGCTTGGCTAACCGGAATGGCGATCGCCCAACTGTATCCCACTCAAGTTAACGAGCCGCCGCTCAGTGAAGCAGTGTTACGCGGCATAGACCAAACCAGTCGCAGCCTCCGTCGCCTGACTACGCGCGATACACCCACCCCGGCTACGCCTGCCGATCCCGCTGATCCCGCACCCTCTGCTGACCCCAGCCCCACTCCCGCTGATGCAGGGGGCGTAACGCCTGCTAGCCCTGCTCCGCTCGACTTATCCGATGACCAGCGCCAGCAAGTAGAAACGGAGCTGTTGGCATTGCAGGCTGAGTTGGATGCGCTGAGCGATCGCACTCGTGAGCTAGAGCAACAGGTGGGGGGGGCTCCGGCCAGCCTCGCGCCTGTCCCATTAGAGGTTCGGCTGCAACAGGTGGAACAGCGACTAGACCCGACCGCCGTGGTTGCCGCACCCCCAAGCCCCACGCCAGAGGATGAGTCGATTCCCGTGGCGATCGCCGATGCAGCCCGCAGCAACTCGCTTTTAGTCACGCTACCCAGTACGGCGCTATTTCAAGCTGATGACCGCAGCCTCAAACCAGCCGCCGCCAACATCCTCACGAGCATTGCCAATGATCTGCGGGCGTATCCGGGAGCGCTAATTCGCGTCTCTGCCCACACCACCAGTGAAGCCAACGCCACCAGCAACCGCTCCCTCTCTTTCGAACAGGCGAAGGCCGTTGAGCAGCAGCTTCGGGCCTCCCTAGGCGACAACTACCGCTGGGTGGTGCTGGGCTATGGCGACAGCCGACCCTTGGGAGAAGGCAGCAACGCAGCCCAGCAGCAGCGGAATCGACGGATCGAAATCGCCATCGAACCCCGCCGCTAATGCCAAACGTCTTGTCTCTAGATCTACCAGGTTAAACAGCAGTCAGGCTAGAAAGCAGCGATCGCCCCTACTCCAGCATCCATTCCGATGCGCGGCTGCCCAGATTAATGGGAATGCTGACGGCTTTGCCCAGTCGAGGGCGATCGCTCGTTTCTTCGATAAACTGCCGCACCTGAGCCGTGCCGTCCCAGGCCTCAAGGTAACTAACTACCTCATCCAGATGGGCCATATACTCCCCTTCGGATAGGGGAAACGACGCCTGCTCCAAATACTTCCACATCACCTGAAAAAACACCTTATCTTGCACTTTGCGCAGCTGTACATCAAATGAGCGTCCCCATTTGCTGAGGATGAGCTGATGCAGGTCGTCTCCAGTCATGGTGAGGCTCCGAATGTTTACGGTTCTTTACAATGCACAGGTTCTTGAGTGTCTGCATCCGGTGCGGTGTAATAATGCTTATAGAAAAACTGTAAACTATTGCTGCTAGAGACTGCGACGCCCCGTTGGGATTGGGCTGAATGCGGTCATTGCGCGGTCGTTAGTTTAAATCCTTCGTTCACAGCCTACATCGGTAAATCATGACTCAAGCTTCTGGAAATCCTGACGTACCTGATTTGGGGCGTCGCCAGTTTATGAATGTGCTGCTGCTAGGGGCGGCATCTGGAACAGTGCTGGGTGCACTGTATCCCATTGTGAAATACTTCATTCCGCCGTCGAGCGGTGGCAGCAGCGGTGGTGTCACTGCGAAGGATGCCTTGGGCAATGACGTGGTGCTCAGCGAGTTTTTGTCGACCCACAACGTGGGTGAGCGCACTCTGGCTCAAGGGCTCAAGGGCGATCCCACGTATCTGGTAGTCGAAAGCTCTGATGCGATCGCCAGCTATGGCATTAACGCCGTCTGCACTCACCTGGGCTGCGTCGTCCCCTGGAACGCCAACGAAAATAAGTTCATTTGCCCATGCCACGGGTCGCAATACGATAGCGCGGGCAAAGTGGTTCGAGGCCCAGCACCGCTGTCTCTGGCGCTGGTGCACACAGGCACCACAGACGATGGCAAAGTCGCTCTGACGCCTTGGACTGAAACCGACTTCCGCACGGGTGATGAACCCTGGTGGAGCTAGGGCCGGTTGCCCGGAAAGCGCTCACGTTGGGCGATCGCCCCGGCGATTTTCAGCCTTCGCGATTTATCCACGATTTAATAGCTTCTGCAATTCAGCCACGGTCGTCCTGACTGAGTAAGGGTTTGAGGAATAGCTTCATCCCCACGCGCAACGCCATAGCAGGATTGCAATCCAGTCCGTCGTGTTGAATTCATCATTGTCATATTCCTCGGTTGAGAACACCCATCCATGAAATCTCAAGGTTTACACACGCTGCTGCACCGCAGCATGCAGATGGTTTTGAAGGGAACCCTGATTGGGCTCGTGGCGATCGCCACGCTCCTCGCTAGCGATGCACTAGTGCCCCAAGCTGCGGCCGCCTATCCCTTCTGGGCACAGCAAAACTACGAAACGCCCCGCGAACCCACCGGGCGCATCGTCTGTGCAAACTGCCACTTGGCCGCTAAACCCGTTGAAATTGAAGTCCCTCAGTCTGTGCTGCCTGATTCTGTTTTTAAGGCTGTGGTCAAAATTCCCTATGACACCAGCGTGCAGCAGGTGGTGTCCACGGGTGAGCGTGGGCCGCTGAACGTGGGCGCTGTGCTGATGCTGCCCGACGGCTTTAAGATAGCTCCCGAAGACCGCATTCCCGAAGAGATGAAGGAAGAAGTCGGCCCGTCTTACTTATTCCAATCCTACGCAGACGATAAAGAAAACTGGGTTCTGGTCGGGCCGCTGCCGGGCGATCAGTATCAGGAAGTGGTGTTCCCAGTGCTGTCCCCTGATCCCAGCACCAACAAAGCTGTGAGCTTTGGCAAGTATCAGGTGCACCTCGGCGGCAACCGAGGGCGGGGGCAAGTCTACCCAACTGGTGAAAAGAGCAATAACGCGGTTTATAACGCGTCGACGGCGGGCACTATTACGGCGATCGCCAGTGCTGATGACGGTAGCTATGAAGTGACAATTCAGCCAACTGACGGCCCTGCTGTGGTTGACAAGATTCCCGCTGGCCCAGGGCTGGTGGTCTCTGAAGGAGAAGCAGTAGAAGCCGGAGCGGCCTTAACCACAAACCCAAACGTGGGCGGATTTGGTCAAAAAGATGTTGAAATTGTGCTGCAAAGCCCCAACCGGGTCAAAGGTTTGGTGGCCTTTCTCGCCTCAGTGATGCTGACGCAAATTCTGCTCGTGCTGAAGAAAAAGCAGGTCGAGCGCGTTCAGGCTGCCGAAATGACGCTATAGCCAGATACAGAATCACGATCTGTCAGCGCGATGCGCCGTCTGTACTGCGGGCGGCGCATCGCTTTTGGCAGGGTTCTCGCTTAGACGCGCGGGTTGATGGGTTGGGTGTTGCGAAACCCGTGCAGCGTGGGGGGCCGCAACGCTGGCTGTTGTCTTACCCCAGATTCTCGTTGCACCGATTCACTTAAAGCTTTAAACACACCGCCCCGTTCCTTACCCGGTTTCTTAGCCTGTCAACGCCTTAGCCGTTAGTCGTCGGTTCTATGTCTTCCTCTCCTCCAGCCGAAACAATTCAAGCCATCTTTAACCGTATTGCCCCGGTTTATAACCAGTTCAACGACGGGCTGAGTTTTGGGATGCACCGGGTATGGAAGCAAATGGCAGTGAGCTGGAGCAACGCCGCCGCAGGCGACACCTGTCTGGATCTATGCTGCGGCAGCGGTGACTTGGCACGGTTGCTGGCCCAACGAGTGGGCGCAACAGGCCAGGTCTATGGACTCGATTTTTCAACGGAACTGCTGGCGATCGCCCATCAGCAAACGCAACAGCGGGTGCAGCCGCTCTCCATCACCTGGGTCGAAGGCGATGCCCTCAACTTACCGTTCGAGGCCAACACCTTTGATGCGGTCACCATGGGCTATGGGCTGCGCAACGTGGTGGATATTCCTGCCAGTTTAAGAGAGCTGCATCGTGTGCTCAAGCCCGGCGCGACAGCGGCCATTTTAGATTTTCACCGCCCTAGATCTGTGGCAGTGCAGGCCTTTCAGCAGTGGTATCTGGATACATTAGTGGTGCCCATGGCAGCACGATTTGGAATGCGGGAAGAATATGCCTACATCGCCCCCAGCCTAGAGCGGTTTCCGATTGGGTCGCAGCAGGTGCGTTTAGCTCAATCCGTAGGGTTTGGGGAGGTGGTGCATTATGCGATCGCCGGGGGCATGATGGGCATTTTGGTTGCAACCAAACCCCAATAATCTTTCCCTGAATGGGGATGGACTGCTTAGGATAAAAGTGGGTATCCCCTGAGTGCAGTGCGGGACTGAGGGCGATCGCCCATCTCATGCTTCGTCTAGCCCCCGCCTTTCCACCTCTACGGTAAGCAATTCTTTGGTTTCCTTAGCATCTTGGATTTACGTTGCGCCACCCATTCTGGGTGGGGTCATTGGCTATTTCACCAACGACCTCGCCATCAAAATGCTATTTCGTCCTTACAAAGCGCGCTACGTATTGGGGCGGCGGCTGCCGTTTACACCCGGGCTAATTCCCAGCAACCAAGAGCGGCTAGCGCAGCGAGTAGCCAATGCCATTATGGGGTCGCTGCTCACACCAGAAGAACTGCAAAACCTAACGGCCAAACTGCTAGAAACCGATCGGGTGCAACAGGCGATTGAATGGCTGCTGCGACTGGCGCTAGACCAACTGCAAAAAGATAACCAGCAGCGCACCGCCAAAATCTTAGCGAGCATTCTACGCGACCTACTGGGACAATCGCTGCCGCGCATCATTCGAGTGCTGGCGCGACGCGATGACTTTTTAGAAGATCAACTCAATCAGATCTTTGACCGGGTGCTGCTCGATTTGCAGCTGACCGATCCCCAAGCAGACCAGCTTGCAGCATGGCTTCTCGAAATAGTGGTGCCCCCCGATGTAATGCGGCAAGGCATTGTGGACTTTCTCACCGATCGCAACATTCAAATTATCGACGAAGGGTTTCGCGGCAAAACCAGCGGCACCTACTGGCTGGTTGCCAATCTACTTGGGGTGCGCAATGCCCTCGTGCGGCTGCGAACGTATTTTTTAGATGAGCGTGACGCGAGCAATGCGTTACTTACTGAGTTGACGCGCTCCCTAAGCATCCGCACTCGCATGAAGGATTGGCTGCAAAACTTTTCGTTGCAAAACCTGCCGGTCGCTACGGTGCGACAACTCCGCAAAACCATGCGCGAAACCGTGCGTCTTTACATCCAAACTAGCGGAGAGAACTTACTGCAGAGCCTCAGCGGTTCAATTGATTGGGAAAAGGTCGCGGTAGTGGTGCTCAATCGGCTGCAAAATTCAGACGCATTCAACGACGCGCTGAGCCCCGTCAGCTATGAGTTGGCACTGGTGCTAGAACGCTACCTTGAGCGCGATTTGGAGGCTATTGTGGCGCAAATTATCCCAATTTTGAACTTGGAGCAAGTCATTATTGACCGTGTGATGGCAACGCCGCCCCGCGATATGGAAAGTGCGATTCAGGGCATTGTCAAAAGCGAACTGCAAGGGATTGTAAACCTAGGCGGCATTTTAGGTGTGGTCATTGGACTGATGCAAACAATAGTGCTGCTGCTCAATCAGTAATCTGCTTTAACGTGAGTCCAATAACAGTGGTTTCAGCTTCGCAGCGCAGGGCTAAAACAATGCTCAGCCGTCGTACTACCCGCTTCGCAGGCAGTACGGTTGTAAAAGTTTGCCAAACAGATGTTAATTCGAATTGCGGTTAACGTCAGTTCGGGTTAAGAAGGTTTTGGGGCATCGCGCGTCGCGCGATGCCCCAAAACCCTTAATGTGCTGTGCGCGTCGCGCACAGCACATTAAGGGTTTGAGCTTATCCCGAACTCAGGTTGCGGTTAATTAATAAATCTAAAGAAACTTGATTCTCACTTCTTTTCAGAGACTCAAACGATTTTAATGGACAAGCCTTGCGACTGAGTCAGTTAATTTCTATCGCTAGACGATCACTAACCCTACAAAGCAGAACTCCACAAGCATAGATAAACTTAAGCTGCAAAAGATTAGATAACAAATTCAAGATCTTCTAACGTCTGAGACTGCGTGACTACCACATGATTGCATAACTATGACAAGCATGAATAAAGATATGACTCATCTTTTTGATCAGGAGTCTGTCCTGGTCTCCTTATCCCGAATGTGAGTTCAACTGGGGTGTCGACGTATTCTGAGTCACAACAATGGAGGGCATCCTCGTTTTATGATTGGCCTCGTGAACAAGGTAATCCCTGGGGATAGGATGAACCCGATGCTTGAGCTCCTCCAACTCTTAGCTGTTGTATTGATGGGGATACAGCTCGGCGTTTCTTATGCTCACTTTATGCAAATGCCTGGCAAATTAGAACTGCCGTTGGATTGCTATATTCTGGTGCAGAATGACGTCATTCGATATCGAGTCAAATTAGGGTTGATTGAAGTCCCAGCTATTATTTCTGCTTTAGCGGCAGCCCTACTGTTGCGCAAGCATCGTAAGGTATTTTGGCTGACGATTCTTGGCGCAGCTTGCATGGTTGCATTATGGGTCGTCTGGGCAATCTTTATTCAGCCTATCAATCAGCAAGTTGATAACTGGTCTCCAGCATTTGTGCCTGAAAACTGGATGGAGTTGCGTTATCAGTGGCATTTCTATCACTTGATCCGGTTATGGATCGCAGCATTTGGGGTGGTTGCGTTGACCCTATCCTTGATGATGGAAAAGACTAGGCCAGCTAGTTGAGAATTATCCCGTTTACAAGCAGGAATTACCCCGAGTTATAGGGTGTGGTCAGCCGGTTTTACCCGCCGAATTGGGACATTGGCAATCAGTGCTGTAGCGCGCTGGTTATTTTCTAATAAAAACTCGGTAGAGTCTTGATCAATCTCTACGTAGCGCGATACCACCTCTAGAATTTCCCGTCGCATTTTTTCCACCGTTGCAGGTGACAAGTCGGCGCGGTCGTGCGCCAACACAAGTTGCAGCCGCTGCTTGACTGTATCGCGGCTAGTAGACTCAGAATGCTTGGGAAAAAGTCGTTCGAGCAGTTCAATTAGCATGGGGAGTGGATACCGGAAAGGAGGAAAAGAGAGGCGGTGAGTGGGGCGATCGCCCTAATGATGAACTCGACACCACTGATCTGAATTTAGACATCAACGTCTGCATTAGGGACGCATTCATCACAAAACGCAAGGGAATGCATAGACCGTAGAGATAGGGTAAGAGGAGGGGATCTGCCGCCTTGCCGTCTTAACCCCTACCTATGAAGTTCCGCGAAACATGCGTCGCAGGCGCGAAAACAAATCATCGTGGGTTGCTGTTAAATCCAAAAACGGGATATCTTCACCATCTAGCCGTCGGGCAATGTTGTCGAGGGCCAGCCCCGCTAAGGTCAGCTTCTGCGCTAGCACAATGGGCTCACCCTTGTTAGTTGATATGATCACCCGCTCATCATCCGGCACCACCCCGATGAGGGGAATGGCCAGAATTTCTTGTACGTCTTTCACCGACATCATTAAATCTTCTTGCACCATTGCTGGCCTCAGGCGGTTCACGATCAGATGCTGCTTGCGAATGTCACTTGCTTCTAAAAGCCCCACAACCCGGTCAGCATCGCGCACGGCGGCAATTTCTGGCGTGGTGACAATGAGTGCTTCTGTGGCAGCCACGGTGGCATTCTGAAAGCCCATCTCGATACCTGCGGGGCAATCAACCAGCACATAGTCTCGGTTGTTGCTGAGCTCTTGAACCAACTGCTTCATTTGATCGGGTGTCACCGCGTCTTTGGTGCGGTTTTGTGCCGCTGGCAGCAAGACCAAGTTGGGGTGTCGCTTGTCTTTGACCAAGGCTTGCTCTAATCGACATTCGCCCGCTAGCACTTCTACTGCTGTATAGACAATACGATTCTCTAGACCGAGCAGCAGATCTAGGTTTCTCAACCCAAAGTCAGCATCAATTACTGCAACTTTGCGTCCGCGCTGCGCCAGCGCCATGCCCAAATTTGCAGTGGTAGTGGTTTTTCCCACGCCTCCTTTACCGGAGGTAACGACAATGACGCGACTCATGAAAATCCTCTTGTTTAATCTAGGCCGTTTGATCGAATGAATGAGCTAAAAATGGAGTCAGTAGGATTAGGCTTTAGGGCTCTATGTAATGAATGGAGCTGGAGCTTCTGTGTCCATAGCGCGACTCCAATGCACCCCAGCGCTGGATAGTCGCTTTAGATCTCTATCTCTACAAATCTGACAGATAGGAACGCAGTCTTGAGATATCGGTGCTTTTGGTAATGCGAATGCCAGATTCGCTGATGTACGCCACTTCTGGCTGATATTGAGCGGGTGGCGTTTCGGGTGCACGGGCTACCTGACCGCCAATGCGTAGCTGGGTTGGCTCTAGCCGCAGCGCCATAATCATGCAGCGTCCATTTCCCGATGCCCCGGCATGGGCTACCCCTCGCAAACTGCCCCACACCAAGATATCGCCATCCGCAATGACGCTGCCGCCGGGGTTCACGTCTCCTAAAATCACGAGTGTGCCTGTGTGGCGCACCTCCATGCCAGAGCGCACAGTGGTTTGCAGATAGAGGGGATCAGCCAAGGGCGACTGAGACTCAGCTGGTGGAGTCAGCGGACTGACGGAGGGCTGTTGCTCAACCGAAATGCCCGTTGTGGCGGCGGCCACTGCTGTCTGGCGACGGCTGGTGTAAACACGCTTGAGGTAAAGCTGTGACTCTGCCAACAGATCCACAACGGCTTGGAGCTGGCGCGCATCTAGCAGGCGATCGCGCCCAATGAGATGAACGGACGTATTAGGTTGCCAGAAGCGATCGCCCGCATTCAGCCGCTGCTTGAGCTGTTGCCACACATCTGTCCACGTGAGTGACAGGCTGTTCTGTTCGCCTTCGGGCGGCAGCAGCAGCAACAGCCGACCGTTCTCGCTCTTGAACCGCACCTGCAGGTTCGGACTGGCGGCATCGGATGACGTCGGGGAAAGGGTGGACAGGGGGGTGGGCGTGGACTCAGAATTCATGAATATTGCCGTTCTGATGTGAATGGGGGGGACCGCAACCGGAACCTGATACTTCGCGTAACCAACTGCGTCAAGCAGCTATTTTGAGCAGCGATCTCAAATAACTATCTATAGTAATGGCCTAGGTCAGATTGAGACCCAGATTCCTGGAAAATTCAGATCTTTTGGTCTGTGTTGGGGTTAGAGCGCAGGCGGAGATAGGCATTGGCCAGGGCAGAGCGATCGCCCACATTCCCCGGAAACAGCACCACCGGCAGATTGGGGAACTGGGCATGATCAGCGGGCGTTCGCACCATCGACACCCCAGGCAAAATTTGCCCCAGCAGCCGCGCCGTTTGCAGCGCCAACCCGTCACTTAACGTGTCGTTCGAGGTAATTCCCCCCTTGCTGATCAAAAAGCCAATCTCCGCAGGCAACCCCCGCTCAATGTCCATCAACAACCGCGACACGACCATGCCAAAGTCTAAGCGCGTCTGCTGGTCGGTAAAAGTAATCTCTGTGCGACTGGTAAACACCACGGGCGTCTTGCCCTGAGCATGGGCCATGCGCACGTGATCCAGCGCCGCTGCCAGGAGCGCCTCAGATGCAGCGGCATCTCCCTGCAATTGGGCGACATCCACCTCCACTGGTGCCACACCCGGCGCTTGGAGCAGCACTTCTAGTTGCTCTGTGGTGTTCTTAACGTGAGAGCCTACGATCACCGCACCAGGGTTGCCGCCTCGGTTGTAGTGGCCCATGGCCTCGGGCGCGATGGGCTGGGGCGGCAGTTGCGCCAGCGCGGTGAGCATGCTCGCAGCACTGCGAAACAAAAATCGCTGACCCTGGCTCGCCGCCGCCAACACATCGTCGGCAAACTGATTCAGGTCGTCTTGCGTTTCGGCATCAACGGCGACGCAGACGTTATCCCGCAGGTGCATGAGTCGCTGGCGCACCCCAGTGCGAATATCTGCTAGCACCAATCGCTCCACTTGGTCGGCGGAGATGCGTCCCGCTGTTTTTTCTGCTACGTAATCGGGCAGGTAGCTGTAGTGATAGCCAAATACAGAATCGCGGGCAAACTCAGTTTCATGGACGGGGGTGGGCGTCCCGTCGATCAACAGGTAGTGAACACTGTCGCGGGTGATTCGCCCGCCCTCAAAAAAGGCGGGGGTGAGAAAGTGAGCGTCAAACGGCCCGATCTCTTGGGCGATCGCATCGGTTTCAACCGGGTAGTGACCCCGCAGCGTGGAGTCAGAGCGGCTCACCACCAAGAAGTCTTGAATGCCAGCCTGGGCGATCGCCGTTTTAAGATTGCGGCACACCTCTCGCGTGACGGCATCAGCCTGCTCGGGCGACATGGCGCGGGTGTTAGTAAGCACGAAGAAAATCGGCGACTCATCTGCCAGGCCCAGCAGCAGAGTCTCTACATCCCATTGCAGCAGCAGCAGGCAGCTATGCACGGTTTGCGACCCTGTCGGGTCATCATCTAGAACAACAATTTTAGGTCGGGTCATTGTACGGGTTATCTACAGGGCGTTGAGAGAAATCTAAACCCTTCGGACGGGGTCTGTCTGCTACATGGGCAAGCACCTTGCCTAGCGGTCGTGATAGACACAGATAGCGAAGGACTGAGCCAAGTCAGGATTTTAATCCTTTAATTAACTAATTAATTCAATGTCAGTTCGGGTTAACGGGGTTTTGGGGCACCGCGCGACGCGCGGTGCCCCAAAACCCTCAATGTGCCGTGCGCACCGCGCACGGCACATTGAGGGTTTGAGCTTATCCCGAACTCAGGTTAATTCAGTTAATTAACCAGTAGACTAAATCGGTTCATTGCGAGGCTTGACCCAGCATTCATGGGGCAATTTTCTAGAACCTTGCGCTCAAATGGAGCGGGTTGGGTACACTTTGTTAGATCAAACGTCACATAATGCGCTGCCATTTCAGCAGTCTAGACCTAAACGTTGCAGTAGTTATGCCTGTGGACGGGGTTGAGGTAAAGAGGCTTTGCCATCTATCTTCCCAGCTCATTCCACTCAGCTTGCTGCCTGCACTGCACTGGAGACCAAGGCAGTAGGTTAGGCTGTGTAGCAATGGGCTTGATGACAGCGGCAGCAACCACCGGGCGATCGCCTGAATGGTTCAGCCAGTCTTTATGATTCCAAGATGAAGTCCACGTCATGATGCTTGCAATCATATCGGTCATCACATCCGCAAATAACGGCGCAGCGACGCAAGCAATATCTGGGGCTGCATAGGCATGGGGGAATTGAACAGCCAACCCAATCAGGCGGACTCGACCGCAATGGAGCAGGTGCTTAAGAGCGTTACGCAAGACCTGCGCACGTTGCAGCATGAGGTTGTGTCCCAAATGGGGCACGATATTTCGCGTCTGCAAGCGGAGCGATCGCGCCTGCTCAACGATATTGAGAAATTGCAAGCGCAAAACCAACTGCTTCAGTCTGAACACCAAGTTTTACTCACGCAGCAGCAACTTGATCAGCAAAAGCTGTGGGCCAAGCAGCTAGCACAGGCGCTCGCTAGCCAGCTCTACGGCATCCTAGCTCAGCGGCTGAAACAGTCCGGCTTTTCCCTTCAGGCTGAGGGGCAGTTGCTCGATGGCGAGGCGCATGACCGAGAACGCAAGACAATGCTGGCGGTTGATCACAGCGTCAATGAGCTGCTGGTTGCCCTTCAGCAGGATTTGAGCAGCCACCAATCTGCGCTGAGTCAACAGCTCGATCGAATGCAAACGTTGGAGCATCAGGGCGAAGCGCTGCTAGATGCGCTGGTGAGTCGGTTGAGCGATCGCCTTCAAGCAGAACTGGCCGCCGCGCCACCGCCGCAGGTGCCTTCTAGTGGCTATGGTCAGTCTGCTGCCACGCCAGCCGCCGCGCCAGACTATACCCCGTCCCGATTAGACGATGGAGCAGTGTCTCGGGCTGCGTTCGCAGGAGATGTCGGGCGATCGCCCGACACTAGCCCTTCCACCTTGAGTTCCCAGCCTCCGCAATCCGCGTCGAAAGACGCTGCGGTTCCACTGCCGCCAAACCCCAGGACAGGTGCTAGTGCTGATCGCCGCTCAGCAGCCCCACCTCCAGTTCCTCCTAACTCCTCGACGCGCGCTGCTAAGTTCACCAAAGCCAGCGGCTCACAGATTGGGCTAATGCTGATTTTGTTCTCGACCCTAGCGCTGTCGCTTCACAATGTGGTGGTTGGCATTATTGGTTGGGATACAAGCGTATTTGGTCTGATCAATCTCCCGCGCTCCATTAGCCTGAATAGCCTCCCCAACTCACTGCTGATTCTCTGGCTGCGCATGGTGGTAGTGGTTCCGGTGATGTGGTTTGTGGCGAAGGGGCTTTATCCCCCCGTCTGGCGAGATGTGCGGGCGTTTTTGACAGCGCGTGATTTACGCCAAGTGATCACCGTAATCGGCAGTGGCTTTTTCCTCTTTAGCTCCCAGGTGCTGATTTATATCGCTATTTCCGCCATTAGTCCTGGGGTTGCAGTCACTATTCTGTTTATGTATCCCCTGGTAACCGTGCCACTGGCTTGGGTGCTGTTTGGCGATCGCCCCACTCTCCTTCGGGGAGCCGTCATGTTCGCAATTTTGTTGGGGGTGATTCTGACCGCTGCACCCCGGTTGGCCAGTGCCACAAACATCTCTAGCATTGGCGTCATTGCTGCCGTATTTTCCGGTATTTTCTTTGCGCTATATCTGATTTCAATGCAAATCAGCTTCAAAAAGCTGCATCCCGTTCCTGTGAGCTTTATTCAGTTTTTCACCATCTTTACCTTAGCCAGCATGATGTTGCTGCCCTTTGGCGTGCAAGAACCGCCCGATAATCTCATGGGTCTGCTGATTGGGGGCGTCGTGCTGGGCACCTTGACCTTGATTGGCTATCTGCTGAATAACCTAGGGGTGAAGCGGCTGGGAGCTGCTCGGGCCTCAATTGTTGCATCGAGTGGCCCGGTGCTCACGGCTCTGCTAGCCTTTTTGTTAACGCCGAGCGATCGCACCGCCCTGCAATCCATCCAGCTTGTGGGCATTCTGTCGGTAACATTGGGCGTGGTCGCCCTAAGCTTTGAGCGCATGCTAATTCAGAAGCAGCCTAAACCCAACCGCTAACAGAGTTGCAACAAAGACATGTTTTTAAAACGGGATGCTGGGCACTGATCCAGCATCCCGTTTTATCTGTGCAACTGTAGCTCTGTCAACCTAAATTAGGGAGAAGCTTAAACCCTTGATTTGCCGGGGCACGTTAAGGGTTTTGGGGCACCGCGCGTCGCGCAGTGCCCCAAAACCCTCCTGATATCAATTCTCTAAATCAGAACGACGGATTGTTTGAGGAGGGTGGTGGGGAACGCAGTTCCCCACAAGGGGTCAAAGCCCCCTTGCCCCCCATTTTTAGCCCAAATTTTCGGAATTGATATGACTCAAATGACGGTCAAAAGCAGACTACCCCTAGGCCGAGAGTGAGAAATCCGTTGCCGTGAGGGAAGGCTTGGTGCTGAGGTTGGCAAACAATCCCCCGCTTCCCAGTCCCGTGGACTCCCCGTTGGCGTTGTAAAACAAATTACCTGACCCCAGGCTATACACAATCAAAGCAGAACTCACCTTGGCCGCAGCATCCGTCCCCACCTGGGCAAATTCGCTTGCGAGGCTAAACCCTAAACCGATCGCACTACCCAGTTTGGTAAAGCTAGTTTTGCTCAATACTAGTTTATCGGTGTCCAACTGAAAGTCAGTGATGGTGTCGGTGCCCAAGTTCTGATTGGCAAAGGGTTGCCCTGATTGGAAGAGAAAGTGATCGCTCCCGTTGCCGCCGGTCAGCGTATCGTTGCCGCCACCACCGTGTAGCGTATCGTGTCCGGCACCACCCACGAGTAGATCATTACCCGCACCGCCTACAAGCAGGTCGTTGCCCTGGCCACCAAACAGGGAGTCATTACCCTGAAGGCCTCGCAGCGTATCATTGCCCCGCTTACCGTAGAGGGTATTTGAGGCAGCATTGCCTAGCAACACATCGTGACCATCGCCGCCAATCGCATGTTCAATCACCGTGGTGGCGTCAATCACAACGCTCTGCCCAGCAATCTGACTGGTGTTCCCCGAGCGCAAATCAATCCATAAATTGGCTGTGACGGCAGCCGCATTAATGGTGTCAGTGCCTTCTGCATCGCTCAGCGTTAACCGAGACGCATCAGCACCCACGAGGGCAAAGTCGTTGGTGTAGATATACACATCGTCTTCACTGAGGGCGTTGCCGTAGAGCGTTAATGTCCAACTATTGAGGGTGCCTGCATCAAATCCTTGGCTGTCAGTGACAGTCAGCGTCCACGTGCCCTCTGCAACTTCGCCCCAATGATGCACCGAAGAAAGGGTGAACTTGATGTCGCTATCCGACAATCCAAACGGTTCCCACGAGTCATCCTTTCCTGGCTGAGACACCAGCACACTCTGAGTTCCTGTGGGTGAGGTGAGGGTGACGGTCAAATCTCCAATCCAGGTATGAGTCAGATCCAACGCTACTTCCACCTGCTCAACCTGCAACCCGCCCGAGAGCTGAATACTGTCGCTGACGGTGCTCAAATCAGGGATGGGCAGAGCTGGTGTGCTGATCGCGCTGAGGCTTTGTTCATTAGCAGTGGTGCTTTGCAGCGTCCAGGTTTCTGCTAGGCGCACCGCAGCAAGTGCATCCACCAAGCCAAAGCCATAGTCGTGACTGACATGCAACCCGCCACCGTTCCAATTTTTGGCACCGTTGATCGCCCAGCCCGGGTTGTTGGCATCCGTCTGCTGGGCAGAGTAAGCCAAGATTGTTTGCACATCCCGATAGCCTAAGTTGGGGTTGGCTTCGAGCATGAGCGCCACCACGCCAGACACCATGGGGGCGGCGGCTGAGGTGCCGCCAAAGGAGTAGTTGTATCCATCGCTGTCTGTGGATGTGGTCTTGCTGGGCGGTAAATCAGTTGTGACAATGCCGTCATCCCACTGGTCGCCACCAAAGGCCGAGACCAGAAGACTTGCCCCTGGGGTGCTGTAGTAGGTGTGAACTCCAAAGTGATTGAGCGCCGCGACAGCAATGGTAAAGCGAGAGTTTTCTAGATTATGGTAATTGGCGTTGTCCCCCCCGTCGCGCGCGTTTCCGCCAGCGAAGACCACAATGGTGCCTTTGCCATCCCGTCCAGTTTGCACGGCGTTGGTTAATGCAGTTTGATAAGGCTGAAACAGCGGCTCGGCAACGTTGTCATAAAACGGGTAATTGTAGCCCCAGCTGTTGTTGACCACATCAAAATTTGCCATCTGCATCAGGGCATCGGCAGCGTGTTGCTCAAAGGTGAGATAGTCTCCAAAGTCAATGCGGATGCCAGCAATGGAGGCCCCCGGCGCAACGCCCACACCCCCTTCGTTGTTGTCCATTTCTCCGGCGATAATACCGGCTACCGCTGTGCCGTGGTTATCCCATTCGCTGTTGGGTGCGGCATCGCCATCGAGTTCTGCCGCATCATACTGGGCCTCAGCGTCATAGTTGTTGGCGAGATCGGGATGGAAATAGGCCACGCCATCATCCAGAACGCCGACGAGCACACCTGCACCGGTGTAGTCTTGCCAGACGGGCACGACGTTGAGATCCATACCGAGGGTACCCCAGGTTTGGCCTGTGTTGAGAATATGCCACTGGTATTGAAACAGTGGGTCGTTGGGCAAAGAGGTGGTCATAGGACTCCTTGAAGCTTGGAGGGAAGATTCAGAAGAGCAGAACCAACGCACGTTGTGCGGCGGTGTAGGTGGTTTGGAGGATGGGTTTTCAGTCTGAGAGATGTGAATGCAGGTGCAGAGCTGAATGCAAGAAAAATCTGAGACGATGTCTAGCCGAGTCTTTTGCTAAGAACCTTGGCGCGACTGCAACGACTCTGGTTTAGACCGGTCGGTTTTATGCAGGGGAGTCGACTTTGTTGAGCGAATGCGGTGAAGCCAATTCAATTGTTGCTGGGTCAATCCTGGATGAATAGTCCCCATTTGGGTACTGTTTGAACGTGAGTTCGACAGTTAAAAAGCGGCTTGTGGCAGGGCTTGAAGCTCATCATTCGGAATACCTAACGAGGGCTTATCGGGGTGGTAAGCGTAGGCGATCAGGCCTGAGACCAGATTGACGAGG
>JAHHHI010000028.1 GCA_019359435.1 Kaiparowitsia implicata GSE-PSE-MK54-09C
GCCAGCGCCCGCCGCCGTGGTGTGGCCGGCTGCGCAAACCCAACCCGCTTGGCCGGCCACCTCAAACGTGGCCGCCAAGCCCACCATGCATTAGATTAAAATCGGGCCACCTGATGGGGGCAGGCCACGGCCGATCCAGCGCTGGTTCGGCCGGGTCGCGGTAAACTGACGATCGAGGACGTTGGGCGCGATGACCGAGGTCAGTCGTGCTCCCTCGTCCTTCGGAAGGCCACGACGCCGGGGACGCGCCCGCAAGGCCTGCATCCGCATCAGGCGCTCGATCTTGTGCAAGCCGCAAGAGACGCCGTCAGCCAGGACATCACGCCAGACACGGCGAGCGCCATAGGTCCGGTCGCTGGCCTTGAAGCTCGCAGAGACCTTGCCGCCAACCACCTCGTCGTCCACGGAGCGCTGGCTCGGCGAGCGCGTCAGCCAGGCATGGAACCCGGAGCGGGAGACATCCAGCGCTTCGCAAAGCCATGCCACCGGCCAGATGCTCCGGTGCCTCGCGATGAAAGCGAACCTCATATCGCTTCCCTCGCGAAGTAGGCTGCGGCCTTTTTTAGGATATCGCGCTCCGCCTTGAGCTTGGCCACCTCACGCCGCAGCCGTTCGATCTCGAGCTGCTCGGGCTTCACATGACCCTGTCCAGGAAACGCCTGCCCTGGATCCGCGGCAAACTCCTTCACCCATTTGCGCAGCACGTTCTCATGGACCTCCAGATCCCGAGACGCCTGCGCGACGCTCACCCCGCGTTCCCTGATCAGGCGAACCGCCTCGATCTTGAACTCACGCCCAAATCGTCTTCGCTGCATCTGCCACCTCCGGCTTCATGAAACACCCAATCTCGGTGTCTACGAAACCGGCAGCAGGCCAGATGGCTCATGTCCAACACTTGAGCGCCGAGGCCTGCGCTCAATAGACAGATTCGGCAACCGCTAGACAGATCCCGCAACAAATCAGCCGTCAGCTTGGATTTGTAGTCGCTCCGGGCGCTCGACTTGTGAATGTAAAGACAGCCGCCGCTTAACATTGTTGGCCGTCCATAAAGTCATTCACCCCCGTCGTTGCCGATCCGCCGTTTCCGGACGGTTTAAGCTCGCCCGACTGACACCCCCATTCACCATCGTGCGTAATGCGAAGCAGGGACCACTATGCCTGAGAAGATCGGCCTTTCCCGCCGCCAGCGGCTCGCGGCAACGACGGCCCTTGGTAGCTCGCTACTGATCGCTTTGGCGACGTCCCTGCCGGCTCTCTCTGCGGATGTCATTTATTCGAACGGCGTGGGCGACAACAACTGGTTCGCAACGGGCAACTGGCAAGGCGGGGCGGTTCCAAATGCTAGCGACGGCGCTTTCCTCCGCAGTGACACAGCTGGTCAGACTGCCCTTATCGCCGCGCCTGGCGCTGTCGCCTCGAGAGTCATACTTCTCGGCGATGCAAATCTGACCGTTGGGGCCGGTGGAACCCTGACATTGCTGCCAGTGGGCCTCAACGATGGAGCGCTCATCGTCGGGCAGGTCGAGGGCGTTAATCCGCCAACACAAAACAGTACGCTGACCATCCAGAGCGGCGGCGTCGCGAGCGCCGTGCGATTTTTTATCGGGGACGGTAGTGCAAACACCGCGCAAGCTGGCATCGCCATCGTCACAGGTGCTGGCTCGACACTCACGATTGATGGCGCAAACTACAGGTTTATCGTCGGAGCAACGGGCACAACGTCGCTTCTGAGGATCGACGATGGCGCCGTGGTGAATGCCGGTTCTGCTGGGAACCGTGTCGTCGAGGTTGGGCTCGCCTTCTACAACGGGATTGGTACGCTCCAAATCGGCAATGGAGGGGCGAGCGGCACGCTGAACGCGTCTGAGGTCAGGCTCTTCAACACATCGCGCCTGGTGTTCAATCAGTCTGACAACATCACATTTGCACCGCTCGTGAGTGGCACCGGCTCACTTGAGAAGCAGGGCTCAGGCACGGTCACGCTCAGCACAGCGAACACCTACACCGGCGCGACGGTCGTTACCGGCGGTTCGCTCATCGTGAACGGCTCGCTTCTGTCTTCGTCCGGTGTGACAGTCGGCGCAGGCGCGACCATCGGCGGCTCGGGCACGCTGCCGTCGCTGACGATCAACGGCACGCTGGCGCCGGGCAATTCGCCGGGAACGCTGACGGTCAACGGCAACCTCGTGCTGGGGGCGGGCTCGGTCTACCTCGCCGAGGTCCAGGGCGCTGTCGCGGACCGGGTCAACGTAACTGGCACGGCGTCGTTGGCGGGCACGCTGCGGCTGGTGCCGCTCGGTGGCGCCTATCTCTTCGCCGCGCCCTATACGCTGCTCTCTGCGGCGGGCGGGCTCGGCGGCACGAGCTTCGGAAGCGTCGATACGGCCGGCTCCTTTGGCGACGGCATCACGAGCAGCATCGCCTATACCGGCACCGAGGTCCGTCTGACGCTAACGCCGAAACCGCTCACACCGATCGTCATCGATCCCGTGCCGCCGACGCCGTCTCCGCAGCTTGGCGTCGGCCGCCCGGCCAATGCGCTTTCCGTCGCGTCCGGCATCGATGCGGCGGTCGCCGCTGGCGCCGATCCGTCGTTGCTGTTTGTAATCTACAACCTGCCGGCTGCAGCGATCCCCGCCGCCGTGAACCAGCTCTCGGGCGAGGCCCACACCGCCGCACCCGCCATGGCGCATGTCGCCTCCGACCAGTTCCTGCGCACGATGCTCGATGGCTCGGGCGCAGGCCGGCTGTCGGGCGCGCTGAGCGGCCCGGGCGGCGCTGCCGGCTTCACCGCCGATCTGCCCTCGAAGCAGGATGGGCCGGGCCGCCCGAGCTTCGACCCGGCGCGCTTCTCGCTCTGGGGCGCGACCTTCGGCTCGACCGGACGCAATGACGGCGACAGGGCGGTAGGCTCGGCCAACCGCAACCTCTCCGACGGCCATGTCGCGGTTGGTGCCGACATCCGGCTCGGCGCTAATACGGTCGCGGGCGTCGCGGTCGCCGGCGGGCAATCGCGCGCCTCGCTCTCGGGCGGGCTTGGGAAGGCGCAGGCCGATGTCTTCCAGGCCGGGCTCTACGGCCGCACCACGCTGGGCACGGTCAATCTCGCTGCGGCGCTGGCCTATGCCAGGCTCGAGACCGACACCACCCGCGCCATCCCGGCGCTGTCGCGCAGCGGCGTGACCGCCTCCTATGCCACGCAGGCCTGGAGCGGCCGGATCGGGGCCAGTCTTCCCGTTGCGACATGGCACGGCCTGACGCTCTCGCCGTTCGCCGCCTTCCAGGCGGTGCGGGCCAGCAGCCCGGCCGCGGTCGAGCGCGACGGTATGGGAGCAACCGCTGGCATGCTGACCCTCGCACGCCGGTCCGACATGACCAGCCGCAGCGAACTCGGCCTGCAGCTCGACACCAGCCTGATCGCCGGCGCTACTCCCGTCACCGGCTTCGTGCGCGCCGCCTGGACCCATTACTATCAGCGCGACGCGGAACTCACCGCCTCGCTCAACGGCCTGCCCGGCGCGAGCTTCACCGCCACAGGCGCACGGCCCGACCGCAACGCCGCACTGCTCGCGGCCGGCGCCGATATCCGGCTCAGCCAAAGCGTCAGCCTCGGCGCGCGAATCGACGCGGATCTGTCCGGGAACACCCGCCGCGTCGGTGGAACAGCCAAGCTCAGTGTCAGCTTCTAAGGGAGGAGGCGAGGCAGGGGTGGAGTGAGTTCTATGCTGACAGCACCTGCCCCTAAATGTGCCGTCCACGACCGGCTAGACCCGAAAAATGCTTCGCCGAAGGACGCCAAAGTCTGAGGTTGGTAATGGATCGTGGCAAGTTAGAGGAGCGATACGCCGCTTGGCGCGAACACGCTCGAGCCCTTCGCTTGCTTTTATGGCGCTCAGCGGGAGGAGCGCGACGAGCGACGCGCGGCTTCAGACGGCGTCTCGCCGAAGCGGCGACGAAAGGCAGTGGCGAAGCGCGCTGTGTTGGTGAAGCCGTAGCGGCGCGCAACGGTCGTCACCGAGGCCTCAGAATCACCACTAGTCAGATCGTCTCGAGCCAGCTCAAGCCGGATCGAATGGAGCACGCCGAGGGGCGTACAGCTGCGAAAATGCTTGAACACCTGCTCCAATGTTCGAACACTGCATCCGGCCGCGGCAGCGACGTGTGAGATGCGGATCGGCTCTGCTCCATGGGCGCGCATGAAGTCCTCCGCACGCCGGATATAGGCCGGGACCACACCCGAGGCTCCGCCGCCCAATTGCTCGATATAATTGTGAGGCGCGCCCCGGAGCACGAGCGCAATCAGCATGTCCGTCAGTGACGCCATTGCGACTGGGCTGTTAGCCACTCCGTCGTGCCGCTGAAACTCTTCCATGACAAAATCGAGCTGGCGCTTCAGGCTGGTAGCCAGCCCGCTGCCCCAATCAAGATCGGGCTTGAATTCGAGTGGTTGTCGAAGGCGCTCATCGAGCATGTTCTCCAGCGCGGTCTCGACGTCGGCTACCTTGAAGAAGACATTCGTGCGTGCGCTGTCATCGCTGATCAAGAGCCGGCTGCGCGGACCAGGCCTCCAGGCGAGTCCGCGACCATTCATGGCGGATGTCGTTGTGCCCGTTTGGGCCAGCGTCATATGGCCATCGAGCATCGTGGTGAAGCAGAACAGATCACCTTCGTCGCCATCGACTGAAACATCTGTCGCGAACCTCGTATCGACGTAGCTTGCCAGAATCGAGCCTGCTGTACGGGTCGCAAGCGTAAAAATCGGTTTGTGGAATATCATGCTCCAAAGCGCGCGATTTTGGAGTTGGTACGTGTACACGCGGTCTGATTTTGCGACACGTTCGGTCACGCGCATCCGGCCGTCCAGATCTTCTGGACGGCTTGCCCGTATAACGTCGAACATCGCCAGCGGAGCAGGCTCGATCATAGGCACGGCCATCGGGTAGGTCCAATCCCCAGCCGCGGCGGCCGTTCACACGCAGCATAGACAGATTTCGCAGTGCGTGGACAGATTCCGCAGCCAAGAAGCGAGAAGCTTCAGAATTGGTTTCGGAGCGGTCCAAAAGCTGATGTCAAGACGGGGCGCACAGCGACCCGCGAGCATCGCCAGATCAGCTCCGCTATCAAGTTGGTGACCCGGGACGCAACGGCGCGAGAAATCTGAACGTCGGTGTTTGACTGCGGGGAGCTTCTGTTGGTCCATTTTCCGTTCTTTAGCCGCGGTTTGTCGCGTAGCGACCGACCCTGCATGAACGTCTCGGAACGCCGCCACGGCCTGCTCCGCACTACCGCTCTCGTCGGTGTCATGTCGCTTGTCCCGGTCATCGTGTTGACCCTTGGCTCCAGTCCGGCATTGGCAGCTGGCGGCAATGGCGGCGCTGCTGTTTCTGGATGCGCCGTCGGTGGTGGTGCTGACGGCCAAGCAGGGCCGAATGGTTGCGACGCTTCAGCCGGCGGTGGCGGTGGCGGAGGTGGCGGTGCAGGCGGAGGCGCTGGGGGTAACGGTGGCGCAGGCAATGCCGTACCCGGCGGCGCCGGCGGCGCCGCTGGTGCGGATGGAGGCATAGGCGCAAACGGCGTCGGGCCTGGCGGCGGTGGCGGCGGTGGCGGTGGCGCCAACGGGCAGATTACCGCCGGGCCAGAGAACGTTGTCGCCCCATTAACGGGTCAGAACGGAGGTGCTGGCGGCAGCGGCGGATCGGCGATTGCTGGCGGCAATCCGGGCGGCGGCGGCGGCGGCGGTGGTAGCGGTGGAACGGGCCTCCTTGCGATCGGGGGGGCGAACGTCATTTCGAACGCATCGGTGATCACCGGCGGCGCCGGTGGAACGGGTGGGGACGGAGGCAACTCCGCGCAGCCCGGCATTGTCATCGGGGGCTTTGCAGGCAACGGCGGCGATGGTGGGGCGGGCATCGTCATCGCGGTTTCAGGTGCCTTATTAACGAATGCCGGCACCATCACGGGTGGCGATGGCGGGAACACGTCCACCGGCTCCACAGGCCTCATTTTCGGTAATGTCGGTCGCGGCGGTGACGGCGTGGTCGGCAGCAACCTGACCATCAACAACAGCGGAACAATCGCAGGCAACGGCGGCGGCCGCGGCGGTGATGGCGTGGTCGGCAGCAACCTGACCATCAACAACAGCGGCGCCATAACGGGCAACAACGCCATCAATTTCACGGGGGGCGCAAATTCGCTCAACCTCCAGACCGGATGGGTTCTGACCGGAGTTATCGCTGTCAACGGCAGCTTGGCGTTCACTCAATCCACCGACGTCACTCTCGTCAATCGAATCGAGGCGTCTTCAACCTCAATCATTCAGAACGGCGTTGGCCGGCTAACGTTAACGGGCCTCGCTTTCGCCAGCAGCGTATCTATAGCGTCGGGCAGCACCCTAGCATTGAGCGGAAACGGTGAGCTAAGGAACGGAACTCTCAATTTGGTGAGTGGCGCCACGTTCGATATCTCTGCTTCGACGAACGTGAACGCAACCAGATCTATAATATCTGGTAATGGCGGAAGCGTATTACTTGGCTCTAATACATATGAAATTCTAGGTGGCTCTAACTCATTTGGCGGCGATATCAGTGGAAGTGGCGGGCTTTTGTTAAGGTTCAGCTCCACGAGCCAGACCCTGACAGGGTCGAACGGATACACGGGGCTCACAACCGTGGACGGCAGTAGCACGCTACTATTAAGTGGGGCAGGCAGTATATCAAATTCAAGCGCCGTATATCTTCTCAACAGCGGAAGATTTGATATTTCTGGCGCTAATGGACCAAATGTAACAATCAAATCTCTTACGACCGAAACATGGCCATTTTTCGGCGCTGTCGTCACTCTCGGATCTAATACGCTGATTCTAAGCGCCGCTTCTGGCACATTCCTTGGCGCGATCAATGGTAGCGGCGGCCTGACGCTCGCTGCCGGAACGGAATCGCTGACCTATATCAACGGTTACACCGGGAGGACCACCATTAATGGGGGGACTTTGGCACTGGGTGAGCGCGGCGACATTGCAGCTTCCAGTGGCGTGACTCTCGCGCCGGGCGCGTCCTTCGATATTTCGGCCTTGACGGCGGCCGGCACCAGTATCCGGTCGCTGGCCGGCGCTGGTGGAACCGTGACGCTCGACACCAAGACACTGACATTGTCGAACGCTTCCGGCACGTTCGGCGGAGCGATCAACGGGGGCGGCGGTCTGACACTGGCGGCAGGAACGCAGATCTTGACCGGGAGCAATGGCTATACCGGCGCGACCATTATCAATGGTGGCACCTTGGCGCTGACCGGCGGCGGCAGCATTACAGCCTCGGCAGGCGTTACCCTTAGTCCGGGAGGGTCCTTCGACATCTCTGCTTCCACGAACACAGATGTTTCAATCAGAGCGCTGGATGGAACCGGCGGTACCGTTTCGCTCGGCTCAAACTCGCTGACGTTGTCGAACACCCTTCTAAACGTGTTCGACGGCACGATTAGTGGGAGTGGCGGGCTGACGCACATGACCGGAACTCAAGGCCTGGGCGGGAGCAACAGCTATACGGGCACGACCACGGTCAACGGCGGTTTTCTGGCGTTGGTCAATGGCGGCAGCATTGCAGCCTCCAGCGGCGTTATCATCGCGTCCAGCGGTGGTTTCGACATCTCATTTTTAACCGGCACCGGCGCGAGCATCACATCGTTGACGGGCGCCGGGACAGTTGGTCTTGGGTCGAAAACCCTTACGCTGTCGAACGCCTCCGGCAGTTTCGGCGGGACGATCGACGGGACGGGCGGGCTGGCGCTGACAGCCGGAACCGAGACCCTGACCGGGACCAATGGGTACACGGGCGCGACTGCTATCAACGGCGGCAGGTTGGCACTGAGCGGCGGCGGCAGCATCGCAAGTTCAAGCGGCGTGACCATGACAGCAGGGGTGTTCGACATCTCCGCTTCGGCCGGTGCGGGAGCCGCGATCAGGTCGCTGGCGGGCAGCGGCGGCAGCGTGACGCTTGGCACCAGGACGCTGACGCTGTCGAACGCGTCGGGCACATTTGCCGGCACCATCGCCGGAAGTGGCGGACTGGCGCTGACAGCGGGCACCCAGACCCTAACGGGCAACAGCTCGTCGTTCAGCGGCATCGTCAACGTCAATTCCGGCAGGCTGCTGATCGGCACGGGTGGCACGCTCGGCAACGGGGCAGCCGTCTTCAATGTCCACAATGGCGGTACCCTCGGCGGAGGGGGCACGGTCGGCGGCAACGTAGCCATCGATGCAGGTGGCATCCTTTCCGCAGGCTTCAGCCCGGGTACGCTCACCATCACCGGCAATCTCGTTCAGAGCATCGGATCGATCACCAACTTCGAGCTCGGGCAGTCCGGTGTTGTCGGCGGCGCCAGCAATGATCTCGTCAACGTCGGCGGCGATCTGACGAGGGGCGGCACGCTCAACCTCATTGCGACGACGGCAGGCTGGTACCGCCTCTACAACGTGGCGGGAACAATCTCCGGCTCCTACGACACCATCAATTCCGGCGCCTTGAGCCATACGATCTACACGACGATCCCCAATCAGGTGAACGTGCTGCTGGCCGGGGCTGGTCAGAGCGTACAGTTCTGGGATGGCGGCGATACAACCGGCAACGGGGCTGCCAATGGCGGAACCGCAACCTGGAATGCCGGCGGCACGAACTGGACCTCCCTGCCAGGCGCACAAATCAATGACCAATGGCGTGCAGGCGTCGGCATTTTTGCTGGCACAGCGGGAACGGTCACAGTTGCGGGCTCGCGGGATATTCAGGGTCTGCAGTTCACGGTCGATGGCTATTCGCTGATCGGTGGGACGCTGAACATGACCGGCGATCCATTTAGCGACGCAACCAAGAGCTTCTTCACAACCGATGCAGGCGTCACGGCGACGATCGCCTCGACGATTGCCGGAGCCGGCATTGGACTTACCAAACAGGGCGCCGGTACGCTCGTCCTCACCGGGACCAACACCTATGATGGCGGCACGACCATCAATTCCGGCGCCCTGCAGATCGGCAATGGCGGTACCACCGGCTCGATTATCGGCGATGTCACCAGCAACGCGGTCTTTGCGATCAATCGCTCAGACGCGGTCACCTTTGCCCACATCGTTTCCGGCACCGGCGCGCTGCACCAGAGCGGCACCGGTTCGCTCATCCTGACGGGTGCCAACGCCTATACGGGCGGCACCACGATCAATGCCGGCACTTTGCAGATTGGCAATGGCGGGACTACCGGCTCGATCGTCGGCAATGTCACGAACAACGGCGTCGTCGCGATCAACCGCTCCAATGCGCTCACGATAGCGGGCGTCATTTCAGGCACGGGGGCACTCCGTCAGAACGGTCCGGGAACGCTCACACTTACCGGCACGAACATCTATACAGGCGTCACCACAATCAACTTCGGCACCATCCAGATCGGCAACGGTGGAACCACAGGCTCGATTGTCGGAGATGTCATCAACAACGGTATCCTTGCGATTGATCGCTCCGACGCGCTGACACTGCCAGGCGACATCTCGGGCACCGGGGCGCTGCAACAGAATGGCGCCGGCGTTACCACGCTTGCGGGTGCGGCCACCCATGTCGGCGCGACGGCGGTCAATGCCGGCACGCTGCGGGCGAGTGCCGCCAACCGTTTCAGCGCCGCAAGCGCAGTCACAGTCGCGGCCGGAGCTGTCCTCAACGCCAACGGCTTCGACCAGACCATCGCCTCGCTGGCTGGCGCCGGCAATGTAGCGCTTGGCGCTGGACGCTTCACACTCGCCAATGCCGCATCCGCGATCTTCTCTGGCGCGATCGCCGGAACCGGCGGGCTGACGCTCGCCGCCGGTACGCAGACCCTGTCGGGCGTCAGCGCCTATACCGGCGCCACCATCATCACCGGCGGCTCGCTGATCGTGAACGGCTCGATCGTCGCGTCCTCGGGCGTGACGGTCGGCGCAGGCGCGACCATCGGCGGCTCGGGCATCCTGCCCGCGCTGACGGTCAACGGCACGCTGGCGCCGGGCAACTCGCCGGGCACGCTGACGGTCAACGGCAACCTCGTGCTGGGGGCGGGCTCGCTGTACCTCGCCGAGGTTGAGGGACCTCTGGCCGACCGGGTTACGGTGACTGGCACGGCGTCTCTGGCAGGCACGCTGCGGCTGGTGCCGCTCGGCGGCGCTTATATGTTCGCCGCGCCCTATACGCTGCTCTCGGCGGCTGGCGGGCTCGGCGGCACGACCTTCGGCACGGTCGATACCACCGGCTCCTTCGGCGACGGCGTGACGACGCGCATCGCCTATACAGGCACCGAGGTCCGTCTGACACTGACGCCAAAGCCGTTGGCACCAATTGTCGATCCCATGGCGCCCGGCGTAACGCCGCCTCCAGGTCCCGGCGCTACACCGCCTTCAGGTCCAGGCGTTGGTCGCCTAGGCAACGCACTTTCGGTGGCCGGCGCCATCGACGCCGCCATCGCCGCTGGCGCCGATCCGTCATTGCTGTTTGCAATCTACAACCTGCCGGCTGGCGCGATCCCCGCCGCTCTTAACCAGCTCTCGGGCGAGGCCCACACCGCCGCACCCGCCATGGCGCATGTCGCCTCCGACCAGTTCCTGCGCACGATGCTCGATGGCTCGGGCGCAGGCCGGCTGTCGGGCGCGCTGAGCGGCCCGGGCGGCGCTGCCGGCTTCACCGCCGATCTGCCCTCGAAGCAGGATGGGCCGGGCCGCCCGAGCTTCGACCCGGCGCGCTTCTCGCTCTGGGGCGCGACCTTCGGCTCGACCGGACGCAATGACGGCGACAGGGCGGTAGGCTCGGCCAACCGCAACCTCTCCGACGGCCATGTCGCGGTTGGTGCCGACATCCGGCTCGGCGCTAATACGGTCGCGGGCGTCGCGGTCGCCGGCGGGCAATCGCGCGCCTCGCTCTCGGGCGGGCTTGGGAAGGCGCAGGCCGATGTCTTCCAGGCCGGGCTCTACGGCCGCACCACGCTGGGCACGGTCAATCTCGCTGCGGCGCTGGCCTATGCCAGGCTCGAGACCGACACCACCCGCGCCATCCCGGCGCTGTCGCGCAGCGGCGTGACCGCCTCCTATGCCACGCAGGCCTGGAGCGGCCGGATCGGGGCCAGTCTTCCCGTTGCGACATGGCACGGCCTGACGCTCTCGCCGTTCGCCGCCTTCCAGGCGGTGCGGGCCAGCAGCCCGGCCGCGGTCGAGCGCGACGGTATGGGAGCAACCGCTGGCATGCTGACCCTCGCACGCCGGTCCGACATGACCAGCCGCAGCGAACTCGGCCTGCAGCTCGACACCAGCCTGATCGCCGGCGCTACTCCCGTCACCGGCTTCGTGCGCGCCGCCTGGACCCATTACTATCAGCGCGACGCGGAACTCACCGCCTCGCTCAACGGCCTGCCCGGCGCGAGCTTCACCGCCACAGGCGCACGGCCCGACCGCAACGCCGCACTGCTCGCGGCCGGCGCCGATATCCGGCTCAGCCAAAGCGTCAGCCTCGGCGCGCGAATCGACGCGGATCTGTCCGGGAACACCCGCCGCGTCGGTGGAACAGCCAAGCTCAGTGTCAGCTTCTAAGCCGAGAAGCTGAATTGGCCACGGCCGGCGCGTCGCACGGATAAGGCGTTCCAGCCGGCCTTCAACGCGCGATCCGTTGTGGGCAGGCTGCGCCGGCGCAGCCTGCCGGATGCCTCATGGCTCAAATGTCAGAGCCGTTCCTTTGCGAGCGCATCGAGCGCTTGACCGAGCCCCCGGAAGGACAGCGGAATCGTTAGCTCGCGTTCCGATGAATCCTTGAAGAGGATTCGGCCAGGCTGGCTGAGACTACGCCACCGGGCCAGCGCCTCGTCGCTGAGCGCATTGTCTGCAAAGCAGCCGCTCGGCAGGCAGCGCCGCCAAGGGAGATCGAGAGCTTTGACGTTCTTTTCGTCGGTGGCGATTTGGACGGCACCAGGAAACGAGACGTTGACTGGCAGTACCGCCGTTAAACGCAACGGGTCCGCCGATTTCAGCCGGCCAATCGCGACCTGTGCGATCGGCCCCGCCTGACCCTGAACCTGAATAGTATGGCTGACCTCGCACACGCGACCTACCTGTCCATTGGCGTCGAGACGCTGGCAACGCAGGGTCCAGTCGCCGAAGCTTGCCGTGGTCACTCCGGGCTCTGACGGGACCGGAGCGTGTGTTCCCGCGGGGCCTGGGGCTGCCGCTTGTGGCGCAGCTGTGTTGCTCCCCGCCGGCTGGGCCAGCGTCGATTGAGCTGACAGGGTGACGCCCGTGAAAGCCAGCAGAACGCACGCGCTTCGAGCAAAGAGGCCGGAGATGGGAAACGAGCAGATCATGAAGACTCCGGCGATTGCGTGCGACTGAATGTCAGCGCGATGCCCCCTTGTGAGGCAATCGAGCGGCTTTGGCCTACAGCAACCGCTGTCTTCACAATCGCATGGCGAGCAGCCGGATGACGCCAAATCCCGTGCAGCAGCCACATTACTGCGGAAACTGTCTAGCTGCTGCCGAATCTGTCTAGTGGGGGAAGCCCAGCCAGACGATTCCGTTTCCCGCGAGGCGGATAGCAGCGTAACAAGAGGGGCGGTGTGCTCCTGGGCTTCCACGTCGTTCCTATCTCGCCAGGTGTCGACGTGGTTGAGGTCAGTCTTGGCTATGCGCGCCGTCAGGAGAAGATGCCGTGCCGACCCGCGACGCCGAGATGTTGAGCCTCGACGAGCCGCCGGCATGGTTCGGCGAACGGCCGGAACTCAGACGAGCGCGCGACGCGCGTCCAGATAGGCAACAACATCGACAATCCCGCTCACGGTTTGAAGTTTCTCGATCGGACGTGCGTCTAACACCGTTCGGATTAGAGAGCCACGCTGCCGCAACGTCGTCATCCCGCCGACGATCTCATCGAGCGAGCGGCACAAGCGCAAGAGCAGGACCGCGAGCTCGAAGGGCTTCGTGCCTGGTTCAACCTATTCGACATCGATCCTAATCACGCTCGGCGAAGATTCGGTTGGTGAGGATGCTCCGGCTGACCGCATGATGACCAGCCACGGATCATCCACGGCACACGTTCGCCGGAGGTTGGCTCCGCATAGAAGTAGCCCTGCCCACTGTCGCAGCCGGCCTCCCGCAGTCGCTCTGCTTGACCGGCATTCTCCACGCCCTCGGCAGTGATTTTCATCCCCATGCTGCGCCCAAGGCCTACCACTGCTGCGACGATCGCCGCGTCGTCCTTGTCAGTCTCCAAGTTCCTGATGAAGCTCTGGTCGATCTTGATGTGATCGACGGGGAACTGTTTGAGATGGGTTAGCGACGCGAAGCCGGTGCCAAAATCGTCAAGCGCAATCGAAATTCTAGCCTTGTGGAACTCGCGGCTCGTCCGGGCAAGATGCGCCAGTAGCCGACATTCGAAGCGCGCCGAAAAGCAGACCTTTGTGAGCCGACAGTATTCGGCGTCTACGTCGCCCGACACGCCGTTATGAAGGGCCGTTTCTGCGCGCAGACCTGACCAAGCCCGTTCGCATCACGGCTGAAAAAGCCTCCGGCCCGATCTTATTTCAGCCCGGCTACCACGACCTCCGTCAAGATAGAACGGCCGTCTGAAGTGACAACCGTCAACGGGATCCCCGCAGAGGCGACGTCCTGCACGACGTAGGTCCCGGGATGCTGCCACGTACTGTAACGAGCCGCCGAATTGCAGCTCGTGCAAGACCGCTCCATCGACGGCCATCGTGGAGGTCACGGGAATGCCGGACTTCGAAAACGCTCGGCGACGGCTGGGTCATCGACCTGGTTGCCCTGGCGGTCGGTGATGAAACATGCGTCGCAAGCTCGATCGGCGTGCAGGTACTACTTCCTTTCGGCTCTGCGTATTTCGATGGCCCTGATGGTTACAGCCTCGATCTGCTCGAAGAGGGCGCAGGCCGGAAGCCCAAAAGACTATCGAGCAATTCCTTTTGGCTGTTGCGGCGCGGGAGTTTCACGCCATGATCGCAGGAGTAATTTACTGCGTCCAACCGGACGATAAATAACGGGATCCAATGCCGGTACCGGACATCGACTTCACAGCCATCCGCCTTCATCGAGGTGTGCGATCCGACGCATTCGAGGAGCTATGCTGCCAGCTGGCGGCCGACGAGGCGAAAGCGCTCGGGGCTCGTTACGTGAGGAAGGGGCGGGGGGCCGACGGCGGCATTGAGGCCTTCGCGGTCTTGCCGGGCCGCGCTGAGGTCGGCTGGCAGGTCAAGTACTACTGGACCATAGAAAGCGCCATCACGAGCCTGTCGGATTCCTTGGCGACCGCACTCGAGAAACATCCGGCGATGGACCGGTTCGTCGCCTGCATCCCCTTCGACCCGCCCGACGGCCGCGTCCGGAGAACCAAGAGCGCACTTGCGAAGTGGAACGAATGGCGAGATGCGGCCGTTGCTAAGGCCGCCGCCGCGCATCGCACGCTCGTCATCGATCTGTGGCCGGCGCAGGAGCTGAAGGATCGCCTCCTCGCCAGCGACAAGGCGGCAGGCCGGATCGCCTTTTGGTTCGACGAGGCCCTCTTTTCGCACGCCTGGTTCGAGGAGAAGCTCGAAAAGGCGGTGAAGTCGCTCGGCGCGCGCTATTCGCCCGACACGCACGTCAAGCTCCCCATACGCCACGCCCTTCTGGCCCTGACTGGGGATCGGGCGTTTGTCGACGAGCTTGGTCAGCTCGCGCGCGGCCTGTCGCAGGCGCGGTCGCTCTTGCCGGAAGACGCTCGGCCGGAGGCGGAGGCCGTCCGTCGGGTGACCGACGACGCGGCCGCCGCCATGTCCAAGGTCGTCGAGGAGCGCCCGCTCGAACTGCCGCTAACGGAGCTGCAGGCGCACGTCGCATCGGCGGAATTGGCCGTCGACGCCTGGCGCAGGCTTTACCGCGAACGGGCGGATGACACGCCTCCCTCCGAGCTCGGTCGCCTTAGGACCCGATTGGCCGACGCCCGCGAGAGGCTTCGGTCCCGCAGATGGTCGCTGGTCAACGCCCGTAGCCTACTGGTGACGGGGGAAGGCGGTCGCGGCAAATCCCATCTGCTGGCGGACGCTTGCCTGCACCAGGTCGAAAGGGGCGCGCCCGCCCTTCTGGTCCCGGCCCATCTCCTCGCGGACGGGGATCCGTGGACGCAGATCGTGGCGAGTCTCGATCTGCCTCGGCATGTCAGGGTCGTTGAGTTCCTCGGCGCACTCGACGCCGCCGCGCAAGCCGCTGGCGTCCGGGCCCTCGTCGTGGTGGACGGCATCAACGAGCGGGGCAGGCAGGCCATGTGGTCGGCGCGGTTGGCGGGTTTCCTCCACGATGCGCGGCCCTATCCCTGGATCAGCGTCGTCCTCTCCTGCCGGAGCACGTACCTCGACGTCGCGATCCCGCCCGAGCTCGACGAGGCCGATCTCCCTCGGCTCGACCATCCCGGCTTCTCGACGTCCGACGCCGCCCGTTACCTGGACATGCGGGGCGTGATGACGCTGGACGCGCCTTGGCCGCTGTCGGAATTCGACACCCCGCTCTTTCTCAAGACGTTGTGCGACGGGCTCGCGCTGACGGGCCGGCCCGAGCTTCCGAGGGGCTCGCAAGGCATTTCCGCGATCTTCGGGATCTACTCGCGCGCGATCGCCGATAAGATCCAACGCGACATGGACCTCAACCCGAGGCTGGCGCACGTCCAGAGGCTGGTCGACGGATTGGCGCGCGAGATGACGGAGACCGGCGATCCCGCCATCCCGTACCTCAGGGCCGACGAGATTGCCACCGCTATCCTGCCGAACGATGGTACGTCCGCGCGGGATCTACTGTTCCAGCTGATCTCGTCGGGCCTGCTCTCGACCGATATCGCGGAAAGCGGGGAATTCGTTCGCTTCACCTTCGAGCGGTTCGGGGATTTCGCCATAGCGAGCGGGTCGATCGCTAGCTGCGAAAACGCAGCGGACGTGAATGCGAGGCTTTCCGAGGGCGGCCCGCTCTCGCGTCTCCTTTCCGGAGCCCGGGGCTATGTCGGCGGCGCCCTCGAAGCGCTGGCGGTGCTTCTGCCGGAGCGGTTCGGCATCGAGCTTCCCGATCTTCCTCTCGGCGTACGAACGCGCTGGCAGGCGGCGCACGCGTTCGACCTGAGCCTGTCGACGCGGGACGCGACCGCGTTCTCGGATCGCACCTGGGAGCTGATCGGCCAGGGCGGTGAAGTCGAGGAGTGGGAGGCGCGCATCCGGCTCGCCAGCGAGCCCGACGCCGAGCAGAACGCAGAGGCGTTGCATGCGAGGTTGAAGGCATTGGCGATGCCGGAGCGCGACGCCACGTGGTCCGTCCATCTCGCCGCGCCCAGCCAGACCGCGGAACAGCTGATCGAATGGTCGTTGGCGTCCCGGAAGGGCAAGCTGGCGGAGCAACGGGCCCTGCTCCTCGCGATCACCTTGACCTGGTTCCTGTCGACGAGCCATCGCGGCCTGCGGGACCGGGCGACGAAGGCGATCGTGTCTGTTCTCGCGGATCGCGCCGAACTCGTCGTTCCCCTGCTGGACCGGTTCCTCGACGTCGACGACGGCTACGTCAGCGAACGACTCTTGTGCGCGATCTACGGCGCAGCGCTGCAAGGCCGCTGGCCCAGGCAGGCGGCAGCCGATGCCGTCCGGGCGGTGGACCTGAGGGTCTTCGGCTCGGGGTGTCCGCCCGCGAACTGTCTGTCGCGCGAGCACGCGCGGCTCCTGATCCGCTGGGCGAAGGCGAACAGCATCCTGCCCGCGCAATACGACGAGGCCCCGTCCCAAGGACCCTGCGCTACCGACTGGCCCCTTGAGCACGTCCCTGACAGCCTGATCAGGAGCTTTCGTCGAACCTATCCGAACGGCCACGTCGGCAGTGACGCGATAGTCCGTTCATGCGTCGACGACGGAGACTTCGCTCGATACGTCCTAGATCGCGCCGTGAGCGACTGGAGCCCGGCGCGACGCGGCGTTTACCCGCTCCCCACCCGACAGGCCCTGTACGACGGTTGGAAACGGGACTTCGAGGCCGGCGCCAAGCCGAAAGACTTGGCGGCGTACGACGCGCTGACGCGAGCCCTTGAGGAGGATCGAGAGGAGTCGCATTGGCGCGAGGGCCCGAAGGCCGTCACGGCCAAGGCCGCCTTCGAGGCGGCGGTCGGATCGGACATGTACGAGCGGTGGCGGGAGGAAGCGGAATACTGGCGTAGAAGCGGCATGTATCAGCGCCAGGCTCCGCGCGACCGCGCTGAGATCAACCTAGCCTCGGCGCGGCGTTGGGTCTGCCTCCAGGCCCATCGACTCGGCTGGTCGCAGGAGCTTCATGGGGCGTTCGACGACGGGGTCCCGACCGCCAGGATGTCGCATTCGGTGGAGCGCATAGGGAAGAAGTATCAATGGCTCGCGCTATACGAACTGCGCGCTCGCATGGCCGACAATCTCGCGCCGGTGGACGCTGGGGCGAAGCCCGAGCCCGACGAGCTGCGCGCGATCGACCCGACGCTGCTCGCTGGGATCCGTCTTGGCGCGACGGACGATGGCTTCGAACAGGGGCCGGCCGACGATCCCCTTCCCCCGGAGGACCTGCCGTGGCGCCGCACGGTCCATCTGCCCCCTGTCACGCTCGACGATGCGTTGATCTGGCGGGATGACCTGGAGGACCTCCCAGACGGCCTGGACGGCATCGAGCTAGAGCTAGCGGGCAGGCAGTGGTTGGCGCTCAAGGGCTTCGACCTCTGGAGCGGCGGCCGGCCGGACCTGGACCGCCAGCTGACACGATGGTCGACCTGCTTCGTCGTTCGCCGAAGCGACCTCCAAACGTTCTTGAAAGCGGTCGTGGGAGCGTTGGGCCTCGATCACGACCACCTCGTGGAAGGAGAGGAACGGGTCCCTTGGCGCAGCTACCTCGGGGAGCGCCCCTGGCTCTGGGACGACGAACCGGACGGCGGATGGCGGCGCACCCATCTTGACTGGGATGGCCTCCGGGTCCGAGCCACCACGGTGGGCTATCTAGCCGAGGAAGGGAATTACGACCAGTCGGTCGACGTGAACGTTGACGCCCGCTTACCATGCCGCTGGCTGATGGACGCGCTCGGGCTGCGCCTGGGCGACGGCCGCGCCTTTGAGTACCTCGACGGCGACGGTCGCGTCCTATTCATGGATCCGACCGCGGAAGGCAATTCGAGCACCGCGGCGCTGATTGATCGAGCCGCGTTCCTCGAGCTTTTAGATCGAGAGCGTCTCGCCGCCGTCTGGCTGACTGCGGGCGAGAAGAACGTGTACGGGGAGTCGCCGGGAGACGGCTTCGGCGGCCGGCAGCACTATGCGCGGGTCGCGTTTAGCATCGGGAAGGAATTGAGACTGGCGGATCGCTCGACCAAGCTCGACCCCCCCTCACCGGAGCAGCTGGACGCCCTGCGCGACGGCAAGGTGACCCGTTCCAGCCGGCCGCCGTCCCAGCGCGTTGCGAACCGAGTGGACGCCGCTCCGATCGACGGACGCGCGACAACGGTGGAATAGCCTGCGCTACAGCAGCGGCGCGGATAGCTGAACGAAGTCTTGAGTCCCCGTAATGGTTAGCGAGCGGCTTGCCCGCGAGATGGCCACGTAAAAGAGCTTCGCCTGAGCGTTTGGCTCGCGGCCGAAGTGCGTGGCGTCGGGCACCACGACGTGGTCGAATTCCAGGCCCTTAAGCAGAAGTGGCGTGGAGATTGTGCGGTGCGGCAGCTTGCGCCCGACGATGCTCGCGCGATCTCGCACGCGAGAGGTTGCTTCGAGCATGGTCGCGCAGCGGCCAGCAGCCACCTCCGAAATCGCCCTCTCGACGTCCCGCAGCAGTTCTTGGCGATGAAGTCTGCTCCTCGGCAGTTTCCGAGTTAGGGTTAGGATCTCAAGTGCGGCGCGCGGCCCATCCTCCGAGAGCGAAGCAACGGCGGACTGAATCGCGTCGGCGATCGGTGACTCCTCAGGCGGCGGACCCTCCCCGTCAGCCAGCCTCTGCGTGCTGAAGGATTTTCTGAAGAGCCACTGGAGGGCTGCGCGGCGCTGCTCAGCGCTAGGCTCGGCGTCCCATAGGCCCGCGAATTCGGTCATCGTGCGCGCGGCCATCTCCTCTATGGCTTGGTAGCCGCCGCGCGCTGCTGCCGCGACCTGGTAGCATATGCCTTTATTGCAGTGGATGGCGGCGAAAGTACCTTCCTTGCCTTCGATACTCTGGAAGAGCGCTCCCATGTCAAAGGCGTCTGGAGCATGCCGATAGCTCACGGGGTCTCTGAACTCGACCCGGTCGCCGCGCATGAGGCGGTCGCGGGCGTCCAGGATCCACTCACCTAACTCGGGATTTTTTCCCCGCCAGCGGTGCGGCGTCTCAAGCTCGCCCACCAGGGGGAACTGGCGGTGGATCTCACCTTCCCAGCTGAGTGTCGCGCCGGCGAATTCAAAGATGCCCTGCATGGGATCCCCGAAAACGAGGGTTGGAGCAATGCCGGATAGCGCGGCCGCCAAATCATGCTGGGGTCCATTGCAGTCTTGGTATTCGTCAATCAGGATGCGATCGTAGGAGGCCTCCACCACTTGGCGCACGGCGGCAATTCCGAGGGCAGCCAGCACACCGCGATGGACCTCGTCCCATTGCGCGCCTATCGGCATATCGATGGGCGGTTTCGCCGCCTGAGGGAAGCCGTGGGCGTAGCGGAGCGACCACCCGGAGATCGTATCCACCGCAACGGAAGATTTGGGAACCCGAAGCCGATTGAGGCGAGACCTGATCGCCTGGACCCCGGCATTCGTGTGGGTGAGGACCAGCGTGCGACGGCCTAGCGCTGCCAGGTTGGCTATCAGTTCGGTCTTACCATGGCCGGCTGGGGCGACGACCGCACCGCGATCCAGGCCCAGCAGATCCTGCGCTTCAGGCATAAAGCCAGGCCCTCGCAGCGGCGAAGCTATGCGCGAGGGGCGACTCCGGTTCGCTCTGAGCGATGTCCCACGCGATCGAACCCGCTCCCCGCGCGATTCTTTGATCCTTTAGCCAGCGACGCTCAACACAGATGTCGGCAACTCGCTTGCGGATCTCCGCGCCGTCGTGCGGAGAGGATACTTCCCAGGCGTCGAAGCCAAGCGCGATACCTGCCGCGGACAGCTCCAAGGCAGGTCTCAAGTTGTCGTTAATCTTGCCTTCTCCGCGCTCAGCGCGGAGAAGCTCAATTAGGCGTTGCATTTGCCCGTCGTTGGCTTCCGAAATGATTGCGTGCTCCACGTCGAGCCCGCCCCCGTATTCGATGACAGGAATGCCAGCTTCGACGAAGCGGGCGGCGACGTCGACTGCCAAGGCGTTGTCGGAGTCGCGGTAGACGGCTACCTCGAAGCCGAGGGCTCGCAGCCCCAATGCGATCGCAGGTGCCTCTGCGCCATTCCCATCGGCGATGAAGCCACCGACGTGCTCAATGGGCAGCCCGCCGTGAAGAGCGGGCCAGAACTCCCGAACCCCGTTTAGAATGCCGACTTCGGTGTTACCCTCGCTCACTAGGATGCGCCGAGAGAACAGTGCACGCGGCGCGAAGCGCATGATGCCGCGAATGACGTCGGAGGCGCCTGGTTTCACGATCGTGGTCGTACGCTGGGGCCGGACTGTTCGGCACACGCCCAAGCTAGCTGCGCCGGCCTCCCCAAGCGCCACCTCCGAATGGGTGGTCAGCAGGATGTGTCCGATAGGTTTGCCCTCCGCCGCTGCCTTCGTCTGGTCTGCGCGCAGTTGCGAAATCGCGCCCATCACCCGATGTGGCTCCAGGCCGTGCTCGATCTCGTCGACCAGGACGATGGCGCCTTCCGTAATTGCGGATTTCTGGATGGCGAGGGTAGCCAGTCGCCGCGAGCCCAATCCCGCTAGCCGTAGGGGTACGCCTCCGTCATGGAGCGCAATGGATCCCGTCGACACGCCGCCACGTCCAAGCTCAAGGCCTGGGCCATAGCCGCCCTCCACATAGGCACCAAGCCCTTTGGCGAAGCGCTCTGCAGCTCCGGCGGCTGTGGCTAAAGCCTCGATGTCGCCCAAATTCGCACTGTCGCGCGCTGCTTTATAGGCGCCGGCGAGCTTCGCGGCTGCCTCGTCCGAGTCACCAGTCAATCGCGAGAGGATAGACCCTTGACCCCATGCCAAATGCCGCGCGTCATCGCCGGCAAGGCGGACCAGACCGAAGAGAGTTCGATCTCGATTGGAAATGGTCCGCGGCTCGTCCGCCCGGTCGCAGACGATCTGCCAAACCGGCTCAAGCGTCGCGTCTACTGTAAGCCGCACGGTCAACACCGGCTCGTCGTCGCCCTCAGGTTCCTCGCGCATCTCGCGCGCGGTAGACCAGCCGCGGATGTAGAGACCAAGGCGCTCGTCCGACTTGAGTGCCTTGGACAGCTCGCCAACGGTGACTTCAATCGAGATGGTCTTTGACGTGTCGCCACCGATGAAGTCGTGCTCCCCGAAGACAAACCAGCGCGGCGAGAGTGCGGCTTCAATCGCATCCAGAACAGTCGACTTGCCCGCATCGCCGGGGCCGATCATGCAGCAGAACGCACCCTCTGGAGACCAATCCAGTGTCGCGATGCCACGAAAGTTCTCCACCTTCAGGTGTCGTAACTGCATGCCGCCCCCTAGCTCGCGATGAGAAATATCGGTCGCCCAATTGTATGGCATGGCAACAGTCAGACATTTGACTGCCCCGAGGGCGAAGCTGTTGTCATGGCCCGATTACTTTAGGAGAGCGATTAGCTACAGCTGTTCTGCCAGAACAGGTTGTAAAAGGGAAATTGGCCCAAGCAGTCGACCATCAACGCGCTGACGCCGGCAGCGCAGCCGGTGTCAGCTGGCTAGAGCCATACCGCCCTGACGCGGCTTCGGCCGTTCTGAGTGACCTTGATCTCCAAATATCCGAGCCGTTAAACGACGAGCGGGTCGTTGTCGTGCCGATATTCGGTCCGAAGGTGACCGCATAGGCTTGGCTATGAGCCTGACGCATCCCAACTTCGATCGTCGCACTGCCGCGCGAATTGGATGCCGGAAGCGGACACTCCGAGCGTCGGATAGGGGCAAACTTCGGAAGCCGAGTTGAGCCGCTGCTCCTCTCGCGTCACGATCCGAATAGCCGACGATCCCAGTAAACGGGCTCGTGCAGGCTCGCAGTTATCATCCCGAATTCCGGATGGGCTGGATTGATCAACACGTTGCGATCGAGCCGAGCCACCACGCTCGGCACGATTAAAATCGCGCTCCTGCGCTCCTGACACCATTGTTGACCGAATGTTTTGCTTGCTGCGGCAGGCATGCTGTCCCAACCCGGCAAGGAGGGCGGCGAGAAGATCTCGTAGGACAGCCCCTTGGGCAGCGTGATTTCGATGTGATGCTGGTTGGGCGGCAGACGCCCGCTGCCATGGACGAGTTTTTCGAGCAGCGCCGTCGAGAAATGTTCGCTGCTGTAAATCAGTGGACTGCCAGGCGTATTCCATCGTCCGGGCGCAATCGTTGAGCCGGTGGCATCGAAGATTGAATAGGTGCCGTTTGGGTCGCCAATCCTAAAGCTGAATAGCGTGCGATCGAGACGCTGGGCCGTCACGCAGCGCTGCCGTATTTCAAGCTGCCCAGGATATCCATGACCAGTTCGGCCCCGATCTCGCTTTGAATGACGACGTCTATCGGGCGCTTGTCCTCCAGCATCGAATGGGATCGAAACAGAAATTCACGCGCCTCCGTTTCGGTCTGCCAGACATCGAGAGCCAGGCTCCAGACGCGTGCGACCCGAGCCAGACGGGTCCCTTCGTCCGACGACAGCCGGAGCGCTGTCTTGCGTCGCTCATAGGTGGCCTTGGGCACCAGACGATATTTGAACTGTGCGTCGCTTGGCGCCAGAAGAAGGGCCATTCGGTCTAGCGCTCCGACCGGTAATCCATCTTCGATCCGCGACATCAAGCCGAATGGCGAGCGTGCGGCGATCTCCCTTGCCGGAAGTCCAAGGATATCCGCGACAGATCCGAATGCGAGCATCGCCGCCTCCATTTCAGTTGAGGCTCAATCTAACCTCATGTGAGGCTCAAAGCAAGCTGCAAGGGCGCCTGCCACTCTCGCCAATCTGACCGCCTACTCCGAGTTACCCGCCGCGAATGAAAGTTGAGCCTATAAGATGCCCCAGGCGCGATAGCGCTTCCGCCCGGTGAGTTCGCGCGGCAGGCTGCCCCCGAGCTCTTTCAGCATCGCCTCAACCGCCTGCGGCGTGACCTGCAGCCGCGCCGCCGCCAGTTGCACCGTCACCAATGGCGAGGCGACGAACAGATCAACCAACTCCGCCAGCTTCGAATTCCCCCTCCGGCCCTCACATTTCCGCAGCATCACAACCCGCGCCAGCGACAGTCGATCGAGATCCGCCTGTCCAAACGCGGCCGCCTCACTGAGCGCGCCGAGCAGCCCCGCGATCCGGAGGCTGAGCGCCTGGTGCGGGCTCCACCGGAACTTCGCCCGCCTCAGCCCGACCCCCGCCAGCGGCAGATGCGCCGCCGCCAACCCCCGCTGCCGCAACACCGTCGCGGCCAGCGCAAATCCGAGCTCGCCCGCGCGTTCCGACGGCTCGAGCCAAAGCCAGGCGTCGAGCGCAAGCGCGGCGGCGAGCGCCGCCGGCAGCCTCCTGCCCTCCTCCAGAATGTTGAGCCAGCGCGCAAACCGCCCGGCGGCCTCATAAGCGGGATCGCGCAAAATCAGGTTTTTGCGGCCCGCGTCGGAGGACAGATCGTTCCAGGCGTCGAGCTTTTTGCGCGTCCGCACCAACAATGCGTCGATTTCGGCGAAGGCCGGATTGCCGAGCCCCTCCTCCTCAAGGTCGGGTTCATCCTCAACAGCCTGGTCCTCGTCGTCGTCCAGTCCGATCCGGTCCCATGGTGCCGCGAGCTTTTTCACGGCCACCGCCGTGGTCGTCACCCGGTCCGGCCCATCCGGTTCCGGCGGCGGCGTGATCCCGAGCCGTTGTCGCAGGGCGCTTGGGCTCAAAATCTCGGCCGGCTCGCGCCGCGCCAGGCGCCGGCGCTCGGCGAGCATGGCGGCGGCGCGGGCGATCTCGCGGGTCGGGCTGCGCACATCCATGCCGGCATCGTGCAGGACGAGATCCTCGAGCGGACAGAGGCCCCCGGTGAGCCCGATCAGGGCCTGGGCCTCAAAGGCGTGGCCGCGCTGCCGTCCCCCCTCGGCCAGGACGGGCTCGGCACGAAGCACACGCTCGTCGAAACGGGCGAGCGCGATCGCCGCAGCCTCGGAGGCTGCGGCGCAATCCGAAACCAGGGTTTTGCACTCGGCGCGCGAGATATCGTAGCGAGTTGAATTCACGCCAAGAAATCTATCAGAACCAATTTAAATAACCAGTCACTTGTTTCACATCGACATCATCTTGAACGCACACATCACTATCGATAATTACCTCTTATCGATAGTGATGGACAGAGGCCTGGAAATCGGCGATTCTGGCGCTCCAAAACGCCGCCGGCGGGCATCAGATGGGCTCCGATCGACGAAATCGACCCTCGTAAACGGCACCAGGAGCGCACGTGGCCTCGACCTCCCTCCTCTCGGCCGAACCACAAGACCGCCGGGCCGAAAAACTCGACGCGCTCGCCGGGATTTTGCCGCTGGAGCGCCGCGACAAGCTGGCAACCATCCTGACCGATGACGATGTCGAGACCCTGCGCCATCTCGCCCGCGAGGGCATGGGCGAAAACTCGCTGCGCGCACTCGCCTCGGACCTGGCTTATCTCGAAGCCTGGTCGCTCGCAGCGACAGGCTCACCCCTGCCCTGGCCGGCGCCCGAAGCGCTGGCGTTGAAATTTATCGCCCATCACCTCTGGGATCCGGCGCGGCGTGCCGAGGATTTTTCGCATGGCATGCCGGCCCACGTGGAGGAGACCCTTCGCGCCGGCGACCATTTGCGTAGTGACGGGCCGCACGCGAGCGCGACGGTGAAACGCCGCCTCGCGCACTGGGCCACCCTGCATCGCTGGAAGGGACTTGAAAGTCCGCTCGGCACGCCGGCGATCCGCACCAGCCTGCGCCTGGCCGTCCGGGCGAGCGCACGCCCGCGTCGTCGAAAAAGCAGGCGGGCGGTGACGCGCGATATTTTGGACCGTCTGCTCGCGATCTGCCAGTCGGACCGTCTCGCCGACACCCGCGATTTCGCCATTTTGCTCGTCGCCTTCGCCTCGGGCGGACGCCGGCGCAGCGAGGTCGCAAAACTGCGGCTCGAGCAACTCAGCATTGAGGCCGATGTCCCGCTCGATCCCGATGATCCCAACTCCCCGCGGCTGCCCTGCATGGCGATATCGCTCGGGCGAACCAAGACGGCCCAGGCCGACGACGACGCGCGGGTTCTGCTGATCGGACCGCCCGTCACGGCGCTGCGCGAATGGCTCGAGCGGGCCGATATCAAGAAGGGGGCAGTGTTCCGCGCCGTCGACCGCTGGGAGGGTCTTGGCGAGCGCGCCCTGACGCCCCAGGCGATCAACCTGATTCTGAAGCGCCGCTGCGCCATGGCTGGTCTCGATCCGGTGGAGTTTTCGGCGCACGGGCTGCGGTCCGGCTACCTGACCGAAGCCGCCCAAAACGGTGTCTCACTGCCTGAGGCGATGCAACAGTCGCAGCATCGCTCGGTCCAGCAAGCGGCAAGCTATTATAACGACGCTGACCGTCATCGCAGCAAGGCCGCTCGATTGACGCTTTAGCGATTGGCATAGGCATGTCGCGGTCTCACCGGCTTGAGATGCTGCCGATTTAGGCGGGTGGGAACGCGCCAAACCATCGCAAGCCCTGATCGTAACGCCCGATAATCTTGCATTATCGGACGTTATACTCATTAAAGATGAAGAGGTCGAATGTCGTTTTGATTTAATGGCCGGTGTCAGCAGACCGGAATTCGTGAGACTCAGCCGCCGTCGTGCCGATTTTGGAGCGGTTTTCGCGAGACAGCCTGCCGGATCGACGGGCTGCCATTTGGTTAACTCATTGAATTTATTCGAATCCCTAGCTTTGGGCGAGCAAAAGGGGCGCTTTGTTACGCAGTCTCACGATTTCTGACTCCGATTGACGTCGTCTCAAGCATTCCGCTCCAACGGGTTCGTGGGCCCTGAACCGGCCAGTGGCAGACCCGTTTCATCGACCTCGTCAGAAGGCCGTAGAGGCCGGTCGAGGGCTACCGATGGGAACCAAGGCTGGAAAACGGCAAATGGCTACCTACGGGGCCCTGAGCGGCTTTTGGCCGATTTCAGCTTTTTGGGAGGCTCGGGAGAGTGCGCGAACCTGTCGACGGCTGAAACGGGCAGCCGCCGCCGTTCTCCCGCCCTCCCCTCTCGGCCTGGTGCAGGGAGCGGCACGTCCGACAGCGTAGCGGATCGCCGGCGCCCGGCAAGGTCCGACTTGGGTCGATTTTGTTGAAGAAGTCGGTGTTGCTGCGAGCTTGAAGTCCTGATTCAGTCGTCCTCGGGATCGGGGGGCGGTGCGATGATGGGCGAGCGGACGGTGGCGCAGGAGGCGCTGTTCTACGA
>JAHHHI010000029.1 GCA_019359435.1 Kaiparowitsia implicata GSE-PSE-MK54-09C
GCCTCAACTGTGACTATGAGGGACTGCCAGAAAGTACGGAAGCGATGATTTACATCGCCATGATTCGGCTGATGGTGAGGCGGCTGGCGTAATTGGTTACACCGCTGTAACTTTTCAAACGCCCTCTCAGGAGAAGGGAGCTAAAAGTCTTGTCCCTCTCCCAACGGGCTACTGCTTATACACAATCTTGGCCCTCACCTCCTCAGTCCCCCTCTCCCAAAAATGGGAGAGGGGAAGGCCAGACAAGGCGTTTCGGCTCCCCTTCTCCCGTACTGGGAGAAGGGGTTGGGGGATGAGGGGAAAGCTCTGGTCGCAAGGGTTTCAGACTTGTGTATACACGGTAGCCCAACAGGAGAAGGCTAGGGAGAGGGCAGTTTTTGACTTTCATGTCTCAATTCAGTAACACCGTAATAGGTGTGGAGGCAGTGCGCCAACCTATTCAACCCATAATGGGGCAGGTCGTGAGATGTCATCTCAAGCATTGGTGTCGTAAGGCGATGTATGCATTAATGAGGGCGGCATTGATACACAACAATCGTCTAAAGTTTGAGCAGATAGCGTGATGCAACGTTGGCGACAGCATTTCTTGATCTTGATTATGAGCTGCTGCCTGACCCTGGCGCTCCATGCCTGCCGCAGTTCTGACCCGCTCTCTAGCCGCGTTGAGCCGCCGCCAGCCCCATTGGTGCAGCAGCCTGCAGACTCCGGTCTCCCTGCAGAAACCCAGGCCATTCTCGACAGTGCTGGCACCGACAGCGTTTATAACCCGCCTCGGGGAGATGTGCGCTTTGTGGTGGTGAGCGATTTGAACGGGGTGTATGGTTCTGTGGACTACGACCCCGAGGTGGATCGGGCGATCGCCCTATTACCCTTTTGGCAGCCCGATATGGTGCTGTGCAGTGGCGACATGGTAGCGGGGCAGTCACCCACGTTAACTGAACCCCAGCTCCAAGCAATGTGGCAAGCCTTTGATGCCCACGTTGCGGCCCCCCTGCGGGCGGAGAAGTTGCCTTACGGGTTTACCATTGGCAACCACGACGCATCCAGCGCATTGGGGGTGACAGGGGGCTTTTTGTTTGAGCGGGAGCGCAGAGTCGCGACCGACTATTGGGCCGACCCTGCCCATGATCCGGGGGTGGAGTTTGCCGATCGATTTGAGTTTCCCTTCTACTACACCTTTACCCATGATGATGTTTTCTTTTTGGCGTGGGATGGCTCCTCGCATCATATTCCCGATGACAAGCTGGCCTGGGTAGAGCAAGCGCTCGAAAGTCCGGCGGCTCAATCGGCCAAGCTGCGGGTGTTGTTGGGGCACTTGCCGCTCTATGCCATCTCAGTTGGGCGCGACAGTCCGGGCGAAGTGATGGAAAATGCCGATAAACTCCAGGCCATGTTAGAACGCCACCGCGTCCACACTTACATCAGCGGCCACCACCACACCTACTATCCCGCCCACAAAGGCGCGCTACAACTGCTGCACATGGGCATTTTAGGGTCGGGGCCGCGTCCCTTTATCGACAGTGCGCTCGCACCTCGCAAAACCCTGACCGTGCTGGACATTCGCTATGACACGCCGGATCTGACGACCTACACTACCTACGATATGCAAACCCTACAGCCCATCGAAATGGCTGAACTGCCTCGGTTTATGGCAGGACACAACGGATTGCTGTTGCGGCGTGATGTCATGATGGATGAACTGACCGCTGCTGAAAAATCTGTCTGTATTGATCGGCTAGGAACAGAGCGCTGCTGGGCCTAGGCGGTGAGGCTGCATTAAAACAATGCATCCGAGCTGCGCAAGATTAATCTCGCAATTAATCCCAAAATCAATCGCGAAGAAATCAGTGACCTGAACATCCGGAGAAGCGGCTGTGCTGAATCGAATTCTATTGCGGAATGCGTCTCGACGGCAGTTTTTGGGAGGAGCGATCGCCCTTAGCTTGGGCATCAAAGCCTGCCAACCGCAAACCTCGACACCGTCTTCCTTAGAGGCCTCGGCTGATGCACCTGAACCTCCCGTCACGCTTTATGGTGCGGGCGCAACCTTGCCCTCATTTCTTTACCTGCGCTGGTTTCAGGAATACAATACGCGGCACCCTCAGGTGCAAATTAGCTACCAGCCCATCGGCAGCGCGGCGGGCATTCAGCAATTTCTGGTTGGCACAGTAGACTTTGGTGCCACGGAAGTTCCGCTGACGGATGCAGAAGTGGCGCAGGTAGAGCCAGGCGCGTTGTTCATTCCCTCGGCAGCAGGCAGCATTGCTGTAGTCTATAACCTGCCGGGGGTAACGGTTGAGCTGCGGCTGTCACGAGAGGTTCTACCCGAGATTTTTTTAGGCGTGATTACTCAGTGGAATGATCCCAAGCTGGTGGCGCTCAACCCTGATCTGGATTTACCCGATCAACCAATCACCGTGATCCACCGTTCAGATGGCAGCGGCACCACCGCTGCGTTCACGGCCTATCTCAGCGCCATCAGCCCAACCTGGCAATCTGCAGTGGGGCAAGGCTTGAGTGTGGCTTGGCCAGCGGGCATTGGGATCAAAGACAATGCAGGCATCAGTGCCCAAATTATCCAGGCGGAGGGTGTGATTGGCTACGTGGAATATGCCTTTGCGAAGCAGTTAAACCTAGCGACGGCTGTGTTAGAAAACCAGGCGGGGCAATTTGTGGCGATAACCGATGAGGCCACGGCTCGGGCGATCGCCACCATTGAGCTATCCGACGATTTACGCGGAGCAGTGGCTGATCCCGATGATCCCGAGGCTTATCCCATCGTGACCTATAGCTGGCTGCTGGTCTATCAGCATTATGACGACCCCCAAAAAGCTGCCGTGCTGCGCGATTTGATTCAGTGGGGCTTGCAAGACGGGCAGGCGTTTGGCCCTGAGTTGGGCTATGTGCCCCTGCCTGCCGAGGTGGTGCAGCGCGCCACCCGCGTTGCCCTGCAAATTAGCTGAGCCGAGGGAATTTGCGCGGCCAGAGTTCGCCCCATGGTTCAGCAGAACCCCTCTGCCGTATTCTAAATGTAGCCACTGTCACGGCGATCCCGCGCGTAGCGGGATGGAACCGTCTGAGAGGTCAAGCCTGCATCACACCGCAGGGCTGAGCCGGTGGCCGCACAACATAGGTCGGTGGCCCAAGTGCTAGATCGGGTGGAGGTGAGCGATCGCCCTACCCATACTGCAGTTGGGTTCCCTTCGTTTACCCAACGTACAGGATATAGACAGGATGATGCTTTTGATGGATGTGACGGCAGCGGGTGGGTTTCCCTGGTTTACGGCAGTGTATGCCGTAGGCTTTGTGGCCGCCGTAACGATTGGGTCTATCGCCTGGTATAACTCCAAGCGCCCTGCCGGGTGGGAAGGCCGCGAGCGGCCCGATATCGTGCCCGAGGTTGATGCCAATTCGTCTTCAGATGACTCTTGAATCGCTAACTCTTAAACCGCTTGACCTTTAGAGTTAGGCGATCGCAGCCCGCAGCCGCACCATAAAGAACCCATCCATATCATGCTGATGCGGCCAAACGCGGCACCAGCCTGGGGGTTCTGCAAACGCCGCCGCCGGATTATCAGCAGGCGGCGGCTCAATTTGCCAGGTGGGATGCTGTGCCAAAAAAGCCTGAATCACCGCCTCATTTTCTACCGGATGCAGGGTGCAGGTAGAGTAAACCATTAGCCCGCCCGGTTTCACCCAAGTGGCGGCTTGGCTGAGCAATTCTTGCTGAAGCTGTGCCAGCGGCAGGATTGTTTCGGGTGTTTGTCGCCAGCGCGCGTCAGCATGACGATGCAGGGTGCCCAACCCAGAGCAGGGCACATCTAACAGTACTCGATCGGCCTGGTGCGCAAACTGCGGCAGCTCCCGACTGTCAGCAGCTTGAATGTGGATGCTGTGCAGACGCAATCGCTGGGCGTTTTCTGCTACTTTTTTGAGTCGATTGGCGCTGCGATCGCCCGCCCACACTACCCCCCGATCGCCCATCAGCTCAGCGATGTGAGTCGTTTTGCCACCGGGAGCCGCACAGGCATCAATCACCGTTTCGCCCGGTTGCGGGTCGAGCAGGTGGCTCACCAGTTGGGCGCTGGAGTCTTGCACAGCCCACCAGCCCTCGGCAAACCCCGGCAGCGCTTGCACCGCGCCGATATGTTGTCGCAGCCGCAACCCTTGCGGATTCTGCGGCAGGCGCTCGCTCTCCACCCCAGCCGCTAGCCAGGCCTGCTGCACCTGGGTGACTGAAGTCTGCAATTCGTTAACCCGAACATCCAATCGAGGCGGCTGATTAAACCACTGGCACAACGCCTCTGCTGCCGCCCAGCCAACTTGATCGACCCACACCTGCACAATCCAGTCAGGATAGCTATGCAGCACGCCCAACCGCTGCACCGGGTCGCTGGGCAGATCGAGTGGATCAACACCCGCAGCGTGCGATCGCCCATAGGCGCGCAGCAGCCCGTTGACGAATCCCGCCAGACCGCCTAGTCCGTTGTGCTTCGCCAGATCCACCGTCGTATTCACCGCGGCAGAAGGCGGAATGTGGCTCAGGTAGCGCAGTTGATACAGCCCCAATTGCAAAATTGGCACCAGCTTAGGCGGGGGCGGCTTGCTGGCAAATTGCTGAATCAACGCATTGAGCGATCGCCCCCGCCGCACCGTGCCATACACCAGCTCTGTGGTCAGGCCCCGATCTACGGCAGACAGGTCTGCTCGGTTCAGCGCATCGTGCAAGGCCACATCGGCAAAGGCTCCCCGCTGCACTGCCAGCAGCGCCAGCAACGCCACCTGACGCGGGTTCGAGCTTGACCCAGTGCGCGTCGGTAGAGTTTGATTGGAGCGATCGCCCACCGTTCCCCCGTTTCCTGTATTCCCTGTCACCGTTCCTTCTATGATGAGTCAAAACTTACCAGGCGCAAGCGCAACCTTCCCCTCACCGAGGTCGATTCAGCCGCGCTGAAAGGCCTGCTGGTTTTCGCTAAAGCCGTTGAACGTTGCGAATGCTTTGAGCAAATGTGAGTTCAATAGCGTTATTTCAGCCCTGCGCTACGAGGCTGAAATAACGCTAAACCGTGCTGCCCGCAACGCGGGCAGCACGGTTTAAGGAATTTGCCGAACTAACGTTATCGAATTAACCCAATCACGGTATTTAGAGATAAAGGCTACATCCAAACTATTCGTGAACCCAGGGCATGATGGTAGGTTGCCAATTCGACAGTTCAGAGTCAGAGAACCATAGGGCAATTTCTGACTGAGCCGTTTCGGGCGCATCCGAGCCGTGGATGATGTTGCGCCCGATGTTTGCGCCAAGGTCACCGCGAATGGTGCCCGGTTCTGCATTCAGGGGATTGGTCGCGCCAATCAGCTTGCGCGCTGAGGCAATGACGCCATCGCCCTCCCATACCATTGCCACCACGGGGCCAGAAGTGATGAACTCTACAAGCCCGGCAAAGAAAGGCCTGTCTTTGTGAACACCGTAGTGTGTCTCGGCCAGCTCTCGCGACACGGTCATCGCTTTTAGCCCCACCAAGGTGAAGCCCTTGCGCTCAAAGCGCCCGATGATTTCTCCCACTAGCCCGCGCTGAACGCCATCGGGCTTGATGGCGATAAAGGTTCGTTCCACGACTTGCTGCTCCTAACATGCAAAACCTTTTCTATGGTGGGAAAAAGCGGATCGTTTGTAAAGTGCCCACGCCAGAACTTTACAGCTTTGGCCCGCCAAGCCTTGATTCAACGGACAGGCTTATGGAGCGATCGCCCCTGTCACCGCACTAAGTCTGAACCGCACCTAGTCTGAGTCGTCACCCAGGATACCGAATAAATACGCTAGACTTTGACTCGGATTAACATCGGTCTGACTGGATATCACTCGGTCTCTGACCCAGCCGCGTCCCACGTTACGCCGTTTCTCCGATCGCGCTTGCCACCCCCCGCTACCCCAACCTGCCGCAACCTATGGTGCCTGTTCCCACCCAATCCACCGCCATTCAACACCGCTGGACTATCGAAGACAGCGAAGAACTCTACCGCATCAATGGCTGGGGTGAACCTTACTTTTCGATTAATGCGGAAGGGCATGTTACGGTATCGCCCCAGGGCGATCGAGGCGGCTCACTCGATTTGTTTGATCTGGTGAATGCGCTGAAGCAGCGCAATTTGGGGCTGCCCATGCTGATTCGCTTTTCCGACATCTTAGATGATCGAATTCAGCGGCTGAATGCAGCTTTTGCCAAGGCGATCGCCCGCTACAACTACAAAGGCAGCTATCGGGGCGTGTTCCCGGTTAAGTGCAACCAGCAGCGGCATCTGGTGGAAGATCTGGTGCGGTTTGGCAAGCCCCATCAGTTTGGGTTAGAAGCGGGTTCTAAGCCAGAGTTGATGATTGCCCTGGCAACCCTAAACACCCCCGGCGCGCTGCTGATCTGCAATGGCTATAAAGATCGCGAATATATCGAAGCGGCAACCCTAGCGCGGCAGCTCGGGAAGACTGTGATTATTGTGCTAGAACAGCGGGAAGAAGTGGATCTAGTAATCGAAGCCAGCCGCAAGCTGGGCCTAAAGCCCATCGTAGGTGTGCGCGCCAAGCTCAGCACGCGGGGCATTGGGCGCTGGGGCGGCTCAGCGGGCGATCGCGCCAAATTTGGCCTTACCGTACCCGAAATTTTGCGCACGGTGCAGCAGCTCGCCGCCGCCGATATGCTGGATTGCTTGCAGCTTTTGCATTACCACATCGGCTCGCAGATTTCTAACATCAGCGTCATCAAAGACGCCATCCGTGAAGCTAGCCAAATTTACGTTGAGTTGGCCGCACTGGGTGCCCAGATGAAATACCTGGATGTGGGCGGCGGACTTGGGGTCGATTACGACGGCTCCAAAACCAATTTCTACGCCTCTAAAAACTACAACATGCAAAACTACGCCAACGACATCGTGGCGGAAGTAAAAGAAGCCTGCAATGAGCGGCAGATTCCAATGCCAACGCTCGTGAGTGAAAGTGGACGGGCGATCGCCTCTCACCAATCGGTGCTGATATTCGACGTGCTGGGCACCAGCGATGTCATCGCAGAAGCACCAGAACCCCCGACTCCCGACGACCACCTGCTGCTCCGCAATCTCTACGAAACCTGCCAGTCAATCACAGCAGAAAACTATCAAGAGGCCTACCACGACGCCGCCCAGTTCAAAGACGAAGCCGTGAGCATGTTTGGGTTTGGCTACCTTAGCCTCACCGACCGCGCCCGCGCTGAGCGAACCTACTGGGCCTGCTGTGCCAAAATCATGCAAATCGCCCGGCAGCAAGACTACGTACCCGACGACCTAGAAGATCTAGAAAAGATCATGGCGTCTATCTACTACGTCAACCTCTCTGTGTTTCAATCTGCCCCCGATGCTTGGGCAATTGACCAATTGTTTCCCATCATGCCGATTCATCGGTTGAATGAAGAACCGACTGCCCGCGCCACTCTAGCCGACCTCACCTGTGATAGCGATGGCAAGATTAACCAATTTATTGACCTGCGCGATGTGAAGTCAGTTTTGGAACTGCACCCATTGCGATCGCCTGAGCCAAGCACCAATGGCAGCAGCACAACCACCGAGCGGGATCACGAACCCTACTATTTAGGGCTGTTCTTGGGCGGGGCCTATCAAGAAATTATGGGCAACCTACACAATCTATTTGGCGATACCAACGCCGTACATATCACCCTCAACCCCAACGGCTATCAAATTGAGCATGTGGTTAAAGGCGACACCATGAAAGAGGTGCTGAGCTATGTGCAATATGACACCGAAGCGCTTACCGAAAGCATCCGCCGCCAAACTGAGCAGGCTCTACAAGACCAGCGCATCACCCTACAAGATGCGCAACTGCTGCTCAAAACCTATGAGAACTCCCTCAGCCAATACACTTACCTAGCCAATTGATAGCGCAAAACATCGCAAAACCAGATGAATCTGCCGCTTGAGTTAGGACAGTTTGTGGTAGCGAAATTTGAGTTCTATATGGGCTCTATCCCGCTGGTTTAGCGCTAGGGCGATCGCACGAGCCAAAGGGAAGCAGATGTACGGAAGAGGATCAATGCCATGGCAGATCTCTATGAAACCAGCCCTACCTTAAAGTCAGATTGTGTGAGCCTTGCAGTATGGGGCTTTTGTAGATATTCCGTCCTGAGCGCCATTACCCAGCGTTGGTTAGCATTACAGCTACGGAATTAGCCGTCTAATCACGTTCTGGTGTCACAACTGCTACCAAGGCAGGGGTGCAGAGCACAACCCGCTGTTGTCAGACTGACCCACAGGCCACGGTTTATCTGCATCTTGTAGTTAGAATCCTGTTAGATTCCGTAGTATCTACAGGTTTGTGCTGGTTCATTAAACCCTTTGAGAGACTGTGATATCGCCCATGGGGTTGGGTATTCTTTTGCTAGAGGTGCACCCTACCTGTCAGCGTCTAGCCATTCTATTTAAGACTAAGCGGGGTTATTACCCTTATGTCTAGGGGAGATCAACCCGTTACCGTATAGGGACGCCGTGAACATTATGATTCCAGCGTGTCGTCTGAATCTACACCAGTCGAATAAGAAGCTAGAACCATAGCTACAGCACTTGAGTCACATCATGAGGTAAAACCTTGCCTAGAGCAGCGTCAACCCTATCCGTCTAGTTTTATGGCTATGACAGCGGTCAGGCTTAGAAAAAAGCAATAGGTCTTCATACAATAGGTTCGGGCAGTCCCAAACCTGACATGTAAGTAGAAACAAGGTCTATTGCCAATGTATTCCGTCGCCACTCTCTCGTCTCCCTATTGCTAATTCGTTATCTTTTCTAGAGTTGAGTAAATCGCCGTGGTCGAATCCAACAACCTTGTCAGCCAAACCACGATTCAGAGTCGCACCTGTCAGATCCAACTTCCTCAAACCTTTACCATTAATCAAGCAATTGGGTTTAAGCAAACCTTCCAAGACCTCTGCCAGCAAAACCCAGACCTGAATCGAGCCGAGCTAGATTTTAGCGACACCATTTTTATGGATAGCAGCGGGCTGGGAGCGCTCGTGTCTGTTAAAAAAATGGCGCAGAAGCAGCGGATTGAGCTGGTTTTGCGGAATGTTTCAGAGCAGGTGATGATGGTGCTTGCTCTGGCCGATCTCAATAAGCTTTTTACCATCGAGCAGGGGCGTGCGGTACCCGTCTCGCCCCCAGCGACCAGCGGACTGAAGCAACCCCAAAAACTAACCCCGACGCTCGTAGCTAACGCGGGATCGGAGTCAGATGGGAAGGCGGTGCCCAAGCGGCGATCGCCCCGTTCTGAGGGGGTGTTCATCACTCACCCGTCTGTTCAGTCAAAGCCAAAACGTCTGCTCGATATTGCAGGTGCGCTCGTGGGCTTAGCGATTACCGGGGTATTGCTGGTGCCATTGGCGATCGCCATTAAGCTCGACAGTCCTGGCCCTCTATTCTTTGGGCAGGTGCGCTGTTCGCGCATGGGTCGGCGGTTCAAAATGTGGAAATTCCGCTCAATGGTGACCGATGCAGAAGCGCAAAAGCACCTGATCAAAAATGAAGCCAGTGGCGCAATTTTCAAAGCATCCTATGATCCCCGCATTACCCGCGTGGGCAAGCTCTTGCGGAAAACCAGCCTAGATGAACTGCCTCAGTTTTGGAATGTGCTGCAGGGCGATATGAGCCTAGTCGGCACGCGCCCTCCTACGCCCGATGAAGTTGAGCGTTACGAAATCCCCCAATGGCAGCGGCTCGACGTAAAGCCCGGCATGACTGGCGAATGGCAGGTGAGTGGGCGCTCCTCCATCCGCGAGTTTGAAGATATTGTGCGGCTAGATTTGCGCTACCAGGAAAATTGGAGCCTGATGTATGACATTAAGCTCATCGCCAAAACGGTCTGGATTTTGTTCAACAAAAACTCAGGCGCGATGTAATTTGCCAGACTTTTGTCAGGATTAGCGCTATTCGCCTCTGTACGAGGGAACGAGCAGTCTTAGATTGACGTAAGTTCGATAGCGTTGTTTCAGCCTTGTGACGCAGGGCCGAAACAGCCCTAGCTCGTGCCAGGCAGCACAGGTTTAGGCATATGCTGAACTGACGTTGGATGTTGGTCATGATTTCGGGTGGTCTTTAGCCCTTTGGCTCAGGGGTAAAGGCCTGGTGAAATGCTTGCCCCAGCAAGGCTCTGAATCATACGCATGTGCGTCGCGCCTGCAAAATAGTGCTTTATAGTGTTGGTTGTGGTGTGAAGGGTAGGGATGGTGAGATCGCAACGGTATTTCTTGGGTTTGCTGGGCTGCATTGTGTTGACCAGCACCTGGCATCTGACGGCGGGTGCTCAGTCTAGCCACCGAATTCGAGTGAATCGCCCCTGGACTGATGAGGGGCAAGGACGCTTGGTTGATGAAGCGCTAGTCGATCGCGCAAATCGAATGCCGGACATGGGCGATCGCCCCACTGATCCCTCCACCATCGAGAATCCGACGTCATCAAACGACTCAGCGGAAGCTCCAGCAGATGCTGCACCGCTGACCACACCGGCTAATGTGAATGCGACGACGAGCGAACCTCAGCCCACTCCTGAGCCAGCGTTAGAACCAGATCCGTCCTCGGCTTCCTCTATAGATAGCGCATCCGCAGATGACGCGTCCGCAGATAGCGCACCCACGGACAATGCATCCGCAGATGAATCAGCCTCGTCTGTAGATCGCTCTGCCCCCCCTGCGCAACTCGACAACGCTGCACCGACCGCTGTTCCACGACCCGTTGTGCCGTCAGCCGCAGATATGTCAGCAGAGGCGCTGCCTGAAGATGCCCTCTCTGAAGTTGAACCGCCAGAAGAAGCACCTCTTAACGCCACAATTCAGCCAGCCGCTAATCTAAGGTTGAGCCATAGCCCGCCCTTACTGGAACTGCCGCCGCTGTCGCCTCCGGCGCTGCCTAGCGACACCGCCTATCTACCAGAGGCACAAGCGCCATTGCCGACGCACTTGGTGTTGAGTCTGCGCGAGCGACAGGTGTTTGTGAAATCGGGGGATGAAGTCCTAGCGGCATTTGCGGTCGCCGTGGGCAAGCCTGGCACGCCTACGCCCACGGGCGAGTTTGAGATCTTTGAGATGATTGAAAACCCCATTTGGCAGAGTCCCTGGACGGGTGAGGTGCATTCTCCTGGGCCTGATAGTGCTTTAGGGCTACGGTGGATTGGGTTTGCCAGCTTAGACAATGGTGTGATTGGGTTTCACGGTACGCCTACAGTATCGTCGATTGGGCAGGCCGCGTCCAATGGCTGTGTCCGGCTTCGCAACGATGATGTGGTAGACCTCTTCCGCCATGTGCAGGTGGGCATGCGGGTGGTGGTGCAGCCCTAGAAATGGTGTTAGAAGGTGGGAGATTTGGTGCGATCGCAGAATTTCTGGGGCAGACCTGAGAAGTCTGCGCGGGAAGTGGTAGGCTCTAAATAGGAACAACTTAATCCGGCAGTCTGACCGGGTTTGAGTGATTTCTACTGCTGTGGTTATGTGTCTGCTTAGTCCATAGAATTTGCGTCTAAAGATTGCAATCAAGACAGTGCAGATGCATCAAATGTTTGGAGTAATGGAGTTGGAAGGGATTCGGCCAATGAAGCGACTCGCTGGTGTATTACTGGTTTTAGGAATGGTGGTTAGTGCCTGGGTGCTGCCCGTAGCATCGCAAGCAGCGATCGCCCTAGGTCTGTCTCAGTCTGGGCTTTTCTCTACGCCCCTGCTGGCTGAAGAGTTCCGCAACGTCATGGACGATAAGCTCGCCACGGAATTCGGGCAGAAAATTGACTTGAACAACACTAACGTTCGAGCATTCATGCAATTTCCGGGATTGTATCCCACTCTGGCTCGTGCCATTGTCAAGAACGCGCCCTATGATTCGGTTGAGGATGTCTTAAACCTTAAAGGGCTCACTGAGCGCCAGCTTGATGTGCTCAAGGCCAATCTCAACAAATTTACCGTCAGCGATCCGGAAGATGCCTTGGTAGAAGGCGCTGACCGGATTAACAATGGCATTTATCGCTAGGCATTGTTCGGGCTGCTGCGGGTAACAGGCCTGCAAAATTTAGGTAAACCCAAGTGTGGGTCTGCTAGGTACACTGTCCCTTCAGACCTGCACTTGGGTTTTTAGCATTCGGGTCTATCTGTTGAATGTGGCGAATGTTGTGAGTGTGGCGATCGCCCGAGTTTAAGTCATCTGAGTCGAGCCGTTCCCCATCCCGCATTACTCCCATTCATCAAAGCGTCTGCACAAACCCACTCTCTTTCTTAGAATTACGAATAGTCCGGCAACTCCCGATTCCCCCGTGTCAGATTCTCCAATATTTCCGCAGTTTGATGTGATTGTGATTGGTGGTGGGGCCGCAGGGCTTTACTCAGCCCTATGCTTACCCGATCACTTTCGGGTGGGGCTGGTGACCAAAGAGCCGCTGTCGCTATCGGCTAGCGATTGGGCGCAAGGGGGAATTGCAGCGGCGATCGCCCCCGATGATTCCCCCACATTGCACTACCAAGATACGCTGCAAGCGGGTGTAGGGCTGTGCGACTCTGCAGCAGTAGAAATGCTCGTGGAGCAAGCGCCTCAGTGCATTCAAGACCTCGTGACGATGGGTGTGGCCTTTGACCAGCATCAGAGTCACCTAGCGCTCACGCTAGAAGCCGCCCACTCTCGACGGCGCGTGCTGCATGCGGCTGATACCACTGGGCGCGCTGTCGTCACAGCGCTGACGCAGCAGGTGCTGCGCCAACCCAATATTCAGGTGATTTCTGGCTATGTGCTGGATTTGTGGATGCCCACGGACACAGACCCTTTTCACACGAATCTAGACTTAGGGCCGGGCTCGTTAAACCCGAGTGCGGCCTCAACCGCATCGCCACATTCCCAGCCCTGCCGGGGTGTAATTCTGGCCTATGAAGATCGGGTTCACTGGCTGGCTGCAGCGGTGGTGGTGTTGGCAACGGGGGGAGGCGGGCAGGTGTTTGCCCAAACCACTAACCCCAGCCTCAGCACAGGAGATGGGGTGGCGATGGGGTGGCGGGCAGGGGCATTGCTGCGGGATCTGGAGTTTGTGCAGTTTCATCCCACAGCGCTGACGCTGCCAGGAGCCCCCCGGTTTTTGATTAGCGAAGCGGTGCGGGGCGAGGGCGCACACCTCATTGACGACACAGGCAAGCGATTTGCCGATGCTTATCATCCCGATGGTGAACTAGCGCCTCGCGATGTGGTCAGCCGTGCCATCTTTACGCATCTGCAAACCACGCACCCTGATGATGCGACGGCCCATGTCTGGCTAGATTTACGGGCGATCGCCCCCGATACGATTCAACGCCGTTTTCCCAATATTGTGCAGGTCTGCCAAGATTGGGGGGTCGATCCGTTTCAGGAGCCGATCCCCGTCGCACCTGCCGCCCATTACTGGATGGGCGGTGTGTCTACCGATCTAAGCAGCCAAACCTCAATTCCCCACCTCTATGCCGTGGGAGAAACTGCCAGCACGGGGGTGCATGGTGCCAATCGCCTTGCTAGCAATTCCCTGCTGGAGTGCATTGTGTTTGGGGCGCAGCTTAAGTCGCTGTCGCTGCCCACGCCAGCGCCCGAAGGGCCAGGAAATTCTGGTGCTCTGCCCCCCATTAGTGGCACGGCCCTACAACTCGAGGCCTGGGCAACGCAGCAGGATCATCTGCACCGTCTGCGGGAGCGCATTGCTCAGCTAACCTGGCACAGTGCTGGCATTAGCCGCACCCAGACGGTGATGGAGGGGGCGATCGCCCAGCTTCAAACATGGCGCGATGAGTTTTCGGCACTGCCGCTCAGCCAGCAATTGGCGTCTCTCTCGATAGAATCAGCCCGGGCGATCGCCGTTCCCCAAGCGCTGCTGCGCCAGTGGGGCGAAACCCGCAATCTGCTAGATATTGCGCTGCTGATTTTGCAATGCGCCCACTTCCGCACCGAGAGTCGCGGCGGGCACTATCGCGCCGACTTTCCCCAGACTCAAGAGGACTGGCGAGGGCATACCCTCGTTCAGCAGCAACACCTCTGGCGCTCTAACCTGCTTTAGCATTCTCTCTGGATTAGCATTCGTTCTGGATTAGTATCCTCTCCATAACATGCCTCCGAGCTATGCCGCCAGCGCCACGCATTAACATTAGGGAGTGATCTTCGTGGCACGCGATTTGGCACCCCATTCAGTACAATGCAGAACATTCGATTTGTTAGAAAGGCCTTTCGTCTAATGCTGAGCCTGGGGCCAGATGAGGGAAGGCGGCTACAGGGATTTTGTAACGCTCTGGCAATTGCCACGCCTCTGGCCCCAGACTTACGCAATTGAACGCTTTTGGGGAGGTATAGCCTCCTAAGCATTGTCCAAAATTTCCAGGACGCTGCGCGACGTGCGTCAGTCCTGTCTCTATCGGATAAGGTGGCATGACTCGACAACTCTTGGGGCGACTGATGCTGGTGTTTGGAGTGACGGTGTGGGCAACGGTGCTGAGTTCGCTGGGGCCAAGCTGGCTGGGACTAAGTCGCTGGGGGGCGATCGCCCAAGCGCCACCGCCCATGCTGCGGGTCGCCACCTACAACACCTATATGAATCGCGACGCTGCCGGACAATTGCTCCGCGACCTGTCTACACCCGCTCATCCCCAAATTCAGGCCGTAGCCGAGATCATCCAGCGGGTTGCACCCGATGTGCTGCTGCTGCAAGAGGTCGATTACGATGCCAGCGGGCGATCGCTCCAGCGGTTGCAAGACAACTATTTGAGCATCAGCCAACGGGGAGCCGCCCCGATCAACTATCCCTATCGCTACCTGGCTCCCTTTAACACAGGCGTGCTGGCCCCTGTGCCCCTCAGCCATGAGCAGCCGCGAACGCTCATTCCGAGGAATCGGGGCTATGCCGAAAACGCCTTTGGGTTTGGCATGTTTCCGGGGCAATATGGCATGGCGCTGCTGTCGAAGTATCCCATCCGCACCGAGCAGGTGCGCACCTTTCAGCGGTTTTTGTGGAAAGATATGCCCAACGCGCTGCTACCCAGCAATCCCGATACGCCCGAACCACAAGACTGGTATAGCGCAGAGCAGCTAGCGGTATTTCGGCTGTCGTCTAAAAGCCATTGGGATGTTCCAATTGAGGTGGGCGATCGCCAGCTCCACATTCTCGCCAGCCACCCCACCCCGCCTGTATTCGACGGCCCCGAAAATCGCAACGGCAGACGCAACCACGACGAAATTCGTCTCTGGGCCGATTACATTACCCCCGGTGCAGCCAACTATCTCTATGATGACCAAGGCAACCGGGGTGGACTGCCTGCCGACGCCTCATTTGTGATTGTGGGAGATCAAAATGCAGACCCTGTGGATGGGGATTCGGTGCCGGGGGCGATCGCCCAACTGCTCTCTCATCCTCGTGTCAACACCCAACTCACACCCGCTAGCGAGGGCGGCGCAGAAGCAGGAATAAACGACGACCATCAAGGGCCACCGGAACATGACACGTCTAGCTTTCGCAACGGCAACTTTCGGCTTGACTATGCCCTGCCCTCCCGTGATCTAGAACTCATCAATGCCAGAGTCTTCTGGCCGCCGAGCAGTGACCCATTCCACCGCCTGGTAGGCAGCGGCGACCCCATCATCAGTTCAGACCACCGCTTGGTCTGGGTTGATGTGCAGTTTTAACAGCCCAGCGTCAACTCAGCTCAGTTTAGATTCTTGCTTCCAGGGCAGCGTCCCGGCAGCCAATACCTCGGCCTGCTCGGCACTGATAGGCTTAGAAAAGTAAAATCCCTGCGCTAGCTCACATTGGAGCGATCGCAGTTGCGTCAACTGCTTAGACCGCTCAACCCCTTCTGCAACCACGTCAATGCCCAAGTTCCAGGCTAACGACATGATATTGCGAACAATGGCAAGCTGCTCAGGATCAGTATCTAACCTATTGACAAAAGAGCGATCGATCTTGAGGGTATCGATGGGGAACCGATGCAGATAGCTTAGAGAGGAATACCCTGTGCCAAAATCGTCAATTGCAAGCTGCACGCCCAACTCTTTGAGTTCTTGCAAGGTTGCTACTGCTGTTTCTGCATTTTCCATCAGTACACTTTCTGTGATTTCGAGCTTTAGCCGCTCTGGGGGCAGGTGCGTATCAGCCAATGCAGTGTGAATGTCGTTCACAAGATGAGCCGTGAAATGCTTACTGGAAAGGTTGACACTAATGGTGAGCGCTGCAGCTTCAGGATATTGATTGCACCAATACATCATCTGCTGGCAAGCGGTGTGCAAGACCCACTGGCTGATGGGTACGATTAGGCCAGTATCTTCTGCAATGGGGATGAATTCGCTGGGGGGAATATTGCCTTGGCGGGGATGCTGCCACCGTAACAGGGCTTCGAACCCACTGAGGCTAAAGTCGCGCAGCGAAATAATGGGCTGGTAGTGCAATCGCAGCTCTTGTCGCTCTACTGCTCGCCGTAGGTCGTTCTCAATTTGCAGCAGAGTGACGGCGCGGAGGTGCATCCCAGTATCAAAAATTTCGTATCGATCGCGCCCCTGAGATTTGGCTCGATACATAGCAGTATCAGCATCGCGCATTAGGTCTGCAGGGTGAGGATAGTCGCAGTTGCCTAAGGCGATACCCATGCTGGCGCTAATGAAGATTTCGTGCCCAGAGAGGGATATGGGTTCTGCTAGTGCTGCTTTGATGCGCTGGGCAACGCTCGTGGCCCCATACACATCTGTCAGGTTTTCGAGCAGCAGCACAAATTCATCGCCACCCAGTCGAGCTACGGTGTCGCCCGGGCGGAGGCAGGCGAGCAGTCGCTTAGAGACGGTAACTAACAGGCGATCGCCCATCATGTGCCCCAAGCTGTCGTTAATCACCTTAAATCGATCAAGGTCTAAGAACACCACCGCAAACAGAAACGCGGAATTGCGCCGACTTAGCTCTAGGGCGTGGTGTAGCCGATCTGTGAGCAGCGCCCGATTGGGCAACCCCGTCAGAGCGTCGTGAAACGCATCATGCAACAGTTGCTCTTCTACCTGCTTGCGCCCAGTGATGTCGGTTTGAGAGCCGGCCATGCGGCTGGCTTTGCCCGCTGCATCAAACACCGCTAGCCCCCGCGTCAGCACCCAGCGGTAGGCACCATTGCGGTGACGCATCCGGTGCTCGTACTCAAAGTGGGGCGTGAGACCTTCTAAGTGGGCAGACAATTCTCGCTTTAGCCAATACTGGTCATCTGGATGGATACGCTCAAACCAATTGTCGAGGGTGTCGTCTAATTCATGAGCGGTATAGCCCAGCATGGTCTTCCAACGAGGCGAAAGGTAGAGGTCGCCAGTTTGCAGGTTCCAGTCCCAGATGCCGTCGTTGGCACCCTGCACGGATAAGGCATAGCGCTCTTCGCTGTCTTTGAGGGCTTCCTGGTTGCGCTTGCGCTCTGTTACATCTGTTAACAGCCCGATGTAGTGGGTGAGGATGCCGTCGCCATCAAAGACTGGGGTGATGTTGAGTTCATTCCAGAAGGGAGTGCCGTCTTTGCGATAGTTCAGCAGCACACGGGAAATGGGCTGATGAGCGGCGATCGCCCCTCGAATTTCAGCCACGGTCTCTAGATTGGTGTTAGGGCCTTGCAGGCAGCGGCAGTTGTTGCCCAAAAACTCGGCGGCGCTGTAGCCTGTAATTTGGCTAAAGGCGCTGTTGACAAACACAGTGGGGTTATCGGGCAAGTTGGGATCTGAGATCACCACGCCCACGGGCAACTGGGCGATCGCCATATTCAGCAGCGTGTTGTCATTGAGTGCTGTGTGGCAAGTCAAAGTGAGGGACGATCGCGGCGACACTTTTTGCAGACAGCGCTGCAATGTTTGCGTTGAGATGTGGGTGTGGGGTATCCAGGCGATCGCCTCCTCACTTAATAGGGCATCCGGTAAAACCTTGGTCGGTAACTGATCGGCAGAGTGCAGCAGCACCGTCGGCAGGCAGAATTTTTGGGCGATCGCCCACTCTAGCAATGCTATTGCAGCTTCAGCCGCTTGACCATTAGGCTGCAAATCAAGCAGCCACACATCATGCTGCTGCAACTGCAAATATTGGCGTGCCGTTGACTCATCCACAGCCCAATCGACTAGGCACCGAGTCGTCCCAAAAGCCGTCATTTTCATTTGCCCAAAGGCTTGCTTTAATTGGGCAAACAGTGTTTCATCGTCTGCCACCACTAAAATCCGAAAGGGAATGCCCTGCATAATTGTTTGTGATTGCACCGTGGAACCGGGTAGGTTTATCTCAAAAGATTGAAAAGGCACTACTGGACTCCGCGATAATCTGCTTTCCCTAGGAGTCCTTGTGCTGATGAAAGCCCGAGTTTGAAGCCTGCTAGATTAGTGCCGTTGATCTTGCTGCCCACGACAACGTGTGAAGGCATGACTGCCAAGACCCTAGAGCTCAGAAATTTATAGAGTTTAAGATGATTGCAGAATCATTTTGAAGCCTCAACATTGCCTCTGGTGCCAGTGTTGAGCGTTGGCTAACGTATCTCACTTGCAGGCAGCAACGCAATTATTTCAGTCATTTCATTTATTTAAACCGTCGTGCTGTGTTCGCTTCTCCGCTGCCTCAACCCTATTGATTAGATCTATTCTGCACAACCTCAGGTGCACAATTGATGAGGATGCAAAGAGACCTCTTCTAAGGACATCTATTAGCGATAGCATCCCCACAAAAGATAAATCTCGCTGCAAGGATAGAGTCGTAATCTTAGAAGCGCAAAAAACGATCTGCTGGAGTAGGGATTAAACCGATGGGCACGATTTAGAACTGGAATAAATTCAGAGCGATGCTCAACTTTAATTAAGAGGAAATTAAGAACTTTGTTCTAAGGTACTTCTAGGGTTCCCATCAATGCGGATACATAAACGCTAACCTGCGCATCAATACCCGTAATCGCGGTGCCTACAACTACGGCGTAGGCTCCTAACTTTAGCGCACGCTGAGCCATTCGAGGGGACGCGATCCCTCCCTCACACAGGATGGGCACATCTAAGAGCTGGGTCAGGGTGTTGAGCAAATCTAAACCGGGTGGGTTGAGGTGCTGGGTCGTGGCAGTATAGCCATAGAGGGTTGTACCGATCAGGTCTGCTCCAGCCTCAGCTGCCGCGATCGCACTTTCCATCGTGTCGATATCGGCCATGACAGGCTTGCCCAGTTGCTCGTGGATGCGGGCAATCATCTCGGGGAGCGTTTCATGTCCAGGCCGCGGACGAGCGGTAGCATCGATCGCAATGATGTCGGCTCCTGCTTGGGCGATCGCCCGAGCATCCTCAAACTGAGGGGTGATATACACGTCATAGCCCGGTATCTGACGCTTCCACAGCCCAATGATCGGCACTGGCGTTGACGTTGATAGGCGATCGCACACCGCGTTCACATGAGCCGGAGAATCAATCCGCACACCCACGGCGCCCTGTTGCGCCGCCGCCTCGGCCATGGCAGCAATCACCTCAGGCTTATGCAGGGGGGAGTCTGAGGGAGCTTGACATGACACGATCAAGCCTCCTTGCAGCCCGAGTGCTTCGAGAATTGGATTCTGCTTGTGCTGACCTTCTGCCATAAAATGAGGAAATGGGTTTAAGCGTGGGGCAATTCTCTCCGAGACGGCACAGCCGAACGCTAGCGCCCTTAGCCCTAGCCATTGGCTCAGATGATCCAAGATCCGGCGATCCGTGAGTAGTACGCTTAAAAGCAATGAGTCTGGCGTAAGGTTAACTCGTGGCGAAGCGACCAGCTAGATCATGCCATGTTTAGGGCTACTAGCCTAAGCAACTGCCCTCTCATTTATTCAAATCACTTGCAACACTAGCAGGAGACGGTTTTGACAACAGCAACCCCTTTGCAAACCACCCGTTCAGAAGAAATTTTTTCGGCCGCCCAAAAGCTTATGCCCGGCGGCGTTAGCTCCCCAGTGCGAGCCTTTAAATCGGTCGGGGGGCAGCCCCTGGTATTTGACCGCGTTAAGGGTGCCTATGCCTGGGATGTAGACAATAATCAATACATCGACTACATCGGCACTTGGGGGCCTGCTATCTGTGGGCATGCCCATCCCGAAGTCATCAAAGCAATTCAGCTAGCAGCCGAGAAGGGCACCAGCTTTGGCGCACCCTGTTATCACGAAAACGTGCTAGCAGAACTGGTGATTGACGCTGTACCCAGCATCGAAATGGTACGGTTCGTCAATTCGGGCACGGAAGCCTGTATGGCTGTGCTGCGGCTAATGCGTGCTTATACCGGACGCGAAAAAATCATTAAGTTTGAAGGCTGCTACCACGGCCACGCCGACATGTTTTTAGTTAAAGCAGGGTCGGGCGTGGCAACGCTAGGGCTGCCTGATTCCCCCGGAGTGCCTAAGTCCACAACTGCGAACACGCTCACCGCTCCCTATAACGATCTAGAAGCGGTAAAAGCGCTATTTGCTGAGAATCCTGGCGAAATCTGTGGCGTGATTCTGGAGCCGGTGGTGGGTAACGCGGGCTTCATTCAGCCGGATGGCGGTTTTTTGGCAGGGCTGCGCGAAATCACGCGGGAGCATGACGCATTACTCGTGTTTGATGAGGTGATGACGGGGTTCCGCATCTCCTATGGGGGGGCTCAGCAGAAATTTGGCATTACGCCTGATCTCACCACGCTGGGCAAAATCATCGGCGGTGGGTTGCCCGTGGGTGCCTATGGCGGTCGGCGCGAGATTATGGAAATGGTGGCTCCAGCGGGGCCGATGTATCAGGCGGGGACGCTATCGGGCAACCCGTTAGCAATGACCGCAGGCATTAAAACGCTGGAAATTTTGCAGCGTTCCGGCACTTATGAGTATCTGGAACAAATTACCCATGCTCTGGCTGAGGGCTTGGTGGCAGTAGCGCATGAGACAGGGCACGAGGCCTGTGGCGGTTCTATCAGCGCTATGTTTGGCTTTTTCTTCAACCCCGGCCCTGTTCACAACTACGATGAGGCGAAGCGATCTGACCTAGAGAAGTTTGGCCGGTTTCATCGGGGCATGCTGGAGCAGGGAGTGTACTTGGCTCCGTCGCAGTTTGAGGCGGGTTTTACCTCTATGGCTCACACTGAAGAGGATGTAAAGCGCACGCTGGATGCAGCGCGCAACGTGTTGACGCAGTTGCAGACAAGCGCAGGTTAGCGGGGCATTGATGTTCCGTATTGGGGTTGTGGGTGGTTATAGGAAAGCGCTTACACCTTAATCCCAACGCTCAATTAATAGCCGTGAGTTCGATAGCGTTGTTGAACTCACCTTTAATTAGGGGGTTTACGTCACATCGGTGGCTTGAGCCCCTTGATTGCACGATTAAGCCAGGGAGGGCTTTAGGGGAACTGATACCAGCGCCACTAACCGCTGGGTTTTGCTGGGGCGATCGCCCCTAAAATTGGGCACTCTGGGTGGTGAGGGTGCGTTGGGGTAAAGCGGTATGGGGGCGATCGCCTCGAGTTTGCTATGCCTAAGCTATATTGTAGGGCTGCTGCTGACGGGCCTGCCGGGTATGGCTTGGGGACTTCCGGTGGGAACTGCGGGGCTGGCGCTGAGTTGCGGACTGGGGGCACTTACCCTGCCGCGTCTGTGGCGGAGTGGGCCTTCTTGGCAAGTGTGGCTGCTCACAGGTGCAGTGGGCATTGTGGCTGCGCTGCACTTGCACCTGCGAACGCCAGCTCCGGCTGCGAGTGACATTAGCCATATCCTGCAACAGCCCGGCGCATCGGCACAGGTGCAAATGGTCTATGGGTTTGTGGAGAGTGCGCCACGCCGCACTCGCACCGGCAAGCAACAACTGGTGCTATCCGCATTTCAGGTGCGCGCGGCAGACCGTGCCACCGATCGCGCTCCCTCAGGAGAGCCTTCAGGCGCACCTTCTACATCCTTTCCCCAACCCGTCACCGGGCGTCTTTACATCACCGCTCCCCCTCGCAAAGGGATGCAAGACGCGCGTGTGCCTGACGATACTGCTGACGAAGGGGAAATAGCCGACTCTGCCGCTCCGGCTGATCTCCTAGAGGCCGGGGCTGACGACTCTGGGCAACCCTCGTCTGACCTGCAACGCGCTGAGCCTATCCCAGATGCCTTTGCCGATATATACCCAGGACAGATGGTGATTGCGCGGGGCTTTCTCTATGCACCCACGGCGGCGTCTAACCCTGGCCAGTTTGACTTTAAGGCCTATTTGGCGCGACGGGGCATCTTTACGGGGATGAGTGCCTCGGTGGTGCAATCCATTGATGGGGCGGGGCGGTTTCCGCAGCAGTTGACGGTGCCTCGCCAGATTAGTCGCACCCTCCAGTATGGACTATGGCAACTGCGGCGGCGCATTGTGCGATCGCACGCAGCCGGGTTAGGGCAGCCGGAAGGCGCACTCATCAGCGGCATGCTGCTGGGACGCCATGCGGTAGATGTGCCCCACGATATCCGCGATCGCTTTGCCAGCGTTGGACTGGCTCATACTCTGGCGGCGTCAGGGTTTCACGTGTCGCTGCTGCTCGGGGTGATGCTGTGGCTGACGCAGCGCAGCTCTGCCCGCTGGCGGCTCGGGGTTTGTTTGGGGTTTTTGCTGTTGTATGTAGGGTTGACCGGTGTGCAGCCGTCTGTGTTGCGGGCGGCACTCATGGGCGGGGCAGTGGTGCTGGCGACAGTGTTGGAGCGGCAGATTAAGCCATTGGGGTCGCTGCTGCTGGCGGCGGTGCTGTTGTTGTGGCTGAATCCCCTGTGGATTTGGGAGTTGGGCTTTCAGCTGAGCTTTTTAGCGACGCTGGGCCTGCTGGTGACGGCTCCCTGTGTGCAACGACAGTTAGACTGGTTGCCTCCGGCGATCGCCCCTCTCATTGCTATTCCCATTGCAGCCTATGTGTGGACGCTACCGTTGCAGATGCATGCGTTTGGGGTTGTGTCGGTCTACAGCATTGGCATTAATGTGATCACTGCGCCCCTAGTATCGGTGATGACGCTGGGCGGTGCGATCGCAGCAGCCGTGGGCGTTTTGTCGCCCATGCTGGGGAGTTGGGTCGCGTCTGTGCTGTATTACCCCACCCATGGATTATTGCTGCTTGTGGAGTGGGTCAGCCATCTGCCCGGCAATGGGTTTGCTACGGGAACGATCACCGTGGTTCAAGTGGGTCTGCTCTATGCGGTTTATGGCTTGGTGTGGTGGGTGGCGAGGGTGCAGCGGCATTGGTGGGTGATGGGTGTGCTCTGCGTTGGACTGGTGGCACTGCCTGCATGGAGCCGCACACAACAGCAGTTTCAAGCCACGATTTTGACCACGGCGGATGCGCCTGTGATGGTGGTGCAAAAGCCCGGAGAGGTGGGCTTGATCGGCAGCTTGAGCGAGCGCGATGCGGAGTATGTGGTGCTGCCGTTTTTGCGAACGCAGGGCATTAATCGGGTGGACTGGGCGATCGCCCCGCAGCTATCCCAAACCAGTGCAGGCTGGCGGCAGGTGTTGCAGCAGGTGTCTATTCGCATCCTTTACAACGCATCGACGCTGGCGATCGATCCGTCACAGCCGTTGCAACACGATCTGCTCCACGCGTTGGGAACTCGCGGCGGGCGATCGCCCTTTTTGCCACTGAATCAAGCCATCGCCATTGGCTCGATGCCCGTGCGGCTGATTTCGCTGAACCCTGTCGTGCTGAGGTTTCAACTAGGAGACTTGATCTGGCTGATGCTGGGCGATCGCCCCGCGCGCGATCGCCCCACTCCTATATTCGCCAACGCGCTCTCCGCCGCCAATGTGCTGTGGTTTGATGGCAGATTTGCTGACCAGGCCGTAATTCAGGCGGTGAACCCAAGCGTGGCGATCGCCTCGGGCACAGTGCCTGCGGCCGAGCTGCAAGCTTGGCTCCAGCAAACCGACATTCAGTTTCTGGCTGCCGAGCGCGACGGTGCGGTGCAGTGGAGTCCAAAAGTTGGGTTTTCTCGCTATAACCTCGCCGATGCGGAGTAAGATAGTGAATGCTTCACCCTGGAGAGGTGGCAGAGCGGTTGAATGCGCTTGACTCGAAATCAAGTTTGGGGTCACACCCAACGGGGGTTCGAATCCCCCCCTCTCCGTTTCGTTAACGCAGGGTCTGCCGCGATGCCTCAGCCTCGCAGCGCGGGGCTAGAACATCGCTAAACCGTTCTACCTGTGTGGCAGGTAAACCGTTTTAGGCATTTGCTGAACTGACGCGGAATCGGTCGCAATGCAAACGCCTGCTAATTTCAATTTGCCTGCTTTCATCAGCTTTTGAAAGTTTATACCTCAATTCAGCAACGCCAAAAAAGAGCAAAAAAATGCCTGGTAGCCCCCTACCAGGCATAACGTTCACTTGTCTCTCTAAAAGCGGAAATCTCAATGCGTCATCAACACAATGATGCAGACCCGAAAACTAGGTTAGTCACTTGCTGTTGAAGCGAGCCAAGTTCTATCTCTTAATCGGGCTGCCGTCGAGTGAATGGCGTTAGGCGTTGTGGCTTGGCTTAACGGCTTGAGCATGTAGAGCAACGCCGCGATATTTGCCGATTACATTGCCTGTTTCTGTAAAAATGGTCGCGACTTGAGCGTTGTGCTTAACACCACGATATTGAAGGTTCATGGTTCATGTCCTCGTTGTGTTTCAATACTTATAGAGTATCGTCAGCGCTGCCTCTGCTGCTTCATGCCGTTGTATCACCTGAGTGGGTGATTTAACGATGTCCGCAAAAAAAGCCTTCAACTGGGCGATCGCCCATCCCGACAACCATCCACTTCAGTCTCACCCAACGCATCCCTCACTCAATTCACAATCACATCCCTACTGCGATTCCTCATCGGTTAGCTCAGGCGTGGATTCAATCAAACCTTCGGGTGGGCCGAAACCTAACCCCGAATGGCTGTCAAAAAGGCGTTCATGGCATCTAGCTTAGATGGCTGTTTTACACAGGTTGTCAATACAGCAGGGTCAAAATCAGACAAAAACTCACTACGGGCGATCGCCTCATACCCAACATTGTCCAGTCGATAAAGCACCAGCGTATCGTTTTCCCAAAACCACACCTCGTCAATGCCAAACCGCTGGTATTTTTCTAGCTTGGCTAACTTACCGCTGGTGATAATGACTTCGATGGCTAAGTGTGGATGGGCACGGCGATCGCCAATGTAATAGGACTCGTCCGGCTGAAAGGATGCGCCTTGTTCCGCTACCCACCGGGATAAATTCAATGCCTCGCTCCAAGAAATACAGCCCTAGCAGCATCGATAAGAAGCGGTTGATTTCTTCGTGTTCTTCGCCTAGCGTCATGAGTTCAACGACCCATCCAAAAACGCAACCCGCACCCCAGGCATATTTCCCAGCACCGACTTTAGCGCCTGAAGCTCCTGCCAAGCATGAGTTGCTGGCAGCACTAAGCGCTGTTCGCCTCCCGGCATAGGCTGTTTCATTAACTGAGCAATCATGCTCACTCAAATGGTTTGCTATGAGAACCTTAATTTAATCGATACAAAAACAAAAATTTAAGCCTCGACATACTCACAAATTGTTGTTGGCTTAGGTATCGGCAAACCTTAGACCTGTTGGGGAATAAGGAGATATCTGAGAAGATAAGGACGATGTGTATTGACTAGGGCCGTGCTCAGCATCGACCGTGTGCTCCGCCAAGACCGCTTGCTGCGGGCGTTAACGGGTTTGAACC
>JAHHHI010000030.1 GCA_019359435.1 Kaiparowitsia implicata GSE-PSE-MK54-09C
CCCCGTTTGGCTCGATAGTCGGGCACCTGTTGCAGGGCTTCGATAATGCTCACACTCATGCCTCCCTAAAAGTCAGATGGCTACCTCTGATTCTAATTTCTCTACATCAACAACGAATTAATCCTGCGGTTGGCCCCGTCTCACACCATCCATTGCGATAAAAGCCGGTCATGGGGTCAGTGCAGCAGCACTGCAACGCTTCGCCCAACACATTCTTTGCCATCTGTTTCTCCGATATAGGTAGGCGTCATTAGGCATCTTAGCCATCGAGTCATGCCTGTACCATTCTATTCATGGCTGCCATCCGGCCAGAAACAATCCCCACCTTTATTTCGCTCTTACTTTTATCTCGTATTTTGAGCCATAAGCCTAGCTCTAGGGTGGGTCGCCTCCCCGTCGCAGCGTTTGACTCCTTACACCATTCGAACCGTTCGACTAGCTACAGGTCACGTGACAAGGGCGGGGGAATTAGGGAAACCTCGACTTCAGAAACTCTCAAAACCTTGATTCAATTAAACATAAGTCCAATGGAGCCTGTGACGCCGAGATTGCCTTAATCCCAATTCTCTAAGCCGCAACCCTTCGGTAGCGCTCTGAACGACTCTTCTTCCGAACAGTTTTTTGTAAGAGCACCGCAGCACCGCATCTTGCACCCTCGGTCGTCGAGTGGATCAGGATGAATGGAGTGGATGATGCTAAGTCGACTCCAAGCACGCCAGATTCGCCCCACAAGCCCTAAAAACTGGATGCCGTCCGACGTGCTTTTGTCTTCTTAAATGGCCCAGATATGGACAACAGAAGTCAGTTCTGGGCGGTATCGGCAAAATTAATTTCAGAGGGATGTGAACAATGAACCAGGTTAAAACTGTAAGCCTGTTGTCTCTGCTGGCAGGGTTGCTAGTGGGGATTGGATACATGATTGGGGGAAGCGGCGGCGCGCTGATTGGGCTGGTGATCGCGGCTGTGACCAATTTTTTCTCGTGGTATTCATCTGACAAAATCGCCTTGGCGGCGTATCAGGCCCAGCCCATTGCGCCCGAGCAAGCGCCCGAGCTTTACCAGATGGTGAAAACGTTGAGCGATCGCGCTCAACTTCCCATGCCGAAGCTCTATTTGGTGCCTACGCCAGCCCTCAACGCTTTTGCAACGGGACGCGACCCAGACCACGCCGCCGTTGCAGTGACCCAGGGCATTGTTCAAACCTTGTCAAAGGATGAACTGGAAGGCGTGTTGGCTCACGAGCTAACCCACATTCAAAATCGGGACACGCTCACCCAGGCTGTCGCGGCCACTGTGGGCGGAGCTATCTCCTACATTGCTCAAGTGATGCAGTTTAGCTTGATGTTTGGCGGTGGGCGCAACCGTGAGGGCGGCAACCCGCTGGGAGCCTTGGCTGCAATCGTTCTTGCGCCAATGGCAGCATCTGTCATTCAAATGGCGATTTCTCGAACCCGCGAGTTTGAGGCGGATGCAGGTGCCGCTCGGCTCACAGGCAAACCCCGCGCCCTGGCTAGCGCTCTCCAGCGCTTAGAAGCAATGGCAACTCAGAGACCGATGGCGGTCAATCCATCCTTCAGCCCGTTGATGATTGTGAATGCGCTGCCTCGGCAGGTGATGGGGGGGCTGTTTAGAACCCACCCCACCACTGAGCAACGCATTAAGAATTTGCTAAAAGTGGAGCAAGAGCTGCTCGCCCTCAACGCCCAGCCTAAAGTAGCGGGTATCTAGCGGTAGTCCCCTAGGGCGTGTCATCAATTCCGACCAAAAGCCTTGTGCTATGAGCGTTGCCATGCCCGATCCAAAAAACAGGCTAGGGGCTGTGACCGTTCATTTCTGGGCCATTAGCGGCTAATTGATGACAGCTCCTACAGCAGGGTGTGCCGTTGATCCATACACCCTGCTGTTAACTGTTGAAGTTTGTAGACCAGCCGTAATCTTTTCATCTCGAACCCGCAAAAAAAGCATCAGTTTTGTGTTGTTTCAATCTCGCTGCGCGGGGTTTGAAACAACGCTATCAAATGAATTCACGTTTAAACTAGCTGAGGCTGTCTCCCGTAGTAAAACAGCCTCAGCTAGTTTTAGCATTTACGTCGGGGTCGGGGATGCCTGCTAACCCGTTAATGACCCACTAAAATGGCCCACTAATTAACGTCAGTTCGGGTTAAGAGGGTTTTGGGGCATCGCGCGACGCGCGATGCCCCAAAACCCTTAATGTGCCGTGCGCGTCGCGCACGGCACATTAAGGGTTTGAGCTTATCCCGAACTCAGGTTAATTAGTTGCGTGCCTTTCCATCAGAGCCTTAGCGCGGGGCTTATACAGCAGATGGAAGATCGTCTCGATGTATCGAAGCAGGTCTTCGCGCTCGTTGTTTTCCTTCGTGGTGTAGTTCCAGAAGCCGTAGATGCGGGCCAGCGACAGCAGCCGTGTGGTGTGGATCTTCCAGGTATACGTGCTATAGACGCGGGCGATCGCCCGTTGTGAAATCTGCGACCAATAGTCGGCGTTTTGGTCACATTTCGACGCAAACTCCAGAATAATCTCGGCCATCTCCTCCGGCTGCGTCGGGTTAATGTAGAACCCATTGATTCGGTCCTGAATAATTTCCAACGGCCCCCCAAATCGCGTGGCAAATGTGGGTAGCCCCGTAATCATGGATTCCAACACCGTCAAACCAAACGCCTCAAATAGCGCAGGCTGCACAAAAATGCCTTGGTGATCAGCAATGATGCGATAAACCTCAGCGGAATCGCTCTTGCTCAAGCGCACGCCCAGCCACCGCACGTGGCCATGCAAGTTGTATTCATCAATCAGACGATAGAGCTTCTCAATCTCGCTGGCTTCTTCTTGGTCTGTGGTGTCCTCTGTTCGCAGCTTGCCCGCCACCAAAATTAAATTGCAGCGCTCTTGCAACGCTGGGCTTTTGCCAAAACACTCGACAAGGCCCGTCATATTTTTGATCCGATCCAGCCGCGCCATTGAGAAGATAGGCCGCTTTGACGGGTCATCCAGCTTGCCAAACACCTGATCGGGATCATCGCGAGTAAACAACAAATCCGTCAACCGCTCAATGTCATCCACCAAGCGATCGTCCTGATTGGTGTAAGGGAAGAAGTAAGTTTCGTTAACTCCAGGCGGCACCACATTGAACTTGGGGCTAAACAGCTCAATGCCGTGAACCACGTGATACAGCTCTGGCATTGTGAAATTGCGATAAGACTCATACTGCCCAGGGCTATCCGGCGTTCCAATAATTTCTTGATAGGTGCTGCTGATGATGAAGTCTGCCGCATTCATTGCGATCAGGTCAGCCGTGAACTGGAGCGAGAAGTGATACTGCTCTTCCAAATCTTGCCAGTACAGGTTGCTGAAGAGGTATTTGGATTTTTCGAGCGCGTGGGCAATAATGCCGTGCGTCACCTTGAGGCGACGTGCTAGCAAAAAGGCTACCAAATTACCATCAGAGTAGTTGCCCAAAATCAGATCAGGCCGCCCTTGCAGCTCAGCCAGCAGCGCTTTCTCAGCATCGATCACAAAGGTTTCTAGATAGCCCCAAATTTCAAATCGCGAAATCCAGTTCTGGGTCATGCTGAGGTTGAATTCGCGGAAGGGCACGCGTAAGATCCAGGCATTGTCACTGCCATGCACTTTTTCGAGGGGCTCGTTGCAGCGGGTGCCATCGCTGTTGGGAATCAACCGCGTCAGAATGATGACCTTAGGCTGAATGCCGCTGCCTTCTAGACCTGCCAGGATCAAATCTTCTTGAAGCTGCTTTTCTAAACTGCGCGCTTGATCTAGCACATAGACCACCTGACCGCCGGTATCGGGGCGACCCAGCACGCCCTCTTGCCCAAACCAGCCATGCACCGACAGCAGCGCAATCCGAAAGATCATCGGCAAGCGTGACAAAAACGCTTCCAGCGTTTGGGGATCGGGAGAGTCTAGCAGTTCGTCAAGCAAGCCCAGGGTTTCCCAGACGCGCCCGGCCGTGTTGCCCCAGCCTGGCTCAAACCCCATCGACTGAAGCTCAAATCGCAGGTTAGCAAAGGGCTCTTCAGCAGGATAGTCGTTGACGTAGCGCAGCGCCCGCTTGACCTGATCGGAGAGCTGTTGTGGATTTTGGATGCGTTCGTTGATTAAAAGCTGGGTGCCATCGTGGCGGTGCAGGCTGAGGAACTGGAACAGGGTTCTCTGCCACTGCTGTGCGTATTGAAACAGCTTGCTAGAGAGATAGCGGTTGAGAAACTGCACCCCACGTCCAATGTTCTTGGGATCGCGAATTAGGGGAGAGTAGTCGTAAAAGGGCTGAAAGTCGATTTCTAGCACGTCGCCCTCGTTGGGATGAGAGCGATTCACGATGCGATCGCGCAGTTGCAGCAAGTCGCGCACGCTCACGGTTTCGTACACCAGCTCATCGCTAACGCAGTAGGCTTCTTCTGACGCGATCCCAAACCGCAGCACAAAGTAGGCGCTGTCGTTCTCAAAAATCATTTCTTGCGTACAAGCAATCAGCTTGTTTAACAGCGAGGTTGGACCTGCGTGTTTGGCGGCGTGGGCCTGCTGATAATCTTCAAACGCAATCAGAATTTCGTTGCGCAACAGGTAAGCTTTTTCACTGAGCCGCAAATGGTGTAAAAACTGGCGAAATTCTCCACGCTCGTCGCCCTCTAAGACCGCTTGTAGCAATTCTGACATTTTGATAGTTCCGTATGGTTTGCCGTTTGGGGTTAGTGGTTTCAGGGTAAGGGTTTCAGATGATAGACCCCATCCAAAAGCCTGACATGCTTAAGACTATTCCGCTGTCATTATCATTTCTAAAATGGTTGATCCTGGGATCTGCCAAAAGTCTAGGATCTTTCTAGCTTGATTGATTCTCTGTCTAAGGGTAATCGTTTGAGCATGCAGAATTTGATAGTAGGGTAAAGGAAACAAACCGTTTCCTAGTGCTTGGGGAGTGCAGGGGGTGTGATTCTGGACGAGGGTGGGAACGCCTGAATTTTCTTGCCTAAGAACTTGAAATTGTCCATACATCCCGCAACACTTAAAGCAGCAGTCTCCAGGCTTTCTAGAAGCTTTCCCGACGTTGCTTCACTCCGCAGTGAATCCAAAGTGAGTCGAAGCAGGCACTATCCGCTCAAACTTACCTCTTAAACCAGCAGTATCATTAACGGGCCTTAACTGTGGCAGAGTTTCTTTTTATTACTGATTTAGACAATACGCTGGTGGGCGATGATGCCGCCATGCAGCAGTTGTTGGATCAGCTGACCCGCCATCGGGATCAGCATGGAACCAAGATTGTATATTCCACGGGGCGATCGCTCACCTCTTACCAGCAACTCAAAGCTGAGAAGCATCTTGTTGATCCCGATGCGTTGGTGACTGGGGTCGGCACGGCCATCTACCACCAGGGATCGAGAGAACCCAATGCCGATTGGGCTACGTTGCTCAGCCAGAATTGGGATCGAGAACGGGTACGGGCGATCGCCGACTCATTTGAAGATCTAATGCCCCAGCCAGAGAGTGAGCAGGGGCCGTTCAAAGTTAGCTATTACCTGCATCCGTCTGTCGCGTCCAATATTTTGCCACAGCTCGAAGCCAAGCTCCAGCGCGAGGCCTTAGCGGTCAACTTAATCTATAGCGGCAGCAAAGACTTTGACCTGCTGCCTGCCAATGCCCACAAGGGCTACGCCATGACCTTTCTCCGCAATGCCTACGGCTTTGCCCCCGAGCGCACTGTGGCCTGTGGCGACTCTGGCAACGATCGCGCCTTTTTTGCAGTGGGCAGTGAGCGAGGCATCATTGTGGGCAACGCCATGCCCGAGTTGCTGGACTGGCATAGCGCAAACCCTGCCGACCATCGGTATCTAGCGCAGGCCTACTATGCCGCTGGTGTATTAGAAGGGCTGGCCTTTTTCGGGTTTTTGGCATCCTAACGCCGTGCCGCACACCTTCAGTGCCTATGCGTCAGAATTAGAATTCTGCATTATGAGCGGTGGCCTGGGGATCTTGGGCAATCTGGCGATCTTTGGAAGATTATGCCTCCCCAAATCGCCCAACTGCATCGGTTCCAAGACAAAAGCCCTAAACGATCGCTCCCCTAATTGGTCTTGATGGCTAGGAGGGCGATCGCCAGACTGATCGCCAGAATGTGAGAATCCTGACTGCATGTAGCGAATTCACTCTGATACTGTTCAATCAGGGTCGTATAGGTTTGCAGACTTCTAGTGCAAGCTCCCAAAGGCAAATCCCTTGGTAGCCTTGACTAGATCTGCGTTCACCGACTGTTTAAGCACTGCTGTGCCGCGAACTATCTCTATAGAGTATTGTCTCAGCAGCTAACGTTCCGTCTTAGGATAGGACTTACTCTCATCCGAGATGCCTAAACTAGAAAGTAACCGCGAAATAGTTTCCTAATGCGTATCCCGATGTTGTGGGACGGCTGGGCGATCGCTTGGGATCTTTGCCACAGTCAGTGACTCTATCTTTTGAGACACTTAGAGTCTCAAGTCAACTAGAGTCACCAAGTCGGTCAACTACCAACTACTTAGAGCTCCCCTAATAACGAGAGCGATATATAAAAACGGATTGTGTAAGACAAGACAGGCAATCGGCAGAGCTGATATGACGCTCGCATGACGCAGAGTTACTTGGTTCAGACCTGTCATAATTACCCACCTATTGCATATAGATTTGTGTAGACTAATTCAAGCCAGTGGATACAGGCGAGGTGTGAAACGGAGTGGTACGGTTAGATTCTGATTCTGAGCTAGAGAACAATATTCTTAACACGGACAAGACTGAGCAATCCCAACCATCCGAAAGCGCAACTGATAGCAGCCTAGCTCAGGAGAGCAGCCCAGCCGCATTCACCGCGTTGCCTCCGCAGGCGTCTCAGATGCGCGCTAGGGCAGTGGTTCCATTTTCTGCTGGGCGGTGGCGGCGGTGGTGGTTAGGGGCCGCGTTTGTGCTCACAGCAGTGACCTCTTCTACGTTGGGTCTACTGCTAGTGCTGCTCATGCCGTCTTCTAGTGAAGAGACTGCTCTGCCGAATGAGAGCAGCAACTTGGTGAGCATGATTGGCAATACGCTGGGCTACCGCATCACGCGCCCGGTCAATATTTTGATCATGGGCATTGATGCTGTTCCAGAGGCCGAAGGCAACCCTGCGCGTGCTTTTGAAGGGCGCACCGATACAATGCTGCTGGTGCGAGTAGATCCTATAGAAAAAACGGCAAATGTCCTGTCAATTCCTCGCGACACACAGGTGTATGTGGGGGGCTTGGGCTATACCAAGGTCAACCACGCCAACATGGAAGGTGGGCCAGAACTGGCAGCCCAAACCGTAAGCAGCAACCTGGATGGGGTTACCGTTGATCGCTATATTCGCATCAGCACCCAGGCGTTTCGAGAACTGGTTGACCTGCTGGGTGGAGTCGAGGTGAACGTGCCCGTCCGCATGCGCTACACCGATCTGACTCAGCAGTTAGAAATTGACTTGCAGCCTGGAGTGCAGATTCTCAGTGGCGCTCAGGCTGAACAATTTGCCCGATTTCGGTCAGACGCATTGGGAGATGTGGGCCGAGTGCAACGGCAGCAGCAGCTTCTGCGAGCGCTGAAGGATCGGCTCACGAGCCCTACCACTATTCCCCGCATTCCCCAAGCCGTGCAGATTGTGCAGACATATCTCGACACGAACCTAACGCTAGACGAGACCTTAGCCTTGGCTGACTTTGCGTTGCAGCTTGATCGCGATGCGTTTCGGATGGTGATACTGCCAGGCCGTTTTAGCATGCCCGACGAATCTAGAATTAGCTACTGGGTGATCAATCAGACTGAAAAAGCGCGGATAATGCGTGACTTTTTTGCCGTCAACTCGGTGTCTAGTGAGCCGGTGCAGCGCACCTATACCAACATGCGAATCGCGGTGCAAAACGCGACGGATGACCCGCGCACGGGCAGTCGGGTAGTGCGGTATCTGCGGAGCCAAGGGTTTGAGAATGTCTATCTCATCTCTGACTGGGCTGAGGATGAAGCAGAGAGCCAAATCATTGCTCAGAGTGGCGATTTGCAGGGTGCTCAAATTGTGGAATCGCTGCTCGGTGTGGGGCGTGTGGTGTCTGCGTCAACAGGTGAAATTAGCTCAGATTTAACGCTGAGAATTGGAATGGATTGGTATGAGCGGGCTGGTGATATTTAAGGTAGGGTCATTCAACAAACCATCCGTTATGTCAGAGAGGATAGCCGATGGGAGACCGTTGATGAAGCAGATTGGGCGGCGGGTGGCGGCAGTGCTAGGGGCGATCGCCCTAGCACTGCTATGGGTTCTACTCTTGGCGTTGCCAGCTCAGGCTGCCGTAGACACGGTGAATTACAACAATGCCAGCTTGGCGAATGCAAATTTTGCCGATGCCGATTTGCGGGGCAAGGCGTTTGTGGCAGCAGAAATGCGGGGCGCAAACTTTAGCGGCGCTAATTTAACCAATGCCATGCTGACTAAAGCGGTCTTGCTTGATGCCAATCTGGAAGGGGCCAATTTAACTGGAGCGCTGGTAGATCGCGTGTTTCTGGTGGGGGCTAACCTCACCAATGCCATTCTGCAAGAGGCAACCTTGGCGCGCACCAGTTTTGAGGGCGTGACGGTTACAGGGGCCGATTTCACAGGCGCGATTCTGGATCGCTATGAGCTGCACCAGTTGTGCGATCGCGCTGAGGGGATAAACCCCACGACTGGGGTATCTACGCAAGATAGCTTGGGGTGTTAGAGCCAGGCTCCTAGCTAGATTGGGTAGGCCAATGGCAGCGCGATCGCCCGTATTGTCAGTTGGATTGGTACACTAAGAGAGCGATCGCCCAGGTAGATCATTACACCGCAATCGTCGCCGGGGTCACGGTTTTGTTGCAGTGAGTGCAAAACTGGCATCACGGGAATCAATTGCTTTCTTTTTTTGAGGGTTCTAAATGTTAAGACGTCCTTCACTTGATCCAACTCAGATAATGCGTCGTGCCGAAGATTTAATTGATGCGGCATCTAACCGCTACCGGATTACGGTGCAAGTTGCGAACCGAGCCCAGCGCCGACGCTACGAAGAATTTGACAGTTTGGATGATCCAAAAATGAAGCCGGTGATTCGCGCCATCATCGAAATGTCAGACGAACTCACCCAGCCTGAGATTATTGGCGAGTAATCGTCCCACGTCTGACAAACCCCCTCTCGTTCTCTGATTTGCCCCTGATTTGTTGCTGTGGATGATTTGAGATAAGTTCAAACACTGGATTATATAGGGTTCAATTGCATACAGCAAACTAAAATAGGGCACTGCGTAATGCATAGGCCCCTATTTTGATTGTCGATTGAGCTGACAGCTACACGGACTATGCCCTCTTAACCGTCTGATTGCATACCAGCAGCGACTGCTATTTTTTTTGAAGCGGGCTGCAATGGGGGCTTCAAAAAAAGATGACAAGTGCCCAATTTGAACCCTGAGTCCGGAACAATCTCAAACCCTCTTACCCCAAACTGTCGCAATTTGAAGCATGGGTCATTTCTTCGATATATCATCGACCAAATAGTTGCCTTGTTCTAACTGGTCACGCTTCTGCTGCAAATCTACGACTTTCTGCAAGCGGCTAATGTAATATTCCATGCGGTGGTCATTCACCATAGAAAACCCCGGTTCAAACGCGTCGCGCGCGAGCCCCAGCCAAAAATTGAGAAACCGCAGAATGGAGTTAGGGCGACTGGTCATAGTGCCAAAGGCATTGAAATAATACTGCTGGCCCAAATGCACATAGAGCCGAAAGGGATTCCACGGCAGAAGCGGTGGCGGAATGTGGGGCACAATGTCGTTGTTGTTAACGAAGCGAAACAGCTTGCCTCGCAGCGCTAGGCCGATTTCTGCGGCAAACACGATATCCCCCACGCGGGGTTGCCCAAAGGTATATACCCCATCCACTGAAAATCGCTGCTTAACCAAAGAGGCCGCTGCGACCGTGGCAAGCGCACCCCCCAGGCTGTGCCCCGTGATCAGCAACGGTAGCGGAGCCAGTGAGTCAGCATTCCAGCGATTGATCTGTTGAATCACGTCACTTTCGATACTGGTCCATGCTGTCTGAAAGCCTCGATGCACCTGTCCTTTAGGAGGCGTGTGATCCTCATTGAGGTCTTCCATTTGAGTTGTGATGGCAAACTTATTTAACCGGGTTTGAATGTTGGTGCGCCAATCCTGCATTTCCTGCGTGCCCCGAAACGCCAGCACCATACATTGCGGTGTGCGAATCATAAATGCCTGGGTGTTGCGATCGCGCGCGTTGAAATAGCGAAAGCTCGTCCTCATATCAACCGCCCAGAGCTGGGTAATCTCTGCTACATAGCTCATATCCTGATAAATCAGGTAAGAGGACTTTGCCAGACTAAGGGCCGTTTTGGGATCAAATTCCTGTAAGCCTTTTGATAAATCGGCAAAGTCTTGAGGATGGTAAGGCGGGCGCAAAATACGATAGCCAAACCGCTCAAACAGCTTGAGCACCCCAAAAAAGCCGCAGTCATGGATGTAGGTGTAGAGCTGATCATAGACGCGAGACGACCCAGCCCGCCGATACTCCAAATCGGCAATTAGCCGAATCCAGTAGCTCATCCAGGGGCGGAGGTCTTCGACCCCAAACATGCCTGACTCTAGCAGGTAGCCAAAGTGCTCCAACCCATTCAACATTTTGTTGAACCAGTCGCGCAGGGTGGTTTCAATCAAATAGGCTTTTTCAGCGGCCTCGTCGAGTGAGTGCTGATGGCGCTGGCGGTCCATCGCCTTTTGTTTGCGCACACGCATGTCGTGGGTGGCGAGCGCATTGCAGAGTTGTTGGTCGGTCACCCGAAAGATGAGGCGATCGCCATTGTAGGTCGTGTCGTAGTCTCGGTATTCTTCAAAGTCGAGAATTTTTAGCGCTTTCCAAATTTCTGGATCTTGCTCAAATTCCTTAACCGCTTCGCGTAAAAACTCGAGCCGGTGCCAGTTTTCGTTGCGGTTATAGCGGTAAACGCCAAGGGCGATCGCCCCTGCTCCGCCCACTAGCCCCACCACCAACGCCGTCAGCAGCAGCAGTTGTGCCATGTCTGGGGAAGACACAATTGAATCGTCTACCTCTGCTGGTTCGGTGGCCTCTTCTGCTATCGGTGCCTGCGCTAGCGGCAACCCCCACGCACTGCGGGTCGTAGTCGATAAAGGCCCAGTCGATAAGGCGAGTAAGTCAACGCGGCAATGCGCGCAAGGTCGAGATGCAGCGCCCATCGCCGCCACCTCAGACTCTGCGGCGACCGAGCTAGAACCTGCCATCGACAACGCTGCCAGCAACAAGAAACCAAATACTCTCATACACACCCCCAAACCACGCTATGCTGTTGCGGCGATCGCCCCAGCGCCCCAGCATCCCCCTAGTCAGGTTAAACGGAGGGAGGCTGCACACCGACGCTGCGATCGCAATGCCAATGGCTTTGATGCTACCAGAGAAGGTTTAGAATCCTTCAGATTTTATTGGCGATCGCGAAATAATCGAGTCAAGGTGCAGCTCAAGCCACGGCATCGGGCTGATGGGGGTCGGGCTTGCGGCCCGCGCGGAACTGCCGAATCTTGCGAATGGCTGCAATCCATATGCTGCCAATCACAACTCCCCCGAGCAGTGGCATGGTGAGGGCCAGCCCAGTGAGCAGGAGGGCGATCGCCAGCTCCAGCGTGGCTAAGACTGGATTGGTCAACCCTGCGGAAACGGCGGTAGATATGATGCGCAGAAACCAGTTCATCCCGCGCGTTACCCCAGCAATGCCACCCCCCGCAAAAAAGGCTAGCGTCCACTGCACCAGTGGGTTCATTTGCTCTGGCGCAGTAGACGCCGTGACAATGGTGCCTGCAATCACAGCAGCCGGCAGCGCCACCACTTCTAAAATGCTGTCAAACCAGGGGATGTAGTACCCGACAATCTCAATCACACTGGCGATCGCAAACAGCACCAGCGCCTGTTGTGATTCCACCCAGTCTAGATTTGACGGCAAATCCACCTGCCCTAGCACTGCCGCCGCGCTCATCACGAGCAGCGGCACAAACACTCGAAACCCGCAGGCGGCACTTAGGCTAATGCCCAGCATTAACTCAATCAATGAATCTACCGAGAACCAGCTAGACATAGCACTTCAAAATCCTTGCCTGTTTGGGACTATCACTATTTGTCTAGTGTAGGCGCTGAATTTCTTAACAGACTGCTACTGAAACCACCGTTGCACCAGAACCTGCACCATCCCCGTCGATAGCTGCACGATTGGAAAGCCCAGAAGCGCAATCAGCATCGCTTTTCTCTGAGAAATATTGAGACCATAGCGCACGGCCACCACCACCGCGAGCAAACTCCATCCCCCCAAGGCCAGTCCAATTGGGCGTCCAAATAGGGGGATCACCGTAAGGATGTTGAGCAACTGGGGAGTATAAGCCAAGCCCGTCGGGGCCAGCAACTCCCGAAACGAAGGCACCCAGGGTTGCAACCGCCGACCAATCCGCCAGATGGAATATGTCCAGCCGTAGTAGCCCGCCGCCACCGTCAACGTGTTGACCACCCATCCCACCAGTAGCTGCCATAGTGAGGGGCGGTAAATGATCAAAATAAGGGCGCTGCCAATGCCATGAGACACGGCGGCTGCCCACACAATGCCCTGCCCCAGTCGAACTGCCCGCTTATCTTGGTGGGCATCGTCGTAGAGTTGGGTGTTGAGGGTCAGCGCTTTCCAAATGATGGATAAAGACCAGGCGATCGCCATGATGCGCTTACTCAGATAGACCGTTCGTATTGCAGGAGAAAAATCTATTTGTTTTTCTGCCTGGTTTGCTATTTTTTCCTATTTTTTTGCAGAGGCAGGCAAACTTAAGCCGTAGAGCAGGAGCCATACAACCTTTTATCTTGCCTTAGCTGGGGATCTTCTGAACGGTCGCTGTGCCTAGAGCATCGGTACAGTATGGCTAAAAACCCAGTTTCTTCGTCGCTGGAAACCGGGTTTCTGTATCGGCGTTCTAGATCTGTGCGACAGGGGGAATGCGATGAGTTGAGCTGAATTCCCGCACTTTACGTCCCACATCACGTCCCACATCTACGTCCCACACCCACGGGATGACAGAATCACGCAGCGGCCGTTTCTTCGCCCAATTCTGATAGAAACTGCAGCGCCTTCACAACAAAGCGAGCGCAATCATAGGGGGAGGTGCGATAGAACGAGCGCCATGCTTGGGCTTTGTGCTCGTCATATTGATCCTGATCCTGAGGATGGGCCTCGAGCCAAGAGAACCGGACGGCGTGCCCAATCAGCACATCGAGGACAATGTGTTCCTCAAATTGCAGATTGGGATTTCGCTGGGCGATCGCCGCGAGTTCCATCAGTGTTTCGATATTTACCTGGCGATATTCTGGCGACTGAATTTTGTTGAGTAGATGCTCAACCAACAGGGCAAATTTCTTTTCGCCTGACGTCATTTCTGACGTGAGTTCGCTGTCGAGGCGGTTGCGCCGATCGAGTTTGTCGCCGATTACCAGCCCTTTGCAGTGTTTTAGCACCTGCCACACATTGGGATAAAAATCTTGAGGCACCCGGTTTAGTGCGCCCTCGCGCTGGCGCTTTTGCAGCCAGGTGTCGTAGTTTTGGTCGGTGGTACTGTTAGCCGTTTCCAGATCATGGGGAGCCGCATCCGAGACGGTCCACTGAATGGGCTGCTGCTGCTTGATTCGCAGTGATTCTTGCCGAAACAGGTTTTGGTCAAGGGTTTCGTAACCTGCCAGCACTTGATAGAGCCGCGACTTTACCTCAAACGGCTCAAGGTGCATCAGCTGTTCGTAGGCTTCGTCTTGGGTGATGCCGCGCTCTTGGCCTAGATCACTGGTGATGAGCAAAATCAAGTAGCCGACGCGCAAGGTTAAAAAGCCTTTGAATAGGTGCGGATCGGTCTTGATCAAAATGCTGAGGTAGACCAGCATTTCCTGCGTGAGGGGGCGATCGCGCACATCCTGACGCACGAACTCACGAATGCGATCCATGATGTCTACCGTAGACATAGGCTCGGTAATCAGCGCCGCCTCGCTGTAGGATTTACCCACCGCAATCTGTTTCTGACGCACCAAAATATCGGTCACTGAGTCCGATAAGCTCACATCAACCTTATCGAGCAGGCCCGCAGCCCGCCGGATGATGGCCCACAGCCGCTGCTGACTCGCGTGGTCATACAGATCTTCGAGCAAATCCCGCACCTGCACCGGGTTCTGGGCATCTCCCATGCCAGTGTCAAAGTCTAGACTCTCTAGCCGGGTGAGCGCTTCTAGAATTTCAATCTGTTCGTAGAGGTTCTGCGACTGCCGCAGCTGCGCTAATAGTTGCTGGCGATCGCCCTCCAGTTCCAGTGTCGTTTCTTGCGCCGGGGTGAGTTCCTGCGTCAGTGCCGGGTCAAAGGGCAGGGAATGGGGTCGGGGCTGGGCATTTTGCACGGGTGACTGAGTGAATTGAAAGTCGTGAATAAAGTCAAATCGCTCTGAGCCTGCCGTGAGCAAAAACTCTTGCAGCCGGCCCAGCTTGACCGGCACGCCACCGCACCGCCCGTCTTGCATTTCCCGAATCAGCTTTAACAGGATGTCCTGATTGTTCATCATGTCGTGGGTCAGCAGCAGCGTCAGGGTCGGACGACCCAACTGATTCCAGTGACGATAGATATAGGTCAACTCGCCCCGCACCTGCGCCACCAAAAAGTGATAGTCAAAAGTGAGGTAAAACTGCTGCTGATCCAAAAACGACGGCAGAAATACCAGGGTTTCGCGACGGATGCGAAAGATGCGGGAGGTAGTGAGGCTGCGAAGGCGGCGGATGGGGCGACCACTCAGCCCAAGCTTGTCGTTGCGGCCAATTTGGGTATAGACCTGAGATAGCTCGTTTGAACGCCGCACCTGAATCGGCAGAAGCTGTTTGGGCGTTTGCGTGACGATGCCAAAGGTGGCAAGCTGGCTTTGCAGATCTTCGTCTTCTGCTAAGAGCGCCACTTGCACGATGGGGCGGGGATAGGTGCCTCGGCGGCATCGCCCGAGCGGATCGAGGTCAGCCGGAGATAGGAGATCGTCCTGAATCAGCCGCCCTAGCAGGAATAGGCTCTGAGCCCACACCAGCGGCAGGTTGTCGTTGGGCTGTCGGATCTGGCTTTGGGGTTGGGCGCGTTCGGCGGCGATCGCCCCTTCGGGAACGTAATAAAGCTCTGGCAATAACCCCAACTCACCTCGATGCACCAGCACCGCATCTAGTTTGGCGCGGTAGCAGTCGGCCATGAGGCGATCGCCCCGAAACAAAGCATCCAGCAGCAGATAGGTAAAGAATAGCGGCCACTCACACTCGATCTGCTCAAACTGGCCTAGTTCTGTCGGCTCATAGTGCAGGCGGGTGATGTCTTCCAGCACCGTTTGGTGCCCATCTCGCAGAAATCGCTTGCAGCCATAACGCCCTTCCAGCTTCTGCACCACATTTTGTCGAGTCCGGTCGGTCAAGGCTTCGTCTTCAACGGCAAAGGCTGGAAAGCCAATCACACTGAGCAGCGACGCATCTACTTCTTTGGAAGCAGACTCGCGCGGCAGCAGCGATTCTAGCGTCATGCGGGCGCGCGCAATCTCGTCGGGCAGCACATGCACCACCGACGACTGGCTGCCTCGCACCCCAAACAGATCAAGACCGGCGATCGCCTCTAGCGCTGCTTTCGCCATGCCCACCGAACTGGCGTTTAATTCTGGAGTGCCATGGTTAATTTTTTCACCCCGCTCCCAAATGCCATAATCGGGCGTGCGGTAGGCTCGACCAATGTAGTACACCAAGTTTTGGATGAAGTTCACCTCGTCTAGGGTGTAGACGATTTGGAGCCCTGATGCCGTCATCTGCGCCAGCATTAGCAAAAAGATCGACGTCGCATCCAGCTGCAGGTGGCCCCAGCCGTCATCCCCAACCACGGTGTCACCAGTAGCCAGATCGTATTTAGCGTGCAGTGAATCTAAGGGATGTTGGGTTTGTTTGAAGGTTTCGACCTTGGGCGACTGCCGCATCATGGCAAACAGCAGCCCTCGCATGAGCTTAACGACACTTTGCTCTAGCTCATAGCCGCGGCCGTCGTCGATGCCTGCTCGTCGATAGGCGATCGCCAACCCCCACACCGCCAAAATGCTGTAAACGTTGTCGCGCACCCAGGCATCGGTATAGTTGCCGTGGGTGTTAATGGCTGTGCTGGCGGGCAATAGCCCCGAAATCGGACTTTGCCGGGCCAAAATGACCGCCTCTACCTCGTGATAATAGGCGTCGAGCTGAGTTTGGAGCGATCGCTGCTCCCCAACGGCAAGGCTAGATAACGGTGAGGATTCTGAAGACCCAGAAAAAGCCGACATAGGCAATAGAAGTAGGCAATGAGGACAACACAAACCTAGAGAATACCGGCGGTATCGCAACCGTTCAGTTGGCTGGAGGTCAATCCTTTTCGTTAAACCTTAACTATGCAAGAATTTCACGAAAAGGAAACTATTCAAGCCAGCGCCTGACGCGCCATGGCAATCAAGACCAACATCCCATCACCGCTAGTATTCTCCACATCATAGCCAGTGCAAGTAGGTCGTACTGTGCGGCATGGCTCAATCTAGACCTCAATCTAGACCTCAATCTAGACATAGACTCTCAGAATTCCCGCCAGATTGCTGGCTAAGCCCTTCCGTCCTCAACGCTCCATCACCCCAACGCTCCATCAATAGACTATCGATAGATTATCGTTAGATTCCTGGTTTAAGCTCTGGGGCAACGAAGAGGAATTATATAGGGAGGAATTATATAGAGACATCGTCATTGGCAGTTTGGCTCTGCTACAGATCTACATCATTAGACCCCCTAGATCCCTCAGTTATCAGATCCGTCGTTATCCCGTCATCGCGAACGCCGCAGAAACCCAAATTCCTAGGATTTGGATACCCACAATACAAATTTTAAGATTTTGGGCCAAATTCGACTCGGGCGATCGCTCAACCTCTATATTCTTCAACTAAACTAAATGCAACGGCATCTAGCGTTGTTTTTCTGGAGACTGCTGGGAAGACTAGGGCCAATTCGAGAGCCATGAAGTATGGCTTAGAGCAAGGGTGTTTTTATCTCTCAGCAGCCCTGAGAACGTGAAAGGGGTGACGCAGCAGGCTTGGCCTAAAGGCTTTGCCTAAAGACACAGGCTAAACAGAACCATGTTGCATCAGGGAGAAGTCCCCTTCATGGTGCTCCCGCTGCCACACTCAACTGTTTAGAAGCCTGATCAAACGCCTCAAACTGATCGCCATCTTGACCTCGTGATTTAGCGATGGGGTTCGCGGCTTAGTGTTTGGATAGTGAGTTCTCTTGGTATTAGAAGGGAAGTAAACGCAATGGCAATGCTGGCTAGCGATGAGTTAAATCCATACCCACCCGACGGGCTAGAACCAATCTTGGCAACAGAGGGCGCAGATCTTGCTGCAGAGCTGAGTCCGGCTCCGGAGCGCACTGTTAGACCCAGCGCTAAATCGTGGCGCTGGGTTCTCGTGGGGCTTAATCTCTGTGCGCTGTTGGGTGGTGTTGGCGCTGCTGCCTTTGTGTGGATGCTGTCGCTGCCGCCTGCACCTGAATGCGACAAGCTAACGGCACTCTCAGCGGATATGGAGCGGCTCTACTGTGCTGAAGCCGCTGCCCGCACTGGAGAACTGCCTCAGCTCATGGCTAGCATCAATTCCCTTGATCGCTGGACAGACGATCAACCCCTGTATCGCGAAGCTCAGCGCCTTGTCAACGAATGGTCAGCCCAACTGCTGGTCATGGCGCGGCAAAAAATGCGCGCTGGGGATTTAGACGGGGCGATGGCGATCGTCAACGAAATTCCCACGTCTACCCCTGTCTATCGCGAAGTGCAGGAGTCGGTGGCGCAGTGGACTGCGTTATGGAGCGAAGCCGAGAGCATTCGCACAGCCGCACTAGAGGCTATGGAACAGCAAAACTGGGGGGCCGCGCTGTCTACCGTGCGCGAGCTTGAATATGTGCCCCATGATTATTGGCGCGTGGAGCAGGTGATTGAGCTATCGCGGCGGCTCTGGCAAGAGCGGCAAGGTCGCAACTATGAAAAAGAGGCTCTGTCGCTGGCGGCCTCGGGCAAGCCCACTGATTTTCAGGCGGCAATGGCAGTCGTAGCCAAGATGGAGGCCGACACCTTTGCCCGCCGTTCTATGCAGCCGACTCTCAATCAGTGGAGTGATGCGCTGCTGGCCCAAGGGCTGCAGCACTGGCGCGATGCCAAGCTAACAGAGGCGATCGCCCTTGCTGAACTGGTGGTTCCCAATGCTGAGCGCCGTCTTGCGGCAGAACATCTGATTCGCCTGAGTGAGTCGCGACAATTGGCGCTCTCGACGGTGACGCATTGGCACACCTCGGCGCGGCATCTCATCAGCCTGCGAGAGGCGATCGCAGCAGCTCAGACCATTCCCCAAGGCAGCTCGGTGTATGCCCAAGCGCAAGACAGCATCACCAGTTGGCAGCAACAGTTGGCGGATCTGCATCAGCTGCAACGGGCTCAGGCCACTGCTGCGCTAGGCACTGTGGAGTCGCTGCATCTGGCGATAGCCCAAGCCAATGCGATAGAGCCCTCTCACCTGCGGCGGGTGCAGGCGCAAACCTTGGCAGCGCACTGGCTCAACGAAATACAACGGCGCGAGGATGCGCCCCTGCTGCAACGCGCCCGACGACTGGCAGAACCCGGCACGGTGCCTGCTCTCAAAGGGGCGATCGCCCAAGCTGAACGGGTGCCGATGGGTCGAGCGCTGCGAGGTGAAGCCCAAGGGCTGGCCTATGAATGGACGCAGCGGATACAAACCATTGAAGACGAACCGTTTTTGCGGATGGCACAGTCGCTAGCGCGTCAGGGCAAACTGCATGACGCCATCCGCACGGCATCGGTAATTCGCCCAGGCCGCGCCTTGCATCCTCAAGCCACAGGAGCCATTCGCGGTTGGCAGGCACAAATCCGTGCTGCCGAAGCAACGCGCATCCGCCGGGCACAGGAGCGGGCGGTGCAGCAGCGGGCCATTGAGGCCGAGGCTGCACCGCCCGCTCAGCCCACCGCTATTCCCGACCCTCAACCGCAGGCAGAACCCGATGCCGTTGCGCCCCGCCAGTTTCGACTGCCTGCTGCGAGCAGCCCCAGCCCCAGCCCGGCGGCCCCAACCCCGGCTCTGCGCCAAGGGGTTGAACCGCTGTATGCGCCACCCCAGCCCTTAGAGGGCGATCGCCCGCCGATCTATCCCAGTCCTGAGAACCCAGGCGCAGTCTTGACGCCAGCGCCAGCGACTCCGGCTGATGTACCGCCCTCAGACTCCAGTCCCACCAGCCCCCGCGTTCTAGATGCGCCTGCGGTACCACCCGCCCCGGCCCCAGCCGTCGCTGCTCCGGCAGCACCCAGCGCTCCGCCCGCATCCCCAGCGACGCCGCCAGCCGTGCCGCCGCCTGTCATACTACAAGAAGTGCCGCCAGCGGTCTTTCCGGCAGAGCCTCGTGTGCGATCGCAGCCGACTGAGTCAGCGCCCTCGCCTGCGGCCAGTCACTTCACCGAGTCAGGTCTAACACCGATTTACTAGTGAATGTGAATCGGGTTGATTCATGAACCGTGACGCAACTGACAGCACTCGCTGGCGCTGTACAGTCCTTCTGTTTTGCTGATGGGATCATGATTTCAACCGATCAAGCTGCGTCCATCATTGAGTCTTTAGTTCAACCCCTCACCCCCACTGCCGATGCAGAGCAGGTTGACCTTTGGACTGCCGCCTGGCGCATCTTGGCGCAGTCGGTCGCCAGCCCGCTCGATTTTCCCCATTGGGATAACTCCGCGATGGATGGCTACGCCGTGCGATTTGCAGATGTGCAGCAGGCCTCGGAGCAGCAGCCAGTTGACCTCATAGTAATCGAGGAGATTCCGGCGGGGGGAGTGCCGCAACGGGTGGTGAACGCTGGCGAGGCCGCGCGGATTTTGACCGGGGCCATGATGCCTGCCGGGGCCGATACGGTGGTGATGCAGGAAGTGACTCAGCGGTCGGGCGATCGCATCCAAGTGTTGACCGCGCCACAGCCCCAGTCGTTTGTGCGACGCCAAGGCGCCTTTCATCGGGTAGGTGAGCAGTTGCTGCCCGCAGGCACTCGGCTGGGTGCACCCGAAATTGCGGTGCTGGCGGCAGCTCAATGCTCCCCTGTGTGGGTTTATCGCCCGGTGCGCGTCGTCATTCTCTCAACGGGGAATGAATTAGTGTCGCCTACGGAGATCCTAAAACCGGGACAAATTGTCGATTCTAATCAATACGCGTTGGCGGCAGCAGTAGCGAAGGCAGGAGCTATGCCGATTCCACTGGGCGTCGTGCCGGATGACCCAGCCGCCTTGAAGCGGGCGATCGCCCACGCGCTAACCGTGGCAGATTTGGTGATCTCGTCGGGTGGTGTCTCTGTTGGGGACTATGACTATGTGGAACGCATCCTAGAATCGCTGGGCGGGACGCTGCACATCCAATCGGTTGCGATTAAGCCGGGTAAGCCGCTCACAATTGCCACCTTTGAGCGATCGCACCACCCGCCCCACCCGGATGCGCCCTTGTCGCTGACTCAACCGCTTTATATTGGATTACCGGGCAATCCCGTATCAGCGCTGGTCACGTTCTGGCGTTTTGTGCAGCCAGCCCTGCTCCAGCTCTCGGGTCTGGCGACAGGATGGGTTCCCACTTTTATAACAGGGCGATCGCCCCAAGATCTGCGAGCCGATGGCAAACGCGAAACCTACCTCTGGGGACGCCTGCAGTCTACAGAAACCGAATTCGAGTTCACCCTAGCAGCAGGCAGCCATAATTCTGCCAATTTGGTAAACCTGGCCCAAACCACCGCCTTGGCAGTGGTGCCAGTGGGCACCACTCATATCCCCGCAGGGGCGCCCATCCGTATTCTGCAAATCCCCGCATAGCAAGCCCGGTAGTGGGCCTTATTTTGTAGCGATGTGGCTGTAGCGATGGGGTAACGCAGCCGTCGTGCTACTCCATCCTTGCGCCACGACCCCCCGTTCATCCCGCTTATCAAGGGGCATCTCAACTTGGCATCCGCAGAACAGCGGATTGTAGTTCAGCGATCGCCCTATACGCAAACTCATGTTCCGCGGCTAGGCTTAGAGGACTCATCGAGAAGAAAGTATCAGAGGCTACCTAAAGTCAATTGGTCTTGATCCGGAACTTTTCCAGATTTTGGTGGCGATCTCACAAAAGAATGGCTAGAGTATGGATCTAGTTGCATAATGCGAGTGTGTAATGTGACTAGGTGCTAACGGTTTGAACTGCCAAATGCAGGAATGTCAGCGGTGGTTAACAACGTTCAGCAGATTTTGTGAGAAAGGCTACAATCGTAGAGTTCTCGGAGCAGGAGCACTTTTTAAGGCTTCTGGAGCCGACAACCAACATAATGAGTGACCATTTGGCATTGCGCTGGCGTCTATCTGCATAAAAGATAGATCGCCTATAAAGCGCATTTTGTCAGATCAAATTCTTGGTTCGAGAATCCTTCAGATTCAGAACCTTTAAGTTCAAGTTAAGGAGCATGAGGAGCGCGGCATGACCCAGGCTAATGACGTACTCGAGACCGTTGAACCAGTTGAGAGTGGATATAACCCCGTTGATGAAGCAGGGGAAGAGCAAGACGAGGGGTTTGACACACAACCTGATGAAGAAAACGGCAAGGCGTCAAAAAGTCGACCGTCTCGTCGTCGAGCCCAGACCAAGAAGAAGCATTACACCGAAGACTCTATCCGTCTTTACCTGCAAGAAATTGGGCGTATCCGCCTGCTGCGGGCTGATGAAGAGATTGAGCTCGCCCGTAAGATTGCAGACCTGCTAGAGCTCGAGCGAATTCGCGAAAAGCTGCTGGATCAGCTCTCTCGAGAGCCTTTGGATGCTGAATGGGCACAAGCAGTAGATATGGCACTGCCCGCTTTCCGTCGCCGCCTCTATATCGGCAGACGTGCAAAGGACAAAATGGTGCAGTCCAACCTGCGTCTGGTGGTATCTATTGCCAAGAAGTATATGAACCGGGGTTTGTCCTTCCAGGATTTGATTCAGGAAGGCAGTTTGGGCTTGATTCGGGCAGCTGAGAAGTTTGACCACGAAAAAGGCTACAAGTTTTCGACCTATGCCACTTGGTGGATTCGTCAGGCCATTACTCGGGCGATCGCCGATCAGTCTCGTACTATTCGGCTTCCGGTGCACCTATACGAAACCATCTCGCGCATCAAGAAGACCACGAAACTGCTGTCGCAAGAGATGGGTCGCAAGCCTACTGAAGAAGAAATTGCAACTCGAATGGAAATGACTATCGAGAAGCTGCGGTTTATTGCTAAGTCGGCCCAGCTTCCGATTTCGCTAGAAACCCCCATTGGTAAAGAAGAAGACTCTCGTTTAGGCGACTTCATTGAATCTGATGGCGAAACACCAGAAGATCAGGTGTCGAAGAATCTACTGCGGGAAGATCTAGAAAGTGTGCTCAGCACCCTTAGCCCTCGAGAGCGTGACGTGCTGCGGCTACGCTACGGGTTGGATGATGGCCGCATGAAAACGCTAGAAGAGATTGGTCAGATCTTTAACGTAACCCGTGAACGGATTCGCCAAATTGAGGCCAAAGCACTGCGGAAGCTACGTCACCCCAACCGCAACAGCGTGCTGAAAGAGTATATCCGCTAGGGTTGCTCACTGAAATTCCTTAAACCAACGAATGCGGGAGGCTTTTGCCTTCCGCATTCGCTGTATGGACATTGTGATGGCGATCGGGATGATAGCGGTCAAGACCAGGGGCTGTCATCAATTAGCCGTTGGTGGCTCAAAAATCAATAGTCACAGCCCTAGCCTGTTTTTGAGTCGGGCGTGGCAATGCTCATAGCACAAGGCTTTTAGTCAGAATTGATGACACGCCCTAGCAAAATGGCAAAATAGATCTGCTAGCGATCAATCTACAGTGATCGTTGTTCTGATTGCAGACCTCGTGTTAAGAGCGTTCTCGCAAAGAACGTCCCCGCCTTGGGCGAACAACCGTAAAGCCTTCAGCGTAGCTGTACCAACGTCTCTAAAAAAAAGCTGGTTGATGTGGGGATGGCCTTTGTCAGAACATTTCTTAGAGGTCGAACCTGTGAACCCGGCAAAATTCATCATTCGTTTCACGAGCGTGAAACGGCCTAGCCACTTTGCCTAGAGCCTTTCTGCTTCAAGCTGACTGTTCTTTTTTATTTGTATGTCGAGCATGCATCTCCAGTCCGACCCTATTCACTACGCTATCGTCTGCCTTGAATCCGGTTCAGCGCGGCTCTATGCAGAACTGATTCAAACTGCTGAGCATCGTGCTGTGTTATGGGTTCGCCCTTTAGCTCTGCACATTAACCAGGCCGATGAGTCTGATCAAGCTAGCAGTGCGGCTTTGGGGCTTGAGATGGGATATATCTACGATCTGAGAGATGGCGCAGATTTGATTTTGCCGCTGAAGCTATTTCGCCCTGCTCTAGATACGGAGGTGATTCCAGTGCTGAGCTATATCAGCCACCCAGACTACGACCACCAAACAGAGCGATCGCTCCTCCAACTGCGGCAATTCGTTGACCAAATCTATCACGCCTCCCCAGAGAGTTTTCGACGCTCCAACATATCCAACAAGAACTAGGGCGTGTAGACAATCAAGTTAACAGAAGGACAGTTGCCGCTAGGTAAACGCCACCAAGAAACGTGGTACCCCGCTTGTCATAGCGGGTCGCAATCGCCCGATATTGCTTCAACTTGGCAAACACGTTCTCAATCAGATGGCGGGCTTGATACAAACAGGTGTCGTAGTCACGCGGCTCACTCC
>JAHHHI010000031.1 GCA_019359435.1 Kaiparowitsia implicata GSE-PSE-MK54-09C
CAGTATTCATCCACAAATCGAATCGTGGGTCGCGCCTCTCTCGAAGCAGGCATTGGATCTTTCGCACCTTAAAACTCTCCATTCCTATCTTAAATTCTTCTCCTCAAAGTGATTAAAGAGGGGTAAGGTGGTCGATAGCTATTTAACGTAGCCAAGACTTCATTGGTGTTAGCAGAGCGTTTCAAAGCACCAACAGTTGTACGAATAGGAGGAATGCCGCCAACATCCTGTTCTGAGCGGATTGAAAGAGCTAGCACCCGCAATATTTCAATACCTCTTTCAGACGACTTCTGTAATATTTTCTCTCGAATTTGTTGATCTAGCTTCGATTTATTTATGTAAGCGTCTCTAAAGTCTTGGCTGAGTACTTCTAACTCCTCAGCGCATTCATGGAGTGTTCTTCGTTTCCACATCCTATCGCCCGATACGTACGTTTATACGCGTCACAAGAGGTCTGCTAGCCTGAGACCAATGCCTCAATCCGCCGTTAGTAGAGCCAACTGCCATACTCAGAATTAACGTCTTTCATGTCTCCATAGAGCCACACCATGCGGTCGATGTACCAGAGTTTGCCAAGCGTTACAATGGCATACCCAAAACTGACGCCCCAAACACTAAGGACAACAACGCCCCAAATGACAATTGTTCCACCCACGACTGCGACGGCATTGAGCAGAGAGGGAACAAGCTGATGATGCTGAGGTACGGGCACTTGATCCCGGTTCAACCAGACTCGCTCGCCCAGAACCCCTTTTGAAATCCAGTGATGGGTTGAGCGAGGCTTGGGAAACACATGCGGGTTTAGCCACGTCCAGGCACAGGCTCCGGCAATGGGGAGCAGCGACCATCCGCCCAACCAGACGCGGCTCCAAAATGCCAAGATTAGCAGCGGCAAGACCGTGGCAAACCGTGTCCATCCGCTCCAGGGATTGGCGTGACGGAGCCACGCATCATCGCTCATCTTGAACACTGCGGCTACGTTTCGTTCGACCGTCATAGATCGGCTTGGGATAGATGGATTTTGGATATAGCTATGCTCAATGTGCTTCGGTGTGCTTCGGCTCCCTTGTGTAGTGGAATCCTCGCCTAGCGTGGGTTCTACTCTCGATATCTGAAGCTGTGGCGATACCGAAGGATCGGTCGGAGCTGGATAGAGCGGGCTCTCTAGGTTGCGTCAGAGGCCTGCTTTCATCTCGGGAACTAGGGTTATCTGTAGTGCTGGCCTTACCTTACCGCTTCTATTCAGTGGCGATCGCTACGAATCATGAACCCTGCGCGTGCTCGTGCGATCGCCCTACAATACAGTCGGGCTTCTTTACGCCTAGCTCTATCTACACCGTGTCCCATTCTTAGGGGCGATCGCACGCATGGATATTGACATTAACACCCCAGCGATTTTGTTTCCCACTGTGTCGCTGCTGCTCTTGGCGTATACCAATCGGTTTCTGGCGTTGGCGAGTATCATTCGCAATCTGCACGCCACGCATCAGGCCCACCCCAGCACTGTGCTGCTCAAAGAGATCTCAAACCTGCGCTATCGGGTGCGGCTTATTCGCAATATGCAAGCGTTTGGAGCGCTGAGCTTGCTGCTCTGTGTGGCCTGTATGCTGCTGCTGTTTGCAGGGTTGCTGGTGCTGGGGCGGTTGGTGTTTGCCGCTAGCCTCGTGTTGATGCTGATATCTCTAGCGATGTCGTTTCGGGAAATTCAGATTTCGACGGATGCGCTTAATCTGCACCTGCGCGATTTAGAAACGCTGTGATGGAGCGATGTTCTAGCATCTGACTCCGACTGCACTGGGCTTGACCCATTGAGGCTACCGCTCGGCCTACCCAGCAGAGAGGCTCTGATCAATGGCTTGCACAATCACCTGGCGCTGTTCGTCGTCATAGCCCCACCGGGTGAGAAAGCTGGCATAGTCGCCGGTGCCAGTGGTGGCGCTGTCCTTAAGCTGAGTGAGCTTGGCCGGAACGGTCAATAACTGCAATTGCTGGATTAACTTGGCAGTGCGCGATCGCACCCGGTCTGACCCCTCTGCCATGTCATGATTCCCATTGCGGCGGTGCGTCACCGCCATGGCTGATGACATCGCCAGGTTTTTGACGAGCAGTTCTCCAACGTCCTCGGGTGCAGTGTTGAGTGCAGACAGCACGGCGGTTGAGGGCTGATCGGCTAGGGGGCGATCGCTCGTTAAGTAGGTGACAAAGAATCCCCGTGCACCGTTCTCAGTGGCGACCAACTGCGTCAGAGTTTGGGTTAAATCCACATCAGAGAGCTGTTCTTGCTCCATCTGTTCCATCAATGATTGAGTCAGGGCGATCGCCCCCTCAAAGCTTACATCTTCAGGAATCACCAATGGCGAGGCCATCTCAACTCTCCCGCAACAACATCTGCTATCTTATAGCAGCTCTGGTAAACCCATAGCCGCTCCAGAGGATTAACGCCCGGGTTTCTCGATTACTCTGCTTGTGACGCTACATGATTTTCTAAGCGTGCCCCTGGAGATGCGAGCAAATCAATGGCCTGATCTGCTGTCATCAACCGCTTCAGCACCACCTGTCCAATAACATGGGTGGCATTCGCGACGGCCTCACTCGGCTTCACTTCTACCATGAGCACCGACTCTTCTACCCGATAGAGCCACAGCCGCTGCTGCTGCTCATTCATGGCTAGGGCCGTGCGCTCAATCCAGGGCTTTCGTCGCCAAGCGGCCTCATTCCACAGCCCACCCAACTCCCACACGCGCCCAATCGTCCAACCATCGGCCAAAAAAAAGTACTTCACAACGTTGCGCCAATACTCCCTAGATGCCAGCATGAAGCGCCTTAGTATAGCAAGTGCCTCAGATTCCTAACGCGCTGACGTGAGAATTCAGCGATTTGTTTAAGACGCATGTGACAAGCCCCTTAAACAAATCGCCACTCGTTCACTCCACAAAGCAAGGGCCGACGAGATAACTCCCCAACCGCGTCAGCCCGATAGAATCATCCGTGACGCGACTGGTGCCATGCCCAAGCATGGGCAATAATTTTTTCGAGGTCAGCGTATTGGGGGTTCCAGCCGAGGATGCGTCTGGCTTTTTCGCCACTGCCGACTAACGCTGGGGGGTCACCGGGACGGCGATCGCACTCTTCTACAGCAATGTCTTTTCCGGTCACTTGGCGAGCCGTATCAATCACCTGCTTCACCGAAAAGCCGCTGCCGTTGCCGAGGTTAAAGATAGTGCTGTCGCCCCCCTTCAGTAAATAGTCGATGCCGAGCACGTGGGCTGACGCAAGGTCATAGACGTGGATGTAGTCGCGAACGCAGGTGCCGTCTTCGGTGGGGTAGTCGGTGCCAAAGACTTTGATGCAGGGGCGGATGCCCATTGCCGTTTGCAACACAAGCGGAATCAGGTGCGTTTCGGGGTTATGGTCTTCTCCCAACCGCCCCTCGGGATCGGCCCCTGCCGCGTTGAAGTAGCGAAAGATCACGGATTTGAAGTCATAGGCCACCTGAAAATCTTGGAGGATGTGCTCCACCATGAGCTTGGTCATGCCGTAGGGGTTGATAGGCGACTGGGGGTGATCTTCGGGAATGGGAACGGTCGTGGGCACGCCGTAGGTGGCGCAGGTAGACGAGAAGACAAAGTTTTTGACATTGGCGGCCAGCATCGCTTCTAGCAAGCTGAGGGTGCCCAGCACGTTGTTGCGGTAATACTTAGCGGGATCGCTCACCGATTCGCCCACATAGGCATAGGCGGCAAAGTGCATCACGGCATCAATTGACCGGCTGGCAAAGATTTTATCGAGCAGTGAGCGATCGCTCGTATCTCCCACAATCAGTTCGGTTTTGAGGGTATTCTCGATCAGGTCTCGATGTCCATATACCAGGTTATCGAGCACCAAGACGTTGTATCCGCTCTGCTGAAGCGCCAGCACTGCGTGGGAGCCGATATATCCCGCTCCACCCGTTACCAAGATCGTCGGCGTTTGTTGCGACATGAGACTCCCATTCTTAACGATGTGCTACCCAAAAGATTACCCAGTATCTATCCTAAAAACCGGATAACGGGCAACGAATTGCCTGATCTTTGCGAGAAGAATACAACAGGTTTGTGAACTACTGAGTTTAAATTCGTGGGTGATCTCCACTCATCACCTAGGCACCCCTATCAAATTTACTGTTGGATTTTTGGAGGGCGATCGCCCTCATTATTTGGCCTATCTACTGTAATAACTGGAATGGGGCTCATTTCTAACACGGCCTGAGAGACTGAACCCAGCGCTAGGTCGTGCCAGGGGTGATGCCCACGTTTGCCAATCACAACGTCTGCAACCCGGCGCGCTTGGGCGACTCTCACAATTTCTTCGGGCACCGCACCTGGCAGGGTTAGAAACTCAAACCGAATATCGGCAAGAACCTGCTGCGCGGTCTGCTTCAAGGCTGCAACGCCGTCGGCATTGCCTTCATTATCGACGTAGAGGATGATCACTTCGCCGTTGCTGCGGCGGGCCAAGTCTGCGGCTTTTCGCAATACCTGGGCCGCAAGCGGGGATGGATCGACGGCGGCCAGAAAGACAGGGCGATCGCTCACCGAGACTTTGGTTGGATCAACCTCGCCTTTTTCGAGCAATCTAGGAGCAAAGACCTGGGTTGCCCACGCCCCCAATGGGGCAGTGGTGAGAATAGAAAGAGCGGCGATCGCCAAAATCACCTCGCCTCCCTCAATCCCCGCTGCCAGCGGCAGCGCCCCGATCGCGGCCTGCACAGTGGCCTTGGCCATGTTCCCCGGCAGCAAAAATACCCGCTCTTTCCAGGTCCAATTGCTGCCCAGGGTAGAAAGATACCAGCCGATCGCCCGCCCCACGACCAGCCCCAGGGTCAGCAGCACCAGCCCTGGCAAGAGGACAGATCCCAAAACAGCAGGCTGAATGCTAGCCCCGAGGAGGACGAACAACACAATTTCTGCAACGGCCCACAGGGCATCAAAGCCGCTGCGGATGACTCGTGCCAAGGGTGTATCAAACTCAATCAAGAAAAACCCCAGCGCCATCACCGACAGATAGCCGGAGTAGTAGGGAAACACATCGGTAAACACAACCAAGAACAGTGCGACGCTGGCGGCAATGATCAGGTCTTGTACGATCGTGCGCGTCCAGTTTTGCTTGACCAGCAGCAGCACCAGCAGCCGCGCCGCCAGAAATCCGGCCAGGAGGCCCAGCGCAATTTCTAGCACCACCTGAAAGGGCAACAGTTGCAGCGGCGACAGGCTGAGACCGCCTGGGAGTGTCACTGTTTCTGCACCACCCTGCCCCAAGAAGTTAAGCAGCAGCCCAAACAACAGCAGCAGCAGCACATCCGACAGGGCACTGCCCGTCAGAATTGCATCGGGAATGCCCTTGGCTACCCCCCACCCTAAGCTTTTGAGCCGCAACATGCCCGGCACAATCACCGCTGGGGATTCTGCCCCCACAACACAGCCGAGCAGGAGTCCGGTGAGGAAGTCGAAATTGAAGAGAACCATGGCGGCGATCGCCACTACAATCGCTTCTGATGCCGCAGGCAAAACTCCCAATCGCAGCGCCACTGACCCCTGCTGTGCTAGCTTCTCGCGATCAAGCCCCAGCCCCGCCTTCATCAAAATAATCATCACCGCCACCAGCCGCAGGCTATCAGCAGCATCCAAGACTTCGGGGCTAATGAAGTCAGCAAACTGCGGGCCAATGGCAATGCCCACCAAAATCATGCCAATCAGCGGCGGTGCGCCCAGTCGCAGCACCAATTGCCCGGCAAAAAAGCCTGCCAGCAAAATCCATAGCACGCTCACTAGCATCAGCTTAATGTCCAATTATTAAGGCTTATGGTGTGGTGGCCTAGCCGCTTCACCGCTTGTGCATCCACACAAAACGTCATAGGTAGCAATCCTTGCCGAGGATAAAACAGGGGTGATTTTTTAAGTGTGCGTCAAGAGGCGGGGCGCACAATCCACCCTATAATGTTGCCAGTAATTTAGGTTGCGTTTATGACTTGGCTAGCGTCATTCCGTAGCTGGGCTGCGTGTAAATATTCAGTCGCTTGAGCCATCTAAGATAGTCTAAACCGCTACGCCATGCCCATCCGGTACTACACTAAATGGTTGGCACTGGCGTTACGCTGTGGTGGTTTCATGAAGCTCCGCTCATTTTTTGTAACCTTAGGATTGGTGGTGCTGGTTTTGCTTGGCATCAGCGCGGGGGGATGGGTTTGGTTGGCGGCTCAAAGTCCGCTCATGCTGCTGAGTCAAACGCGGGCGACCAGCCCGGCAGCAGCAATGTTTGTGCCTAAGCAAGCTCCGGCTATGGTGTCGCTGTTAGTCAACCCTGATGAGCTAGAAGCGGTGCGTGTGGCGATCGCCCCGGCCAACCAGCGGCGACAGGCACGGACTGAGGTTGCACAACTGAAATCGAGCCTGCTAAGTGGGCGCAACCTTGACTACGACACGGATATCAAACCCTGGCTGGGAAGTGAAGTTACCCTAGCCGTCACGACTCCCGATGTCGATCGCGATCAGGCCAATGGGTCGCAGCCTGGCTATTTGCTGGCGTTAGAAACCCGGGATGGCGATCGCGCCCGAGAGTTTTTGCAGGTGCTTTGGCAACGCCGGGCGATCGCCGGGGTGAACCTGGTGTTTGAGCAATATGCCGGGGTAAAGATTATCTCGGGCCAGCCCAGCCGCGTGGTGGGGTTGCCGACGGGCGATCTGCCTGGGGATGCAGGGGATGGCACCCTAGCAACGGCGGTGGTGGGCGATCGCTTTGTCCTGGTTGCCAATGCGCCCAAGGTTTTGCGCGATGCCATTAACAACGTCCAAGCGGCCAGCCTCAACCTCAGCAGCAATCCCACCTATCGCCAGTCGTTAACGCAACTGGCTGAAACCCCCATCGGCATGGCCTACGTTAACCTGCCCAGTCTGGGGCAATGGCTTGACCTGCCCGAGCGCCAGCTATCTTCTGCAATAGACGACGACGCAGGCGACACCGCCCCCCTGATTGATCGCATGGTGGCGGGCATTGAGCTAAACCCTCAGGGCATTTTGGCGAATACGGTGCTGCTGGCTGCCGAGGGGCATCCGTTCCCCATGGCACCTCCGGCTCTGAGCCACCCGGTAGAGGCGCTGAAGACGATACCGCTAGGCAGCGCCGTGGTTGCCGGGGGCACACACCTAAATACGCTGTTGCCTCAGCTCAACGCTACGCTGCAGACCTACGGCGTGCTGTCTGCGTTGGTGACTCCAGCGCTGCAACGCGCTAAGCAAGAGCTAGGCATACCGCTCACGCAAGACTGGGTGGACTGGGTAGAAGGGGAATTTGCCCTGGCTTGGCTGCCAGAAGATGACAATGGTCAACAGTGGGTCTTTGCAGGCGAGACCTCTGAGGCCACAGCCACAGCCCTAGCGCAGATGGATGCGATCGCCCAGCGAAACGGGTTAGGCACTGGCCCAGTAACGCTAGCAGACCAAACAGCCTATGCGTGGACTAAGCTGACCACACCCGACACCACCCGCCGCCGCCGCAACCGCCAAAGCCTGGATGTGTTGCAGGTCGATGTGCGGGGCGTCCACACCCAAGTGGATCGGTACGAGGTCTTTGCCACATCGCTAGACGCCATGGAAGCTGCCCTGAATGCCCGTGCAGCTCCGCTGTTAAAGGATGCTGAATTTCAGCGGGCGATCGCCCCGCTCAACCCGCGCAACAATGGCTATCTCTATATCGACTGGCCAGCAGTCAGGCCCACCCTCGAAGCCCAACTGCCCATTCTGCGCCTAGCAGAACTCGCCGCCAAGCCCTTGTTTGACCATGTGCGATCGCTCACCATGAGCAGCTATGGCAGCGACCCCACGGCGCAACGAGGCGCAGTGTTTGTGCGGCTATCTGAAGAGTAGCGATCGCCAAAAAAATCCTCCCCGAATCGTTGATCAGGGAGGAGCTTAACTTAGGAAGTCTAAACGTTGTTGTTTCTCTGGCATGTTTCGCCCCATCTCTGGCGCGTTCCCACATACCCTCTGTGACTTAGGATGCCCATGTTCTGCATGAGTGCATGCACGAAACCCTAGTCATTTCAATCTGACCATCGGGCTACAGACGACTAGTTCCTAGAAAGAGTCTTGCTGGCGTAGGCATCTGACACCACAAACGCCGGGACGCGACTCATGTGGTCTACATCAGAACCGGTGATGGATTGAGCCAGCATCTCAAAGGTTTCAGAGCGCCAGTTGCGTGCGTGGATGGGCTTGGTTTGTTCACCCCGGAAATAGACCTGAGTGCCCAGCACCGCAGCAGCAACCCAACCCACAACAAATAGAGCAATTAGCAGAGCCATAACGGCCTCCTGTAAGACAATGTTTCTGTATGTAAACAAATATAACAATAATTTGCGACTTTTGTCTTGATACGGTAAGCCGTACCTGTTGGTGGGGCAAGCGAGGTCTGCCCAAAAACATTTTGATTCGTAGACAGGGCGATCGCCCCTTTGCAGTAGAATGACCTCTTGTAGCGCGGTTTTGCCATCGCGGGAGACGTGCTGCCTCTGTGGGTTGAAACAGCCAGGCTTCCAGAGCGATAGTTTGGGTTTTGCTTGGGTTGCAGGGACGCTTCATGCTCTGGTGTATTGATAGAGCTCAGGCCATTCAGAGAGTCTTTAGCAAGCTGGGTTCTGGCTGCTTAGTCTGGGTGTAGAGAGCCCGGTTTGGGTTGGCCTCCCATCCAAAGGTTCAGATCTTTGCTCATCCGATCAAAGAGACTCAGGCTCCCATCTAAATCTGCCCAGTTGGCCTACGGCTGGCCGCATGACATTTGCTGGCGCTACGTCTTGTTCACGTCCCTACTTAGTCGATTACCCGTCCTGCCATCATGCCAAAGGTTTTAGTGTCCGATCCCATCGATCAAGTGGGAATTGATATCCTCTCTCAGGTTGCTCAGGTTGATGTAAAAACCGGGTTGCCGCCAGAGCAATTGCAGCAAATCATTCCAGATTACGATGCGTTGATGATTCGCTCGGGCACTCGCGTTACCGCTGAGATTATTGAGGCGGGCAAACAGCTCAAGATTATCGGGCGAGCAGGGGTTGGGGTTGACAACGTAGACGTGAAGGCGGCCACGCGGCGCGGCATTCTGGTGGTGAATTCGCCCGAGGGCAACACCATCGCTGCTGCAGAACATGCGATCGCCATGATGCTCGCGCTCTCGCGCCATATTCCCGAAGCCAATCAGTCGGTCAAAGGCAGTAAGTGGGAGCGCGGCAAGTTCCTTGGCGTAGAGGTATATAAAAAGACGCTGGGGATCGTCGGCTTGGGCAAAATTGGCTCCCATGTGGCGACGGTGGCTCGGGCGATGGATATGCGGCTCCTGGCCTATGATCCGTTTCTCTCTAGTGAGCGAGCAGAGCAGTTGGGCTGCCAGCTCGTAGAGCTAGATATGCTGATCCGCGAGTCAGACTACATTACGCTGCACTTGCCCAAAACCCCTGAAACCTATCACTTAATTAACGCAGAGACGCTAAAGCAGATGAAGCCCACTGCGCGCATTATCAACTGTGCTCGGGGTGGCATTGTAGACGAGGGGGCGATCGCCGCTGCCCTCAAAGCCGGAACCATCGCTGGAGCCGCCCTCGATGTATTTGAGTCAGAGCCACTGGGTGAGTCGCCCCTGCGGGAGTTGGGAAAGGAAGTGATTCTAACGCCGCACTTGGGCGCATCTACAGAAGAAGCTCAAGTTAATGTGGCGGTCGATGTGGCGGAGCAAATTCGGGATGTGCTGCTAGGGCTGCCCGCTCGCTCAGCGGTAAACATTCCCGGCTTGCGGCCCGATGTGTTAGAAAAACTGCGCCCCTACTTGAAGCTGGCGGAAACCCTCGGCAGCATGGTGAGCCAGCTGACTGGGGGCCGTGTCGAATCTATCAACATTCGGATGCAGGGTGAGGCAGCCAATAGCGACGGTCAGCCGATTGTGATTGCAGCGCTGAAAGGGCTGCTCTCTGATGCGCTGCAAGAGCGAGTGAATTACGTCAACGCCAGCATCGAAGCCAAGGAGCGCGGCATTCGCGTGACCGAAACCCGCGACACCACCGTCGTAGATTACACGGGATCGCTGCGCCTCACGGCGCGGGGCAGCCAAGGCGAACATTCCGTTACGGGCGCGCTGCTGGGCGATCACGAAATTCGCATCACCACAGTGGATGACTTCCCGGTCAATGTGCCGCCGAGTCGCTATATGCTGTTTACCCTGCACCGTGACATGCCGGGGATCATCGGCAAGATCGGCTCGCTGCTGGGCAGTTTCAATGTCAATATTGCCAGTATGCAAGTGGGGCGCAAGATTGTGCGCGGCGATGCGGTGATGGTGTTGAGCTTGGATGATCCGCTGCCAGACGGTATTTTGAAGGAGATTCTTCAGGTGCCCGGTATCCGCGATGCCTATACGGTGACGCTGCCGGTCTAGGTGCTGCTTCAATTCATAGGCTCCCGTCGCGAGAGCATGGTTGAATTGACCATCAAAGAATTGACAATCGAATTGGGATAAGCGTTTGGCGAGCAGTTGGTGGGAAATTCAAGTGCTGGGCGATCCGGCTGCTGAAGAGGCTATCTTTTGGCGGCTTGACGCCTTTGGGGCGCGGGGTGTCTCTAGTGAGCGCCGCAACTTTGGGCTGCTAGTGACCACCTACTTGCCCCAGTTTCAGGTGGAGCAATTAGATTTAGCCGCGTTAGCGCTGCTGCTTAAGCAGGATATGCTCTGTGCCGGGTTGCCTGTGCCTGCGGTGCAGTGGCATTTGATTGAAGAAGAAGACTGGTCAAGCACTTGGAAGCAGCATTGGGAACCCCAAGAAATTGGCGATCGCTTCCTCATTAATCCAGCTTGGATTGCTCCCCCCGAGCAAACCGATCGGCTGGTGTTGCTGCTGGATCCAGGTGTGGCCTTTGGGACGGGGGCGCACCCCACCACCCAGCTTTGCCTAGAAGCGCTGGAAATGCGGCTGGGAGAGCCTGATTCTGCGACCAACGCGGTGGTGGCCGACATTGGCTGTGGCTCTGGCATTCTTTCTATTGGGGCGATCTTGCTAGGGGCGCGTCAGGTTTATGCTGTGGATGTTGACCCGTTGGCCGTGGGCGCGACTGAGGTTAGCCGCGAGTTAAACCACATCAATCCAGAACAACTTGTGGTGGCGGAGGGCAGTGTTGAGAGGGTTGCATGTTTGGTGGCAGAGCCCGTGGATGGGATTGTTTGCAACATCCTCGCAGAAGTGATTGTGGACTTGATCCCTGGCTTGGAAGCGATCGCCCAGCCCAACACCTGGGCCATTTTCAGTGGCATTCTGCTCGATCAGGTCAAAGCCGTGGCAGATACGTTAGAAGACAACGGCTGGTTTGTGGCGGCGCTGTGGCGCAACGGCGAGTGGTGCTGTTTGAACGTGCGGCGATCGCCCTGATGCACAGCCACACTGCGTCCGCTGTATGAACTGTCACAATATTCTGTGAACGAGAGTTTTCTCTGGATAGGATGCAGAGGTAAGCATAATCCTTGTGTGAGGGGTGGCATATGCGTCCACTCAATTGGTTTCAGTCTGGTTTGCGTTCGGTCAATCATCGTTGGTTCGCCGTACCCATGGCGATCGCCACATCCGTTGCAGTCGGGTCTACGGCACTCAGCCAGGTGCAAACGCCGCTATCCTCCGAAGTAGTGGTGCAGGGAACCTCTGGCGCGTCTCAGGCTAGCGCCTGTGGCTACATTCCAGGAGCAGCGAGTCAAACGATTCGCGTGACGGAGTCCTTTACGGCACTGCGGTTTCGGGTGCAGGCAAGCAACTCCACCACGTTGCTAATCACTGGCCCGGGCGGTCGCAGCAATTGCGCCATGGCGCACAGCCAGTCTAATGGGCGCATCGAAGTTTCGGGACTGTGGGAACCGGGCACCTATTCGGTGTTTGTGGGCGATCGCGCCCAAGGTGGCAGCGTGCCCTTTACGCTGTCGGTTGTTCAAGAATAACCTCCGGTTGGGTTAAACGAGTTTGGGGGCACCGTGCGTTGCGCAGTGCCCCCAAACTTTTGATGTGCTGTACGCAACGAGTACAGCACATCAAAAGTTTGGACTGATCTAAAACGGACGAAACCTCAGTTCGGCAAATCCCTGAGCGGTTCTGCCCGCGTTGCGGGCAGAACAAGTTGGTGGTGTTTCACGGGGGCGAGGGCTGAAACAGCCCGATCGAACTTACACGACGTCAGCACAGCGATTGACCCAAGAATAGCGGATGGCAGCACCCCTTAACCCTCGCCACACACATGCACCACCAGTTCTCGCTGATGGCGATGGCGGCGATGTTCCCATAGGTAAATGCCCTGCCAAGTGCCCAGCATTAACCGCCCGTTTCCTACTGGAATTTGCTCTGACGTATGCGTCAGCACGCTGCGGATGTGGGCGGGCATATCGTCTGGGCCTTCGGTGCTGTGGGTGTAGTGGTTGCCCTCGGGCACTAGACGGGCCAGAAACGTTTCTAAATCCGCCAGCACATCGGGGTCTGCGTTTTCCTGAATGATCAGGCTAGCGGAGGTATGGCGCAAAAATAGATGGCACATGCCGGTACGAACGCCCGAACGAGCCACAATATCCGCGACATCCGCCGTAATTTTGTGCAGGCACTTTGGCGAGGTAGACAGATTCAAGACTTTTTGAATGTGGGGCATGGCGCAGACCGGGTAATTCGGCTGGGACGGGTTTGTTTGAAACAGGAGAACTGGGGCAAGGCTCGTGGGCGAACCCACCTTAGCCCATAAGATATTCAATCACGCGCTGGGCGATCGCCTCATTGCCATCCGCTGGCACGGTCGTTCCTTTGCGGGGAGGGAGCAGGGGCTGGCGTAAAAAGTCCCAATCGCTAAAGAAAAATGCATCTGGCTCCATCACCTGATGATGGGCATAGTCTCGGATGCCTTCTAGCAGCACGGCAGATTCGGCAAACTCTCGCCGCGTGATGGAAATAATGGGAAGCCCTAACCGACAGGCTTCAGAAAACGTGCTGAACCCTGGCTTCGACACCACTCTGCTGCATAGCGGCATTAAATCGACGGGGCGGTAGTCTCGACCATCGAGCTTGAGCAAATTGGGCAGATCCGGCGCGTGGCGATCGAGCGTGATGAACTGCCAATCGGGAAATCGCTGCACGTTGTGGTAGGGAACTTGGTTTAGCCCTAGGCCCCCAAAGGTGAGCAGCACGGTGGTCTCGCGGGGCGCGGTCAACCTCAGGGTCTGGCTCAACGCCTCGGCTGAAAAGCGCGGTGATCCCCCAGTGAGGCCTATGTCTTCCACCACGGGAAACGCGCTCATGGGTTCATGAAACGGCAACCGCAGCAGGCGATCGCACTTGCTGAAGCATTCCGCAATCCAATCAGCACTATCCGTAAACTCATCCCCCCAGGCGCGGTAGATATAATCCCACCCAAAGTTGCTCATCATCCAGCAGGGGATGTGGGCCGCATGGGCGATCGCCGCCGCCAGCGGAGGAATATCTGCTAACACCAGCCCTACCCGATTCTGCTGAATGAAGCTGACTTCTGAGGCAATCAGGTGACGCGACTGATCGCGAATCACCTGCAGTTGCGCCAGCGTTGCGGGCAAATCCATGGTGATGCTGTCGCTCTGCACCACGCCCACGTCATAGGCACGAGGCCGCAAAATAAAGTCGTCAGGAATGTAAGTTTCGAGCAGCCAGCGGGGAGCGGTGGTGGCCAAGATCACCACGATCTCTGGGCAGCGGCGCTTAATTTCCGCCACAACCGACGCCGTGCGAGTGGCATGACCAAACCCGTGGTTTGTAATGGCAACATACAAAATCGGCTGGGGCATAGATGGGTATGAATCCGATATAGATCGGTGACTGTGTAATTCAGTGAATGCGTGAATCGTGGTGCTTGCCTGAAGAGTCTGATCCGAATGGGAAAAGACGCAATCGGCGTCAAGTCTGAAGGCGATGTGCCCATTCATTTATACCGAAAGATATCGGAACCGGGAATCCTCTTTTTCTGTAAAACGCTTGTCTAGTCTGAGGTTTAGCACAATTGAGCAACGATGCTCTAGGGGTGGCATGTCGGTCGCCATGCTGAATCAAGGGGCGATCGCCGATCCTAATATGAATATTTTCTACAAGCGATGGACAATTGAGATTTAACTAAAAAATCTGGGCTTCTTAAATAATGAAGTCGTTTTTCTTGGCCGTCATGACCTTCGCTCCAGACTCGGTAGATCAAGACTTGCAGACCCTACAGCAAGAGGTGGCGTGCTTACGGCAGGTCTTGTCAGAGCAGCAGCATGCCTATGAAAGACTGAGCTATGAACGCGATCGCTTCCTCAACTTTTTTCAGCTTTCTACCGACCCGCTCTGTGTGGCCAACATGGATGGGTATTTTATTCAGCTTAATCTTGCCTGGAGTCGGGTGCTGGGGTATGACGATGCAGAACTGATGGCGCATCCGTTTATGCACTTTGTTCACCCCGATGACTGCCAGGGGACGCTAGACACCATGCAAGACTTAGACTCTGGAAAAGAGGTCATTGCCTTTGAAAATCGCTATCGCTGCAAGGATGGCTCCTATCGCTGGTTTAGCTGGCGCGCGTTTCCCCTTAAAACGGAGAAGCTGATTTATGCGATCGCCCACGACATCACGGAGCGCAAACTGGCTGAGCTCGCCCTGCAAGCCGAGCAAATTTTTACCCAGGCGGTGATCGAAGCGGCAGCAGATGGCGTGGTGGCCTGTGATGCTGACGGAAACTTACGTCTGTTTAACCGAACGGCGCGCGAGTGGCACAACTGCGACCCGCGTGAGGTGCCGCCCGATCAATGGGCGAACCTATACGACTTGTATGAAGGCGACGGCGTAACGCCCTTGGTGATGGAGCGCATTCCTCTATTGCGTGCCTTTACCGGCGAGCAAGTGCGAGATGCAGGCATGGCGATCACCGTTAAAGGTGAAAAACCCCGCTATATCGTCTGTGATGCCGACCCACTCTATGACAGTGCGGGTAAAACGTTAGGGGCGATCGCCGTGATGCACGACATCACCGAGCGCCGCCGCACTGAAGCGGAACTGATTTGTAAGGAGGAATTTCTCCGCAGTATCTATGACGGTGTAGAGCATCCTATCTTTGTGGTGAATGTGACTGAAACAGGTGAGTTCATTCACGCGGGTTGGAATGCGGCAACTGAAGCCGTAACCGGCAAGACTCGCGCCAGCATCAGCGGCAAAACCCCCGAGGAAATTTTTGGTGAGGCGGCAGGGGGCGAAATGCGGCGCAACAACCAGCGCTGCGTTGAGACAGGCAAAACTATTATTTCCGAAAGTCACTATGAGTTTCATGGAGCAGACACGTGGTGGGTAACGACGCTCAATCCACTACGCAACATTGAGGGTCAGGTGTATCGTATTGTCGGCACGACGTTCAACATCACGGAACGCAAGCACGCTGAGCGAGAGCTGCACCAACGGGCACTGCGCGAGCAGCGGCTGAATCAGATGACCCACCAAATCCGCAGTTCCCTCAACCTCAACCAAATTTTAGATACGGCGACCCAGGCAATTCGTGATGTATTGCAGGTGGATGTGTGCCGCTACGTCTGGTACTACGCTAATAATCCGGCTGAATCTATGCCCTATTGGGAAGTGGTGAGTGAGGCGATCGCCCCCGAGCTTCCCCCTGCGTTGGGGTTCCGCGCTACAGATGCCGAGATCAAGCCACTCACCGACTTGGCCTTTCAAACCGACCTAGTGCAAATGGATGACGTCACCTTGATTGAAGACGATCAGGTGCGAGAACTGTACATTGCGCTACATTATAAGGCCGCGCTGTCGGTGCCGATTCACACTCAAGCTGGGCAAGTGGGTGTGTTTACCTGTGCCCAAACCTCTGCCCCCCGCGACTGGACGAGAGATGAAGCCGCGCTGCTGAAAGCGATTGGGAACCAAGTGGCGATCGCCATCAATCAGGCTGACCTCTACAAACAAGCGGGCGACAAAGCGCAGGAGCTAGAGCAAGCCATGAGCGAACTCCAGCGCACCCAAACTCAACTGGTGCAAAGCGAAAAAATGTCGAGCTTGGGGCAACTAGTGGCGGGCGTCGCGCACGAAATCAACAACCCGGTGAACTTTATCTATGGCAACCTCAGCCATGCGCATCACTACACCCAAGATATGTTGCAGTTGCTCAACTTATATCAGCAGCAGTATCCCACTCCGGTGGCAGCAATTCAGCAAGAAGCCGAGGCTATCGATATTGAATTTTTGATGGAAGACCTGCCAAAACTGATGACTTCTATGCGGATTGGAGCGGAGCGGATTCAGCAGATTGTGCTGTCGCTGCGCAACTTCTCGCGCATGGATGAAGCAGACTTTAAGGAAGTCAATATTCACGATGGCATCGACAGCACGCTGATGATTTTGCAGAATCGGCTGAAGTCAAAGGGCGATCGCCCCTCGATTGAAGTAGTGCAAACCTATGGCACACTGCCAACCGTGCAGTGCTACCCCGGACAGCTTAATCAAGTGTTTATGAACATTCTGGTAAACGCAATTGATGCGCTTGAAGAGCGCGATGAGGCCCGCTCTAGAGAAGACTGCAAACAAACTCCTAGCCGCATTGATATCATCACTCAAATGGTGGGTCTCGACCAAGTGCAAATTCGCATCAAAGACAACGGCAACGGCATCCCTACCCACTTACTTGCCCGCTTGTTCGACCCCTTCTTCACCACCAAACCCGTGGGCAAAGGTACGGGACTAGGCATGTCAATTAGCTACCAAATCGTGACTGACAAGCACAGTGGCACTCTAGAGTGCATCTCTGCCCCCGGCAACGGCGCTGAATTTTTGATCACCCTCCCTCGACAACAAACGCAGCCCAAGCGACAACAAACGCAGCCCAAGATCTCTATTTAACGTCAGTTCGGGTTAAGAGAATTTTGGGGCATCGCGCGACGCGCGATGCCCCAAAACCCTTAATGTGCCGTGCGCGTCGCGCACGGCACATTAAGGGTTTGAGCTTATCCCGAACTCAGGTTATTTAACGTCAGTTCGGGTTAGGCAGGCAATTAGTACCAGATGATGCACGTTCAGATCACTTCGCAACAGGGGCTTAAGGCGGTTTCTGTTAAAGAAAATCCCTACTAATCAGCAGCGATACCGTAAAAGTGTTAGCGCAGCTAAGCTGAAAGCTTTACGAAGGCCTGTAGTAGCTTCAATCAAGACTATATATAGGTTTTTAACACTCTCTCAAGAGCCTTGCTTTGAGCCCAATAGCTGCAACAACTGCCTAGGGCGAGCAAATGCAATGTCCTGATATCGTTCAGGATAGTTATTGAAGATGTAGTGTTCGTATTCATACCAGTGCCGCTCGGCTTTTTCTTGATTGCAGCGATGACAAATCACCCATAGGTTTCTAAAATCTAGCGACAGCCAGGGATATTGAGCCCGGGGCAGTTTGTGATCAATGCTGCGACCATGAGACGAGCCATAGCGAGCGTCACAAACCGGGCAATGATAATCTGAATTATCCTTAACCCAAGCTCGACTTTCTGGTGTGGTGCCGCACTCGCTATCACCATTGATGTAGCGCCAATGGTCAAATTTTCGATAGTTTTCAAAGTCTACTTTCGTGAGTTTGTGATAGCGACGATTTCCAGCTTTATCCGCTAATCGGAAAAGCTCTTGCAGTGATTTTTCATTTTCTATAGACATGTCAAAAGCAGGCAGTGGATAGTAAGAGGACGGCAAGATGACTATTTTTTTCGCTTCTTTTTAGTGTTTTGATTCATGAATGAGTGTGACGACTTGCTAAAGTCAACGAATTCACTTTCTGTGTCTGAAAACTGAGTGTCGATCACCTCTGAAATAGCGGCGACTTCTGTTTGAAGGGCTTGGTCAAATGCGGCTCTCTCATCAGGAGTTTGATATTTGCTGCCAATTTGATCGGCTTTCAAAAATAGCTCTTCTAAAGTGGGCTCATCTGAGTCTGAACCGGATAGAAAATCATTGATTTTTTGATAGAGCTGAATAATATTCTCCCAGCCAACATTCCGATATCCATTATCTTTGAGCCAGATCTGCTGAGCTTTAGAAAGCGTATGTTTGCGGCTAGAGTTTGATCGCTGAACATCGCGATAGCCCATGCCGCTAAACAGTCGTTTCTGGCTCTTTTTAGTTGCCATGGCAATGCTTCTCTATCCTAAAGTCCAGCGGAATAGACGGATGAGCGCTTTGCGGATTTCGCTGTCTTCGTACTCCAGCAGCGTTTTAGTATCTCGGGCAAGGCGTAGACGAATTTGGTCAACAATATTTTTGAGATCTTTGTTGTCTTTTTTGAGCTGATCGTTGGCTTCTACTAATTCGTCATTGTGAGTCGTTAGGGTTTGCACCTTTACGCTGAGAGTCCGATTTGCAGCAGTGAGCTTATCTACCTGAGATTCAAGATCCTGATGCTCTTTGGATAGCGTCTGTTTGCGAGTGCTCAGAGCTGCGTTGGCTTCTTCTTGTTTGGCAATTGACGCTTCGAGTTGGCGATATTCTGCCTCGAGCTGCTCAAACTTCTTCTCGGCCTGGCTGCGACGCTGCCCAAAATAGCGGTTGTTCTGCGAGAGTTTGCCATTTTTCTCGACGAAGGACTCTATTAACTTTTCGACACTGGGCTGATTGCTGAGGCGGAGCAACAAGTCCTCGCAGTCTTCTGGGGTGAGGGACTGGGTGATGTTTTTGTTGATCCCATACTTTTCCTTGAGTATGGTTTGAAGCTGGTTCTTTGATGGCATCTCGTACTGTCCTCTTGCAAGACCCAGACTTTAGTTTACCCACCCTACGCCTAAAGGCATGCGCGATCGCCCGGCATCCATTAAGCAAATCGGTAATTCAGCAGGGTTTTAGGAATGTGTCGGGCTGAACATATAAGTCAGGTATGTCAGGGTCTAAGGATGCTGGAGAAAGTGTGGTCTTTTGTCCCAAATGAGATACTCAAACCCTGTGTGGGCATTCTACCTCGTAGGATAGAGATCTATATCCAAAGGGACTGCTCGAATCGTCGGTTTACATGGTGAAATAGAGACATGGAACTGACACGCAGACAGTTTTTTCAGCGCCTGGGCTGGGCGATCGCCGCGATCGGGATCTCCCAGGGTAGCTTTTTGGCCACTGCGGATCGATATAATCGCGCCTTGGCTGCACCCAATCGCCGCAAATTGGCGTTGCTCGTGGGCATTAACCAATATTCTGAAGCCGTCAGCGATATTGCAGCGTCTAGAGGGGGTGTGCTGTTAGGCAGCCTGAGTGATGTCGCGCTCCAGCAAGAATTGCTGATTCACAGATTTGGGTTTGCGAAAGACGACATATTGACCTTGCTAAACGATCAATCTACCCGTGTCGGCGTCGAAACTGCGTTTCAGCAGCATTTAATTGATCAAGCTCAGCCCGATGATAGTGTGGTATTTCACTTTAGCGGGCTGGGCAGCCGCGTGCGGCTAGGAGCCGACCAAGTTGAAGTGTCAACCCTCGTTCCCTTTGACGGGGTGATGCCCAGCGATGATGCGCCCACCATTCGAGATTTGCCAGAAGAGACGTTGCTCTTGTTGGGGCGATCGCTCCCCTCTTCAAACTTTACGGCAATTATTGATGCCGGTGTGGCTGATATGGGCGCGCCACTGGTGGGCAACTTTCGGGTGCGATCGCGCCCCCATGTGCCCTCAGGTCAACTGCATGCCGAAGAGCAAGCGCTACAGGAGCAGTTAAGCAACGCCCTTGCTGAGACTCGCCGCAAGCGCAACGACGCGCTACCCGGGGCCTGGCTGCGCGCCGCCAGTTCTGACGGCTCGGGCCGGGGGCTTGCGCTAGAGGGACAGTGGAATGGATTTGCGGCGGGGCTGTTTACCTATGCGCTAACGCAATATCTTTGGCAAGTGACCGAGCCGCAAACGGTTCAGGTAGCGTTTAATGCCACGTCGGGAATGATAGAGCGAGTGACGACTCGGGCACAGCAGCCCTCGCTAGATTTGGAGTCTGCGCGCGATCGCCCTTTATACAGTCCAATCCCCAACCAGGCTGCCGCCGATGGCGTGATTACCCAGATCGCAGGAGATGGGCGGGTGCAGGTGTGGCTGGGAGGGCTGCCGGCCCACGCACTCACCAGCTATAGCGCTGGAGCCCAATTGGCGATCGCGGGCAGCACCCAACGACTCCAAGTCCGCAGTCGCGATGGGCTGCGGCTGATTGCCTCCCTTCCGGCTGACTTAGCCACATCCGTTAAAGACTTAATTGGGCAGCCCGTGCAAGAGCTAGTGCGGCTGGTGCCCAAATCTGTCGGGTTGACAGTGGCGCTAGACAGCCACTTAGAGCGAATTGAACGCGTCGATGCTACGAGCGCTTTTTCATCCGTAAAAGTAGCGACCGTCTCCGCAGGAGAGCAATCGGCAGACTTCTTATTTGGCAAGCTCAAACCTCGTGCCCAAACGCTGGCGGCCTCTTTGTCAGACAGCACGCTAGAGCCGCTGGCAGTTCCGGCTAAGGGAGTCAACGCGACGAAACAGGGGTTTGGTCTATTTTATCCGGCTCAGCTTGCTGTGCCTGGCACGATTGCCTCTGATGAAGAAGCCGTAAAAACGGCGGTAAACCGATTGACCCCTGTGTTGCGATCGCTCCAAGCTGTAAAACTGCTTAGCCTGACTGAAAATGCAACGGCTTCAGGAATGCGGCTGCGAGTTGCCCTAGAAGCCGCCAAAACTCCTACCAAGCCCATTGCTCAGCAAGAAACCCTGCGATCGCTCGACCCGGGTCGATCTGAAGGAAGCACCGCCAATCGCCTGATCGCCTTGCCAGCAGGAGAATCGGTTCAGTTTCGGCTGCATAATTTGGGCGATCGCTCGGTTTATGCAGTGCTACTGCACTTGGTTCGCAGCGGCACCATGTTAACGGTGCAACTGCCGACCCAGCCTGAAGATGGGGCGACAGACGGCACCCTAAAACCTCTGTTGAATGGGGCGATCGCCCCTAACCAACCGTTAGTGCTGGCATCTCCAGTGTCGTCGCCGCAGCTCAGCCGTAGCTTTGTCTGCGTCAGCTATTCGCCGTTTGAGCAGGTGCGGGCGATCGCCCAGCGCCGTGAGCAAGCCAGTAAAGACGAGCGCCCTAGTGATTTAGAACTAGCCCAGGCTGTGCTGCAAGATTTGCAATCCAATCTCAACGTGTCTTCTGATGTGGTGCCTCTCAATATGTATCAGTGGGCCACGTTCAGCTTTTGCTACCAAACCTTAGTGGCGACTGTTTAATGACTACGGTTCCATTGCTACCCAGTTACTCCGAATCTAGTGCGACTCCTGTAACGATTAATTGGGCTAGGGCAAGTACTGCCGTGAAGCATATGCATCATGAGGGTTCCACTCATAAGGTGAAGACTACTCAAGACTTTGAGTCGGGGCTTTGAGTCGGGGCTTCAAGTCGGGGCTTCAAGGCAGGACTTCAAACAGCAAAGTTGGCCCTAGTGTGGCATGGTCATGCCCTATTGGAACCCTTGAGAATCCTCATTCTAAAAGGGACTAAAACCAGCACGTCAAGCGCCGTGTTGACGACTATTGTGAACCGGAAGGAAGAGGGTCACGGTCGTGCCTTGGTCGGGCCGACTTTCTAAGTGGATCTCACCCTGATGGCGTTCTGCGATAGTTTTGGCGATCGCCAAGCCCAGCCCCGATCCCGGTGTGGGTGGGGTGCGATCGCCCGAGCCACTGGCATGAGACCGCGCCGGGTCAACTCGATAAAATCGATCAAATACATACGGCAGTGCGTCACTCGCAATGCCCACCCCCGTATCCTGAATGCTGACCTGAAGCTGACCAGAATGAGCTTTAGCAGCTTGCAGCGTCACCGTGATCGCCCCACCGCTCGGCGTATACTGCACCGCGTTGCTAATGAGATTGGTAAACAGCCGCATCAGCTGATCGCGATCGCCCGCCACCGCCCCCAACTGCGCAGCGTCTACCACGGTCAGCGCGATCGGAATTGACTTATCAGCGGCGATCGCCTGCTGCTCTTCTACTACTTCTTGCAGCAGTCCATCCAGCGCCACCATATCCTGACGGGGTCGCGTCATGCTGCTATCTTGCCTCGCCAGAAACAGCAGATCATCCACTAGCCGTCCCAATCGCCGAGTGAGCCGCTCAATTACCTGAAGTTGCTGCTGCTGAAGCACCACATCTGGGTTGGGATCTGCCAGCGCCACCTGCACATTAGTTTGAATCACCGCAATGGGATTGCGTAACTCGTGGGACGCATCGGCTGTAAATTGCTTCAACCGCTGGTATGACTCACGCACCGGGGCGATCGCCAGCCCCGACAGCAGCCAACCCATCAACCCCACCACCGCCACCGTCAGCCCCGTTCCTAGCGCCAGATCTCGAATCAACTGGCGCGTAGGCTTTGTCACCTCAAACCAGGGATGGCTGACCCGCAAATAGCCCAGCAGTACGTGATGGTGCTCAATTTGTCGCGTCACCTGCCGCAGCAGTTGCTCTCCTGCTAGCCGCACTGTTTCGCCCTCTGGGTTGGCGTGCAGCGGCACCAGCAGTGGCGCAGAAAACGTAGACCACACTAAGCTTCCAGCCGCATCAAACCACTCCAAGTCGATGTGGTCATCTTCTACCGTCTCCACATCATCGCGAAAGCTGGCATCTATATTCAGCTGCAGCGACGGCTCTGCCATGCCCCCCAAATTGGCAGGTTCTACAACGAGCGATCGCGACACCACCTCAACCACATGGTTCAACGTGTCATCAATACGCTCAATCAACGTGCTGCGTACATACCAATAAAAGCCGCTAGCAAATAACAACAGCAACACCGCCGTCACCATCGTGTACCACAGCGCCAACCGCTGCCGAGTTACCTGAAACATGCCGCGCCCCCAACTTATCAAATCCCTGAAACCAAATCCTCAAAACCAAACCCTCGAAACAACTAGCTCACAAGGCTTTGACTCCTTTCAGTCTACGCTGCACCACGGCACGGTTGCGCCCTTGTCAGCCCTATTTTCCGTGCTAAACTTAGTCCGAGATACACAGCTTGGTTAGCACGTTTGTCCACATTTTTGCTGGCAGGCATGACTCCAGCTCATGTACCTCGTCTCGTCAATTTTTTTCGGAGTCCATCCATGTCAATTTATGTCGGAAATCTATCCTACGGAGCCACGCAGGAAGACCTTCAGGCTGTTTTTGCAGAATACGGCACTGTGAAGCGGGTTCAGCTTCCCATCGATCGGGAATCGGGGCGCATTCGCGGGTTTGGTTTTGTAGAAATGTCGTCTGATGCAGAAGAAGACGCCGCCATCGAAGCATTGGATGGAGCAGAGTGGATGGGACGCGATCTCAAAGTCAACAAAGCTCGTCCTCGTGAAGATCGTCGCCCCTCGGGTGGCGGCGGCGGTGGCGGCTGGGGCGGCGGTGGCGGTCGCGGTAATACTTACCGTTAACCGGCTTGCTTCGTCCTTCCTTGCCGTAGGATAAAGCTATTGCACGTTCGTTACAGATTGCTTAACCAACAGAAAAAGCCCATCTCCATCGGGATGGGCTTTTTCTGTTGGTTGAGAAGTCGAGCAGCCGCTACATTGGTTGACACGATTGGTGCAGTGCGAGCTGCTCTATCAACAGGCCATACGGCACTCGTTATTAGGGAATGGTAGCGGCAAGCCCCCTTCGCCGCAGGGTTAATTCATTGTTTTAGTAGAAAATATATTCTATGGAGTAGTTCGATTACGCCCGTATCCAATGTCCAGTTCACTCATTGCCGCCCTTCAGCAAGTAGAAGATTTCCGTG
>JAHHHI010000032.1 GCA_019359435.1 Kaiparowitsia implicata GSE-PSE-MK54-09C
TTCACCGCCCTTAAAGGCTTCGATTGCTTTTTGGCGCAGGTCGTTACTGTAAGGAGCAGGCATAGTTGTATCTCAACGCTTCTTTCCTCCTACAATAACGTCCTAATCTGCCTCAGTAGTGCCATAACATCGCAATATCAAGGAGGCCAGCAGTGCGCTAATGACCCTATTTAACCTGAGTTCGGGATAAGCTCAAACCCTCAATGTGCCGTGCGCGGTGCGCACGGCACATTGAGGATTTTGGGGCACCGCGCGTCGCGCGGTGCCCCAAAACCCCCTTAACCCGAACTGACGTTATTTAAGGACTTTAACCAACCGCTGGCCTCCTGCGTTTTAAGCTAGGGGTTCCCTTTAAACCAATGACAGCCGGGGTGCAGGGGCAACTCCGGCTGGGATGGAACGGTTTACGGCGGTGGCGATCGCCTTTAGGCTTTGGGCCAGAGCCGCCATATCGTCGAGAGATAGCGCCTGCCGTGCATCAGACACCGACTGCTCGGGCTGGGGATGGCATTCCACAATTAAACCATCGGCTCCGGCTGCCACTGCGGCACGGGCTAAGTTGGGCACTAGTTCGCGCTTTCCGGCAGCGTGGCTAGGGTCTACGATGACGGGCAGGTGGGTAATTTGCTTGAGCGCCACTACGGCACCTAGATCCAGCACGTTGCGGGTGTAGCTGTCGAAGCTGCGAATGCCGCGCTCACAGAGAATAACATTGGGGTTGCCGTGGGCCATGATGTATTCTGCTGCCATCACAAATTCTTCTAGCGTGGCAGCCAGCCCGCGCTTGAGCAGGATGGGCTTGTGGGTCTGCCCCAGCGCCTTCAGCAGGTCAAAGTTTTGCATATTGCGACTGCCCACTTGCAGCACATCGGCATGGGCTGCGATCGCCTCAATTTGAGAAATTGCCATGACTTCGGTAACGACGGGCAGGCCGTAGCGATCGCGCACATCCGCCAAAATCTTCAGCCCGTCTAGCCCCATGCCCTGAAAGTCGTAGGGAGATGTCCGAGGTTTGTAGACGCCGCCGCGAATGCTCTGAATGGGGGCGATCGCCAGCCGTTGAGCCACCGCTTCCATCTGGTCGCGCCCTTCCACCGCGCAGGGGCCACCAACAATCCACAGATCTTGTCCGCCCACGGTGACGGTGTCTGAAATTCGCACCACCGATTGGTGGCTGGGGTCAACTTTAAGGGTGAGCTTTGCCTTCTGCATGAACATTCTCCAGAGTCGTAATGAGTGAATAGGGATCGATTACAAGTTATAAAAGCGGCTGGCCTGTTGAGTGGCGGTGCCCTTATTAAAAAACCCGGAGCCTGGGAGGTTCCGGGTTGGTGTCATCGCGCGCGACCAAGTTACCCGGTAGTTGTGCTGGGCCAAAAGAAGTAACCGTAAAAAAAGCAAACTGGGGTCAACATGGCAACTGCGCGTGAATTAAGTGGAATGAGACGGAAAAAACTATCGGGAGTTTAATGCGGGAATTTAATGAAGTTATCAGCCCAAGGGCTAGGGAATACGCCAAATACAGGCATTCACAAACCACTAAATTAACCAAAAAAAACCGCAGAGGCTGCTCTGCGGTTCACCAAGGCTCCATCACAAAATGGACTCACCTCTGGTGAACCGAGCTAAACCAGTAAAAGTAAAATCGTGGGCTAAACATGAGGTGCTGTGGATAGGCCGTAAAAAATTGGCGCGCGAGGGATAGGCACTTACAAAATTAAACCGCTCAGAGCGGATGAAATTGCAATGTATCTCTCAACACTGCTCAAACCGTAGCAGAGGTAGCAAAAGCCCGTCAACCCTCCAATCGGGGGATGGTTTGGGCGAGGGTTGGTGGATGGCAGTAGCGAGTTTATCGAAGCGGCTACGGCAGCCCTTGCCGCAGCCGCTATGAACTGACGTACCGGCTCCGTCAACTTAGCCCCTACTAATGATCCCAGCCGTTTTTCAAGCCGAAGTGGAGACGTGATGGCAGCGTCCTAGCGGCGGTTTCTCCCCTGGATTAACGCTTTGGGTAGAGCCACAGGTGAGGCCACAAGGGACACCCCTGCGTTTACATTCGTTCATAATGTAAGAGATCTAGAAGATTAGGTCTGCCTTTTATTTGGAGCACTCTCAAAAACGCTATGGCTGATATGAGCGATCGCAAGAAGCGAATTATGGAACATCTGGCCCGCAGCAAAGGAGAGTTTGGCAAAACCATCGCCACCAGTTCTCCAGCGCGTAAGCAGCAGATTATGGATCACATCAAGCGCACCAAAGGATAAGCAGCTTAACTACAGCGCTAGCGCATTCGTCCAGTACGCGCCGGGCTCTAGCACGTCTGCTAGCTGCCCGGTGGCGTGCATCCAGTGCTGTAGGCGATCGTAGTAGTCCATCGCCATCGAAAAATCATGGGTAAAGCAGGGCACGGTGGCCTCATAAATCGCTTTGCCAATGGCATCGCCCGAGTATGCGCCAGTGCGCTGGTCATAGATGTCGCGGGCTTCGTCAGGGTGCTGATGGATAAAGTCGATGCCCCGTCGCAACACGGAGAGAAACGCTTGAAACTCTGGCTGGCGCTGGCGTAGCGCCTCCGGTGTCGAAATCAAGATGAGCTGGCAAAAGTCGGGCACGCCCCAATCTTTTAGCGCAAAGAAATCAGCATCATGCCCTCGATGGCGAGCTTCAATCACCTCAAAGTTGTAGAACACGAGGGTCGCGATATCGGCCTTATCTTCAATGAGCGCGTTGGTGTGGAAGAAGCCGTTGTCTACCGGGGTTAGGTCGCCGTCGTGATATACCCCGCCGTCTTTTTCGATCATGGTGCGGGCGATCGCCATCCCCACTGGCCCCGGTGCACCGGGATACTGAATCCGCTTGCCGACCATGTCGCGGGGACGCTCAATATGGGTTCCTTTAAAATACATGACCCCGCCATTGGTGTGCAAAAAACGCGCCCATCCCACCACAGGTAGCCCCTTCCCCCGATCATCCACCAAGTGAATCGGCTCTGTCACCGCCAGATCGATCTCGCCCGACTGCATTGCGGCGATCGCATCAAAGTGTTCCGTCGGTTCTACGAGCTCCAACTCTAGCCCAGCCGCCGCAAACCACCCTTTCTCTAACCCCACCAGCAGCGGCACATGGTCAGGATTTAAGAACCACTCTAGCCCCAAACGCAACTTGCTCATGTATCTTTCCGTAGTTCTTAAAGAGACTTGTGGCAACCGGACTAGTGGTGTTGCAGCACCAACAGCACCGCTAGTTTACAACCAGCGATTCAACGCATTTCGAACATGGTCTACCCGCTTTGGCAGCATCATTCCTACGATAAAGCCCAGCGCGCTCATCACAGCAACAGATATGGCAACAGCCAAAAACCCTTCCAAAAAATGCAGCAGCATAGCGCCTATGTATGCAGCGGTGAAGGGGTTGGTTGTGCTCGACAAGACTTGCGTGCGTTCAATGACGTAATTCAGGCCCAGTGCAATGCCGAAAATTCCGCCTGCGACAGCGCTCATCAGCATCGCAAAAAAGGCAGACTCGATCCGCATACCAGATTCAGGTTTTGTGGAATGCCCTCGCATGTGATGAGGGCGAAAGCGACGGGGCACGAGCAGCTACCTCGGGAGAAACATGTGAAATGGAACACAACTAAACAGAACACAATCTCTCTTACCGTATCAACATTTTTAGGTTTGCGCTGTGCTGTAGCCCTGTCTGGTATGCATCTATCAGCGAGAGCTATAACTTGGAGTTGCCGCAATCCCATCTGTTTTCCTGGGCTCTTGATCCGATGACGGAACTCTACCGAGAGCCAACGGGTTTGCCATAACCCGCCTCAATACCCTCAATTCGGGTTGAGAAGGATTTGAGCTTAGCCCAAACTCACGTTTGGAATCAGACGGCCATATCGAGAGAGTGAACAAATGGGTGTGGCTATAGCCGTCCATTTTAAGGCTTACGCAATTGGACGATTTTGGGGAGGTATAGCCTCCCCAAAATCGTCAAAGATTCCCAGGACGCCGCACAATGTGCGTAAGTCCTGCATTTAGAAAGGGCGAGGTGAGAAGGGTGAGGAACGGGCGGTGACTGGTTTGCTCAAAAGCTTGGGACGTCGCATGATTGGCGACACGGCAAGGCTAATGGGGTCTTTGGGCCTATTTTTTATGGTTTGGGGAACCATTGCCCCCGTGAGCACCCTCTCGTGGTGGTTTGGGGAAGGGGGCAGCGACTTAGAAGAGCGGCTAGACGAACTACAGGAGGCGCAACAGGAAAATTCTGATGCAGAAGCCCCCCGTCGTTGTTATGTGGTGTTTCTGGCTGGTGTCGGCAATACATCTGATCAGGCTTTAGCCGATGGGGAAACTGAGCTGCTGGATGAGCTTGAAGCAGCCCATCCGAGCTGTGTTGTGGTGCGTGAGGTGTTTCCCTATTCTGCTTCGACGGCCAATATTGGCGGACAGGCCCTGTTTGATTGGTTGTGGGAGGTAGATCAATCATCTGACACGGGATTGCCGTTAGCCCGTATCATCTTGCGAACGCGGAACCTATGGCGGGTGGCCATCTCTGCCGATGGTCGCTATGGGGAAATTTACAATCAGGGCATTGCGGTCACTATTTTGGAGCAAATGAATGAGGCCCAGCCTCTCCCTAATAATGGGACTGGAGAGGAGCCCTTACGGTTGATCTTGATGGGGACGAGTGGGGGTGCTCAGGTCGCTCTAGGGGCTGCCCCATGGTTAAAGGAAACGCTGCTGAGCGATATCACGGTAGTGTCGTTTGGCGGGGTGTTTGATGGCACCGATGGCTTTAAGTCTTCAGATCGGGTGTTTCATCTCCGGGGCGAAGCTGACTGGACTGAAAATATTGGTGGCATTCTGTTTCCCTCGCGCTGGCCCTGGACGTTTGCCTCGCCCTTTAACCGGGCTCGTCAGGATGGACGTTACCAAGGCCTGAGCATTGGCCCCCATGAGCATGATGGCGATCGCGGCTATTTTGGTTTGACTGAGATAGAAAACAGCGGTCAATCCTATCTGTCGCTAACGATAGAGACGGTGAATGCTCTCCCCATCTGGCCAGAGGATTAGCGAAGGATTAACAACGGCTTTCCCCATCTGAATTCTGCGTGCTGTGCTCTTCACTGATCCAAATTGATCCAAATCAGATAAAGCCGAGCGTGACGTGTTTTCTTGAGGCGACCTTGCAATTACCCCATGTCTGGGCGACGGCGCATGAATTTGAGCAGTCGGGCGATCGCATATCCCAATAGGCCAATCACAATTAGCCCGGTGAGGAGCGGTAGGGCGATCGCCAACAGCGACAGCACGGAGGCTGAGAGGAGTTCCATGGTGGAGAGCAGCGGGTTTCCCAAGCCTCCGGTGCTTACGGTAGAGGTGATGCGGGCCACATCGGTCATGCCCTGCACGAGCCCGGCGCTGGTGCCGCCTGCCAAAATGGCCGTCACCCAATGCATCATCGGGCTCATTTCGCCGGTGACTGCATAGGTGGCGGCGACCCCTGCGACGACGGCTACCGGCGTTGCCACCACATCCAATAGCTCATCCACAAACGGCAGGTAGTAGCCTGCGATTTCGATCAGCGTGGCAATGCTAAACATCACCAGAGCTGGGGTGCTCCCCATCCACGCGAGTTCTGGGCTGAGCTGCAGGTTGCCCGCGTGCGCTGCGATGCCCATCACTAAAAACGGCACAAAAATGCGGAACCCAACCGCCGCACTCAAGCTAATGCCCAACAGCACACTCAGCAGGTTTTCCACGGTTGCGTTCCTAGACGATGAGTTTCAGATTATCAGCATCAGGCTCTGGGCATCAGGCCGAGACTTCAATGCGCGTATCGCCCGCGAGGCCAAAGGCCTCATGCACGGCTTGCAGGGCGTGAACGCCATCCTCTTGAGCAACCACGCAGCTGACCTTGATCTCAGAAGTGGCAATCATTTGAATGTTGATGCCCTGCTGGGCGATCGCCTCAAACATGCGCGCGGCAATGCCAGGCCGCAAAACCATGCCAATGCCGACAATGCTAACCTTGGCGATCGCCTCATCCACTACCACTTCGCCACAGCCCCACTGGGGCATCTCTGCCAGCAGCACCTCGCGGGCCGCCGCCGCATCGGCCTGGGATACGGTAAAGGCAATGTCTCGCGTGGTGATACCATCCACTAAGCGACAGCGCTGAGACTGGATGATCATATCGACACTGATGATGTGATCGGCCAGCAGGCGGAACAGTCGCGCCGCCATGCCGGGACGGTCGGGCACATGGCGAATCGCCAATCGCGCCTGCTGTCGATCGAGCGCTGCGCCACGTACCGAGGGCGTATCGGGCAACTGGGCCTGCGCCCGAGTGCCCAAATGTGTCGGAGACGAGGTCACGGCAAATACGTCGCACAGTGCTGCAATGGCGCGATCGCAATCTGATTCTGCGATGGCGCAGCTCACCTGCACCTCTGAGGTGGAGATCATCTCTAGATTGACCCCGGCTTTTGCCAGGGTTTCAAACATTTGCGCCGCCACGCCCGGTCGCCCAATCATCCCCGCGCCGGAGATGCTGACCTTGGCCATATGGCGATCGACTACTACTTCGGCTTCGCTGGCTCGGGGATCAGGGGTAGTGCGCAGGGCGGGGGCGATCGCCGCTGCCACGGCCTCGGCGCGATTGCAAGACTCTTTCACCACCGTAAAGGCGATGTCGTTGGTGTTTTCTTCGTGGATGGACTGGATGACGAGATCCACATTTAGATCTTGCTGGGCTAGCTCGCGAAACAGCCGCGCTGCGATTCCCGGTCGGTCTGGAATGCGCAGCAGTGCCACCTTTGCCTGATCCGTATCAAACCCGACGCCATCAACGGGATGGGCAATTTCAAGCCCCACCAGCGGACGGGGCTGCGGCTGCGGCGACACCACCCGCGTGCCGGGGTCATCCGTCCAGCTAGAGCGCACCACCAGCGTAACGCCGTAGTTGCGGGCGATTTCTACCGCGCGCGGGTGCAGCACTTTTGCCCCTAGGCTAGCCAGCTCTAGCATTTCGTCAGAGGTGATTTCAGGCATCAGTTGGGCGTCGGGCACCAGACGGGGATCAGCCGTCAAAATCCCCGGCACATCGGTGTAAATCTCACAGGCATCTGCTTTGAGCGCCGCGGCGAGGGCCACCGCCGAGGTGTCGGAACCGCCGCGCCCCAGCGTGGTAATTTCAAAATCTGTTAGGCTGCTGATGCCCTGAAACCCCGCCACGACCACGACTTCGCCTCGATTAAGGTGGCGCTGAATGCGGTCGGTTTCAATGCTAAGGATGCGGGCGCGGGTGTGGGTGGCCTCGGTAACAATGCCCACCTGGGCTCCAGTGAGAGAGACTGCTGGCTGTGCCGCTTCTTGCAGGGCCATGGATAGCAGAGCAATGGAGACTTGCTCCCCGGTGGACAGGAGCATATCCATTTCGCGGCGACTGGGGCTGCTGGAAATATCGTTGGCTAGTTTCACCAAGCCGTCGGTGGTTTTGCCCATCGCAGACACCACCACCACCACAGAATTTCCGGCCTGCACCGTGCGCCGCACCCGCTGCGCCACCGCTTTAATGCGCTCAACGGTGCCAACCGATGTGCCGCCATACTTTTGGACAATCAGAGCCATGAGTCTTTAGAGTGCGTCTCTCGACTGCCTACCGATAGATGCTGCGCGGCAGTAGTAAACGCTCAAGAATGTGAAAAAATCAATTCCTTCAGGATACCGCACCTGCTGAGTCCAGTTACAGCGTTTTCTCAGGGTGTTGCACTTTAAAGACGTGAGTTGAACCGGGTTGGTTCATCCCACATTCTAGTGGGTTGCCCTTGGTTGAACAGGGGAATGGCATTTGCCCCTACAGACCCCTTGCAGGCGAAAGGCGAGACGCTAGACTGCGGCCAGCCAAAAGGGGGCAATACCCAGCGCTCCATAGAGCAGCAGCGTTCCCCCGTGGGTAATGAGACGAGCGGCGATCGCCCATCCCGCCCGTCCCCCGCTGGCCAACCGCCAGGCGGTAATCATGGCCGCTGTGAGGATGAGGAGTAGGGCGATCGCCCCTAGTGCCACTGCATCCCCGAGCCACGCCGCGCCCAGCCCCACCAGCGCCATCAGCCAGAGTGTGCCGAGCCACGCCACCGTCTGCGGCTGGGTGGGCACCCGGGGTCGCCGCCGACCTTCGGGCACCCACTCCGTTACCAATGCTGCCGCTGCCCCACTCAAAAAGGCCACACCCCAAAATGCGGCCATCTCCGGTCGCGGCAGGCTATCCGTGAGCAGCCAGTGCCCTGCCATTGCATAGAGTGACAGCCACACCCCCAGCAGCCCGCGCTGCATCCACTCGGGCATCGGGCGATCGCGCCAGCCCTTCCCCATAACGCGGTCAGCAAAAAACTGGCGGCTCAGCAGCCAGAGATACAGCCAGATGCCCATGAGCACCACCACCAAGCGCCACCCTAGCGGAATCGCCAACCCCAACTGCACCAAGCCTGTGGCGATCGCCACAACCCCTAACTCTCGCGGGGTGACATAGCCTGCCTGCGATGCACTGTAGATGCGCTGCGGGCGCAGGTTGAGGTAGCGCTGCACCGTGCGGGCAATGTGGAACTGCACCCAAAATAGCCAAAGGGCGATCGCCCCTACCACACTGGCCACCGTCTCTGGCTGCGACCACACCGCCGACCCTTGGGCCTGCACGCGCGCACTATAGCCCACTGCGGCGATCGCCCATACCGCTACCATCCCCACCACTGGAACCAGGGGCAGCATTTCTTCTTGATAGCGTCGCCAGCGCTGCATCATCCCACCTCGCTTCATGCCATTGGATTGTTTAGGGCCGTTACCGATCGTGCAGCGTCCTAAAAATTGAAACCATAAGATTGGAACCATCATACGTCCGGTTCTCCAACGCGTGACGGTATTGGAGTCAGGATTGGCTCTAGATTGGATGCAGTATGCCGCCTAGCGACACCCGATCCCAGATAAAGACTGCGTCTTAGACAAGGGTGCTGGGGAGAGGGTGCAGAAGCTGTTAGTGGCTAGAACCTTCTCGGCAACAGCAGCCCTAATCAGCCCTAATAGGGGGTGCCATCCTTGTGGGTAAACTGCCATCGACCTTCTACCCATACCGCCTTCAGGTCGTCGTCTGGATAGGTCACTTGGTCTTCTGGTGTGCGATCGCCCACCTCCAGATACACGACCTCTGCCTGCGTGTAGTTCACCAACTGGTGGGCATCGTCGCTGCCCGCCTTGAACCCTGCACACATTCCTGGCTCCAACTGTGTCTCTCCGGCATGGGTCATCAACGTCGGGCTGCCGGTTAGCACATAGATAAACTCATCTTGATGAGAGTGAGCATGGCGCAGTGCCGATACTGCTCCGGGCAGCAACCGCGTCAGGTTCACCCCAAAATTTGACAGCCCAAACAGAGTGCCCAGTGGACGTTTTTGTCTGCCTGCCATCCGAGAGGCAAAGGGTTCGGGATAGTTGGAGGGGCGCGATCGCAGCGGAGCCGTAGCCGCAATTATTGCAATTGGCGAAGTGGGGTTTAGCATAGTGGGTTTGGGATAGGTTCACTGTGGGTGTCTGGTGGGCCTGGCGTTCTGCAACGAGACAACGGGATATCCCTGCTCGAGCTGCTGCAGCGTTAGCGTAGCAGAGATGTCCTTGCGCCAATGCTCAGGGCGATCGCCCGCACCGCACTCGCACCATCCCAGAATCGAGAGACCAGAATCGAGGGCGCATCTGTGAGTCAGCCGATATCGGGGCATCATCTCAGTTTATCGAAACGTCTGTTGCGGGGGGCAAGTGCTGCGCTTGGGGTGCAGGTGGTCGCCTTGGGGCTCGACTATATTGCCAGAATCTTTCTCGCACGGTGGATGGGCGTTGAGCACTATGGCGGGTTTGAATATGTCCTAAATTTGGGCATGTTTTTAGCCTTTTTTGCCTCGTTGGGGTTGCCCAGTGCTGCGCTGCGGTTTGTGCCGCAGTACTTGGCGCAGCAGCAGTGGGGGCACCTGCGCGGGCTCCTGTGGGGCAGTTGGGTGGGCACGGCGATCGCCAGCCTGACCTTGGCACTCGTGGCAACGGGGTTGGCGTTGCTGCTGAATATAGAGCGCTCGTCTCCGGTACTGCTAGGCCTATGGCTGATGCCGCTGCTAGCGCTCATCCGCCTGCAGCTAGAAATGACCCGCGCGACCCAGCGCATGGTCTTAGCCTATGCGCCCTCGCTGATTGGTGTGCCACTGCTGCTGCTGGTGGGGGGGTATGGGCTGCGGCGGTGGGGCACGGTCACTAGCGATGGGGCGATCGCCCTGCTTGCTGCCGCCAGCACTGTGCTGCTGATCGGTCAGCTCTGGCTTTTGGCCCGCGCGCTCTCGCCTAAACTTCAGGCCGCTGTGCCGATTTTTGCCCTGCGGCAATGGCTGGGGGTGGCGCTGCCGCTGCTGTTTATCGATGGGTCGTTTGTGGTGCTTAATCAGACTGATTTGCTCATGCTGGGCAGCTTGGCGGGTGAAGCGGCGGTGGGGTTATACGCCGCCGCGCTCAAAACAGCGGACTGGGTCGGCTTTGTGCTGATGGCGGTGAATGCCACCGCTGCGCCCCTGTTCTCGTCGCTTTACAGCACGGGCGATCGCGCTGGGTTGCAGCATGTGGTCTCTACTGTGGCGCGGTGGATGTTTCCGGTTGCGTTGACCGTTGGGCTAGGGCTGATGCTGTTTGCCCAGCCGATTTTGGCGTTGTTTGGCCCGGAGTTTACCCAAGCGCGGGGAGCGCTGCTGGTGCTGGTATTGGGGCAGTGGGTGAATGTGGGCGCAGGCTCTGTGGGCTATCTGCTAATCATGACGGGACATCACCGCTATTGCGCGATCGCCATGGGCACGAGTGCTGTGCTGAATGTGGGTCTTAACGCGATCGGCATTCCTCTAATGGGTATAGAAGGGGCGGCGATCGCCACGGCGAGCTGCATGGCGTTGTGGAATATCTGGCTCTATCGGGCCGTGGTGCATCATTTGGGGATCGATCCGTCTATCTGGGGGGCCTTGGTGCGCTGGGGCGATCGCCCCGCATCCTGAGTCCTCTAGTCTTTTGGCCTGGATGCGAAATTGAGCCAACATGCAGCTAAACCGACCTAACCTGTGCTGCTCGTGATGCAGGCAGCACAGGTCTAGGAATGTGTTGAACTGACGTTGAACTCAGGGCAAATCAAGGGTTTGGGCTCATCCCAAACTCGGGTGAGTTAGAAAAATGGGTATCGGAACCAAGCCTCGGGGGGGCGGCCCCCCGAACCCCCGCTAGGGGACGAAGCACGTCCCCTAGAACCCCTCCGCAAGGGGTTTGGGAGCTGATGGCGTTGAACTGGGCGTTGGCATGACGGCTTGGCTCGGGGCAGGCGGCATCGACTGTGAACGGTATGGGATTGGCGATCGCCCTTGCCTTCATCCCTCTTCGGGTCTGGCCTGCATCAGCCAGTAGGTATGCATGGTGCCCTTGCCGCGAATCTCAATTGGCCCCCGGGATAAAAATTCAAAGCGATCGCTCAGCCGCTCATAGACTGGAGCTGTCACCTGAATTCGCCCGGGCTCGCCCTGGAGTTCCATGCGGCTGGCAACATTCACCGTGTCGCCCCACAGGTCATAGGTAAACTTGCGTGTGCCAATTACCCCTGCCACCACCGGGCCGGTGTGAATGCCTACTCGCAGCGTGATGGGCTGCTCCTCTGGCGTTTTAAATTGGGCGATCGCCCGCTGCATTCCCAGCGCCATGTGCGCGACTGCGGCCTCATGCTCTGGTGTGGGCGAGGGAATACCGCCCACCACCATATAGGCATCGCCAATGGTCTTAATTTTTTCTAGATTGTAGCGATCAGCCAAGTGGTCAAAGGCCGAAAAGACATTGTTGAGCAGGTCGATCAACTCACGGGGTGAAATTTGCGCCGATAGATGGGTAAAGTTGGCAATGTCGGCAAACAGCACCGTAGCCCGAGAAAAGCTATCGGCAATGCGCGTTTCGCCTCGCTTTAGGCGCTCTGCTACCGCCTGTGGCAGCACATTCAGCAGCAACCGCTCTGAGCGAATCCGCTGCTTGTGCAGCTCAGCTTCTGTGGCTTTGCGATCGGTAATGTCGCGAACGCTGCCTTCGTAATGCTGCAACCGACCCGCAATATCCTTAACCACGCGCACATTTTCCGACACCCACAAGACCCTGCCATCCTTGCGCTGCACCTGCGATTCAAAATCTTCTACTTCGTCAAACCCTTTCAGATAGGCCGACAGTTCGTCCCATCGGCGCGGCTGCACATACACCTGCTGCCCCACCTGGGCCACGGTCGCGATCAGTTCTTCGGGCGAGTCATAGCCATAAAGCCTCGCCAACGCCGGATTCGCCGCTAAAAACTGGCCCTGAGCCGACAGTTGAAAAATGCCTTCTACCGCATTTTCAAAAATGCTGCGGTACATCGCCTCGGCCTGGCGCAGTTGATCGGTGCGCTGCTCTACCCGCTGTTCTAGCTCCAGGGTTTGCTGGCGCAACGCGTCTTCTGAGGCCCGCAGGGCAGCCTCGGCCTGTTTGCGATCGCTAATGTCATACAGCGTGGTCAGCACGGTTGCCCGCTCGGCTAGCCGCAGCGGTTGTGCCGAGGCAGACACCCAGAGCAGTGCGCCATCGGCTCGACGCACCTGTATTTCGTAGTTGTGCACAAAGCCTTGCTGATGCAGCAGGTGCTGCATCAGTTGATGATCGGCGGGGTTTGCAAAATAAGTCTGAAGCGACTGGCCCAGCAGTTGCGACACAGCCAGCCCTAAACAGCTACCAGAGACTGAGTTGGCATAGGCGATCGCCCCATCCGGCTCCTGCGTCAAAATCATTAGCACCGAGGTAGATTCTGAAATGGCGCGAAACAGCTCCTCGCTGCGGCGCATCGTCTCCACCGCTTGGGTATAGAGCTGATATTCCAAAATATCGCCATGCTCAGCCGTCGCTTGCAGCATCAGCTCTAGATCCGACTTATCGCGAGAGACGGTTTCTAGAATGGTTTGCAACGTTGATTGGGCACGAGTGCGTTCGTCAACTTCATAGCGCAGGCGTTGGTTGGCGTGGTGCAGTTCCGCTTCGATCGCATCCCCATGCTCAGCCGTAGTGCTCAGAGCAATGTGCAAATCCGACACCTGTTGCTTAAGCTGGGCATTCTGCGCCATCAGCTCAGCAACCTGCAATTCAAGGTCGAACTGATGGCGACTGTCGGGTTGAGCGGGCTGACTAGCCTCCTGCTTATTGACCATCGCGCATTATCGAAGTGGGGACTGAAGTGGGGACTGAAGTGGGGACTGTGGAATCTTGCCGGTTTAAGACCAATGCTTCCTAATCTTCGCCATAAAGGCTGTCCGTTTCCCGTTCATTCTTAGGTTTAGCTTAAGCTACCCTAGGCTAAGCCCCGTTAAATCAATCGAGTATTAGGGTGATTTTAGGCATTAAGCGCTGCAAGTTTTTAAGAGATTTGGTTTGCCACAGCACCTGCTCAGACCCGTGCAGGGTAAGGGCCAGGTCGCCTTTTTCGCGCACCTTCACTACAAACATTGACAGCATGCTGATCCCCGAACTGTTCAGAAACTCCAGTTCACCTAAATGCAGCGTAATGGCGTCGGCCTGCTCAATAATTGCCAATAGCAAATCCATGACCGGCTGATATTCAACGATGCCATCCAGCCGCAGAAACCCCCGAAAATAAACCGTGGATACCTCCGGGTCGTACCAAATTTTATAATCGTCTGTCTCAATTGCTTGCATTACTCCCCCTGCGTTCATGCTCAGCCCTCCACTGGGCGGTTCATCGCTCCCCTAACGGTAGTCCGAAACTCGTCAGGGTTTAGATACTTATCGTGCAATTTGCCCTGAAGGTTTCGCCGTCCCCCCCCCTCTATACATCCAGATGCACCAGCACACTGACCCGAACGATCTCTGGTGCCGACGCTAGCGGCTCAAACTGCCAACCAAACCGAGCCGAATAGTCGCACATCATGGTGAGTAGCCCCATACAAGAGTCGCCATGCCCCATCGCAGTTTTCTCTAATTGCTGCGCATAGACGTCGTCTAAATCTACCTGGGCATCGGTCACCTGATGGATAAAGGTGCGATACCGTTCTACAACTGCCTGAGTGGCATGGTTTACCGCATTGAAGATGATGCGCGTGTCGTATAGATGGAGCGAGATGGTGATGGGATGATTGACATCGCTCGCGTTGTACTTTACGGCGTTTTCTAACAGCTCATTGGCAATGAAGCTCACGGTGGCTTTAACGCTGTCACGCCGGTTGATTTTGCTGTCGGGCAGGGCATCCCCCGGAAAAAATGCGGCAAAGTAATCGCCCAAAAAATCTGCCGATAGCCCGTAGTTTGACCACCGCTGCTGACGCGGGCCAGAGGCGGGAGAAAAGTTTAGGGTCAAATACTCCTGGCTGGCGGGGATATGGTGCGGCGTCTCTCCAAACAGTTGGGGTGTCAGGGTATCAGTCATGGGGTAGAAGATAGGGAAGTGGGCAATGGAAGGAAAGCCGCTAACGGTTATTTTATAGCGGTAAGAGACTTCTATCGCGCTTGAGGGGGTTGAGTCATGGGGATCTTTTGTAGTGCGCAGGTTTTGCAAGACCCATTTGTGTTGATGTGTTGACCCAAGCGTTCAGCGCTAAGCGACAATCTGGTTCCGTCCGCGCTGCTTTGCTTTGTAGAGTTGCTGGTCGGCCTTGTTGAGCAGCGTGTTGGACGATCGCCCTAGCTCAGGCACCGTCGACGCAATGCCAATGCTAATGGTCAGGTAGGGGCTAATGGGCGATTGGCTGTGGGGGATGCGTAAATCGGCGATCGCCTGCTTTAGTTTTTTGGCCACCTGCAATGCGCCATCGGCTTGGGTATGGGGCAGCAACACCCCAAACTCTTCACCGCCGTAGCGCGCCACCACATCTCCTGGACGATTGACCGCATTGTAAAGCGCCTTCGCCACGTCACGCAGACAGTCATCTCCTAACAGGTGACCATAGGTATCGTTGTATTGCTTAAAGTAATCGATGTCGCAGAGCAGCATCGTAAGGGGCAGTTGTTCACGCGCCAGTTGCCGCCACTGCTGATCTAGGTATTCATCAAACCGCCGCCGATTTGGAATCTGCGTTAACCCGTCGGAAGTCGCTAAATAGTTGGCATGTTTCACCTTCTCTAGCCACTGGATATCCAGCACATCCCCATGTTCAGTGATAGTGTCGAGAATAATTTCTAAATCACTCTTTTGCCGCGAGATTAAATGAACGATGGCTTCTAGAGTTGCCTCGGCACGGCGGCGATCGGCAATTTCTAACTGAAGCCGTTCATTCATGCGGTGCAGCTCGGCCTCAATCACGTCGCCATGTTCGGTGATGGTGGTGAGTGCGATCTGCAAGTCTGTGATGCGCTCCTGAAGGGTATGAATCTCTCGACGAAGTTGCGTCACCTCATTGGGGGGATCTTCCCTCGGGTTGGGCTCTAACTGCGAATCGCTCATAATAGGTCGTGACTGGTGAGAAAAGGCGCTCATAGCATGCCTATTATCAATTAAAAGCATTGGCGATACGTCGACTAGTATTCAGCTTCAGGGATTGGACGAGGAGCATCAGGGGCGATCGCCCTTCAACCATCTTGACTTGCGGCAAACGCTCCTCATGTCGTGAGATGAACCTAGAGATGGAGAGTGCGAAGGAGATGTGTCATCTAGGCAATCTCACAGAGCGCTTTATGAAAGTGCTCTTCCAGCACCTCTCACAGAGGCTATCTGGTCTAGGCTAGCTCTGATTATGGGTGTTCATCCGTCACAATTGCATTCTCAAATCTATGGGTTGATTGGTAGAGTTAGTCCTCTATTAGGGGCGATCATCCGATAATTTGCGGGCTTACTAGAAGTAGGGTTCCCAGTTCTTGGCGTCTCGTATTATGCATCCAAGTAAATTTACGAAGATTCCCAATGTGTCTCCCGTGCCTGTTGAGGGGTTTGCAGGGCACCTCAGCCTTTCTCGATGTGGAGCACGTTGGCGGGTGCTGCTTAGAATCATAAGTCGGGCGATCGCCCAACCAACCCCCTACCCCGTTCATCCGCACGGGTTTTCTCTGCCCCTGTCTCAAGCAACCTTCGTGATCTCTTGCCTGCCGCCGCCTACGATGAGGCTAGAGCAGCAACGACACTAGGGCGTGTCATCAATTCCAACCAAAAGCCTGATGCTATGAGCGTTGCCACGCCCGACCCAAAAACCAGGCTAGGGGCTGTGACGGTTGATTTCTGGGATATCAGAGGCTAATTGATGACAGCCCCTAGACCCTTACCGCCTTCGCCGCTGAAATCAGACTAGGTCAAAATTCCATCGCGATCATTATCACCGCCATCGCCATAGAGCTCGCCAGTTAGGATGAACCCTTTGCCCAGTGCAAGCTGCGCCAACCGGATTGGCTGGCGGGTTTAAGGAAGAAAGAATCGTAGCAATGAATAATCCGATACCTGCACAACGACCGCTTAGAGCAGCGGCCTAGCGGCCTTGTCATGTGCTAATTCTATGCCCAGCTAACCCCCTAGTTTCCATTGCTTCAGACCCTCGTTTAAGACGACTCTGATGGATACCGCATTTGTAATTACTCGCACAAGGTCACAAATTCATGAACATTTTGGGTCAGCGGATTCCATTACGAATGCTTTTGGTTGTCCCGTTTGTGTTGCAGCTTTTGGGCACGGTGGGGTTGATTAGCTACCTCTCGTTTCGCAACGGTCAGCGGGCTGTGAATGACTTAGCAGCTCAGTTGCGGAATGAAGTCACCGCACGCGTCAGTCAGCAGCTCGAAAATTACATGGCGGTGCCCTTTCAAATCAATGCCGTGGTTGCTGATTCCTATGCTAGAAGCGGCATTGATCTCTCTGACCTATCCAGCTCATTCATCTTTTGGCAACAGGCCACAATCTTTGACACAACGAACTTGGTCTACTGCGGGAACGACTCAGACGGTGCGTTCATGGGGGTCGGACGTGAAAATGACCGAGATGATCGCGTGTTAGAGCTGCAGTACAGTGGCCCGAGTACAGACTATCTATTTCACTATCACGATCTAGATCAACGGGGCAATGTGGGCGATCTGCGGACAGTAGATGAGCGCCGCCCTTACGAACCCCGCCTCCGTCCATGGTATCTGGCGGCTCAATCTGCTCGGCAGGAAACCTGGAGCGACATCTATGTTGACTTTGATACACGCCTTCCCGTAATCACGGCGAGTAACCCGGTCTATGACGAATCTGGGTCGTTGTTGGGGGTGTGTGCGACTGATTTTCTGCTGTCTGTTGAACTGGATATGTTCTTGAGTGGGCTTCAGGTGGGTAAAACGGGGCAGGTGTTTATTATTGAGCGTGATGGCACGCTGGTATCTAGCTCAACATCCGATGACGAGGTGCTGGTGCTAGAAGATCAGAATGATGAGGTTTATCGCTTAAAGATGACCGATAGCCAAAATACGCTAGTGAGCGGCACAGGTCTGTTCTTGATGGAAACGCTGGGTGATTTGGCTAGCCTTCAAGCACCTCGACAGTTGCAGTTTGATTTTCAGGATTACACCCCGCTTAACCCCATTGATGACCGCCAGTTGGTGCAGGTCTCTCCGTTTTCTGACCCACGCGGAATTGATTGGTTGATTGTGGTGGTGGTGCCCGAGGCAGATTTTATGGGGCAAATTCATGCTCAAAACCGCAATACGGCGGTGTTAAGTTTGGCGGCGGTGGCGATCGCCACGGGCATTGGCTTTTGGACGGCGCGCTGGATTTCTAAGCCGATTTCGTCTCTAACGTCAGCGTCACAAGCCTTGGCGACTGATGCTCAGCGCTATTTTGAGGGCGATCGCCCCCATCAGCGGGTGGCAGTGCGCGGCATTGCTGAGTTAGAAACCCTATCTGCCTCGTTTAACCAAATGGCATCTCAACTCCAGCAGTCGTTTCAAGATTTAGAAACGGTTAATGCAGAGCTAGAGCAGCGGGTGGAGCAGCGCACCTACCAGTTGCGCCAAGCCAATGACGAAATTACCCACCTGAATCGGCAACTCAAGGCCGAGAATCGCCGCATGAGCACTGAGCTAGATGTGGCACGCCAGATGCAGCAGATGATTTTGCCGCGTGCTGTTGAGCTGCAGACGATTCCCCATCTCGATATTGCTGGGTTTATGGAAGCGGCGACGGAGCTAGGGGGCGACTATTACGATGTGATTCATCAGGGCGATCGCACCATTATTGGCATTGGCGATGTCACCGGGCATGGGCTAGAAAGCAGCATGGTGATGCTGATGGTGCAGGCGGCTGTGCGGGCGCTTTTGGCAGAGGCCGTCCCTAATCCGGTGCGATTCCTCAATGCGCTGAACCAGATGGTGTATCAAAACGCCCAGCGGATTAGCCCAGGCAAAAATTTGACCCTGGTGATGCTGGACTATGACCACGGCAAGCTCACGGTCTATGGTCAGCATGAAGAGGTGCTAGTGGTGCGGGCGTCGGGCCTAGTCGAGCGGGTAGACACGTTAGATTTGGGCTATCCTCTCGGGATTGTGGACGATATTTCGGCGTTTGTCGCTGAGGCCCATCTTGCCCTAGCGCCGGGGGATGGGGTGGTGCTATATACCGACGGCATTACAGAAGCAGAAGGGGGCGATCGCCAGCTCTATGGCATAGAGCGTCTAATGATGACCATCAAACACGCCTGGCATCTGCCCGCTACAGAAGTCATTCAGGCCATTGTTGAAGATGTGCAGCAGCATGTGCAGCAGCACCCCATCCACGACGATCTGACGCTGATTGTGCTAAAGCGGCAAGCACACTGAGCCCAACCCGCACTCAGCCTGACCTGCCACATCTAATCTAAAGATCGCCTTCGCCTTCAAACAGCGTTGTAAGCGGACGTGCATCAATACCCAAGGTTTCTGCCAAATAGCGCGACAGCACATCCGACTGTCCGTGGGTGACATACACCGTCGAGGCTCCTGTTTGGCGCACCGTGTTGACGAGCCCCGCCCAATCCGCATGGTCAGATAACACAAAGCCTCGCTCATAGCCCCGCCGCCGCCGTGCCCCCCGCACCGCCATCCACCCCGAGGCAAAGGCTGTCTGCGGCTGGTTAAACCGCTTCATCCACGATGAGCGATGCCCCGATGGCGGGGCTAGCACTAGATCGCCGGTGAACTTGTGACTGCGGGGCATTTCAGATGTTGGGATGGTAGGCACCATCGGCACCCCCATCTGTCGATAAATTTCGGTCAGGATGTGGATCGCCCCGTGCACATAGACGGGGCGATCGGTAAAATGGCGAAGCTCGCTCAGCACACGCTGGGCTTTGCCAAAGGCATAGCAAAAGAGTAGAGAAGGGCGATCGCCATCCTGTTGCCACCAGTCATATATCTGCCGACAAGTCTCCCGCCCGCTAGCCCAGCGATAAATCGGCAGCCCAAACGTCGCCTCGGTAATAAACGTCGTACAGGGCACCACTTCAAACGGCGCACAGGTTGGGTCAGCACAGCGCTTATAATCGCCTGACACCACCCACACCTCATCCCCATGCTCAACCCGAACCTGCGCCGAGCCCAGTACATGCCCTGCCGGGTGAAACGACACCCGAGTCTGGCCCAACAGAATCAGTTCGCCATACGCTACACCCTGTAGCGTAATCTGCTCCCCCAATCGTCGCCGCAGAATACCCTCAGATACAGCAGTGGCAATGTATCGCCCTGACCCCGACCGCGCATGGTCAGAATGGGCATGGGTGATCAGCGCCACATCCACAGAACGCCATGGGTCGATAAAAAAATCGCCCGCTTCACAATACAATCCCTCGGGCCGCACCGTAATCAATGCCATCAGACAATCTGTTTTGCAAAGGACTGACGCAGTTGGACGATTTCTGGGACGCCGCACTAAGTGAGCAAGTCCTATTGCAGATACTTTTTTGGCTTACAGCAAGGCTCCCTTACCTGCATTAACCCCTCAGGTTGAACCACACGAGTTAAATAACTCAGCGACACCCCAGAGATTCTCGCGTATCTGCGCCCGTCACGGGATTAATACCTGAAGCCGTCTCACAAAGCCGCATCGCTTGGTCACGGTCGAGCATTGCGTAGCTAAAATCGGCCCCGGTTACCGTTGCATTTCTAAAACTGGATTTGAGCATCATGGCGGAGGTGAAAATTCCGTCGCTCAAATCGGCACCAGACATATCAGTAATGTAAGCAATGCCATCGCTAAAATCGACCCCGCGCAGATTGGCATTTTTCAGCACCGTTCCGTTGAATACCGCACCCCGCAAGTCTGCTCCTTCAAACGATGCCCCTTCGAGTCGAGCATCGCTAAACTCAGCTTGCACCAAGCTCTGCCCCGCATAGTCTTTGGTTCGAAGCTGCACATCATCGAATGCACGAATGGCAGCGGAACTGGCGGCGTGAGCTGGAAGCGACAACTGCATCAGCGTCCAACCCATTAAAATACATCCCAACAAAAAACGAATTGCGCGCATAACAAGGCAGAAGTGGGTTAAGTGGTTACAGATCAGCGTTGATGGGTTAGCCTAAGATGCTTCGTGTCATCAAACCTTAAACCGTTGTAAGGAGAAGGATTTCATGACGCGGCTCAGACCCTACCGCGATAGCAACCGCCATACATAGAATTTAACATTCTGCTGTGATGCATCGTGAAGTTTTTTGGAGTACTGCTATGGGTCTCATGCTCCGAAGCATGATGCTGCACTCAAGCCGTTATGCCTTGGAGTCCCGAGGCTTAATGGGTTGGGCTTGACAGAAGCGGCGAGGCAGCCAGTCTAAAAACTCCTGATTCGTGCGGAATGTCATGGTGCGCCCAGTTGTGGGGTCAAAGACAAAGCGGCACGGCGTACCGACAGCATCATGCCCATCCCAAATGCGGGGATTTTCGCCTGCAATTAACCGTGAGGAGAGAAGTCGGTGCAGTTGGTTGAACCATCGAGTGATGGGTGCCTGAATGAAGGCTGCAGGCCGGATTGCGGGAGGGAGTTGCTCAAGCTCTGCGTAGATTTGCCATTGGGTGCTGTTATTCATGGTGTCCTCGTGGGGGCTAAGAAATGAGATCAGAAGGAGAAATGAGAACGGAATTGATTTAGCAGACTGGGTATGGTTTGGGGTTAAATCTCTGGGTTCACAAAGGTCAGGCTCCCCTTCTCCTGTTTTGAGAAAAGCGATGTCCTGAGCTTGTTGAAGGAGGGCTAAGGGGATTTAGAACCATGCTTTCCTTAAAGGGTGGGCAAATGGCAAAACTGGGATGCACTCAAATCAGTGAGCCCTGAACGCTGCCTGACGCTGTGGTGTTCTCCATAATTTAGTCATCACAAATATTGGTAGAGATTCCGCACGAATCGGCATTTCTAACTGGGTCATGGTTGTGCGTAACGCACACAATCATCACCTGAATACCACACCCACAAATCCAACAGGACTTACACACTTCGTGCGACATCCTAGATACTGTGTTGGCCCGAGTCCGTCAAGCGGTCGCGGCCTTGGATTTAGGTGGCAAGAGCTTGGATGGGTCATAGGGCTGAGCGGAGACCAAGACGCCGTAGACAATGCGAATGAGCTTGTGCATGGCAGCGCCGATGATGGC
>JAHHHI010000033.1 GCA_019359435.1 Kaiparowitsia implicata GSE-PSE-MK54-09C
AAGATTGAACACTGGTGGAGTGTGCTGAAGAATTGGATGCGACAGCGATGGGATGAGTTTGATAACTTTCGTGATTGCGTTGATGCTGCCTTTAAAGAATGTCCTAACGTACATGCGTAGCGCTATACTTCTCAAAGCTACAGATACAGATGTGGTGCTGAAGTGAATGTAAGGCTTGTGCTCAACAGGGTTGGCTCCTGCCCTACTCCCGCTGCAACATAAAGAAAAATGGCTGCTTCATTCCCTTCAAATCCATTAGGCCCAGCACCGTGTTCTCATCTACCTTACGGAATATGTCGTGGATTGGGAGAGCGTCATAGATCATGGTTGCACTCTCTTTGCCTCGATAGGTCGTTAAGCACAACCGCGCACAGGAACGACGGGTAGAGACAAGGGCAAGACATCCCTGAAACATTCGCCCCATAACCGTCGATTTTGGAATAGGCACCTGATCCACCCAGCCCATGACGGGCATAAACCAGACCGGATCAACGCTGACTTTGTCACCCGTTAGGGTTGTGAACACAAGGGGATGGACATGGTCAGCAGAGTCAAACCACTTGCCATGCCAGTGATAGGCTTCTAGCACGCCATCTAGCGGGTGCTCAGTGGGAATGCCGGCCCCTTTCCATGCACCCATCATGAAGTCAATTTCAACAGGAGCAAGGCTGTCAAAAATGGCCAAGGCTTCGGCAGTGCTAGAGCGTGTCATTAATTCCAACCAAAAGCTTTATGCTGTAAGCGTTGCCACGCCCGGCCCAAAAACCAGGCTAGGGGCTGTGACCGTTGACTTCTGGGATATCAGAGGCTAATTGATGACAGCCCCTAGCCGTTAAAGGTGAGGGATTGAGCGAACCGGGTAGCCGGTTCCACCGAATCCAACAGGCTGCCTCGCCAGTGCTGCTCCAGCCAACCGAAGGTGCGCTCTACAGGATTATATTTGCTGTGCTAGGGCGGATAATAGGCCACCTGAATTGTAGCCTGCGCTCGCTGGGCTAGATCCACTCATCGGGCCATGAACTGGGTGCGTCGGGAATGATTCTCTGGGCCATTATCGGCGTTACTCACCCCACGATGGATCTGTCTGATTCAACCGCTGTCGAATCACTTCTACCGTGGGTAAGTCGCTGTCGCTGTCGCCCTTCTGGGCCATCAGTGGGCGTCTCACCTCAGCCGCGCTCAGACGGGTATACAGCCGCTGGCTCGTTAAGGCGGGGTCAGCCTGCGTGTAAGGCTCAACAATCGCTCGAAGGTCATCCAGCAACTGGGCAGGCGGGCTTCTGTCGGTTTCCGTCCCCAGTGCTTGGGTCGTGTTGTAGACATGTGGATGATAATTCTGAATGCCCTAAGCCTTAAGCAGTTTAGCAACCCTGACCACGGGTCTAGAACATCACCAGTGCTTGAAGGCATCTTGGTTCGCCCCGTGTTCAAGCTCATACAGACCTTTACGAATCGTGCCTCGGTTCCAACCCAACTCCCATTCGGCTTCGGCTTGACCACTTGGCCCCAACGCGTGAACAACCTGCCCCATGGATTGTCGTCGCTCTGTACCTGTCAGTTGTGTTGCCGTCTCTTTGAAAAGGTCTTTTACAGTGTCCGTTAGCTCCACAGCACTACCTGGCATAACCCAAGAAATCTCTAGCTGACGCCACTGCCCTAACGGATAATTATTGGTTTGGCGTACTCTTAGAGACTCTATTCTTCCCCAGCCGAGGGCTACAGGGGAGGGACACATCAGGGCCTTTATCGCATGGTAGAGATCTTGCCGGTTGAGGGCGTAGTAATCCTAGTCACCAAAGCCATACTGCACCCAGCGATCGCCCAGAGGCTCCAAAACATAGGCCAGCAAGGAACCGGTTTGAGAGTCGAGGGCATGCCAAAGCCATCGTTGCGGCTCCTTTGATTGCACAATGCTCCAGATCTCGTCCGTTTCCGCTTCCTCTACCCGCACTATTAGGGCGGTAGGAGGAGGCGTTGGCTTCTGCTCTAACACGGCTCGATTAACCGCCTCTAGATGCCGATGTTTTTTAGTTCCTCAATCACGGTCGTCGGGCTAACCTTCAGCACCCGAGCCGTATTGCGAATGCCGCTGCCATTCATCGCCATATTCCATATTACTGATTTATTGTTTAACCTCAGTCAAGTAGCCCCGGCAAGTGTAGTTACGGATGAACGAGGCCTGCGAACACTCGGTGTTGCGGCAGCGATAGCGCTGCTTGCCTTCATTGCTTTTGCCGTCTTTGATGACATTCGGGGTGTGATAAGTAGGGCAGCAAATGGGTTCGAGAACCATAAGCAGACGGTGGGTATCAGGACTTTTCTAGTCTGTCGCAAAACATAGGTCTAGAACATTACCAGTTGACACCAATGGCGGCCGTGCGCCCCTACCCAGATTTATTTCTCAATTCAGCAATGCCCAAAAATCTATCTTTTGTGTCATGCAATTTAGAGTGATAGCCGCAACAATTGATGTTGAAAATTAATGTTGCTAATGAGTATCCTCGCTATGTCTTTAAAGCTTAATGTCCCCACGCTAGACAGCCCAGAATCTGCAAAAGAGCTAGAAAAAGTTATCTTGACGTCTGAGCCAGAAGCAACGGTCAACGTTGATGCGTCATCCAAGACCGTAACGGTTGAATCTGATGCATCGGAAGAAACCTTTAAGCAGTTGATTGTAGCCGCAGGTCACAAGCTAGCCTAATTCGCACCATATCTCAAAGTGAGCGTTGAGATATGAATATTGAATTGATGGCTGAATTGATAGCTAAATTGCGGAGAAGAAATGAAGGTTTTAGTTGTTTACTATTCAATGTATGGTCATACATTGGCTTTAGCAAAGGCCGTTGCTGAAGGGGCAAGACGAGTTGCGAATGTTGAAGTGATGCTGCGCCGAGTGCAAGAATTCGAGGCGGTTGATGAAAAGATCAACGAAAATGACGCAGCTCGCCAAGTGCAAGACCAACAGCAAGATATTCCAATTTGCACTGTGGATGATTTGCGCGCAGCCGATGGGGTTGTTTTGGGCTCTCCTACCCGCTATGGCAACATGACCGCGCAAATGAAGCAGTTGATTGACTCGACTTCGGCGCTCTGGCTCAAGGGTGAAATGGAAGGCAAGCCCGCTGGAGTATTCACTTCCACGGCGTCTACTCACGGGGGGCAAGAAACCACCCTGTTGACCATGATGGTGCCTCTGTTGCATTTAGGAATGCTGATTGTAGGCGTGCCCTATTCAACTCCGGGCATGATTCATACAGAAGCACGGGGCGGCACGCCCTATGGCGCTACCACCATTGCGGGTGGACAAGGGGAACTGCAACCGAAACCCGAAGATCTAGAAATTGCTAAGGTTCTAGGACAGCGCGTTGCAGAAATAACCGTTAAGGTTCGCAGCTAATTTTTGAAGTCAAGACTTATACGTTAAAACTTTGCCGAGACTAGAAAGTTGAGCCTCTCCCCAACGCTCCAATTGTTGCATTCTGGCTAATCCGCAGAATGCAACAATTGGAGCTTTAATGCATCTCGACAAATCTAGATTTGCCTGAACGCGTCAAGACAGCCGCATTGAAAAAGAAGCCCGGTTTTTTGAAAAAACCGGGCTTCTGGGCAACCCCGTGGTGCCAGGTGAGCGATCGCTGAAAGATAGGAAAACCCTGTAAAAAGTAGTGCTTTACAAGCTTTAAAGAAACTCCTAGAACTGGCTCGTGCTACACTTCACAAGTCTCTGCGCGAGAGAAGAGAAGTTAAACGGCAGATCGCCCTGCGCGAAATAAATAAGATCCTCATCAACATCCCACAAATTGGGTAATTCTCCTAGAGGAGAATTAATAAGGTCAAATATAAACTCGCGATACATAGAACGATAGGTTTGGTCTTTCCACCCCACTCTAACGCAAAAGTCGTCCCATTCTTTGCTGTTGGTCATTGGGCTGCCGCACTCCTGCCAGATTTGCTTTTGCACGCTAAAGCCAAATTTGCCATTGCTGTATTTGACCCAAAGTTGGTCAAGGGTTCGCAAGTCTTCGCAGGGAAACTCTTCTAGGTCTTTGCGCTCAAACCACTGCTCTTCTTCCTTTCCCACGGTGGTAATCATCAGCCGATAGGTTTCTTCGTCAGCGTCGCGCCACTTCCCAGCTTTTAGAAGTTTTTCCAGCGTTCGATATTTTGAGTCTTGGGCAACATCCTTTAAACTTTCTAACAGTGCCTTTAAGTCATTCCCAATTTTCTCGGGGCGGGGATATTCCTGCAAAGCCAGGGTGGCGAGTTCTGCCGCTTCGCCACCGGGTTCACAGGCTTTGCGAATCACCTGGTTCAGCAGCCCTGGGGTGAGCTGAGCCGTATAGAGCAGCACGGTTTCTCGCCAGAGAGCGTCGTTCCAGTTTTGCAGTACCAGTTGGGCGTTTTTTTGCAGGGTTTCTTGATCTTGGGGTTTGGCTAACCAAGTGGCGGCAAAAAAGCCCTGAAAGCTGGCGTGGGGAAACTCGTACTCACCCGGTTCGCGCTCGACCAGCAGTTCGCTTACATCGACAATTTGCTTGAGCCAGTCGGCGGGGTCAACTTCTTCGGCTTGCAGTAGAGGGTGTTGCCCCAAATACCCTATCAGCATCGCATGGGGAATAGTAAGCCGCTTAGTTTTAGAAGTAACCATACCCAGGGCAATGGATTGCAGCAGGGCCATACTTTTATCAAAGGGCAGCAGCATTTGAATGAACCGGGCACGAGGGCGATCATCGAGCTGAAGTTTGCAAATGCCTTGGTAGAGGCCAAGGCGCTGGCGGGGTAGATCGGTGGCGATGTCGTAGCGGTGAAAGGTCACCAGCATGTTCAGCAATAGTGGGTTTTCGGCCATATAGCCCAGTTCGTCGCGCCGGGCCTCTAGTTGGGCGATGAGGTTGCCGGAGCGTTCTTGGGCGACTTCCTTCGCTTGGCGGTGCTGCTTTTCGCTACGACAGCACCGCTCTTGGCACAAGTACCACCGTCGAATAAATGCCTCTTGCTGAGCCGGATTGAACTTGTTGACGTAGATGGGAATGGCGGGCTTTTTGGCGGTGTAGTCTCTATAGCCCGCTGGGCGCGAGGTGAGAATAAATACCGATTGGGCATATTCTGCTGTTTGTTCACTCAGCCATCGGCTGATCTGAGGGCGATTTTCGGCGGGAATTTCGTCAAACCCATCGAACATGACTAGGGCGTTGCCTTTTGTCAAAATGCCCTTGGCCCAGTCGGTGGGTGGAGTGAGGGGATGATTTTTTGACAGGCTGGGAATGTGGTACTCGGTGATGAACTGAGGCAGACTGAGAGGCTGGGGCTGGTTTAGCTCATCGACCCAGTCGCGCAGGCGCAGCAGCACGGGCACCAGCGTGGGAGCGCGATGGCGGCGGTGTTTGCCTTGGCCGTAGATCAGGGTGATGTGGCGCAGCAGGGTGGTTTTGCCCATGCCTCCCTTGGCCAAAATGCTCATTTGTCGAAACTTGCGGTCTTTGCGGGTGCGGGCCAGCAGCTTCCAAATATCTAGATTTTCAGATCGCAGGCTGGGATCGGTTTGCCAATCGTCTCGGCGGTTCTTAGCGGTAATTAAGGCGCTGTCAGTTAATGCACCGCTGCTAATCGCCCCACTCAGGTCGAGGGGCACAAACACATCTTCGAGTAGGGGAATGGCGGTGCGGTCTGGGTTAAACCCTTCAATAGTGAATTCTTCGCACAGGCGGGTCTGCTGTTGCAGGTAGAGGCCAGTAAAGTCAGTCCGCAGGGCGTGGGGCAGCCGTTTGACCACTGCGATGCCGTGATCTAGCCCCTGATCAATCTCAGGGGCCAGCTTTTTGCCGATTTTGATCGCCAGCCACACTGCCAGCGCCCCGGCAAAGCACCAGATGGCATCATTCCACTGGCGAGCGTGAACGTTGGCAATGCCCACAGCGCTCAATGCTCCCGGCACCCCTAGAGAGACTAGCTTTTTGTCGAGCAGATCAAAGACCGTCTCGATGGTGGTAGGTGTAGAGTCGGGTGGCAATCCGGCCATGGGAGGAAATTCGAGTTGATCTACCCCATAATATTCGCAACTCTGCTTCAGCGCCCTACCCGTTACCTTCAGCCCCCTGCATTTCCAAAAGACCTGCTGCGGTTCTCACGGTTAGGAATTCTACACTTCGTAACCAATTACGTGATGTGCAACTTTCAATCTGCCCTCATCCCCCAACCCCTTCTCCCAGGTAGGGAGAAGGGGTGCAAGAGTGGCTCAAAGTCCCTCTCCCGCTCTGGGAGAGGGATTTAGGGTGAGGGGGAATCGGTAAAGTTGCACATCGCATCAATTCGTGACCAGTAAGACTGGCGCAAGATCTCCAAATGCGCTACGTTTTTTCTCATAGCTGACTGTGTGCAGCTTGTCTTCCCAAAAATTTGGTTAAGCGCCACTGGCGAGTGCTACGAACACCCACCAGCGGCTAACCCTCAAGACTGAGTACCCAGTCTCGACGGCTAGAGTCAATTCTAGGCCGTCCCGAACTGCAAAGGTCTGGGGCGGCCAAATTTTTGGGATTCCTACCCCATCCCTTCGGAGGAATCCCATGTATTTTCCACAACTGCATCGCCTGGTTTTAGACGAGCCGGGCGAACAGAATCCGCTGCTGATTCAACAGCCCCCCGCGCAACCCGGTCGAGACTCCTTGCGTCACCTGCTCATTGGCTCACCCGATGGCGTTCGCGCCACCATCCACCGCCTGCATCTGCTGCACTATGCGGAGCAGTCGGTGTGGAGTCGGCTGATTGCTATTCCGCCTTCGGGCATTGTGCTAACGCCTGCTCAGGGTGAGGTGTTTAGCTATTGGCTGCGGTCTGCTCCGATGCGGCATCGCTGAACGGCTGGCTAATACTCAACAGCCCTCATCCTAAATGCATCTTCTAGGGAGGGCTTTCCCTCATCCCCCAACCCCTTCTCCCAGAACGGGAGAAGGGGAGCCGGAAACACTTGTCTGGCCTCTCTTATCTGGCCTCCCCCTCTCCCATTTTTGGGAGAGGGGGACTGAGGGGATGAGGGCCAAGATGGGCGCTCACAGCAGTCCAGTGCGGGCGAGGGGTTTTGAGCAGGGCGATCGCCCGCTATTGCCAACCGAGCGGGCGGGTTATCGCGGGGTTGAGATGGTCTGCAAAGCCAGATCGCTATTGGCCGAAAAGATAAACAGCTTAAAGTCTTGGGCCACATAGGCCGGTTCGTAACCGCTGAGGTCTAGATCGACTCGCTGCAGAGCATCGTCTTTGGTCACTAGCGCCAGCCGTTGAGGGCCGACGAGCTGCCCTAGCTGAAGCCGCAGTTGATATGCATAGTCAAACCGTTGGATGGCATCGGTTTGGCTATAGAAATTGAGGCTGGGGTCGCCGACTCTCAGCGTGGCGGGGATTGTGGGGGCACAGGTGGCGCAGGTTTCGTTTTGCAGGGCGATCGCTATTGGAATAAACCGTCCACTGAGCACCTGCTGATCGAGCAGGGGCATCACCGGGTTAACCAGCGTTATCGCCGTCACGCTAAACGTGAGCAGCCCCACCACCCAAGCCCCCAGCACGTGCCGATGCCAGGCGCACACCCCAAGGGCGATCGCCGCCCCTGCATACATCGCCACCCACAGCCTGATCGTCCCCGTTTGGGCAATCTGGTCAACCACGGGTTCATTAGAGAAGATGCGGGGCACACAGGCAAACCCCACCGCAGTGAGCAAATACACAAGGCTGATGCAATATAGATTGAGCGATCGCCCCCGACTGGGTTTCAGTATATGGTGCTCCCAGTGTTGGGCACAGAGAATCGCCAGCGCAGGAAAAGCAGGATAGACATACCACGGCAGTTTTGTAGCGGCCACGCTCATAAACAGCAGCACTGACACCACCCAGATCAGCAAAAACAGCGGCAGTTGCTCTCGCGGTGATTTGCGCCGCCACTCGCCAATCGCCTTGACCTGACACGATCGCCAAACCCACCGCACCCCCTCCACTGGCCCCAACGCCACCCAAGGGAAAAAGCCGATGGCAAACACCGGCAGATAATAGAACCAAGGGCCAGCCTGATTTTGGTTAACCTCTGCAAAGCGAGTGACGTTGTTATAAATGAAAAAGTTGTAGGCAAACTCTTGCCCATTCACCTGCAACATCAAGGCATACCATGGCAGCGCAACGGCTCCAAACACCAACAGACCCCACCCCCAGGGAACGGTTTTCCACTGGTCGCGCCACTGCCCCACCCAGAGGATGAATGGGGCGATCGCCAGCCCACTCAACCCCAGACCCAACGGCCCCTTCGACATCACCGCTAGCGCCGTCAACCCAAAATATGCCAGATAGGCCCATCGGCTGCCGCTGCTATAGCCCATATACCAGCAATACAGCCCAGCAGTCAGAAAAAACACCAGCAGCATGTCATGTTGCCCTAGCCGCCCCAGCGCAAAGGTGGCAGGATTGGCCGCTAGCATAGTGGCGGCTAAATAGGCCGTTCGCCGGGTGGTAAATCGCGCCGCAAATAGCCCTGTAGAGAGCACCAATCCCGTAGCGGCTAACGCAGACGGAACGCGCACCGCCCATTCCCCCAGCCCAAATACAGAGAAGCCCACGCGAATCAGCCAATGGAGCAAAATCGGCTTATCAAAATAGATGGCCCCATCGTAAAACGGCGTAATCCAATCGTTGCGAACCCAGATTTGGCGGGCAATTTCGGCTTGTTTGGCCTCGGTGTGATTAAACAGGCTATAGGCATCTAACTGCCAAAAAAACAGCGCCATGCAAAGCAGCAGCAACATCACGGCATAGACCGCATCGCGTGTGGAACAATATTTGGGAAAAACTCGGGGAGTCTGCATTCGCAGTCACGCTACAAGTAGAAGGCCGATGCTCATGCCATCCGTGGGTCATTATGTGGGCCATTAGTAAGCACAGATTAGGTAGTCCTAATGGGAATAGCGCTGAGGCGTTGCTGAATCCTGGCATGGATTTACCCGATCTGCCCTTACCTTAGCCTTTTCCCAAGGAGGGGCTACTAAGCACACATAAGTCATCTGAGACATGAACACAGTGCTAATCGCCCCCTACATCCCCCAAGCCTAGGGGACTTTGAGCTCCGGTCTCCCCCCAGAATTGGGGGGAGAAAGGGGGGCAATGCAGCATGGGGACGAAAGGGCTGGCCCTCGCTTCCCCGCATTATGAACTGGCGATCGCCCTCGCGGCATCAGTACTATGATTTTGGGAATAGAGCCGTTTTTGCTCTTTCTTTAGGCAGGTTTATGACTCTCTACGACCTATTTCTGCAAACGCAGCGGCTGCGGGTGAGCGATGGGCAACGGGTGCCGCTGATGGAGCGCGCTGGGTCGGGTCGCGCCCTGGTGCTTGTGCTGCCTCAACTGGGCGATTTTGACAGTTTGGAATATGCCTGGTGGGTGCAGCGCTCTGCTCAGCCATTGCAGGAGGCAGACATTACCGTGCGGGCGGTGGGCATTGGCGATCGCTCCTCTGGCCTGCAATTCTGCACCTATACCGGGTTCCCTGCCGAGCACCTATTCATCGACCCAACCGCAGAGCTGCATCAGCAGCTGGGGCTTTATCGGGGGCTGTTGCTCAAAATGCCGGGGTTGTCTGCGTCACAAGCGGTCTGGCTAAACCTGATGCTGATGTGTGCCGGGGTCGGCAGTCCGGGAACGTTGGCGGAGGTGTTTCGTGGGTATCGGGGCGATCGCCAGGCCCCGCAGTTGATTGGCGATGAGGAAGTCGTGAACGCTGCACCGCTGCCGCCGCTGAAGGGGTCTGTCTTTAAGCGAGCAGGGGGATCAGGGTTCCAGCGTCCGTTTGAGTTGGCGACGCTGCGACTGCGCAACATGACCGAAGTGCTGAGCCACTGGAAGACCTATGTGCCCAACTCGGCCTATCTCACCCAGCGGGGCGGCACCTTTCTGTTTGATGCGCACGGCACTCTGCTTTATGAACATCGCGATCGCGGCATTCTGGGCTTTGCAGAAACCATGAGCAATCCGCTGGCGTTTTTATGGGCAGAGCCGGGATCGCCGTTGATGTAATCGCACTGTGATGATCCCTATTATGGACACTGCAATCAACGGCGGCATGAACGGCGGCATGGGCACGCATTGCGGGCGATCGCCTCACCCAGTCTTTTTACCCCGCTTTGAGGATCTTGCGCTCCAGCGCTGGTGCAACGTGGGCAGCGACAGCAGCAGCAGCAGTCCGCCGAAGCTAATCACCAGCGGCATAATTTGCTGTTGGGCGATCGCCTGCATTCCACTCACCCCCAGCCATGTAAACGCAGCAGTTCCCGGAATAATGCCCACGACGGTGCCCACCGAGTAGGGCCACAGCGGCATGCGACATACCCCCATCACGGTATTGATCAAGTTGAACGGGACTAGCGGATTTAGCCGCAGCACTAGAATAGTGGCCCAGGGGTTGTGGTCGGTAACTCCGTTCATGCGCCGCACGAGCGGGTGGTTCCCCATGCGGCGCATCATCCACTGACGCAGGTAAGTGCGCGCCAACCAAAACGCGGCGATCGCCCCCAGGGTGGCTCCCAACGTTGACCAAATCGTGCCCCACACCAGCCCATACACGGCACCGCCCGCCAGCGCCAGCGGCGTCCCCGGCACGCCTATTGCCGTCACCACTGCATGCGCCAGCATAAACAGGCCAATGCCCCAATATCCGGCCTGCTGCAAATCATCGAGCAGCACCTCATACTGATGCCAATGACGCGCAGGCGTGAGTCCCACCAATATGGCCAGCATCAGGGCGATCGCCCCCAGCATCCACCATTTTCGCCATTTTGCCTGCCGCACGTGCGCCTCACCTCATTCAATCAACCACCGTCTTCACAGATTGCCTCTCAACGGATTACCTAGATAAACCAACGCAACGACCCCCATCTCCTGTTCCCTGTTCCCCATCCCCAATAAATAACCTGAGTTCGGAATAAGCTCAAACCCTTAATGTGCCGTGCGCGACGCGCACGGCACATTAAGGGTTTTGGGGCATCGCGCGTCGCGCGATGCCCCAAAACCCTCTTAACCCGAACTGACGTTAAATAGTAAAGATGTCATGAAAAGGCTGAGGTAGACTTGGAGCACCTGGGAACCCTTTTGTAGGATGTCGAAGCAGTCGAGTAGGCGTTATCGCAGCATGATTCCAGTAATTTTGGCCGGGGGAAAAGGAGAGCGGTTTTGGCCACTGAGCCGCAAACTGCGCCCCAAACAGTTTCTCTGTTTAGATGGGAGCGATCGCAGCTTACTACAGGTCACTGCCGATCGGCTTCTACCCGTGGCAGGAAATTGGGATGGACTGTGGGTGATTACCGCGGCACATCTGGCAGAGGGCGTGCAGCAGCAGCTTCCTGATTTGCCAGAGGCCAACCTCTTGGTGGAAAGCGAAGGCCGCGACACGGCTCCGGCAGTGGCCTGGGCGACCCTCGAAATTTCCCGACGCTATGGCGATGATGCAATTATCGGGTTCTTCCCCGCCGATCACTGGATTGGCGATTTAGCAGGGTTTCACCAAACCCTAAGCGCTGCCGCAGACCTAGCGCAGCAGAAAGGGGCGATCGCCACCCTTGGCATTGCGCCCACCTTACCCTCCACAGGCTATGGCTATATCGAACAGGGTCAGCCCGTAGGAGAATTTGGCGGACAGGCGGCCTTTAAGGTAAGCCGGTTTACCGAAAAACCAGACCAGGCCACGGCTCAGTCCTTTATCGACAGCGGTCGCTATAGCTGGAATGGCGGCATGTTCATCTTCCAAGCCGGAGTCGTGCTCAGCGAACTGCAAACCCACGCCCCCTATGTACTGGAACCGCTGCAAAAAGACGGCGCACTGGCCTATCCCAAACTGCCCAAGCAAAGCATCGACTACGCCCTGATGGAGAAAACCGATCGCGCCTGTGTTATCCCCGTTCACTTTCCTTGGGATGACCTCGGCGACTGGAACGCCATCGAACGCTTGCTCAAGGGCGATCGCCCCAATGTAGAACTGGCTCGCCATGTCGGGCTCGACACCGAGGGCGCACTGCTCTACGCCACCAATGATGACGACGTTATCGTTACCATTGGGCTAAAGGACGTGGTGATCGTGCGAGATGGCAACGTGACGCTAGCCGTTAGCAAACACCGCACCCAAGAAATCAAGCAAGTGCTAAAGCAAATTCAAGCCGATCCATCCCTGCAACACTTGCTCTAGGGGCTGTCATAAATTAGTCGCGTATGGTCCAAGAATCAAAGGTTACAGCCCCTAGCCTGTTGTTTGAGGCGGGCGCGGCAGGGCTTGTCCCACAAGAGTTTTGGTTGTAATTGATGACGCGCCCTAGGGTGTGTTCAGCCGAATTCACCGGACGCCACCGCAGTTAAGACTGATGCCGTTGGACGCTTTTGGGGCGGCTTAGCTGCCCCAAAAGCGTCCAAAATTCCCCACCATTCCTAAGACGCCGCACAGAAGGCATAAGACTTAGCATCGCGAACTAAATTGCACGCCTTAACGGCTGATCCGGAAAGCGGCAACATTGACGGGGTAGATTCAGATTAAAAAAATGTCGCCATCTGCGGAATCTCTTCAGTTCGACCAGTAGACTCATGAGGAATGGTGCCCTACAACAACCACATACGAGGACAAGACCCCCATGAGCAATCTCTTTCCCCCTATCTCACAGCCAGAAACCACTGGCCGATTTCTAGTAGTGCTCAATGATGACAGCGATGATGCCGCAGGGGCAAGCATGAACCTGATTGCCAACGCCACAGGCGTCAGCAACTTTGCTCACTCGGCAGATTTTTCAGAGAGCGCGCCCACCGCTGACCAATTGGGAGAAACTCCCATCGTGTTTGATGAGCTGGGCATTGCCGTCGTGTCGCTAGAACCGCAGCAGGCTCAATCGCTTCAGGCTGCTGCGAGTGGTGCGTCTAGTCTGGTCACGATAGAACCTGAACGTGTGGTCTATGCCATTGGGGATATGACTCCTCAACGGCTGCCCGGTCTGCCCGATATGGCAGCTACGGGTCAAATTAGCATATCGACTGAGTACCTCAAAGGCTATCGCGATGCCGTGAACAAGCTCGTCGATCAACTTATGGAAGCTGATCCAGACATGGAGTTTGCGGATGGGGGGAGTGGTGATAGTCCCGACAGCATGGCGGCGTTTACCTGGGGCTTACAAGCCACAAAAGCTGACGCGTCTGCCTACAGTGGTTCTGGAATCAAGGTGGCGGTACTTGATACCGGGCTTGATCCCACCCATCCCGATTACAACGGACGGCTGTTTACCAATCGCTCGTTTATTGAAGGGGAAGCCGCCAAAGATGAAAATGGCCATGGCACTCACTGTATTGGCACCGCCTGCGGTTCCAAATCCCCAGCGTCTCTGCCCCGCTATGGGGTAGCCTATAACTCCTACATTTACTCGGGCAAGGTGCTGAGTAATGCAGGCGGTGGGGCTGACGGGGGCATTTTGGCGGGCATTAATTGGGCGATCGCCAACGGGTGTGCTGTCATTTCTATGTCCCTCGGAGCCAGAACCTTGCCCGGGCAGAGCTATTCTCAGGTCTACGAAAAAGTTGGCAAGCGGGCATTGCGTCGTGGCAGCTTGATTATCGCCGCTTCTGGAAACGATAGCTGGCGGCAAGTGGGGCTGATTTTCCCCGTCAGCCATCCCGCCAATTGCCCGTCTATTATGGCAATTGGTGCGCTAGATTCTCGCTTGCGAATTGCCCCATTTTCTAACGGCGGCATCAAGAGCAGCGCCGGACAAATTGATCTCGCCGCCCCTGGGGTTGATGTCTACTCCTCTTGGCCAATGCCGACTCAATACAACAGCATCAGCGGCACCAGCATGGCCACGCCTCATGTAGCGGGTATCGCGGCCCTCTATGCCGAAGCCACAGGCGCTCGAGGTAGCGAACTTTGGGCTCAGCTCATCCAAAACGCCCAGCGGCTATCGCTACCGTCACGGGATGTCGGCAGCGGTCTGGCTACTGCCATCTAACGAGTCTGCTTTGTTCCACAGCAGGATTTCCCATGAGATAGATGGAGGTTGCTAGACTCCATCTATCTCATGGTTCAAAATTGCTCATCTCGGCCATGCCTCGATGTTATAATCAAAAGCTAATTGCCGGTGTAGCTCAGTGGTAGAGCACTCGATTCGTAATCGAGCGGTCGTGAGTTCAAATCTCATCACCGGCTTCTATTTGAGACAGGCGTTTCCCCTGTCGTGACAAGGGTTTCGGGGCTTATGGTTCAGCCAATGCCCAAACCGTGTTGGGCATTTTTAGGGGTAATTAGGCAGGTTTAGCATCCAGATTGAGATAAAGATTGAGATAAAGTACAATGCGCTCAATCCTCGATTTCCAGTGGGGAAGCGCCATGACTTCGACCACCACACGCAGGCATCGAAAAGCCAAGTCGGGCTCCGTCACAATCCGTAGCTCCAACAACCGGTTACAGCTAGTCTTCACCCATGAGGAGAAGCGCCATTTTGTATCGCTGGGCCTATCCAACACACCGCTTAATCGAAAGGCAGCCCAAGACAAAGCCTTCGAGGTGCAGCGAGACATCGAGTACGGTGAGTTTGACCCAACCTACCAGAAGTACAAGATTCGTAGCCCTGAGGCCATTTCTGGGTCACTTGGCAAGGTAGCTAAATCAGGGTCAAAGCTGCTGGCGCTCTGGGAGCGATACGTGGAGTACCTAACCCCTAATGCCTCTCCCAAGACGATCAACGGCACCTACAACCCCGTCACCGCTCACATTGGTCGGTGTAAGACAGATGGGTTGGTAAACCCGCTAAAGTTTCGCCAGGAACTGCTCAAAGTCACCACCCAATCCCAGGCTCGCCGCACCTTAATGCAGTTGTCAGCGGCATGCAATTGGGGTATTCAGCATAAATTGGTGGCGAGCAACCCTTTTCACGGCATGTACCATGCTTTGGATCCCACTAAGCCGCTGCCACCTGTGGCATATTCCGTGGAGGAACGCGATCGCATTATCGAAGCATTTGAAGATCACCAGGGCAAAGGCATGACGTATCAGCACTATGCGCCCTTCGTGAAATTCCTGTTTTGGACAGGTTGCCGCCCCTGTGAGGCGATTGGCTTACGCTGGGGCAGCATAGCAAATGATTGTAGCAAAGTGCATTTCCACGAAAGCATTGTGGAAGTGTCCGGCAAGAAGGAACGCCGCGAAGAAACCAAAACCAGTGTCAGACGCTGGTTTACCTGCCCTGTGCGATTGCAGCAATTATTGCAATCGATCAAGCCTGACGAATGCTTGCCAGCGGATTTAGTGTTTTGTGCTCCTAAAGGTGGCATCATCAGCGAGAAAAACTTCCACCAACGAGCCTGGTCAACCGTGACGACTGCATTGGGATTGCACAAAAAAGATGGGGCCACGATGACCCCTTACAACTGCCGAGATACGTTCATCACCCTGCAGGCATTAGCGGGGCACTCGTCTACCACGATTGCCCGGTGGGTGGGTAATTCTTCAAAGGTGATTGAAGATCGCTATCTAGACAAGCTGAAGATGGATAAACTTCGGCCTACCGATGTTTAAGGTAGGCTTGTCTCTGTGCAATGGATCTGTCCAAACTTCCACAGCACTGCCGGAACCCGGCATCCCAAGCCAAGTCTTGATTTGACATTACAAGACTATTGCCGTTTTCGCCGTTGATTGCTCAAAAGACCTTGCTGATAAGTCTGGATGGCCCTCAGGTGAGCATTGGGGTTGCCTCGATTGTGCAGCCAATCCTGAATCAACTCCAAGTTGTAGCGGACACAGCGGCTGTTGATCCGCACCCAATGGATGCCCTCAATCCATTCGCCCTGAAGGCGATATTTCTTCAGGGTTGAATCGCTGAGGTTGAGACGCTCTGAGGCCGTTCGCTTATTGACAAAAAGAAGCATGGCACCCAACTCCTGGGTTAACAACAGAGACAAAGCCCGAAACAGAGTTGGTAGAGCGTTGTGGTGCAGCCCCTGACTATTGTTCTGGGTTACACCGTCCTGATGTTGCCATTCTAGGAGAGTCAGCAATGCTCTAGCTGATGCAATGCTGATCAATTTGCAATACTTAATAATATCTCAGCATGGCTAATCTGGTTCGTGGGAATTCACCCCTGTCGCTTAACAATAGCGACAGGGGTGGAATAGAGATGCAGAATCAGTATCCGTCGCTAACCCCCGCTTAGCCTGACTTTACTCGTTGAGGATGTCTCCGAGGTCGCCTAGCTCATTGCCATCCATCGCTACCCCCTGCTCAATATCCACAGGTGCTGGTGCTGGTGCTAGTGCAGGGTTTGGAGGAGCGATGGTAAAAGACCGGCCCGGAAGGGCTGTCACCCCTCCGCCTCTAACGACCACCACCAACTCCTCCAAGATGGCCTCCAGTCGAGTAGTGCTGCCCAATGGAGCTGAAGCACCGACATTAGTCGTAACTGGATTAGCAATGTGGTAGCGATCGCACAGATCCGCAATCTGTTTCACCAACCGCTCCACACAATGCCAAGCCATTTCCTGAATCTCCGAGACCGAACGCTCGCCGTGGAACTCCTCCGCCAGAGGACGGTAGAAGGCCATCATGGCATCCATTCCCTGCTGTCGCCCCTGGCGACTGGTGAAGTGGGCGTTGTGGAGCAGGTAATTCAGCACCACCGCTGTCGCCGCCGGGAACTGGGCATTGTAGACAAACTTCACCCGTTCGAAAGCCGCTTCATTTTGATCTGACATCAGGCTACCCTCATCCGATTTAACTCACCCAACAAGGCCTGAAACAGACCAAAGCTATCGGTCATCCGCATGGGCAAAGAGGGCAATTCCACCGCTTCCGGCAGTTGAGCCTTAACCAACTGGGTCAACGCTTCTTGGTGCTCCCAGGCGAAAGACAATCGCGACGCCAACCCGCGCTCCTCAAAGAACTGCCGCAACGGTTCCTGCATCAGGTAAGCGGCCCCGCCCGCTAACACCACATCGCCCTTGCCAGTTGCCAAACTGGGCAGCAGGTGATCGGTAAAGTGGGACTCCAGGCTGTCCAGGTACGCCGCTTCCACCTGGGCCATGGCCTCAGAGAAATCCACCGTGGTTCCCTTGGCCACCGAATACTGCTGCGCCTCCCTTGTCTCCAATGCGCTCAGCAGCACGTCGTATTCTGTCACCGAAACCCCCGCTACATTGGCCGCTTTCTCAAACGACTCCCAGAAGCCAGGAAACTTAGAAGTGGACTTTCCTGAATTGAGCGTCCCGGTTTCAAACGCTAGTTGAGTCCCGTTGCGGTGCCCCAACATCTCAATCCAGGTGGTGCGCTGGGCGATGGCGATGCCTGCCTGCTGAAGCTGCGCCTTGCGCTGAACATAGATGCCATAGCCTTCAGGGCGAAAGCTGAGCTTGAGGTCAATCCGATAATCAGTATCGTCCTGAAAACGGAAGCCCTGGCAAAGGTCTGACAGGCGAGAGGAAATCCGCTGTCGGGTAGCTAATTCGTTGATGGGCAGCAGTACCCAAACGATCGCTTCGAATCGAGCGGGGAGAGATTCGATCGTGGCGATCGCCCCCAGCACTCCCGTGATCCGCTCCGCCGCCTTCAAAGACTTATCCTCCTTAAAGCTGTTGTAGTCCAAAAACGCTTGAGCCACTTTGCCAACAACGGTCAACTCATCCCCAACTCGAAACCAAGCATTGTCCTGGGGTCTACCCCCCTGGTTGAGTTGAGTTATCCCCGTTACAGATCGTTGGGCCACTTCTGCTGCCATCCACAGAGGATGGGTTTGCCCTTGGGCCAACTTGTAGAAAAACTTGCCACCCGATTTGCCTAAATCGCACGCCACCAAAACCGTCAGAGGATGGGAAACCATACTGTTATCTCCAAAAGAATGTAGGGACTAGGGCCTGAGAGCCTGAGCCAAAACGTTCCAAATCGTGACACCCTGACCGTCATGCTGACTAATCACGATCATAACGTGACTTTTTGAGTTTGAGCTGAGTCAGTGCTGAATAAGTGCGCTATGCTGAAGTGTATCAGGATGCTGCGCCCCTATCGGGGGCTTCGCGGAGAGGCCACACAGTACGCCAAGGTTTTGGCAAAAACCGGGCAACGGCCCTCCCACCAGGGTTTCTACCGCTTTTGAAGACGCTGCCGCTTTCGCTCCAGGGTGGCGTCGTGTTTTTAACCTCGCTTCTCCATGCTTTCCACGAGCAACCTCTCCGCTGCTCAGGCGGAGACCTATTACACCAAAGAGGATTATTACTCTGCCGAGGAAGCCGCTCATCCGACCAAGTGGGTGGGTAAAGGGGCTGCATCGTTGGGTCTGGCTGGAGTCGTCAGTCAGCAGGCGTTCCGCCAGATGCTTTCTGGGCAGGATCCAGGGGGACAATCCTTAACTGGAAAAGTGGTTGACCCGGAAAAGCGCCGGTCAGCAACCGACTTTACCTTCAGCGCCCCCAAGAGTGTCAGCATTGCAGCCCTGGTGCAGCAGGACGAGCGGGTGTTGGAGGCCCATCATCAGGCGGTGGCCAAGGCGCTGGCGGTGTTGGAAGAGCGCTATGCCCAGACGCGAATCTCAACTGAGGCCGGGCGCACGAAGGTGACGACGGGGAATATTGCGGCGGCGGTGTTCACCCATTCCACCAGTCGGGAGGCGGAGCCGCAACTGCATAGTCATTGTGTGGTGATGAATGCGACGCAGTTGGCGGATGGACGGTGGTTTAGTTTGAGTAATGAGGCGGCGATCGCCAACCAAAAGCTTCTGGGGCAGATTTACCAAAATGAGTTGGCCGTCGCGCTGAGGCAGCAGGGCTATCAGATTGAACCCAAGGCCCACGGGCAGTTTGAGTTGGCGGGATATTCGCCAGAACTGCTGAAGGCGTTTTCGACCCGGCGGCAGCAGATTCTGAAGCTGATCGAGGAATGGGAGGCGACGGGCTCTGAGAATAACCGAGCGATGCGGGAGACGGCGACCCTGGTGTCTCGAAAGCGGAAGCCCAAGGAGGTAGATGAGGGGCTGTTACAGCGAGGGTGGAATGCCCTGATTCAGTTGAAGGGGCTGGAACTGCCGGAGTTGCCGAAGGGCACTATCCAAGCAATGGGCGATCAACCATCGACTAATTCCGTAATTGACGCCGCGATTCAGCACTGCGGGGAGCGGGAGTCGGTGTTTCGGCGGACAACGCTGGAACGCTTTGTGTTTGAACACGAGCTGGGGGCGCAGGGGTTTGAGGCCATTCAACAAGCCATTGTGGGGAGTCCTGAACTCATCCGAGTCGCCGACGGCAAGTTCACCACCCAGACGGCGCTCAATCTGGAACTCAACACGATCCGTCTGATGCAGCATGGGCGGGGGCAGGTGGGTGCGATTGTCCCCAGTGGTACCCAGTTGGATAGTCTGACGAGCTATTCCCTAAACCCGGAGCAGAAAAACGCGGTGGAGATGGCGGCGACTACGCCGGATACGGTGATGGCGTGGCAGGGGGTAGCGGGAGCAGGCAAGACCTATGCCCTGAGTGTGTTGAAAGAATTGGCCCAGGAAGAGGGGTACGTTATCCGAGGGTTGGCCCCTAGCGCTGAAGCGGCTCATGTCTTGGGAGAGTCGCTGGGGATTGAGACCACAACCGTAGCGGGCCTATTGGTTTCCGATACCTCTGATCAAGCAACCCAGCCGACGCTCTGGATTGTGGATGAGGCAGGACTATTGAGCATGAAGGATGCCCATGCTCTATTGCGGCGGGCGACACTGGAGCAGGCCAGAGTGTTGCTGGTCGGGGATACTCGACAACTCTCAGCTGTGGAAGCGGGTAACCCGTTCAAAAGCTTGCAGGCGGGCGGGATGACGACGGCGTATCTGGAGACCCATCGGCGGCAGCAGAATGGGGTGCTGCGATCTGCCGTGGAGTTGGTGGCCCAGGGGCAGGTCAGTGAAGGCATAGAAATTTTGGCCCAGGCGGGCTACGTCAAAGAAGGGGCTCAAACCCATGAGCGAATTCAGCAGGTGGCGGCAGACTATTTGGCGCTGGCGGCAGAGGAGCGGGAGAGCACGCTGGTGCTGGCAGGGACGAATATGGAGCGGTTGGCTCTGACCCAGACGATGCGATCCGGCTTGCAGGATAAAGGGGCTCTGGGCGCGGATGGCTTTGTGATGCAGAGCTTGCGTCGGAAGGATTTGACTACGGCTCAGGCCAGCTATCTCAAAGCCTATGCACCAGGCGATGTGCTAGTGCCGATTCAGGATTATCGGAAACAGGGGTTGCGGAGGGGGGAACAGTACCGGGTGGTCGCGGTGAATCTGGAGACTCAGCAGGTGGTGCTGGAGACTCCGAGTGGATCGGTGTTGTCGATCAATCCGGCAGCGTGCCCGCGCAAAACCGTTTATACAACGCAATCAATTCAGGTAGCGGTGGGCGATCGCCTCAAATGGACACGTAACAACCCCAAAGCCGGAATCCGTAATGGGCAGGGGTTTGTGGTGACGGAGATGGAGGCGGATGGGACAGTGACGATTCAGGATGCCGAAGGCAAAACCTCAACTATTGATCTCAGCGGTAATCAATACATCGACTACGCCTGGGTGAGCACCACCTACAGCAGCCAGGGCAAGACGGCGGAGCAGGTATTAGCCCTGCTGGGAGAGACCACGAATCGAGAAGCATTTTACGTAGCGATTTCTAGAGCCAAGCAGGCAGTGATATTGTACACCACCAGCCAGGCCGATCTGGTGCGGTTGGCAAAAGTGTCACGGGCCAAGGAGAACGTGAGTGACTACGTGCCATTAACTCAACAGGTGATAACCGATGGACAGCATGAACAACGGGAAGAACGGCAACCAGAACCCATCCCCAGCGTTGACCCTAAAGCAGTGGGAGAGCGCGTTGGAAACCGTGTTGCAGAGCAGCTTAGAGCCGCTGCGGGCCGAGATATGCGTGAATACGCAGCGGGTGCTCCACCTCGAAGACCATATCCAGACGTTGGGCGAGGAGTTGGCGATGTGGCCGCAGCACTGGAACCAGAGATTGGAGTGCTTGGTCGAGCAATTGCAGCGTATCGTCAGCGACGAGACCTCCTCCGATGCGCAGGCGACCTTGCAGGAGCAGTTGCGGCTGTTGATTGCGGCCTTGAGCAGTTGGAACGGGCAGCTCAAGACCGAGTTGGCCTTGCAACAGCAGTTGATAGAGTCGCTAGAGCGGTTGGAAGGTCGGTTGGACGAGGGCAGCAAAGGGTAGATGACCTGGAACCGCCAAAGGTGAATTTGAGGGAGCAGCTTTTGGCGCGGTGGGAGCAGTATTCAGCAGGGTTACCGGCGGCGAGTTTGGAGTTGCGGGTGGCCCAGCGAGCGTTGCGAGATGGGTGTTCGGCTAAAGAGGTGACGCTGATGCTGGTGGCAGGGAGTGAAACAGTGAGATTGATTCATGACAACCAGGGGAAGAAGGAGGCCATAAACTATGCGGCTTACGTGGTTCGGATAGCCGGGCAGCAGCAAATGCCGACTTCTGAGAGGAAAGCGATTATCTTAAATGTCAAGCCTGTTATGAGATCGCATAACGTGACGGGTATCTTGCTGCAGACAAAAATCAGCACCACCATCTAACCCTAAATCATTGTTAGAGTCTTGCTCAACAG
>JAHHHI010000034.1 GCA_019359435.1 Kaiparowitsia implicata GSE-PSE-MK54-09C
TCACCACGCTGACCAAGCGCATGGCTGAAGATTTAACAGAATACTTTCAGGAGCGATCGGTGCGCGTTCGCTACCTGCATTCCGAAATCAACTCCATTGAGCGCATCGAGATTTTGCAAGACCTGCGGGAGGGACACTTTGATGTACTAGTGGGGGTGAACCTGCTGCGGGAGGGGCTTGACCTCCCCGAAGTATCGTTAGTCGCGATTCTGGATGCAGATAAAGAAGGCTATCTGCGGGCTGAGCGATCGCTCATTCAAACCATTGGGCGCGCCGCGCGCCACATTCATGGGCAGGCCATTCTCTATGCAGATAACCTCACCCGAAGCATGGAACGCGCCATTAGCGAAACCCTACGCCGCCGCATTATCCAGATGGAGTACAACGAGGCCCACGGCATGGTGCCCATGCCCATCATCAAAAAGCAGAAAAACTCTATTCTGCAATTTCTGGATGTCTCGCGCCGCATCAATGCGCAAGATTTAGAAGAGATCTGCGAACAAGCCGATGATCTCTCCTTGGACGATATTCCCGATCTGATCGGCAAGCTCGAAGCCCAGATGAAAGATGCCGCCAAGCGCCTAGAGTTTGAAGAAGCCGCTAAGATGCGCGATCGCATTAAACAACTGCGCGATCGCCTAATTGGTAAGCGCTAATCCATAGATCGATGGAGGCAGGGCTCATGGTGTGCGTCTCAGGTTTCGGCTAGGTGGGTCGCACTCCATAGGTGCGCATCGCTGACTCCACTTGAGACTGTTCCGTTGTCTCAGCCGAATACAGCCGATAGCTAGGAGCCACGATCGACTCAACCGCCTGGGCCTGGACTACAAGAACACTGTGGATTGGGAAGCGCGGCCCCGCCATTGCTTGCAGTGGGGCCGCCCAATGCGAATAGCTGGCGTCCTGTCTACGAACGTTCTGGGCTGTCCCAATGATCTTGAAGCCCTTCTGAACGAAGATGTCGATAAAGCTGACGCACACCTGGGGGTTGAGCACTACGTTTCGCACACTCCTCGGTGACGCAATATTTGCGATCACGATGTGCTCCGCATCAAACGGCGCAAAGATCTCCTTCGGCGAGACATTGGGTTGACCCGTTTCGTCAACCGTTGCTAGCCAGCAAAGAACACTGCGATGAGCGGCATGTAAAACCTCCGGTGAGAGCATGGGCAGATAGGGGTAATGGGATGCCTAACGTTCCAGTTGAGCGGCTACCGACAACTTTTAAATCCCCAGTAGCAAGTTTCGATAGTTTGCTCCAAGCGGATTGTTAGCCCTCATCTTCATCACAGAAATCCTCGTTTTTTTAACTTAGCAATAGCATCTTCCGCAGCCTGTTTTTCTGCATCTTTTTTACTACGACCTTGACCTTCGCCATAGAGTTTATCATCCACATAAACTCTAGAAAAAAACTCTGGAGCATGATCTGCCCCGCCTAATTTTTCTGTGATGTATTTCGGAGGAACTTTTGCCCCATTTGCCTGTGCAAGTTCCTGAAACTTATTTTTTGAGTCTATATTTGAGCGAACTATCATCACGCCTTCTGGCACAGAATCAAATAGCTGTTCTACTAAAGGACGGAGTGCTCCAATATCTCGCTTGCTATCTAAATAATAAGCCCCAATTACGGCTTCAAAAGTGCTGCTAAGAAGATTTGGATTTTGATAACCTCCCTCACGGATTGCACCTTGCCCTAGTCGCATTCTAAAATCCAATCCAACTTCAATAGCAAATCTAGCAAGTTGTTTTTCATCCACAAGCGCTGCTCGTCGTCGTGTCATCTCATCTTCTCCCATTTCAGGATGAATCTGATAAAGATATTCACCACTAATGAAATTGAGAATTGCATCACCTAGGAACTCCAGCCGCTCATTATCTCCACCTTCTCCAGGATTTTCATTAATATACGAGCGGTGAGTTAGAGATCTGCGTAGAAGCTTTTCATCGTTGAACATTAAGAGTTTGTGCATTTTCCCCTCACTGCATTAATTAAAGACTGATTTAGTGTGAACAACCGCTTGGGCGGATAGAGGCTATTCCCACGAGAGTTGTTGCATGGGAAACAAGCCAGTCGCAGATTCTCTAGGGAGTTTGAACCACCTCGACTTTTAGGTTTTAGATGGTCGAGGGTCAGTTTTTCCTCGGGCAAGCAATAATCGCACCACCAACAACGTAAGCCATAATCGCTGATGAGTTGAGCCTTTTTGGCTCGTTTTTGCTTGGGCGTCATGTTGAATTTCCTTGGCTATAGGTTAATAGCATCGGAGCATCAAAAGCAAGTAGCAAAATTCCCACTCCGTGGGGAAATTACTAACTTGCCACCTACTGGTAGACGTCTCAAGCGCACTATCTCCAGGCCTCACACCAGCGCATATCTAGTATGCTGAACCAGCGTTTATCTGAAACGTAGTCTCTCATCTCAGGTGAACGCTAGGCCAGAATACTGGGCATGCATTGACGTGAGAACTAGAGATAGTGCCCATGAGACGAACATCTAGGTATTAATATTCGTCTGCATAATTGAATCGAAGCATAGCCAGCTCTGATTGTCAAGATAAAAAACGCAAGATTATCTTAGATTTCATGTTTATCTATATTTTTCGCTGGCTCTCACGCATAACTCGGAGGGCTAACAGCAAAACGCAGCGGCGACAGATAAGCTCGAACCAAGCCCCAGCGGCTTGCGTCCGTCTACTGCCATGACGTGTTAGGCGGTTGTCGCTACCTGGGTGCTCTACGCCATCCGTTAGTAATTGCCTCTGACTCTGTGCAAAACCACATCTCCCCGTGTGCCGGATCGATCTTAGTTGATGCATAATCCTCCATACCCGGAAGATGATACAACTTGTTTCCTGTTGCAATTGAAACATTGCCTTTGATGACACATCCAGGCTGTGTAATAGATGTGATTAGCGAAGGAGAATGACCACCACCAAACTGCATTGTAAACAGAGCAATCCCAACTAGAATTACCATACTAATAACAGTTTCAAGCAAACTGCTTTTTCTCTTTTTCCTCCTAGCTGAAAAAGATCGGGGTACCACTCCTTGGATAGAGGCTCTAGCAGCACGTATTTTTCCATTAGGTTCAGCGACTTGCTCGTATAGGATCGTGTCCCCAACCTTTGGGCGACGACCTGCTCCCTTTAAGGCACTGACATGTAAGAAAACTTCTTTCCCACCATCCTTTGGTTTGATGAAACCAAAGCCTCCTCATCCTTCCAAGTTGTGAGTTGCCCTTTCTGTAATGCAGGTTTCATGCGACAGCCTCCTGGGGATACCCATTGTTTTAGGTTACCCAGACGCGCGATCGCCCTTACTGCTAATCGGCCATATTGAGATATCCCGATGCATTGCGGTTGCTAGCTTCATACAACTCAATTCCCACAGTTCGAAGATGTGGGGCGTCCGGCAAAGCGATCGACTGTCCAGCCGAGGATATACACCGCGGTGTCTTCACGAGCATCATGGGACGAACCGGGATAACGAGCAAACTGCACATCCTCTCCAGCCTCGCAGCGACGCATGGCTTCGGCTTCGCTTAACTCCACCGGAATAAGTGGGTCAGCGGTACCATGGGCAATCAGAATAGGGACTTCAATGGGTTCACTGGGCGTATTTTCCTCGAACAGTGCACTCCAGGGTTCGGTTTTGAGAATATCCACACTCAGGTATTGTTCTGGGGTCCGTAAGGTATTGATGATGGGAAGGAATCCTGCTGGGGCCGTAAAGCATGGTTCAACCATCCGATCGAACATGTCACGCTCATCTGGTTTGATAATTGCATCTAGATTCACGTCTGGATAAACCACATCCCATGCGGCAAAGACATATCCCAAGAAAATCCCCCCACCGGGCTTGTCTAAATTAAACTCTGCAATATCGCGCAGGTTAGTTGCTGGCGCAGAGGCAGCCGCACCCAGCAGTTTCAGCTCAGGCGCATAGGATTTTGCCATCTGAGCAGTCCAAAGAGCACTATTGCCGCCTTGGGATGCTCCCCACACGACGAATTCATCCCCTGCACTAACCTCAACGACAGGCGATCTGCCCGTACTGAATCGAGCACACTCTGCGCCGCGACTGGCCCAAACATATAGGGATGAGTGCCGGGAGTTCCTAATCCTGGATAATCCGTAATGGTCACAACAAATCATTCGGCTAGCATCCGCTCAATGGCCGGGGTTTGTTGGTAAGGATCTGAAGTATGACTGACACCGCATTCTGGCCGAATGCCCGTCGTGCCGTGAGCCCAGGCAATGATTTTACGGGGTTCAGCACTTGTTTCCTCTGGGGCAACAACGGTTCCAGTAACGGCCAGGGGTTGCCCTTCACGACCAGTCGATAAGTACATCACTCGCTAGGCTTGCGCCCCTTCGGGCAGGTTGTTCGGCAGAGTTTCTCGACGAATAATGCTGCCCGGCTCATCTTGGGGAAGGGGTTGGGGTGGTGTATAAAACGACGATGGAGTTTGTGGAGTGGCTGCTCGGTAATACTTCGCGAATAAGGTAACAGCCGCACCAAAGAAGCCAGCTGTAATGGTTGCGGCGAGGAGAAGAATCCACCTGTTTGGACTTTGCCAAATCCTCACAATTCGTGTGTACATACAGCACCCTAATTGCCGATTGATTGTAGTAGCTAACGTTCCGCTTCACCCGTCGCAGATAACCTTTCAGCGGTCGGGTGCAAGCGGGTTGTTAGGCAATGCCATATCATTTACAGCTCAATAATTAAGTATTAGCCCAGGCTTTTTGAGTCATGGACACAAAATATTGACCATTATCATTACCTAAATTCCGATGAACTATATCTGATAAGGAATTAGTATCCTTAATTGTCTTCCACCCTTCAGCACTAAAAGTAAATTCATTGAACACATGTTCTGATAGAAGAGGGTTGGTCAAAGCTTGAGAAAACGCATCAATTCCAACCATTCGCCCGATGAGAGGAGGCAAAGCAGAGCTAGGGCGCACATCTTCAGCAAATAAACCAACGTATAGTTCAACTCTATCTACATCCCCGCCATAAAGTGCTCGTAAGGCAGCTTCAATTTCGGAATCCCCAGAGATTTGATTAAAATCAGTGACTTTAGGATAATTGCAATATTCTCGATACTCATTGTAACTTCGTAACCGAGCCAACCGGGACAGACGGATGCTTGCTCGCTCTGTTTCAATGAGGATATTAGGGGTATTAAATAGCCCAACATCTCCTGACGCCTGTAATGACGCATCCCCAAACAGTGGACCTATACTCCGATCGATAAGAAGTTGATTATTAAAGAAAGTCTCTTCAGCAGCTACCATCTCATTCGCAATTAATACTTCGTCAGTGACTAATCCGTGCCATCGGTACAAAAGGTTAAACTCTATAGTCATCCAGTTATTTCGGTACCAACGCTGATCATAAAAAGATTGTGGTTGCGCACGAAATTTGAAGTGATACGGAGCGATATGATTGACGTATTCTTCCACAGCTATCCGAATTATCATAACAATGACAGTATTTCTAGCTGTTTGAAATAGGCGTTCGTCATCCCAATCAGGATGACTCTCTCTTAAGATAGAGCAGATTCGGTTGTGTTCACGTAAGAACAGTGTGTTCAACATTACATAGCCAATCTGGACATTAGCACGCTCAGTCCCCATCGCAAAAAGCTTACGTTTACGCTCCGCAGGCAAATTATCCTCATAAAATAGAGGAACATTGACGAACTCAGGGCGCACTTGCCCGTTTTCATCGAAGTAAAATGGAGGGAACTCTTCCCCCTCGATCAACTGGCTCCTTAGCCTTCCTCTAACCTTTTCCCGCAGGGCTTCTGTGATAGTTTTATTAAGTCCATAAAGTGGACTGAGATCTATCTCATGATTAGACGTATTTTTACGAAAATCTCTCCGATCGGTACGAAGAAAGCCATCTGTAAACCATTGAGCAAAATAGCTGAAAAGTAGTGTTGATTTAAGGGAGAGACGCTCGTTATTCGATGGACGTCGAAAAACATCTACAACTTTTTCTATGTCTGGCAGCGATGCAGTGTATGCAGGTTCTGCTGGTGGCAAGTGTCTAGCAGTGTATGTACGATCGGTCAATGATTCCCATGATGAATAGGCAGAAGTTGTAGATTCTAGCCCCAGCAAACTAAATGGATGAGGTCTAACGCGTGCTTTATAAACCGCACTGTTAATTAAAAACCTATTAACCTGCTGCTCTAGAAAAGGAACTCCTTGAATAAATTTCCAAATTGGTGAAAAACTGGTTAATGCAAAAGTTTCTAATTGATTTCGTAAACCATCTCTTTCTGTACTTCTTCCCATTAGAAGCCTCCATTGGCTAATGAAAACACTATTGTATAGAATTTCTGTTGAAAACTCATTTTTCCAAAGCAACAACAAATCGCTCTGGAAATGGTCCCCCTTCAAAGTCAATTTTGCCTTCAGCACCATCAATTAGAGACACATTGTGCAAGAAGAGAACACGTACTATCTCTGGAATCATTACACTTGCCACAAATTTACCTAAGCACTCATGTGCTGCGTATCCAAAGTGAATGTAGCTATGACTTGCCCTTCCAACACGGAAGTGGTCGGGATTAGCGATAAAGTTAGAGTCCCACATAGCTGAAGCAGTACAGGCAAAGATAATTGTTCCTGAAACAATCTCAATTTCTCGCGTTGTACCTTCAGCCAAAACCGTATTAGTCTCTGTGTATCGAAACACCAAAGGATTAATTGGATTAAATCGTAGAGCTTCCCAAACTATGCCATCAAACTCTGCCCAATCATTCGCTTTTGCTGCTTTAATAGCACGATCGCGTATACCTGGATGCAAGAGCATTTGCTCTAGAGCTTGCACAACAGCTTGTGATGTAGTCTCTACACTTCCCACAAGTAGCCCAGCAATATTAGTGATGAGACGGTCATCCTCAAATCCGAGACCGTCAGGTATTTGCGCCATAAGGAGACGTGTAAGAACATCACGGTTAGTATCACTTGTAGTAGCGATTACCTCACGCCTCGCAGTAACAAGTCCGGCAAGATATGCAGTTAGCTCTTGCCCTGCTCTTACAGCAGCTTGACGAATTTCAGGATCGTCCGTCAAATTTTTGAAGAAGTGTGTTTGTGTTGCTTTTGACCAACGAAACATTGATTCTTCATCAGGGCCAGGAAAACCAAAGTATGTACCACACAACCTTACAGGGACTCTTCTTCCGACATTTTTGACTAACTCAATCCGTCCTTCACAACTTGCTTCTGCAACCGCCTCTTCGGTAAGTTGGGAAACCATCTCACGAACACGGGGAAGGTCTTCCTGCGCCAAAACAAGACGCATTAGCGATTTGTCATGGTAGTTGATTGTGGTGCGATCACGACCAAGCATGAAGGGACCGACAGATTCATCCATCTTGGAGCCACACAACCGCACCGAGAAAATGTCGTCACGACTTAATACCTCCAATACATCTTCGTATTTCGTTACAAAAGCAAAGGCAGGGGTAAAGAAAATGGGTCTCCGTTCACGCAACTCAGCAAAAAATGGTCGCGCATCTGTTCGAATCCAACGAGATACAACTCCAACCCTTTGAGATACATCGGATGCTGGTATCGAATCATATTCGACTAAATAGGACATCTCAAAAGTACTCCTTTGTGTAAGAAAACTTACTGTTACATGCGCCTAACTATTAATAGACTGAAATTTTCTGCCTAAGATCCCGTCATAGGTTATTAGGCAGAACGATTCGGCATAGCACCCCAGATTTATTACTTATGCAGACTTTTTCTGTATAGTACGCCGATTAAGCTAAATAGCGCGAATCTTTCCGCCTATTTTCAGGTTCCTCATGGAGATCAGCAGATGCATGGTACAACCCCCGTCGGTTGTGCAGCCACATGATCAAGACGAGTGGGGGTTGCTGGAATGGGGATAGGTGCGATCGCAGTCGTGAAGGTTATGGAAAACGGTAGCAGGTGGGTCTTGCGTTTTTAGATCAAATGTTTTATGCTTCCAGCTACCGGAATTGGATTCCGGTGACACCTATATGCGCGCTTGGGGTTTTGGGCGCTGATTAGGAGTGTTGACGCACTACCTAACCAGCTGACCTGACTCCTGGAGTAGGCAGGAGCCAGGCTTTGATGATTATCAAGCGCCTCGCTAATGCTGACAAGTGGTTGGGTCAACCACGTCCCTAAGCGCGTTTCTTCGATACATCTCATTAGCGAGGTAAAAACTCATGAGTTCAGAGATTAAGGCTCTGGTGCGATCGCACCAGGGCGACAGTAACGCGCAGATTTGGATCATCGGCACGAGAGACCAGGTGATCCACTTAATGAATGAGCTGTATGTGAAAAAGGTGGCGACGGATCGAGCGCAGTTTACGCCGATTATTCCCGCGCCGTTTATCGACGGGCAGTATATGACGGTGTTGGTGCGATCGCACTGAACAGATCAATAGAAAAAGCCAGGATGTGACGCCCACGGCGCCCACGTCCCGGCTTTCCGCATTAGTTCTTGCTACCAAGAGTCCGTTTGATAGGCTGCTTCACCGTCAGTTTTGTATGTGCTGGGCTGGCACTAATCAAAACTAATCAGAGATGAGGGCATAGAACGCTCGCGACAATTCTCGGCGGCGCAATGGAGTGCGATCGCCTGAGAGATTGGCGAAGGCGCGACTATGGGCGTCAGGTCGAGCATTTTGCACCAAAAATGACAGGTGCTCACGGGTAATCGGGCGATCGGGGGCAAAGCGGCTATGCCCCACTCCGGCAACAATGCCCGCCGCAACTAGCGCCTCAATATTGCCATAGGCCCAGTAGTCAGGCGGCACATCTACAAAAGTTGGCGTGCTTGGGGTGACGGGAGAACTATTCAGCAGATGGCGCAGTGCCGTCACCACAGCCGCGCGGCTGACAGTGCCCTCAGGGTTAAAGTGCAGATTGGCAAGGCTTTCGCTCTGAATGATGCCCGCCGCCGCCATCACCTGAATCGCCTCAAAATCGGGGTCATCGTGGGCAACATCATCAAACCAGACGATGGGAATGTGGTTGCGGGTCAAAAGCCCCTGCAACTTGCGGGTTAGCGCAGGTTGGGTGGCGATGTCGCGCGGCTGCCGCTGCGTCCACACCGAGAGCGCCGCCAAATAGCCGCTGGCTTCCCCAATGGCCCACTCTACCGGATGCATGCGATAGGCCGCGTTGGTGATGTGGGTTGTGCCCAAACTCTTGGCAGAGAGCACCAGTCCATCAGTGTCGCGGGGCACCAGCGCCCCTAGGGATAGGGTGAAGGGCAGCGCCATCACGTTGTCGCCGGGCAAGCTAGCATGTCCGGGGCGATCGTTGCCGTGCAGATCGAGATAGTGGTATTGCCCAATGCCGACGCTATCGCGAAAGGTGCGAGCGCGGGCCTGATTCGGGTAAAAGATTTTAGCGACATCCTCATGGCGGATTGTGGTGAGGGCAATGCCGCGCCGCGCCTCGCGAATATAGGGCTCTAGCGCGATGCCGTCCGGAGTCCAGGTGAGGTCGCCTCGCGGTTTAAGGGAGGTGCCCCGCTGCTGCAAAAAGTGAACATACGCACGGGCGCGATCGCGCGCCTGTTGCAGATGCCGCTGCCGTTCTTCGCGGCTGACGCCGACCAGTTCGCCTAGGCGATAGTCGTTGCCGCAGAGCCACTCCTCAGTTTCACCATGCTGGTGCTCACCCCAGTTCAGCACCGTCACATCTCCCCGGCTTACGGTGTTTTCTGAGAGGGCCTGACGCACGAGGCGGCGATAGCGAAAGATGCCAAACGGGGCAAGAAAATGCCGCGCGGCCTGCCATTTGCCGCCAGATTTCGACCAAAAGCGATCCTCAAACTGCTGCGACAATAGCCACGGCTGGCGGTTATAGCCAAGTGGTGCACCGATGGGCACGTGCTGCCCTGGCGACACCCATTCCACCACGGCCCCAAATGTGAAGGATTGCTGGCACTCGGGTTTAGAATGCTGCGGCAGGATTTGTTCCCCGCTCTCGGCCCGCGATTCTTGCCCGACCCGCGAGGGAATGTTGCCCAGCTCTAACACATCCCCTAAATCCGTTGCTTCGACTACCACCTGCCCCCGCACCGTAAAAGAGAGCGATCGTCCCGCATCCCAAAACCGCACGCCGACCACCCGCTGCCGCCCCGTATTTGTGGGTTCCATCAGCACCTGGGTGGGCTCTGCCTGGGGAATCAGCCGGAGATTGCCAGCGTCTAGGTAAGGGGCGATCGCCTCATTCAAGGCTGTTGCCGCCACAATGGGACTGGCGCACAGCAGGCTCACCCACCCGCCCCCTGGATTAGACACAATTTTTCCCTGCACAGGTTGAAGCTGGCGCTGGCGATCGCGAAACTGCCGCTGCGCCATCGAAATGGCAAACGCTTCCCCGGTGATGCCGGTGGCAGAGCGGTGCTTTAGCAACTCGCCATCGTCTGAGGCGGGCAGCCCTTGCGTGGTGAACTGCCCGCCCACAATCTGAGTGGGCATCACCCAGCACACCTCTAGCTTGGCACGGGCTGTAACCAGCGCCGCCGTATAAGCCGCCGTAGAGCCACCCACGATCAACACCGCACAGGTCAACGTCTGATCTGTCGCGGGGCGGGTAAAGGCGCGCGCTTCAAAGATGCCCTGGTGCTGTTGAAGGGGCATTGGGGTTTAGGGGTTGGGAATTAGGGGTTGGGAATGAGAGATTGAGAGTTAGGTGCCGAGGCCTGAGTTCCCGAGGTATAGGTAATGCCAGCATCTTTCATGCGGCGGAGCGCTTCACCCAGGCGATCGCACTCGGCAATCAGGCTAACGCGCACATAGCCTTCACCCCCGTCACCAAAGGCACTGCCTGGGGTGAACACTACCCCCGTCTGCTGCAACACCTCAAGCGCAAAGTTTGCAGAGGTCATGCCGGGCGGGCAAGGCACCCAGAGATACATCGTGGCAAGAGGTTTCGCCACATCCCAGCCCAGTTCGGCCAGCCCTTGAATCAAAAAGTCGCGGCGAGCCCGGTAGCGGGCCTGCACCTTATGCAGGTACACATCTGGCAGTTGCAGCGCCGTTTCTGCTGCTGTTTGCAGCACCGAAAAGATGCCGTAGTCTAGGTTGGTTTTGAGCGTGCGCAACCCCTGGATAATATGGCGATTGCCCACCACAAACCCCACTCGCCAGCCCGCCATGTTATAGGTTTTAGACATGGTGTGAAACTCGACGCCAATGTCTTTGGCTCCGGGGATTTCGAGCAAACTGGTGGGCTGAAAGCCGTCGAAGGCCAGTTCGGCATAGGCTTGGTCATGCACCAGCAAAATCTCGTGGCGGCGGGCAAAGGCCACAATCTCTTCAAAAAACTCGCGGGGTGCCGTTGCCGCAGTGGGGTTGCTCGGGTAGTTGAAATACAACACCTTGGCTTGCTGCGCCACCGCGTCGGGAATGGCCGCTAGGTCGATCAGCCAGTTGTTTTCAGGTTTGAGCACCAGCGGATAAATATCGGCTCCGGCGATCGCCGGTCCTCGAAAATGTGCGGGGTAAGCAGGGCTTGGCACTAGCACCGTATCTCCCGGATTGATGTAGGCCATCGCCAAGTGGGTCAGCCCTTCCTTCGACCCCAGCAGCGGCAGCGCCTCCCCATCGGGGTCAAGCGGCACTTGATATCGGCGATAGTACCAGTCGGTAATCGCTTTGCGAAAATTAGCCGTGCCCTCAAAGGGGGGATAGCCGTGGTTGCGCGAATCATGCATGGCGGCGATCGCCGCATCCACAATCGGCTGGGGCGTTGGGCCATCGGGGTTGCCCATGCCCAGGTCAATCAGGTCAAGCCCTTGTTCGCGCGCCCGCGCCTTCAGTTCATCCAGTCGCGCAAACACATAGGGAGGGAGCGATCGCAGGCGATCGGCACGGCGGTTTGTCCAGTCCAGCGTCATGACACCACCTCCGATGGCGAACCCGAAACAGATCCAGAACTTCGGTCTGCACCCCGCCCATCGGCGACCGGTGCCGTTGTTGAAACCATCGCCGCAAGCAACTGCTGCGGGGTCACGGCAAAGGGCAGGCGATGAATATCAGACTGGGGCTGACAGGCCAGCACCGCAGCCTGTTCTAGCTGCGTTAGCGTAGCGCTGCCCAGGTTCAAATCGGCCCATTGAGTCGGCAGGCCCAACTCCCAGAAGAACTTGAGCAGCTGCTGCCGTGCGGTCGTCGCAAGTCCATTGCCCTGCACCAGCTCCTCTAGCCGCAGCTGCACCAAGATGCCATAGGCCACCTTTTCACCATGCAGCGTGCCGTGGCACTGGGGCAGGTGAGTCAGCGCATTGTGAACCGCATGAGCTGCCACCGTTCGACATTGCGCCCCACCCAAGCCGCCAATCATCCCCGCCATCAGCACTGATGCATCCACCACTTCGCGCCAAGCGTGCCCCCCAGGCTGCGAGATGGCATCGCCCGCCTTTTGAAAGAGAATATCCCGCAGCACCCGCGCCTGCTGTACGGCGGCAATTACCAGAGTTTGGTCAGAATGCCCACTGCTCACCGAAGCTTCATACCACTTTGCTAGGGCGTCTCCAATTCCAGCCACCAAGGTGCGCGGCTCAGCCGTCTGCACTAGGTCATAGTCCAGAATCAGCAGGTCGGGGCAGCGAGCTAGCGTGACGTCGTAGCAAAATGCGCCAGCCTCTGTGTAGACGTTGGAGAGGGCCGTCCAAGCGGCACAGGTGGCCGCTGAGGTCGGCAGGGTCGCGATGGGCAGCGTGCTCTGATACGCCAACAGTTTGGCTGCATCCAGTGCTTTGCCGCCGCCCACGCCCACAATGACATCGGCCTGATGATCGGCTACCGCCTGCCGGAGCTGGACTAGGCTGGCTTCGCTGCAGTCGGCGCCGTGGCGCACATGAGCGGCTTCTAATGCATGCTGCGCTAGCACGGGCGACAAAAATGGCTCCACTGCGGCCAGGGCGCGATCGCCCCCCACAATTAACGGACGTTGGCCCAATTGGGCGATCGCCCCACCCGCCTGCGCCAGCGCGCCCGCCCCGCGCATCACCCGCGCAGGTGCCAGGGTGGTGGTGATCAACGAGGTCGCCAAATCAGCCGCAGAGGAGAGTGAGTGTGCCATGAGTTGAAGGGAATCGAGAGTAAAAAACCTGTGAGGCCAGTAGGGAGCGAACGGACTCGATTAAAACTCTATGTTTGTTGGGTCAAGATTTCTCGATGTCGAGAAATTCTAGTGACAGGCTTTAGGGCGTGTCATCAATTCCAACCAAACGCCTGATGCTATGAGCGTTGCCACGCCCGACCCAAAAACTAGGCTAGGGGCTATGACTGTTGATTTCTGGGATATCAGAGGCTCATTGATGACAGCCCCTAGCGTTTAGCTTTAGCCTTGAGGCTGCTCTACCGCTGCCGAGAGCGTCTTTAGACTACTGCGGTAAAGGGCGATCGCCATCTCAGAATCATCGCGGTTAAAGAGCGATCGCTTTACCTCTCCCAAGTAGAGAGGCTGCGACACCCCATCTTCGGGATGCAGCACCGTCCGGGCTCGAACGAGGAGCTGGTCGCGACCGCGCCCCAACCGCCCCGGCGAAAACAAGTCGCTAGCAGCCTGCCGGAGCGTAGCCGTCAGCTGGTCTTCGGTAATCGTTGGGGGCACCGCGATCACCACCTGAGTTGACCCAGAATCATACACCGTTGAGAAGCGAATTGCACCCGGCACAACAGACCGCGTCAGCGGAAACAGGCTGAGGGAGAACAGCCCTACAGTGAGCACCCCCATAAACCCCGTAATGCCCACAAAACGAAACCGAATGCCCCATTTAAAGATGAACCCCAGTGCGGCGATCGCCCCGCACAGCACAGTTCCCAAGCCCACCCATTGCGCCAAGGTTAAAAAATCTGCTGTGGAGGGTACTCCCATCACCAATGCTCCTGCACTCAAATTATTTGACATTGTGGCCGTTCAACGGGTTCAAAAGACGGAGTTAGACTCTCTCCACTCAACCGTCCAATGGGAGGATAGAAGCTACCGTAGATCCCATCGCAAATCCCGTGCGATCGCTCGCGGGCAATCTGTAGTCAGCAATACTCACATTAACAGAACATTACGTGAACCGCGCTAATCCATTGACACAGGGGGAATGCCGACGGCCTAGCACGCTCTATTCGTTGCTCACCACCCAACGGGTTCCGCCGTCTGAGCCGACTCTAGCGCGGCCTTGAGCGTATGCCAGCTTAAGTTGGCGCACTTGATCCGCACCGGAAACTGCGCGACGCCCTGCATCACATTCAGCTTTCGCAAATCTTTCGGGAATTCGGCCTCGCCCCGCATCATCGACTGAAAGCGCTGCACCATATCCAACGCTTCGGCCACGGTTTTTCCCCGCAGGGCCTCGGCCATCAAATCGGCTGAGGCCATTGAAATGGCGCAGCCCTCGCCATCAAACTTCACCTCTTCAATCTGCTGCAACAGCGGATCGGTTGCATCGCCCTCGGGGCTACTCAGGTGCAGGGTTAGCTCAATGGTGTCGCCACATGAGGGATTGTGGCCCCGTTGATAGCGGTCAACCGGGTCGGCCTTGCCCCGATGGCGAGGCTTTTTGTAGCGTTCTAAAATGACCTGTTGGTATAAATCACGCAAATTATCCAGAGACATAACAGGCAACGTAAAATGGTTGGTTTATACAGTATTGAACTTGGCGCTACCTTAGATCCTAGCAGCCCCCTCCGAAGCTGCGGCAGAAGCTGCGGATCGGCGCACGGGTGAGGAAGCCCCCTCAAGCTCGGCGAATCGCCTTGGCGAACCAAATTGATTTAACCGATTGTCTAACTTAGCCGCTTCAGTTCCCCCTATCAACCCCGTCCATTCCTGCTATGTTGCCACGAGACGAACTCCTCAAAGGACTAGACAACCGAGACACTGCCGCCCGGATTATTGATCAGGCTGAGCAAGCGCTCAAAACCTGGGAGGTTGTCTACAGTGATTTTCTCTCGCCGCCAGAGCTGATGGAAGCTCAGCAGATGTTTACCCGGTTGACGGATATTCGCCTGTTGGCCTGGGGCGGCTATCCTCAAGCGGAGCGCAAACGGTTGGCGATCGCCCGCAGCGAGCTGCCGCTAGAAGAGTCTCAGGTGGCGATCGCCGCCCTAGATATCAGCGGCAACTTCCTGTTTGACACCGCCACCCACCGCGACTTCCTTGGCTCGATGCTGGGCACCGGCATTGTCCGCGAAAAAACAGGCGACATCATCGTGCTGGGAGAGCGCGGAGCCCAAGTTGTGGTCGCGCCTGACCTCGTGGAATTTCTGGAAATGAGCCTGAGGCAAGTGCGTTCAGTGCCGGTTAAAACACGGCAAATTCCCCTCAGCGACCTTAAAATCCGCGAACCCAAGAAAAAGGAAATGACCACCGTAGAAGCATCACTGCGGCTGGATGCAGTTGCCTCTGCTGGATTTGGCATGTCGCGCAGCAAAATGGTAGACCTCATCAACAGTGGCGATGTGCGCGTGAATTGGAAAGATATTTCTCAGCCGAGCCATGCCCTCAAAGCGGGCGATTTGGTGGCCATTCGGGGTAAGGGGCGCTTGGAAATTGGCGATATTGCCATTACGAAGAAAGAGCGATATCGAGTGCAGCTGACTCGGTTTATGTAATGAGTATGAGGGTCTTTTCATCCCAATTGCCGCTACATTAAGAAAATGTTGATAGCATGGTTGCGCTTGGCTCATTTTCCCTACTAGCGGGATCTGCACCTAGCGTTTATCTTATTCTCTGAGTTATTGCGTTGTAGAAGGGAAGGGCTACTGGGGGTTAATTGGGGCGTTGAGCTAAGGCATTCAGCTCATTCCCTTTGTGGTTCTTCTCCTGAATGAGAGGCAATGCATCAGCAGGGGTCTTGTGGTCAACGCCTTGGGATGGCCCAACCTGCTGACATGTATGGGACTACCAACGCATTTTCGTTGCGAGGCGACTAGTTTGGACGATACATTTCAGGTCTATGTCAATCGAGTCGCAAGGCTCACATTGCCCGAAGCGCTTAATACTCAAGCGCAGCATATTCAGGCATCTCCTAAGTTTAAGCAGCGAGGAGATGGCCAATTTGAGGCGAGCAGTTTTCCTGGATATTCTGTCATTACGCCACCCTGGGCAGAGGATCCTGGAAATCAGGCATTCTATACTCGGTTGCGTGAGATTCAGCAACAGTTGATGGCGGCATTGCCTAAACAGATGATTGTTCCAGTGCCGCCCGAAACCTTTCACATGACTCTGGCTGATTTAATTTGGGACAGCACTTTTCGCGATGCATCCACTGATCCCAAATTTGAGCCACACCTGCGCGATCGCATTGGCCAAATTTTTGAGCGATCGCAGCCCGCCCTCAAATCTAATACTCCTGCCTACTGGCAAATTTTGGGCATCACCTTACGGACTCGATCTATTAGCGTATGTCTAGCTCCAAAAGATGAAGAGGCCTACCAAAAAGTGGTGACGCTGCGCCGCGCTATTTATCAAGATCATGAGTTGATGGGGCTGGGCATTGACCAGCAATATCATCTGACAGCTCATATTACGCTGGGCTATTTCGGCACAATTCCCGCTGAGTTAGACCGAGACGCGCTCAGTCAGACTTTAAACAACGCTAACCTTGGCCTTCTAGATGCAGGCAGCTTGCCACCCATTGAGCTGTATCGAGCTGAGCTTCGCAAGTTTGAAGATATGTCTACTTATTACCGCGAGACTGACTGGCCAGCCATTGAGTTCTAATCAGGGCTTAACAGCCTACTGCCGAAACTTAATACCCACAAAAACGGCGCTGTGCTTAGCACAGCGCCGTTTTTGTGGGAGATATTGCGTTAGCGCAACTTTTAGGCTGGGGGACATCTATTTAAGCAATTCGCGCGTGCAGCACATATTTCGAAACCCACCTAGAGCTGCTTTTTATTAGTGTCTAACCAGTAGCGACCCATTCAGCAGTTCTACAGTTGGGACAGATTTGGGATTAGGCGATCGCCATTATTACCATTATTTAGGCCATATTTGGAGGCTAGACTCCACTCTCACAAGTACGTAACGCCAAATATAGAAAGCGGTTATTGAGCCTAGTGAGCATATCAACTGCAAAAACTCTTGCCTTTTCAAGGGGATTAACTAGTCTTCGTCGTCTTCATGGTCTTTATTTTTATCAAGCTGCACCAGGTGAATATGCTTATACCCCAGCTTAATTTCAAACTCGTCTCCTGGTTTTAGTCCCATTTTCTCCGTGTAAGTTGCACCAATCACAATTTGCCCATTCTTATGCACGCTCACTCGATAGGTCGGCTCTCGCCCTCGACCATCTTTGTCTGTACCGCTATCTAGCGTAATACCCCTAGCCGCCAGCAGAGCTGCATAAAAATCAGCCAAATTAACGCGGGCTTGCTTATTCTTGCTAATGGTCTGATAACCGCAGCGCTTCGCCTTTTCGCGCGAAGACAGATGGGAAAGTTCTTTGACTTTCTGAAGTAGCGCTTTCCCCGTTAGAGGGGCAGTGGTAGTGTCGGCCATGGTTTTACTGATTCTTACAAGTAGTTGGTGGGTTAGGGATCAGACCGTAATTTCTTTTTATACTCAATTGCTTTGCACTTGGTCAATTTTATAATCACTTTACGCAGGTAAAAGTCCAGAAACCGCACTTTTTGGCTAGAGACACAATACCGCACGCCGCTTTAACTCAAATATTCAGAGGAGACCGATCCTTATTTCCTGGTGCTGAGACTTAGTCTATTAGTTCCCTATTTAAGTCCTAAATTATAGGACTAAATTCCATGAATTCCCAGCAAAAAATGATCCATAATTGATCAAAGTTGCAAAAACTCTGCTGGCTAAATTTTACGATTGGGTTATCTTTCAAGCTTGGCCTCAAGATTGAGATTCGATATTCAGGGGTCGCCAATTAAGACTTGGTTTTGGGTATAACGATATTGCTGCTGCGCTTCAAAACTAGTCCTGATGCACAATTGATAAAGCTTGATTGACTCAATCCTAAGAAGATTAGGGGTGTAGAGCGATCGCCCTAGCGATTATCGTATAGAGAATTTTGAAGGGCGATCGCATCAGACAGACCTACGTTCTGAGTTTTTAGGAATAGAGCTTCAGATTCAGACTGCATGTTGAGAGTTGAGAAGTCCATTTGAGTTGACTTAGGGTAGCCATACTACTCTGAGGGTATTGGTTTAGGGCGGCCATGTTGAACAAGAATCCAGAAGTGTTATCCTATACGGATTGCGGGTGTAGTTCAGTGGTAGAACGTCAGCTTCCCAAGCTGAATGTCGTGGGTTCGAGTCCCATCACCCGCTTTCAAGTGTTTCAGTCTCAAACGCTCTTCCAGAAAGGGATTCAGCCATCAAGGTGTTAATTTCTTTTTGGCAAAGTGACCGTGACGTTGGGTCACTTTGGGGCAGTTTGGGGGTAAAAACTGGTACGAAATTGGTATAAACCTCCGGGCACGAAAAGCGGATTGATGGGGTCTGGAATAACCTTAGATAACGGCAAGGGTGCAGGCGATGTACTTTACCCCCACTCCGAACTATGGCTAAAGGACAAGTTAAAGTCGAAGTTTATTCCGAACGCTTGCGGTTGCGGTGGAGTCACTGGAGTCAGCGCTACTGCCTGTCGGTTGGCTTGCCAGACAGCATCATCAACCGCAGGGTCGCAATGCAAAAGGCCCAGCAGATCGAGTTAGACATGCTGAGCGGCAATTTTGACCCCACGTTGCAAAAATACAAGCCGGAGGATCCACTTCCAGTGGTTGCAGCTGGGTCTGAGACATCTCAGAGCTATACCGATGTCTTTAAGCAGCACTGGGATGAGTTTGTAGACGATAAGGGGCAGCGGCCAGAGAGCCCCTTCACCATCGTGAGCATGTACAACCCGATTCCCAAAAAGGTGCGCAATTTCGGGCGAAAGATCCTTGGCCGCCGGGAGGCCCAAGAGTTCGTCACGTTTATGCTGCAAAGTGCTTCTCCCGCCACCATTAAGAAACAGGTGATTATCCTGAATGATTTTGGCAATTGGGTGCAGCAGAATAAGCTGGTGGACGCAGGCTGGGAGAACCCGTTTACCGGGCTGACGGAGATGTGCCACCCGGTGCCCCCGCTCAAAGTTCCTCCCTTTAGTGAGGCGGAAATTAAGCAGATTATCGGTACCTCTCGCGACGATCGCTACTACGCTCACTACACTGACTATGTGCGGTTCTTGTTTATGACGGGCTGTAGAACCAGTGAGGCCATCGGTCTCCAGTAGAAGCATATCCGTCATGACTGTACCGGGATTACCTTTAACGAAACCTTGGTACGTAAGGGCACTGGCACGGCTCGCCTGCGAAAAGCTACCAAAACAAATCGGGCTCGGTTCTTCCCGTGTAATGGTGACCTACAGAACTTGTTATTAGCCGTTCGCCCTGAAGACTATAAGCCCGATATGCTGGTTTTTCCCAGCCCCAAGGGGAAACCGATTGATGCGACGAACTTCCTCAATCGGGCCTGGCAGAGCATTTTGAAGAAGTGCGGCATGACTCAAGAAAACGGGCTGTACCGCACCCAGTACAACACCCGGCATACTTTCATTAGCCACATGCTGGCAAAGGGGATGTCGGTGATTGAGGTGGCCAAGCTGACCGGCCATGATCCTAAAGTTCTGTTGGAGCACTATGCTGGCCTCATTAGTCAGATTGAGGTGCCCACGTTCTTTTAGGGGTTGGTAGTTGTCGAGGAGCGCTATCCGTCATGACCTGGAACACCAATTTTGGCAAGCGTGTGCTGGAGGGGGCAGAGGCTAAGTTTTACCTGCACATTCTCCAGTCGGCGGTTGAGTTCAGCCAGGAAGCGGTTGAATTCGACAATGTAGAGGTTATCACTGGAGACCGCATCTTCGACAGCGCCAGCTTTGAGCAACGGGTGGTGTTGTGGCATCGGTGCCTGGAGGCGTTACTCAAGCCCGAGGTGCCGGTGCCACCTCTCACCAATGTGCTAGAAGCGGCAGCCTATTTCCCTTTCGCCTGGTTGACCCAACGGGTGGAGGATGAAATCGCCTTCGCTGATTGTATTAAGCAGGATGGCGATCCGTTTTACTGGCGAAGGCTGATCTGGGAAACACTGAACGCCCTGGGAATGCTCAAGGTTTTAGAAGCTGAGTTTGAGGAGGAGGAGGACATTCTGCCCATTGAGGTGGACTGTGAGGACTCGCTGGAATGGGAAAACTGCATTGATGAGCTGGCTGATCGCATCTTTTGGGATCGTGACTGGCAGGTCACCTACAACCATCCTCAGTTGCTAGATGGCATTGAGGAGGAGTTTGCGAATCAAACGGGAATCTCAGAAGACTATGTTCAGAATCGACTGCCTAAGGTGACACAGGCAGAAGCCGATGCTGCGTTGCAGAAAATTTTAGATTGGCAGAATTAGAAGGAATAGTAGCCAGCCTGACAGGCCTCCGCAAGTAAATGCCAACTATCACAAAGGTCATACGAGATGTAATTTGTGGCCAACCCAAATAACTCTACCCATAAGGCTTAATCCACTGGCTTGGCTCGGCAAGACGAGGGAGAAAGCTTCATAAGCCACACTATCACTCAGAACTCGAATTGTCTTCTCAGCAACATATTGCAGGCGTTTGACCAAAATTCGGTCATCCAACTTGAGTAGCTATAGCGCTACGCATGTACGTTAGGACATTCTTTAAAGGCAGCATCAACGCAATCACGAAAGTTATCAAACTCATCCCATCGCTGTCGCATCCAATTCTTCAGCACACTCCACCAGTGTTCA